>NZ_CP060587.1:2507826-3134783 GCF_014334735.1 Aeromicrobium senzhongii
AGTCGTCGCGCACCAGACGCAACACGGGGCCGTGGTCGTCCGCGGGGACCTCGGTGGTCGGCCGGCCTGCCTCGCGCACGGCCTCGGCCAGGGCGACGAGGTCGTCGTGGGTCGGCTCCGGCTCGGTGAACTGGGGCGCGAGTCGCACGACGCTCCAGCCCTGCGGGGCCGAGAGTCGCTCGGCGTGCCGCGAGCACAGGTCGTAGGCGTGCGGCTCGGCATAGGTGGCCAACGGCCCCAGCACGGCGGTCGAATCGGCGTACACGTACGTCAAGGTGGCCACCGCGGAGTTCGGGCAGCCTGCGCGCGAGCATCGACGTTGCAGTCCCACGAGGCGAGGTTAACCCCCGGCCCCAGCCGACCGCAGTAGGCTCACCGCGTGGCCAGCGAACCCGGACCCCGAGTCCCCGTGCACGGCCCCCGACCCGGTGCCGCCCGGGACCGGCGCGGACGCGGGCCACGCGGCGTGTTCTCGCTGCCCGGGCCGCTGACGCCGCACGGCGCTCCCATCCACCGGACTCCTCGCGAGGCCTTCGACGAGCTCGTCGCCGAGATCCTCACCCGGCTGGACCGCCACTTCGCGCGCGAGCCCGACCACGTCGAGGTCGCGATCGAGGAGGCGCCGCTGCTGCCGTACGGCTGGGACGAGCCGGTCCCCCGCAGCATCGTGAACCCGGCTCCTGGCGGCTACCGGATCGTGCTCTACCGGCTGCCCATCATCGGCCGGGCGCGCTCGGCCGCCGACGTCGAGGACGCGGTCTGGACCGTGCTGCTCACCCGGCTCGCCGAGGTGTGGCACCACGACCCCGAGGACCTCGACCCCCGCGACTGACGGCTCAGCGCACCGAGACGCCCGGGGCGACCACCGACACCGGCGCCTGATGCACCGTCGCAGCGGCGATCCGCTCGCCGTCGACCTGCCAGAGGCCGGCCCTGATCTCGGCGCCGTCCACCGGCGTGACGAGCAGGTACGCCGGCTTGCCTTCCGGAGCGCCGACCGTGGTGGAGGCACCCGCCTCGAGGCTCACCCGGCGCTCGCCCAGCGACTCCATCGACGCCGAGAAGGACTCGACGACGACCTCGGCGGGCTCCTCGGCCGTGAGCACGAGGCGGACCGCGCGCCCGTCCATCCGGACGGGGACGACGGCAGGACCGGTGATCGGGGGCGCCGGGGCGACCCGGGCGATGTCGTCGTCGGTCTCGACCGTCGCCGACGCCACGACGGGCAGGTCGGACGTGACCGCCAGTGACGCCTGGTCGAGGTCGACCGCACCGGGCACCGTCACGACCCGGGTGGACTCGGGCTCGACCGAGACGTCCTCGAGGCCCTGCGCCGCGAACGAGCCCTGGGGACCCCGCACGGCGACCGTGACGTGCGCCGTCGACGTGCCGGGGTTGGCCAGCTCGACGCGTGTGGTGCCGCCGCGCGGGATCCCCGCGAGGACCTGGGACCTCGCGGCACCGCTGGCCGGGGAGACCAGGTCGGCGCCCGCACGCCCGGCGTCGAGGGCGACCGCCGTCAAGGACCCGCGTCGCCGCGAGACGTGCGCGGCGACCGCGCCCTCCCCGGCGGCCACGTCGTCGACGGAGATCTCGCGCCGCTCACCGGGCTCGACCACGAGGCCCGAGGTGTCGAGGGACTGGATCGGTCCGTCCGCACCCCACCACGTGAGGTCGGCGACGGCCCGGTTCTCGCCGAGGTTGATGAGCGTCACCGTGGCCTCGGAACGGCCGGTGTCGCCGAGACCCACGAACCACGCCTCGTCCACGACCGGGGGGCAGGAGCCGAGGACGGCGTCGCCCGAGGAGGTGCCGGCGACGTAGCCGACCGACCCCGAGCCCGCCCCGGACTGCTCGAGCACGAAGGCCTCGCCACCTGGCTCGGCCGTGCGCCAGCGATCGGCCTGGGCCCAGACCGGGTCGGCGGCGGCCTCCGGCGGGATCGGCCGGGCGGCCGCCTCGGTGCCGGGTGAGACCTGGCCCGCGGCCACGGTCCACCCGGGAGCGACCTGACACGCCCAGACCGTCTGGCGGACGTCGACGCGGCTGCTGCCACCGGCCACGACCGGAGGATCGGGCTCGGGGACGAAGGACACGGCCCCGACGAGCACGAGTGCGATCAGCGGGAGCACCAGGCGAACGGGAATGCGGCCGCTCATGCGTCCTCCTCGTCCGGTTCCGGTTCCGGCTCCGGCGCCTGGTTCCGGCGCACGGGCAGCGCCGCGACCACCGCGGCGACCCAGGCCAGCATCCAGGCGCCCGCGAGCCACGGG
Organism: Aeromicrobium senzhongii; assembly: GCF_014334735.1. NCBI lineage: Bacteria > Bacillati > Actinomycetota > Actinomycetes > Propionibacteriales > Nocardioidaceae > Aeromicrobium > Aeromicrobium senzhongii. The sequence goes on from NZ_CP060587.1 coordinate 2,510,100, forward strand.
CGAGCGGCGCCCGCACGCGGGGCCGGTTCGGCCTTCACGTCGGACGTGACCGACCAGACCCGCGAGTCCGGCGAGTCGCTGCCCTTCTGCGCCAGTCCCGGCGCCGCGTCGATGCGGCGCGCGAGATCCAGGTCGACGTCCGGGGCGTACAGGCTGTCGACGCCGAGTCGGGCGAGCTGGTCGACGTCGTCGCGGGTGGGCGTCGTCACGAGGGACTCGATGGTGTCGTGCAGTCGCTTCTCGCGGTCGGCGGTCGTGCGCAGGGCCTCGGCCCCGAGGTACGGACCGGGACCGACGACGGCGTCCGCGACGATGCCCGACTCGGAGTCGCCGGTCAGGACGACGGTGGTGCCCGGCCGCGCAGCCAGGAACGCCGGGACGACCCGCGCGTCACCGGACTCGAGCGGGTCGGCGATGCCGCGCACCACGAGCCACCCTCCGGCCAGGATCGGGAACGCGGCCAGCAGCGCGATCGCGGGGCGGCGCCACGACCGGTAGCGCCGGGTGCGCAGGACGGGCCAGGCGAACAGCACGGCCGTCAGCAGGCCACCCATCCAGACACCGGCACCGAGGCCGGACCACGCGCGCACCGCCGGAGCGCCCGGGTAGGGCACGAACGTCGAGATCGAGGCGAGCAGGCCCGCCGCCAGTCCGACGAGGGCGACGATCCAGGCGGCGGTCACCGCGCGCCGGGTCGCTGACGGGACGAGCGCGGCGATGGCCAGCACGATCAGCGGGAGCGCGATCCACCACGGGCCCGAGCCGGCGCCTCCGCCTGTGCCGGTGACGACGTCCCACGCGGTGGCCGGGGCGTCGACGGGGTTGCCGGCCTCCCACCAGATCCGTCCCGTGAAGACCCGGTCGAACAGCCACGGCCCCAGCAGGGCCGTGCCGACCGCGGCGCTGGCCGCGAGGTACCGCGCCGCGGGGCGCACCAGCACGGCGCACACGGCCAGGGCGATCATGCCCAGCGCCCAGGCGACCGGCGCGAAGGCCGCGACCAGCGCGATCCAGACCCCGACCAGGACGGCACGCGTCCACTGCGGCTCGAGGACCAGCCGCAGGAGCACGTTCGCGAACAGCGGCGCGACGACGAGGGCCACGACCGTGCCCAACCGGCCGCCGGCGACGGCTCCGGTGACCGCGACCATGAGGCCGTAGGAGGCGGCCCAGGTCATGCGCACGGCGCGGTCGTCGCTGACGAGCCGTCCGAAGCGGTGCGCGGTGAGCGCCGCGAACGGGACGGCCAGGACGGTCAGGATCCCGGCGATGATGCCCGGCGCGAACCACACGACCAGGCCCACGACGGCGAGCGGCAGGACGTAGGCCGGAGCGCCGTCGGCGCTGCCCAGGCCCACCGCGTGCGAGCGCTCGAAGATCAGTCCCCACCACGCCCGGACCGAATCGGGCGACGCAGGCAGCACAGGGCTGAACAGGTTGCCGGTCGCGACGGATCGAGCCGCCACGACCGAGCCGGCGAACAGGACCAGCACCCACGTCAGCCACGGCCACCGGCGCCACCACGTCGGCCGGTCGACGACGACGGGATCCTCCTCGTCCTCGTCGCCCACGCCGATCGAGCGAAGCCCGAGCGACTCGACGGACTCGGGTCGCACGACCGCCTGGAAGGTCGTGGCGGCGACGTCCAGTCCGTGTTGGTACGGCATCCAGAACGGCGCGAAGAGGTCCGAGAGCTCGCGGTTGCTGCGCCGCACCAGGGGCCGGCGCCGGCGGCGGGCGGAGATCATCGGACCGGGATTGGCGAAGACCGTGACCATCGCCGCGATCTCACCGCGCGCCGAGCGCAGGTCCTTGCCGATGATGAAGCCGACGAACCGCACCAGCGACCCCAGGAACAGCCGGATGGAGGTCAGGGGGAACTTCAGCGGGTCGCTGTTGGCGAGCATCGTGTACAGCGCGGCGGCACGGCGCTCGCCGGCCTTCTCGGGGACGCCCTTGCGCCGGACCCGTCGACGGTTGCTGCTGGCCTCGGCGTGGAACACGATCGAGGTGGGCGCGGTCCGCACGCGGTAGCCGGCGCGGTTCGCCCGCCAACCGAAGTCGATGTCGTCGAAGAACAACGGCAGCCGCGGATCGGTGCCGCCGAGGCGCTCCCACACGTCGCGCCGCACGAGCATGCCGGCCGAGCCGACGGCCAGGACGTCGCGCGGGCGGTCGTGCTGGCCGGCATCGGGCTCACCGGACTCCAGCATCGTCTCGCGCTGGCCAGTGCCCGTGACCGTGAGGCCGACCTCGAGCAGACGGCGCAACGACGGCCACTCGCGGACCTTGGGCCCGACGACACCGATGCCGGGGTCCGCGGTCGCCTCGTCGAGCAGCCCGGAGAGCGCGTCGGGGTCACAGATCTGGTCGTCGTGCAGGAGCCAGATCCAGTCGTAGGCCTCGGTCTCGGACTCGAGGGCCACGGCCACCTGGGCGCCGAAGCCGCTGCGAGCCGGCGCCTTCACGACACGCGATGCGCCCGTGTGGGCGTTCAGCAGGTCGCGGGTGGCCGGATCGGTGTCGTCGTGGACCAGCACGAGGTGGTCGGGACGGTGGTTCAGGCGGTCGAGAGCGGCCAGAGTCTGGGGCAGCCACCGCGATCCGCGGTGGGCCACCAGCACGGCGAGGACGGTGGGAGGCCGCGATCGCCAGGCGGCGACCGGAGCGTCCTGATCTGCGTCGTCGTGCATGCTCGCCACCTTAGGCGGTTGCGACGAACCGCCCGGGGTCAACGAAATCGCGTGATCAGGCGCGCTTCTTGAGCTTGCGACGCTCGCGCTCGGACAGTCCGCCCCAGATGCCGAAGCGCTCGTCGTGGGCCAGGGCGTACTCGAGGCACTCACCCTTGACGTCGCAACTCAGGCACACACGCTTGGCCTCGCGTGTGGAGCCACCCTTCTCGGGGAAGAACGACTCGGGGTCGGTTTGAGCGCACAGCGCGCGCTCCTGCCACATGAGCTCGGGGTCGTCGCCCTCGATCCAACCGACTAATGACATGTCTGTAATTACAGACGTCTGCCTGCCAAACGTCAAGCCGAATAGCAAATGTCAGGGAATCCTCGGCGTGTCGCACTTCGGTCGAACGCTAGCGTCGACCCGGTGACCACCACTCTCGCGACCATTCTGACCCCCTCCCCCGCCCCCGTGGTGACCTACTACGACGTCTCCACCGGCGAGCGGGTCGAGCTGAGCGGGGTGACCCTGGCCAACTGGGTCGCCAAGGTCGCGAACCTGCTCGTGGACGAGCTCGACGCCGAACGCGGCACCCGCGTGCGCATCGGTCTGCCGAGCCACTGGTTGCGTGCCGTGTGGCTGCTCGGCGCGTGGCGGGTCGGCGCGGTCGTCACCGACCACGGGGCGGACATCGGCCTGTCGGGCCCCGAGCTCGAGGCCGACGAGCCCGTGCGGCTGGCCGCGTCGCTGCGGCCGCTGGGGGGCCGCTTCCCCCAGGAGCCGGCCGGCTTCCTCGACACCGCGATCCACGTCCCGGCCAGCCCGGACGTCTTCATCGACCTCGATCCCCCGACTCCGGACGACGTCGCGATCGACCTCGACGGACGCACCGTCACCCACGCCGAGCTGCTCTCGGGACCGCGCCTGACCGGCCGGGTCGTGCGCGAGCCGCAGCCCCTGGCCGACGACGCGGCCGACCTCGCCGCAGCCCTGGCGGGCGGGGGTTCTCTCGTCATCGTCGCCGGGGCCGGACCCGACGACCTCGAGCGCATCGCGGAGCAGGAACGCGCCACCGTCGACGAGCGGGGACGTTGAGGCACTCGTGATGAGTGGTGCCCTAGACTCGACGGGGCATCTCGGCTGTGTGCCGGTGCCCGCGACACCTCACGACAGGAACGACGCATGACCCCAACGGTCGACGACCCGCAGGCCTACGGCCTGACCCGGGTGGGCGGCCGACCCCCGCTGCTGGAATATCTGCGGGGCGTCGCGCAGCGCAAGGACTTCATCGTCTCCCTGGCCAAGTTCCGGATCGAGGCCGAGAACCAGCGCCAGCGCCTGGGCATGCTCTGGATCGTTCTCAAGCCGATCCTCAACGCCGCCGTCTTCGGCATCGTGTTCGGCATCCTCATGGCCAGCACCAAGTCGGTCCCCGACTTCGTGCCGTTCCTGATCATCGGCGTCTTCATGTTCGAGTTCTTCTCGGCATGCATGGGCAGCGGCTCGAAGTCGATCACGGCCAACCAGGCCCTCGTGCAGAGCTTGGCGTTCCCGCGGATGTCCCTGCCGATCTCCGTCGTGGTGCAGAAGTTCCTGCAACTGCTGCCGACGGTCCTGCTCCTGTTCGTCTTCCTGGTGATCCTGGGCCACCGCCCGACACTCAGCTGGCTGCTGATGGTGCCGCTGATCGCCCTGTACTTCCTGTTCTGCCTGGGCGTCGCGTTCATCACCGCCCGCCTCACGGTGCACCTGCCGGACCTGTCGAACCTGCTGCCGTTCATCACGCGGTTCTTCTTCTACACGACCGGCATCTTCTTCAGCTTCGACATCCGGTTCGAGGACTCCCCCGGACTGCTCGAGGCCGTCCAGTACCAGCCGATCTACGCCTTCTTGAGCCTCTCGCGCGAGCTGCTGCTGGACTCCGATCCGCTGTACGACGTGCGGATGCAGTTCTGGCCGATCATCGCGGTCTGGTCGATCGCGCTGGTCGTCATCGGAACCATCTTCTTCTGGGCTGCCGAGGAGCGTTATGGCCGTGTCGACTGAGCCCACCGAGTCCCGGCTCACTCCGGACGGCCGCCGTCCGGTCGTGGTCGTGCAGGACCTGCACGTCGAGTACAAGGTCTTCGCCACGGGCAAGCGCGCCACCGAGGCCGACCGCGGCGGCCTGCTGCGTCGCGCCAAGCGCACCCGCACCGTGCACGCCCTGAAGGGCATCACCTTCACGGCCTACGAGAACGACAGCATCGGCATCATCGGGTCCAACGGCTCGGGCAAGTCGACGCTGATGCGCGCCATCACGGGCCTGACGCCCTCCAGCCGCGGGGCCATCTACGCCAGCTCGCGCCCCAGCATGCTCGGTGTCGGCGCGGCCCTCATCAAGCCCCTGTCGGGCCAGCGCAACGTCATCCTGGGCGGTCTCGCGCTCGGCTTCTCCAAGGCCGAGATCGAGGAGCGCTACGACGAGATCGTCGACTTCGCCGGCATCCGCCCCTTCATCGACCTGCCCATGCGGACGTACTCGTCTGGCATGACCGCGCGACTGAAGTTCGCGATCGCCACGATCCGCAACCACGAGATCCTCATCGTCGACGAGGCGCTGGCGGTGGGCGACCGCAAGTTCCGCAAGCGCAGCGAGCAGCGGATCCGCGAGATCCGCGACAACGCCGGCACGGTCTTCCTCGTCAGCCACTCGATGCAGTCCATCCGGGACACCTGCAACCGGGTGATCTGGATCGAGAAGGGCGAGCTGATCATGGACGGCGATCCCGACGAGGTCATCGCCGCCTACGAAGAGTCCCGCTGACCCCTGCTGCTCAGCAGCTGGCCGCGAGGTCGTCCGTGTTGTTCGCGGCCTTCGGCGACTCCGTCGGCTCGGTCGCGCCCGGCGCCTGCGTGGTCGGTGCCGCCGTCGTGGGCGCGGTCTTCGCGGGCTTCTTCTGCGTGCTCTTCTTCTGCTGACGCTCGCTCTTGGCGACCAGCTTGGCCACGTCGGCGCGGATCTGCTCGAAGTTCGGCGTCACCGTCGAGTAGTCCGGCGGGACGACCGACAGGGTCGCGATCTTCTTGTCCTTGGCCTTCAGCGCCAGGTCACCGAACGCACCCAGCTCGGAGGCGGGGATGTTCGTGCTCAGCATCTCGGCCGAGCTCGTGGCGATCTTCCCGGCGTTGAGCACCACCTGCTCGGGGCTCAACTGCTGGAGCATGGCCTGCATGAGGCACTTCTGACGGCCCATGCGCGTGTAGTCGTCGGACTGCACGCGGCTGCGGCCGTACCAGAGGGCGTCCTTGCCGTTGAGCTTGCGCTTGCCCGGCTGGATGTAGACCTGCTTCCAGGCGTCGTCCTTGCCGAACTTGGCGATCGGCTCGGTGATCTCCATCTCGACGCCGCCCACGGCGTCGACGAGACTCGAGAAGCCCTGCATGTTCACCAGGACGTGGTAGTTGATCTTGAGCCCGGTGACGCCCTCGACGGCGTCGATCGTGGCGTCCAGACCGGGGTCCTTGCTGTCGGGATACAGGTCCGTGCGGTTCGCCGCAGCGGTGTGCACCGCGTTGAGCAGGCACTCCGAGCCGCAGTTGTACCCGTACGGGTAGACCGCGCGCATCGGGGAGTCCTCGGGGAACGGGACGTTCTGCAGGTTGCGCGGCAACGACACCATGACGGGCACGCCGGTCGTGGCGTCGATGCTGACCACGTTGAGGGCGTCCGGCCGCAGACCGAACCGGTCGGAGCCGGAGTCGGCGCCGAGCAGCAGGATGTTGTACCGGCCCTTCAGCGGGGACTTCACCTCGGTCTCGCTGAAGACCTGCTCCACGACGTCCTTGGAGGCCGTGACGGTGTTCCAGCCCAGGAAGGTGGTCGACGTCGCGAGCGCGACGACGGTGATGTTGACGACCGAGATGACGCCCAGCCGCCACCAGCCCAGGCTGCGGACCAGGGCCAGCCGCCACGCGTCGATGAACAACAGCATCCACAGCACCGACACGACCAACCCGGTGATGCGGGCGACCTGCAGGACGGACGGGTCGGTCAGCCAGTCGATGACCTGCATGCGATCGGGACGGAAGCGGAACCACGTCACCGTGACTGCGAGGAGCACGGCGACCCACGCGACCATGACGGCCGCACCCAGGCGGCGGGCACCGGCGAGGAACTGCGCGACGCCCGGCCAGACGACCGTGCCCAGGATCAGGACGAGGGCGCGACCCAGTCCACCCTTCTGGGCGACCCGGGTGGGCCGTGCCCCGAGAGCGCTCACGGCACGACTCCCCTCGACTGCGAATGACGCTCCATTAAACCGTGGGGTCCCCAGCGGTGGAACGGTCGGGGCAGGTCAGCAGGACTCGTCGAGGTTGGCACTGCGGTTGGCCTTGCGCGGGTCCTTCTTCTTCGCCTCCGCCGCGACCTCGATCGTCGGCAGGGAGGCGGTGACGAGCGCCGCCTTCTGCAGCTCGGCGTTGTGCTGCGACGAGCCCACCGCGTCGGACACGAGGCGTCGGACCTTGTCGTAGTCGGGGTTGCCCGTGTAGATCACCGGGGGCACCAGCGACACCGAGGCGATCGGCTGGGACTTCGTCTTCAGGGCCAGATCCATGAAGACGTTGAGGTCCTGGCGCGGAATGCTCGTGTGCAACATCGCCGAGCTGGAGTTGGCGATGTCCTGCATGTTCATGATGACCTTCTGCGGGTTGAGCTGGCGCACCATCGCGTTCATCACGCACTTCTGGCGTCCCATGCGCGACCAGTCGTCGTTCTCGACGCGGGACCGGGCGTACCAGAGGGCCTTGTCGCCCGAGAGATTCTGGTGGCCGGCCTCGATGTACCCGCGGATCGGCGAGCCGATGCCGCCGATGGCCGTGCGCTCACGCACGTGGATCTTCACGCCGCCGACGGCGTCGATGAGCTTGGAGAAGCCCTTCATGTTCACCAGGGCGTAGTAGTTCAACTTCAGCCCGGTGATCTGCTCGACGGCACCCATCGTGGCGTCGATGCCGGGCTCCTTCGACTGGAACAGGTCGGCGTGGTCGTTGGCCCACGTGTTGACCGCGTTGAGGTAGCAGCCGTCGCAGTCGAACCCGTTCGGGAACTGCTTGCGCATCACCGAACCCTTCGGGAAGGGGACGTTCTCGAGGTTGCGGGGCAGGCCGATGATGACCGCCTTGCCGGTCTCGGCGTCGATGCTGGCGACGTTGATCGAGTCGGGGCGCATGCCCGAGCGGTCCTTGCCCGAGTCGGTGCCCATGAGGAGCACGTTGTAGCGGCCGTCGTGCGGCTTGGACACCGTGCTGGACGCGAAGACGGTGTCGGTGAAGCCGTTCATGACGCCCATGGTGTGCGAGGCGAAGAACAGCACGGCCGCGGTGCCGGCGACGAGGGCGCCGTGCAGGACGGTCGAGATGGCCAGGTGCGGACGGGCCAGCTCGCGCGGGCGCCCGAGCCGCCAGGCGTCGACGATCAGCGCGATCCAGCCGAGGGCCAGGGCGAGCAGGAGCCAGCGACCCAGGGTCAGCAGGCTCGCGTTGGTGGCCAGGCCGAAGAGGAACTGACGGTCCGTCAGCGAGATCAGGGCGAAGACCACGGTGAGGGCCAGCAGGGCCAGCCAGACCCGGATCGCGATCCGACCGACGCGCTTGTTGCCCTGGACCAGCTGGGCCGAGCCCGGCATCACGAAGGTCATCGCGGCAAGAGTGAGTGCGCGCCGGAACTGGATCCGGGCAGTGGCGCTGGTCGGGTCGGCGTAGGTGCCGCCCAACGCGCCCGAGCGGTCATGGAGCATTGCTGTCCTCACGGTGGGGAAGGGTCCGTAGGTTTTCTCAGTATCGAGCGCGCTCCCCCGATCGACGGGAGGACGCGCCGAGGGGCGGCCGTGGGAATCTCCTGTTGCCGTCACGCGGTACGTTCACCCCATGTCCCCCTCAGGTCCCACGGACGGCGACGGATACGACTGGTTGTACGAGGACGAATCCGGTCGTCACCGTCCGCGTCCGGCTGCAGCGGGCTCCGACGTGCCGCCGCCGAACCTGCCGCCGCCGGGCTCCAAGGGCTCGCGCCCGAAGCGCTCGAAGGATCCCCGGGAGCCGAAGCAGCGCAAGCCCCGCGGCCGGTGGCGCCTGCTGTGGCTCGTCCTGGTGCTCTGGCTGGCCTTCCTGCTGATCGTGCCGATCGTCGCGTGGTCCAAGATCACGAAGGTCGACGCGACCCCCGAGGGCGAGCGCCCGGAGGACAAGGCCACGACCTGGTTGATCGTCGGCACGGACAAGCGTCCGAAGGACCGCTCACGCGGCCGCACCGACACGATCCTCATGCTGACGTACGGCGGCGACGGCCCGTCCGTGCTGACCTCGATCCCCCGCGACTCCCAGGTCAACATCCCCGGACACGGGCGCACGAAGGTCAACGCCGCCTACGCGTTCGGCGGCGCTCCCCTGCTGGTCGAGACCATGGAGGGGGCCACGGGCGTGCGCATCGACGGCTACGCCGAGATCGGCTTCGTCGGCCTGCGTGACGTCGTCGACGCGCTCGGCGGGATCGAGATCTGCCCCGACCAGAACATCAAGGACAAGGACGCCCGGCTCAACATCAAGAAGGGCTGCCAAGAGGTCGACGGCAAGACGGCGCTGGCGTATTCGCGCTCGCGCAAGGCGTTCGGCACCGGCGACATCGCGCGCGGCCAGCACCAGCGCGAGGTCATCGGCGCGATCGGCAAGGCCGCGCTCTCACCGAGCACCGTGCTCAACCCGTTCACCTACTCGCGCGTGGCCACGACGGTGGCCGAGTCGCTCGCCGTGGGCGACGACGTCTCGATGTTCTCGTTCGCCCGCTTCGGGTGGAAGCTGGCCCGCGCGGTCGGAGGCGACGGCCGCAGCTGCACCGTCCCCATCGCCGACCTGTCGGTGCAGTGGGACCGTGAGCGCGCCCTGAAGTACTTCGGCCACCTCAAGAACGGCACCACAGACCAGCTCGGTGACCTGTGCACCGAGGACGGGATGCGCGACTGAGTCCGCTCAGCCCGCGAACGCGTCGGCCGTGAAGGCCTCGACCTGCTTCGTCGACCGGTCCAGCACGTCGCTGTGGCCGGCGCCGCGGTACTTCCGGTAGGTCAGATCCAGGTCGCGCCCGCGGTACGCCTTCGCGAGGGAGTCCGTCAGCACGAGCGGCACGATGTCGTCGGCGGTGCCCTGGACGATCAGGATCGGTCCCCGGATCGTCGGGAAGCTCGGATCGTTGGCGTCGAGCTTGCCGCGCACCAGCTCAGGATCGGCCTTCTTGGCGGCGAACTTCGACATCGGCGACAGCCCGAACTCGCTCGTCCCGAACAGCTCGAGCAGGCACAACTCGCTGACCTGGGGATAGAGCTCGCGGCCCTTGGCGTTGAGGAGCCGGTCGACCGGGATCTGGCCCGGGTACGCGATCTCGAGTCCGCGCAGGATCATCGCGACGAACGCCGCGGGGACGTTGACCTCACCCGTGAGCGCGGCCTGGGCCGCCAGCGACATGTGCGACGGCGGGGCGAAGGCGACGGTGCCGACGATCTCGAGCTCGCGGGCGTAGTGCGGGGCCATCGAGCTGGCCCACAGCGCCGCGTGACCGCCCTGGGAGTGACCGGCCACCAGGACGCGCTCGCTCACCTCGTCGTCGAGCTGACGGGCGGCCCGGACGATGTCGAGCACGGCCCGACCCTGGGACGATCCGATCAGGTAGGGGTGGTCCCCCGGGGTCCCGAGGCCCTCGTAGTCGGTGCCGACGACGACGTGGCCCGAGTCGATCCAGCGCTGCAATCGGGTGACCGTGGTGTTGGCTCCGGGCATCGCGGTCGAGATCTGACCACGTGTCGGCGCGCACTGGTCGGCCATGCCCGTCGTGCCGTGGGCCCAGGTGACGACGGGCCAACCGCCCTTCGGCGCCGCGCCCTGCGGCGTGGCGACGAATCCCGAGGTCGCGACCGTGTCGCCGGCGACGCCCTGCTGGGCGTAGAGCACCAGGCTCACGTCGGCGTTCGCCAGTCCCATGCCGCCCTCGAGCTTCCGTGACCAGATGAGGTCGCCGTGGCTGTAGTCGCCGAGATCGGACGGGGGACGGTAGAAGCCGGTGCCGACGGGAGCGCTCGTGCGCTTCGGCGACTCCTCGTCCTGGGTGCAGGCGGCCACGGACAGGAGCATCACGGCGCTCAGGGCGAGAGCGGCGAGTCGTCGGATCACGCCGTCATGCTACGGGTGCGGCTCCCGCCCGGACGCGCCATCGGCGGGTCGGTGCCGTGGAGGCGGCACCGACCCGCCGTGACGCGCGGTCACGAGTTCCGTGCTGGTCCCCGGCGGTGGGCCTCACTGCTGCGCTCCCGTCGGTCGTCGCCACCGCAGGACGCGCGCCACCAGCTCCCACACGACAGCAGTGAAGATGACCGCGGCCCCGACCTGGAGCAGATCACTGACGGCGGTACCGGGTGACTCGGCGCCCCGCTGGAGGCCGAACCAGAACATGGCCAGCCCGAACATCACCGCTTGTGGCGTCTTCATCAGTAGATGCTCCTCTCGGCGACGACCTCGGTCAGCAACGTCACGAGGACCGATTCAGCGTCGTGTTCGCGCCCTGACGGCCCGGATCAGCAGGTCCCCCGCCAGGACACCCACGAAACACGCCCCGGCCAGGGTCCAGGCGAAGATGCTGCGGTCGGTGAAGATCAGGACGAAGGCCACCAGCACCGCCAGCACCACGACATGGGACACGATCTCGATACGGCTCAGCATGTGACGACCTTCTCTCCGACGACCTCGCTGGGAACGCACCTTCGAAGTCGACCTTCGGAGCTCGTGCGTCGCTCATGATCCTGCGCTCTACGCCTCATCGCTGGCGAGTGGATGTCCACAGCCACTGCAATCCGGCGAACACCAGGTACGCCGCGATGAAGTAGCCGGCGAACAACCAATCGTCCGGATCCCGATCGGTCGTGAAGACCGTGACCAGGACCAAAGCCGTGACCACGGCTAACAGGCTCAGTCCTTCACGTCTCAACACTTGACGACCTTCCCTCCGACGATCGCCACGGCGACGATCCGGAACTTGAGCTCTACACACTTACCCTGCTTCTTGGCCTTTTTGAAGACCCCGCGGAGCTTGTAGAAGTACGCGGCGACGGCGGCCGCACAGACGGCGCGGACCGCGATGCCGGCCGGGTTCTTGGCGGGGATCTGACCGCACAGCGTGCTGATCCCCGCGCCGACCGAGACGAACATGGCGTTGTGGATCTTCTTGGTCTCCTTCTTGCTGAACTTCACGCAGACCGCGGTCTTGAAGTCGCAGAACTTCAGCTTCGGGTCAGCCACGATCGGGTAGGCGAACTCACCGGCCCGATGGTCGACGATCTGCGTGATGGCACCCTCGCGCACCTCGTACCGGGTCGGCACGCGGCGTCCTTCGGCGTCGACGGCCCAGGGCGCCTCGACCTGGGCTGCGAGGGTTCCGTCGCCGGCGACCAGGTCGACGCCGCCGTCCGGGGTGAGCTCGGGTCGCACGCCCGGCGTGGATCCCAGCCCGAACCGATAGGACGTGGGCGCCTCGGCGGAGTCGAGGCCGACGAGGATCTGGGTCCCCGTGGTCGTCGGTGCGACCGCGACCGTGGCGTCGCCGCGCCCGGGCAGGACGTAGCGGCCGTCGGACTTCTTCGCCTTCGTCCGGGTGACCGGCAGGTCGACGGCGATCGCCGTCGACCCGGAGGCGCCGAGCGTGACGCGGCCGGCCTTCACCGCCGAGGTCGGTGACTTCGAGATCGGGACGGCCTCGTCGACCTGGGCGATCTGCCCCAGACGGTCACGGACCGTCACGGCCGGTTCGTCGGCGTGGGTGGCGGGTAGGGCTGCTGCGGTGAGCGCGACCGTCGCCGCCAGGACGGCGACGGTGCGTGTGGCGATGTGCATGAATCCCCCGATTCAGTCAGGCAAAACGCATTGGGCGTTCCGCTGACGCACAAGGTATTGGGCATGACATGGCGACGTCAAGCGCTCGTGCACAGGGCGGCGGCTCGACCGGAACTCAGGTCGCGCGCTGCAGCCACGGCACGCGCGCCACCCCGGGCAGGGGGAACACCAGGAGCGCCAGCCACAGCAGGGCACCCGCGACGACGCCGTCGAGGTACCAGTGGTTGGCCGTGACGGTGACGACGACGAGCGTCACGACGGCGTGCAGGATCGCGAGCCGCCCGATCCACCCACCGGCGGTCCGGGTCACCACCAGCGCGATGAGCAGCGCCCAGCCGACGTGCAGGCTCGGCATGGCCGCGTACTGGTTGGCGACGGCACCGCTCGCGCCGTCGTAGGCCGACGGACCGTACACGCTCATCGTGTCGACGAAGCCCCACTGGGGGAACATCCGCGGGGGCGCCAGCGGGAAGGCGATGTGCAGACAGACGGCGACGGCGGTCATCGAGATGATGAGGTTCCGCGCCCAGCGGTACTCGACGCGCGGGCGGAAGAAGAACCCCCACAACAAGAAGGCGACGGTCACCGGGAAGTGCACCGCCACGTAGTAGACGTTGGCGGCGCGGAGCAGTTCGGACGACGCCACGAGCCCTTGGATCGCCGCCTCGTCCGGCAACAGGAGCAATCGCTCGAAGGCGTGCACCGCCCGGGCGTTCGCGTGGGCGATCCGGTCGGCCTCGATCGTCACGAGACGACCCGTGCGGTAGAGCAGGTAGACCAGTCCCAGCAGGCACAGCTCGAACGTGAACGGCCAACACACGTCGCGCACCCGGACGACCACCGCGGACCCGCGCGACATGGGCATGTTCCACATTGTCGCCCGGGCACCCGGGTCTGGGAAGTCCGAGCGCCTCGACGCCCCGCCCGCTCCCCTAGCGTCGAGCCCGTCCCCCATGACTTCGCAGGAGTGCACATGGCCCGGTCCACGACCCTGTGGACCGACGTGCACACCCGATCCACCTCCCCGAGGGCTACGACCCCACGGCGGCCCGCGACGGCGAGACTCAGAGAGTCGACTGGATGCCGGCCAGCAGCTGGCGCGCCATCACGATGCGCTGGACCTGGTTCGTGCCCTCGTAGATCTGCGTGATCTTCGCGTCGCGCATCATCCGCTCGACGGGGTAGTCACGGGTGAAGCCGTAGCCACCGAGCAGCTGGACGGCGTCGGTGGTCACCTGCATGGCCGTGTCGGACGCGAAGGCCTTGGCTGCCGCACCGAAGAACGTGAGGTCCTTGTCGCCGCGCTCCGAACGGCCCGCGGCCGCGTAGGTGAGCTGACGGGCAGCCTCGATCTTCATGCCCATGTCCGCGATCATGAACTGCAGGCCCTGGAAGTCCGAGACGGGCTTGCCGAACTGCTTGCGCTCCTGGACGTAGCCCAGCGCGTAGTCGAGCGCGCCCTGCGCGACGCCCACGGCCTGCGCCGCGATGGTGACGCGCGTGTGGTCGAGCGTCTTCATCGCGATCGAGAAGCCCTCGCCCACCTCGCCGATGATGCGATCGCCGGGGATGCGGACGTTGTCGAAGTAGACCTCGCGCGTGGGCGATCCCTTGATGCCGAGCTTCTTCTCCGGGGCCCCGAACGAGACGCCCTCGTCGGACTTCTCGACGACGAACGCCGTGATGCCCTTCGTGCGCTTCTCGAAGTCGGTCTGCGTCAGGACGGTGTAGTACTCGGACTCGCCGGCGTTGGTGATCCAGCGCTTCGTGCCGTTGATGATCCAGTCGTCGCCGTCGCGCTTGGCGGTGGTCTTCTGGTTGGCGGCGTCGGAGCCGGCCTCGGGCTCGGACAGGCAGTAGCTGAAGCCGCCCTCGCCGCGGGCGAGCTTGCCCAGGTACTTGGCCTTGATCTCCTCGTTGCCACCGATCTGGACCGGCAGGGAGCCGAGCTTGTTGACGGCCGGGATCAGCGAGCTGGAGACGCACACGCGGGCGACCTCCTCGATCACGAGAACCGTGGCGAGCGCGTCCGCGCCCGCGCCGCCGTACTCCTCCGGCACGTGCGGAGCGTGGAAGTCCGCAGCGATGAGGGCCGCGTTCGCCTCGCTCGGGAAGCGCGGCTGTTCGTCGACGTCCGCGGCGTAGGGAGCGATCTTCGCCTCGGCCACGGCGCGCACCGCCTCGCGGATCGCCTGGTGCTCCTCGGACAACGCGAAGAAATCGGACACGCTCAACTCCCGGATCGAAAAAGGTGGAACCACCGAATTCTACGCCCGTGTGACAGGGCTCTCTCCCCACGGGTCGGGTTACCGTCGGGTATGACGCAGATCCAGGATGAGGCGGAACTGCGCGCGATTCTGGGCCAGCCCCTGCAGCGCGCGCTCGACAAGGACCGCGACCGGCTGACGACGCACCACGTCGAGTGGCTGCGGCACTCCCCGGTCTGCCTGCTCGGCACCTCGGGCGCGGACGGCAGCTGCGACGTCTCGCCCAAGGGCGACCCCGCCGGCTCACTGGTCCACGTCATCGATGGCCGCCGACTCGCCCTGGCCGAGCGGCCCGGCAACCGGCGCGCCGACGGCTACGCGAACATCCTGGCCAACCCGCACGTGGGACTCGTCTTCCTCATCCCCGGTCGCGGCGACACCCTGCGGGTCAACGGACGGGCGCGCCTGCTGCGCACCGACGACGGCGGACCGGACTATGTCGATGCCCTCGTCGTGAAGGGCCGGCGGCCGGTCCTGGTCTGCGAGGTCGAGGTCGAGCAGGTGTTCTTCCACTGCGCCAAGGCGTTCCTGCGCTCGCAGCTCTGGGACCCCACGACGTGGCGGCCCGACGCCGTGCCGTCGCGCGCCGAGATCGCGCACGCCATGGAGCGACCCGACGACTCCGTGGAGGAGCTCGAGGCGTACTACGGCGCGCAGTACAGCACGAACCTCTACTGAGTCACCGGTCGCGCAGCGCCTCGACGATCGCCGCGCCCAGCTCGGCGGGCTTGGTGAACTGGGGCCAGTGACCGGTGGGCAGGTCGACGTACTCGACGTCGCGGACACGGCCCAGCTCTCCGACCCAGGGCTCACCGGCCGCGATCGCATCGCGCAGGATCTGGGAGGGGAACTCGTTGGCGATGACCGTCACCGGGACGTCGAGCCGGCGCTCGTCGGTGAGGGTGATGCCGTCGGTCGCCACACGCCTCGGCAGGGGGACGGCGCGCGCGATGAACTCGGCGCGCAGCTGATCGTCGAGGTCGACCAGGTCCATGTCCATGAACTCGTCCCACGGCGGCAGCGGGATCTCGTCGCCGTCGGCGGGCAGCTCGTCGTTGACCGCCTGACCCTCGGCCGGCGGGCCCGAATCGACGTAGATGTTGCGGGCGATCCGGTCGGGGCGACGGTCGGCCACACCGTGAATCACGGCGCCGCCCCCGGAGTGCCCGACGAGCACGACGTCACCGTCGAGGGAGTCGACCTTCCCCGCGACGAAGTCGATGTGGTCCGCCAGGCCGATGCCGGCGCGGGAGGCGTCCCGGGACTCGAGCCCGGGGAGCGTGAGCGGATGGATGCGGTGACCCGCCTCGACGAGCTGCGGCGTGACCGCGTCCCACGAGGAGGCGTCGAGCCAGAACCCCGGAACCAGAACGATGTCCATGCTGGCACCGTAAGTCCGTCGACCGACAGAAGCGAGAGGCGAGCGTCAGTTCCCGCGGACCTTCGCGCCCTTCGCCCGGGCGGCGTCGGCCAGGGCCGCCTGGAAGTCCACCATCGCGGACGTGAGGGCGGGATCGCCGGTGGCCAGGATGCGCACGGCCAGCAGACCCGCGTTGCGGGCGTTGCCGATCGCGACGGTCGCCACGGGCACCCCGGCGGGCATCTGGACGATCGACAGCAGCGAGTCCATCCCGTCGAGGTACTTCAGCGGGACCGGGACTCCGATGACCGGCAGCGGCGTCACGGCCGCGAGCATGCCGGGCAGATGCGCCGCTCCTCCGGCGCCGGCGATGATGACCTCGATGCCGCGCTCGTGCGCGGTGCGGCCGTACTCGAGCATCTCGTCGGGCATCCGGTGCGCCGAGACGACGTCGGCCTCGTACTCGATGCCGAACTCGCCGACGGCGGTCGCGGCGGCCTCCATCGTCGGCCAGTCCGAGTCGGACCCCATCACGATTCCCACGCGTGCCGTCATGCCAGGTCTCCGTCCGTCAGCAGTGCCGCGCTGTGCCGGGCCCGGCGCAGCACGTCCTCGAGGTCCTCGCCCACGGCGGTCACGTGGCCGACCTTGCGGCCGGGCTTGACCGCCTTGCCGTACAGGTGGACCTTGACGTCGGGCTGCGCCGCGAGCGCGACCTCGCGCTGGGCGGCGAGATCCTCGACGGCTCCGCCGAGGATGTTGACCATCACGCTCCACGGCTGGCGCGGCGTCGTGGCCCCCAGTGGCAGGCCCATGACCGCGCGCAGGTGGTTCTCGAACTGGCTCGTCACGGCACCGTCGATCGACCAGTGCCCGGTGTTGTGCGGACGCATCGCCAGCTCGTTCACCAGGATCCGGTCGTCGTCGGTCTCGAACAGCTCGACGGCGAGCATCCCCACCACGTCGAGCTCCTCGGCGATGGTCCGGGCGATGGCGCGGGCGCGCGCCTCGAGCGCGGGGTCCAGGTTCGGTGCCGGGGCGATGACCTCGAAGCACACACCGTCGACCTGACGCGACTCGACGACGGGGTAGTCCACGATCTCGCCCGTGGCACTGCGCGCGACCTGCGCGGAGAGCTCACGCCGGAACGGCACCAGCTCCTCGACGAGCAGGGCGCCCGGGGCACCGAAGGGCTCGTCGAGGTCGGCGGCGGACTCGACCTTCCAGACGCCCTTGCCGTCGTAGCCGCCGCGCGCCGTCTTGACGATCGCCGGGAAGCCGAAGGCCTCCACGTCGGCAGGCTCGGCCACCGGCGCCCAGCGCGGGCAGGGGACGCCGAGATCGGTCAGTCGTCGACGCATCACGAGCTTGTCCTGGGCGTGGATCAACGCGTCCGGACCGGGGCGACAGTCGTGCCCCTCCTGCACCAGCGTCCGCAGGTGCTCCGGCGGGACGTGCTCGTGGTCGAACGTCACCACGGGCGCGTCCTGCACGGCGCGGCGCAGGTCGTCCAGATCCGCGTGCGTGCCGATGTGGTGGTCGGCGATCACCTGGGCGGCGGACACGTCCGGCCCCTCGGCGAGCAGGGTCAGCCGGATGCCCAGACCGATCGCCGGCGGCTGCATCATCCGGGCCAGCTGGCCACCACCGATGACGGCCACGTCGTGCTGCGGGGGTTCGTGCGTCACGGCGCCAGCCTAGGGCGAGAGGGCGGTGGCCAGCGGTCGAGGTCGCTCACCGGGACCGGAACGGCAACCGCTCCGAGACCGTGATCGGCGAGAGATGGCCGAACCCCTTGATGTGGCGAGGCGGCAGCACCCGCTTCTCGAAGGTGTCGCCGAGCGCATCGGCCGTGGCCTGGTCGACCAGCAGCCGGTTGGCCCGGGCGACCTGCGAGAGCCGCGCGGCGAGGTTGACGGGGGGACCGAAGACATCGCCCAGACGGCTGATCACCGAACCGGTGGCCAGGCCCACCCGGACGTCGGGCAGCTTGGGTCGGGCGCCGATCGTGTTGATGATGTCGACCGAGATCTTGGTGGCCAGGACGGGGTCGGGGTGTACGAACAGCATGGCGTCGCCCAGCGTCTTGATGACGCGCGCGCCCGCAGCGGTGATGAGGTCGCCGCAGCGGGTCTCGAACTCCTCGACGACGGAGGCCAGCGACGCGTCGTCCAGGCGGTTCGACAGCGCCGTGAAGCGGGTCATGTCGGCGAACCCGACGGTCATGTCGGTCGACAGCAGGGCCTGGTCGTTCTCACCCAGTGCGGTGAGCCGGGCCGCCGCGGCCGCCAGGTGGCGCCGCCAGACGTGCACCATGAGCCGCTCGAACCCGGGGACCGAGGTCTGCGCCAGCTCGAGGGCCGCGTCCGCGCGGCTGTCGGACTTGCCACGCACGATGTCGGACTCCAGCTGGTCGACCAGGATCGTCGCCTGCCAGTCCGCGAGCCGGGACATCGTCTGACCGAGCGCTCGGGTCAGCCGGAACACCGTGTCCTCGTCGAGGATCTCGTGCTCCATCGCGTTGGCGACGATCGCGACCGCCGTGACGTCGGCGTCGCCGAAGGCGGTCTCGTCGCCGGGGTCGGGGAAGCCGAGGTTGCGCCACAGCCGGGCGGCCTGCTCGGGGGTGAGGCCGCCGCGCTCGGCGGTCTCGGCGTTCGTGTACTGCAGTTGCTCGGCCAAGATGATGTCGACCAACTGCTCCTCGTCAGGCCTGCTCATCGCGGCGTGCCTCCGGGGCGTGCGTCTCCAGGACGAGGCGCGTGATCGTGCGGTGGAACTCCTCGATCCGCGGGATGTCGCGCAGGTGCATGCCCGACTGATGACTGGCGTCGTGGATGATCAACGTCCCGCAGCGCAGGACCCGGTCGATCACGCCCTTCTCGTAGGCGACGTCGTTGATCCGGGCGAGCGGGATGATCCGACCGCTGCGGGTCACGATGCCCTTCTGCTCGATCAGCCGCCGGTTCGTCAGCGTGTAGGTCCACGTGAGCCAGCGCAGGAACGGCAGCAGCGTGCCCCACAGGAACAGCACCGCCAGCACGACGAGACCGAGCAACCGCGGCGTGCCGCCGCCCGAGTCGCCGACCGCCCCGGCGAAGTACCCGCCGATGAGCATGATCGCCAGGCCGACGAGGAACGGGACGATCAGCACCTTCACATGGGTGCGCGTCTGGACCTCGATCGCCTCGTCGTCGAGGAGCAGCTTCTCGGACAGCATGCGGCCATGTTCCCACGACGAACGCCCGCTCGGGATCACACCGGGCGCAGGTGCGTCACGTCGCCGGCGGACCAGGGGACGCCGTCGACCACGATGCGGCCGGAGTCGTCGATCCCGGTCGCCTCCCCCGTCACGTCGCTGCCGTCGGGCCGCAGGATGCGGACCCGCCGACCGATCGTGGAGCACACGTCGGTGTAGGCGCGCGCCAGCTCGTCCTGCTGGGCCGGGTCGCGCCACTGCTCGAGCCGCGCGCGCAGCGCTGCCAGGAGCACGCCCAGCAGCTCGGTGCGGTCGATCGTCGTGGCGCCCTCGAGCCAGAGCGAGGTCGCGGTCTCGACCGGCAGCTCGTCCGCCGTCAGGGCGACGTTGAGTCCCACGCCGATGACCGCCGCGGGACCCTCGCTCGTCTCGACACGCTCGACGAGGATGCCGCAGAGCTTGCGCCGGTCGTCGACGAGAACGTCGTTCGGCCACTTCAGCGCGACCTCGACGCCGGCCTCGCGCACCGCGTCCACGACAGCCAGCCCGGTCACCAGCGGGAGCCAGGGCCACCGGGCCGGCGGTACCTCGACGGGACGGACCAGGACCGAGACCGCGATGCCCGTGAGCGGCGGCATCGTGAACGTGCGATCGAGACGGCCCCGGCCCGCGGCCTGGTGATCGGTCGTGTGGACGGTCCACTCGGGCACCCCGTCGCGGGCGGCAGCCGCAAGGTCGGCGTTCGTGCTGGCGGTCTCCGGCGACACGTGGACGATGAATCCGGGAGCCACGCCGGCGAGGCGGTTCCGGTCGATGGGCTCACGCTGGGGCAGCTGCACGGCCCCACCCTCGCACAGGCCGGCAGCGGGGTCGGAGGGTCACGACCCCTCCTGCGGACCCAGCACGCCCTCGACGACACCGGCTGCGGGCGGCGCGGCACCGGCCTGCTTGAGCTCGACGAAGATGACGTGGGTCGGCGTCTCTCCGATGTTCTTCGCGTGGTGCTGCTGGGCCGGCAGCCACAACACCGTCCCGGTGTCGAGCTCGACGTCCATCGCGAAGTCCCCGGACATGAGTCGCCGCCGGAAGGAGCTCAGCGTGTACATGACGCTGTCGGGGTGCTCGTGCGGCGTCGTCTCGTCGCCCGGCACGTCCGTGTACTCCAGAACCCGGACCTGGTCGTTCTCGAGGATGACGCGGTAGTGATCGGCATTCGTGACCGCCGGATCGAGGCTCATCCTTCGAGCATCGCACCGGCGTGAGGAGAAGAACAGCCCCGGCACCCGCCTTGCTGTGGCACCCGAAACGGCTCCGGTTAAGGTGTTCGCCATGACCGACGCCCTGCCTGACGTCCCGCTGGAGGAGCACCCCGAGCTCCACACCACCGCCGGAAAGCTGGCCGAGTACGAACGACGCCACCACGAGGCCACCGTGGAGGTGGCCGATCGTGCCGCCGAGAAGCAGCACGCCCGCGATCGCAAGAGCGCGCGTGAGCGGATCGAGCAGCTCCTCGACGAGGGCTCGTTCGTCGAGCTCGACGCGCTGGCCCGCCACCGCGCCACGGCGTTCGGCCTCGACAAGAACCGTCCGCTCGGCGACGGCGTCATCACCGGCTACGGCACGATCGACGGCCGTCAGGTGTGCGTCTTCAGTCAGGACTTCAGCATCTTCGGCGGCAGCCTCGGCGAGGTCTACGGCGAGAAGATCACCAAGGTCATGGACCTGGCGATCAAGTCCGGCTGCCCCATCATCGGCATCAACGAGGGCGCCGGCGCCCGCATCCAGGAGGGCGTCGTCTCGCTCGGCCTGTACGGCGAGATCTTCCGCCGCAACGTGCACGCCTCGGGCGTCATCCCGCAGATCAGCCTGATCATGGGCAACTGCGCCGGCGGCCACGTCTACTCCCCCGCGGTCACCGACTTCACGATCATGGTCGACGGCACCTCGGGCATGTTCATCACCGGACCGGACATCATCAAGACGGTCACCGGCGAGGACGTCACGATGGAGGAGCTCGGCGGCGGTCGCACGCACAACACCAAGAGCGGCAACTCGCACTACCTGGCCTCCGACGAGGACGACGCGCTCGAGTACGTCAAGGCGCTGATCTCCTACCTGCCGCAGAACAACATGGAGGAGCCCGAGGCGTTCCCCGAGGTCGTCGACCTCGAGCCCAGCGACCTCGACATCGCCCTCGACACGCTCATCCCGGACTCGGCGAACCAGCCCTACGACATCCGCACCGTCATCGAGACCGTGCTGGACGACCAGGAGTTCCTCGAGGTCCAGCCGCTGTTCGCGCCCAACCTGGTCATCGGCTTCGGCCGGGTCGAGGGCAAGAGCGTCGGCGTCGTGGCCAACCAGCCGATGCAGTTCGCCGGCTGCCTCGACATCGACGCCTCCGAGAAGGCCGCGCGCTTCGTCCGCACCTGCGACGCCTTCAACATCCCGGTCCTGACGTTCGTGGACGTGCCCGGCTTCCTGCCCGGCACCGACCAGGAGTGGAACGGCATCATCCGCCGCGGCGCGAAGCTGATCTACGCGTACGCCGAGGCCACCGTCCCGCTCGTCACGATCATCACGCGCAAGGCCTACGGCGGCGCCTACGACGTCATGGGCTCCAAGCACCTGGGCGCTGACATCAACCTGTCGTGGCCGACCGGGCAGATCGCGGTCGTCGGCGCCTCGGGTGCCGTCAACATCCTGTACCGCCGCGAGATCGCCGCGGCCGAGGATCCCGACGCGCTGCGCGCCGAGCTGATGACCGAGTACGAGGACACGCTGTGCAACCCGTACGTGGCGGCCGAGCGCGGCTACATCGACGGGGTCATCAAGCCCAGCCAGACCCGCGCCGAGATCGTCAAGGCACTGCGCCTGCTGGCGACCAAGCGCGAGTCGCTGCCGCCCAAGAAGCACGGGAACATCCCGCTCTGATGTCCGACGAGACGCAGACCCCCGACGCCCCGGAGCAGCAGCCGCTGCTCCGGGTGGTCAAGGGCGACCCGACGCCGGAGGAGCTGGCGGCGCTCGTCGCCGTCGTCGCCGCCCGCAACGCGGCGGCGGCAGCGGCCGAGGGCGAGGCGCTCCCGGCCCGCAGCCAGTGGGGCCACCCCACGCGACAGCACCGCACGGTGCACCGCTTCGGCCGCGGCCAGTGGCGCGCCTCCTCCTGGTGACGTCGGCCTGACCGTTTCCCGGGAGGACTTCCCCCGGGCGACGGTGTGGAACGATCGGGCCATGACCCTGCGCCACGACCCCGATGTCGCGTCCGCCGACTGGTTCGTCCGGTCCGAGGCCGACTGGAGGACCCTCGCGACCCAAGGCCCCGCCGGATTCGAGGCGTACGCCACGGTCCGGTACGACGACGGCGAGTCCGAGCAGTACCGCAGCGACACCGCCCTCATGGCGCTCGTCGTCGAGCTCGCCGCCGGGTACACGCGGACACCCGACGACGTCTTCTTCGGGCTCTGGGACGGCTGGGGCGAGCTGACCGACCAGGGACGCGCGTACTCGGTCGTGCGGTCGAACTGGCTGCGCGACCTGTGGTTCCGGCCCACTCCCCCGCGCAACCGACCCGCGTTCAGCGAGGAGGTCACCGAGGGTCCGAGGGTCGACCTGCACGGCGAGCGCTCCTACCTGCTCTTCCGCGGACCGGCCGCCGACGTCGGACAGTGGGGCGCGCAGCCGTACGCGACGGACGTCGAGCGGCCGCTCCCGCCGGCCTCGCTCACCTGGCCGGCCGACCACGCCTGGTTCATCGCCGCCGACGTCGACACGTCGTGGCTGTGCGTCGGCGGTACGCAGCAGCTGATCGACGCCGTCCTGGCCCGCCCCGACCTCGACGCCGAGCCCGCGACGCACGGCGCCGCCCCGGCCGACGACGATCGCGAGGCCCGATGAGGTTCGTCCTGGCCTCGGCCTCACCGGCCCGGCTCTCGACCCTGCGCCGTGCCGGTATCGACCCCGAGGTCGTCGTCTCGGGCGTCGACGAGGAGCTCATCGTCGCGGACACCCCCGCCGAGCTCTCGACCGAGTTGGCGCGGCTGAAATGCCGCGCGGTCGCCGTGAGCCACCGGGACGCCCTGGTGCTCGGCTGCGACTCGGTGCTGGAGTTCGACGGCGAGATCCTGGGCAAGCCGTACGAGCCCGAAGTCGCCCGCCGCCGGTGGTACGCGATGCGCGGCAACGTGGGCGTCCTGCACACCGGTCACTGCCTGCGACTCGGGGACGAGGAGGTGGTCCGCCACGCGGCCACCCGGGTGCACTTCGCGTACGTCACGGACGAGGAGATCGACGCCTATGTCGCCAGTGGCGAGCCGCTGCAGGTCGCGGGCGCCTTCACGATCGACGGCCTCGGCGCGGCGTTCGTGACCCGGATCGAGGGCGATCACCACAATGTCGTCGGCGTCAGCGTGCCCGTCGTGCGCGAGATGATGCGCGACCTCGGCCAGGAGTGGACCTCCCTCTGGCGCTGATTCGTGGCACGATGTCCGGCGACGCTGCTGATGCTGAGGGGGAACACGTGACCAAGGTGATGTCGCTGATCGGCACGATCGCGCTGGCGATGATGGCCTTGTCCTGGCCGGCCGCCACGGCCGACGAGCCCGAGAGCGCCACGGCGATGATGCTCGTGATGGACGCATCCGGCTCGATGGCGGAGAAGACCGGAGGGGGCACCACCCGCATCCGGGCCGCCAAGGACGGACTGAACGCCGTGATCGACGCCCTGCCGGCCGAGCAGAAGGTCGGCTTCCGGGTCTACGGCGCCAGCGACGTGGCCGAGGACGACCCGGCGGCGTGCACCGACTCCGAGCGCATCGTCGACCTCGGCACGGACAACCGCGAGGACCTGCGCCGCGCCGTGGCGGACTACGAGCCGGTCGGCTGGACGCCCACGAGCCACGCGCTGCGCGAGGCCGCCAAGGATCTCGGCGACACCGGACAGCGCACGATCGTGCTCGTCTCGGACGGCGAGCCCACGTGCGACCCCGACCCGTGCGTCGTCGCCCGAGAGATCGCGAAGGACGGGATCGACCTGCGCATCGACGTCGTCGGCTTCGACGTGTCGGGACGGGCGAAGAAGACGCTGCAGTGCGTGGCCGACGCGGGCAACGGCACCTACTACGACGCCGACGACGCCGAGAGCCTGACCGACAGCCTGCGCGTCTCCTCGGTGCGGGCCTCGCGACCGTTCGACCTCACGGGCACGCCCGTTCGAGGCACGCCCGCCATCGCGGAGGCGCCCCTGATCGAGCTCGGCCAGTACACCGACACCATCGCGACCGATGCCATGGCGCACTACCGCCTCCGGCGCACCGCGCCCGGCTCGACGTTCCATGTCGGGGCCGTGATCAGCGGCGTCAGCGGCGACCTGGGTGCGGCCGCCGTCCTGAAAATCATGCAGACCGGCGGCCAGTGGTGCTCGGCGGGCACGACCTACGGACTGGACATGTCCAGCCGGACCCCGATCTACTACGGCGCCGTGTCGTCATGGACCCGTGATCGCGAGTCGCCGTGCCACTCCGAGCCCGAGCTCGCCCTGGGTGTCGAGCGCGCCGTCGGCGGCATCGAGGGCCGGCCCATCGAGCTGGCGGTGTACGAGGAGCCGCCGATGGCGGCCGCACCCGATGCGAGCACCCTCGGCGAGGAGCCCCGGTGGAGTCCGGTCACCCCGTCGACGCCCACCGAGGTGGTTCCCGGCAGCAGCGTCGCCAACGCCCCCGTCGTGGAGCCGGGCAGCTACGCGATGGACATCAGCGCCGGTGAGACCCAAGTCCTGGCCGTCCCGGTCGACTGGGGCCAGCAGCTCCGGGCCCAGTTCGACGCCACGCTGAACGACGATGTGCGTGACGCCGCCGCTGCCGGGAGCGACGTCGACGTGACGGTGATCAACCCGATGCGCCATGACGTGACCGTCAGCATGTTCGCCAAGGAGCCGAAGGACTGGACCGGACTGCCGATCGCGCTCATTCGCGAGAACACCCCATTCCGCAAGGGCGCGATCTCGTGGCCAGCCCATCCGGCCCACCGCTTGCAGACCCAACCGGCGCGCAAGGGCGCCTCGCTGGCCGGCTTGCACTACGTGGTGGTCAACCTGAAGTTGCGGGGCGACCAGGCGAACCTGCCGTACACGCTCACCATCGAGCGCGACGATGCGCTGCCGGGTGTGGCGCCGGAGTACGAGGAGGTCGAGGGCCTGACCGCCCCGGCCGCCGACTCCCGCCTGGTCGACTCGCCGGTCACGGCCGCCGCGGAGGACGCCTCCGAGGCCGAGAAGCCCTCCTCGGACCAGACCCGGGAGTCCGCGTCGATGGTGCCGTGGCTCGTGGGCGGCGCTGCCGCCGTGATCGTCCTCGCGGGCGGGCTCGCGGTGCTGCTGCGTCGGCGACGCGGCTGAGCCCGCTGGCGGCCCGGAATCGACGAATCGGGTCAGCCACCGTCTCATGGATGAACGAATCTGTTCACTGATCAGGCTCGGCGTGGGAGAATGGAACACGATGACCACCTCACAGCGCCCCCGACGCCACCTCGCAAGCAGCCCGTTCCCCAAGAAGCCCGATGTTGCCGCCGAGATCTACGAGCCGGGAGCCCGGGTGTCCCACGACTCGTTCGGCCTCGGTCGCGTCCTGAGTGTCCAGGGCCAGAACTCGGTCCAGGTCGACTTCGGCAACGGCTCGGTGCACATCCCGCTGCCGTGCCGCCAGATGACAGCTCTTTGAGCCCTGACTGAACCTCCGGGTGGCGATTCGCCTCCCGGTTCGGCGACCCTCACGTACCTGCGTCGTCGTGAGCGGTCGCCTCGATGAGACGTCTCGCGTCGAAACTGGTCACTCCCCCGCACTGTTCTGACATGCTGGGAACCAACGACCAGATGCGAGGTGAGACTCGCATCTGCACATCTCGGGGAGACGCATGAGAACGACCGCCACCATCGTGGCGGCGGCCCTCGCGGCCGTCGTCGGACTCGCGCCCACATCCGTCGGCGCCCAACCGGCCGAGGCAGCCGAGACGGGCTCGATGATGCTCGTGCTGGACGCCTCCGGCTCGATGGCCGAGAAGGTCTCCGGCGGCGGCACCAAGATCAAGGCCGCACGATCGGCCCTGCGCACCGTCATCGACCAGCTCCCCGAGGACCAGCCCGTCGGCCTGCGCGTGTACGGCGCCACGGTCTTCGACGCCTCCAAGCCCGGTGCCTGCACCGACTCCCAGCAAGTGGTGGCGCTCGGTCTCGACAACCGGAACGAGCTCAGGTCCGCTGTCGACGACTACAAGCCCTACGGCGAGACGCCGATCGGTCACGCGCTGCGCGAGGCCGCGAAGGATCTCGGCGCCGAGGGCCAGCGCACGATCGTCCTGGTCTCCGACGGCGAGCCGACCTGCGACCCCGACCCGTGCCGGGTGGCCGCCCAGTTGACGAAGAAGGGCTTCGACCTGCGGGTCGACGTCGTCGGACTCGACGTCAAGGGCAAGGCCCGCGCGAAACTGCAGTGCATCGCCGACCGGGGCAACGGCACCTACTACGACGCCGCCAGCGCCGAGGACCTCGTCGACACGCTCTCGACGGCCCAGACCCGGGCCTCGCGGCCGTTCGACCTGAGCGGCACTCCCGTCGAAGGCACCCCGACGCCCTCCGGCGCTCCGACCGTCACCACGGGTCAGTGGCTCGACACCTTCCCGAGCCGGAAGGGCGAGCTCTGGTATCGGATCGAGCGCACGGCGCCGGGTTCGACGATCCACGTCGGTGCCGCCCACCGCTCGACCGACATCGGCAACTCGGGGCAGAAGATCTCCGTGCTGACCCACTCCGACGATGCCGGCAACCGGTGCGGCCGCGAGTCGAGCTTCGCGCGAGGCTCTCTGGGCTACGCCGGCACCAGCACGGCATCGCGCGACGAAGCCTGCGCCACCTCACCGGTCGTGTATGTGCAGGTCACCCAGGACAGCCGCCCCGAGGAGTTGGCCGGAGAGCCCGTCGAGATCGCGATCTACGAAGAACCTCCGATCGCCGGCGCGACGCAGACCTCCACCGCGGACACCCCCGAGCGTCCCGCCTGGACCCCGCTGACTCCCGGGTCCCCCGATGACACGGTGGTCCCCGGCACCTCGGTCTCGAACGCGCCCGTGGTGAACGACGGAACGTACGCACTGGACATCAACCCCGGCGAGACCCAGGCCGTCGCCGTGCCCCTCGACTGGGGACAGCACCTCCAGGCCCAGTTCGACGCGCGTATCACCCGTCCCAGCGTGACGGACTTCGCGAACCCGGACCTGCAGATCACCGGCCCGTTGCGTCAGGAGGTCGGCGGCGACTACACCGACATGGCGCTCAGCGACGACTGGACGTCCTACACGAGCCTGCCCCCGGACGAGCCCAACGCGTTCCGGTGGGGCCGCCAGGCGTACACCGTCGCCCCCGAGCACCGGCACGTCGTCGAAAGCTGGTGGGCAGGATCGTCGCTGCCCGGCCTGCGGTACATCCTGGTCTCGCTGCCCGAGGACGCTGTCGCTGCGATCAGTTACACGCTCACCGTCAAGACCCACGGCACTGCAGGCACCGGCGCTCCCGAGTACGAAGAGGTCGACGGCCTGACCCCTCCGCAGGCGGACTCACGCCTGGTCACCCCGGGCGCGACGTCGGCTTCGACGGACGCCGAGCCCCCGGCCGACACCACGCCCACGGAATCTCCGGCCGACAGTACGGACGAAAGCGCGGTCGAGAGCGGCTTCCCGTGGTTGCCGGTCGGCCTGGGCTCGGCCCTGCTCGTCGTGCTGGTCGCGATCGGCGCGTTCGTCGTGCGGCGCCGGCGCGCGAGCGACCCGTCGGTCACTCCACCGGGAGACCGAGCGAGCGAGCGATGAGCATGCGCTGGACCTCGCTCGTGCCCTCGCCGATCTCGAGGATCTTGGCGTCGCGGTAGAACCGCGCCACCGGGTACTCCTCCATGAATCCGTAGCCGCCGAAGACCTGCGTCGCCACGCGCGTCGCCGTGACGGCGGCTTCGGAGCTGTACAGCTTCGCCACCGACGCGGCCTGCTTGAAGCGGGCCCCGGTGATTCCCGCGTCCTTCATCGCTGCTGCCTGGTAGGTCAGCGCTCGCGTCGCATCCGCCATGACCTTGAGGTCGGCGATCTGGAACGCGACCCCCTGCTTGCGCCCGATCGGGCCGCCGAACGTCTGCCGCTCCCCTGCGTACTGCACACACGCCTCGAGGCAGGCCTCGATGAGACCCAGGGCCAGCGCCGAGATCGCCACGCGACCGTCGTCGAGCGTCGCCAGGAACTGGGCGTAGCCGCGTCCCCGCTCGCCCAGGAGGTGGTCCGCCGGGACGCGCGCGCCGGTGAAGGACAGCGGGTGAGTGTCGCTGATGTGCCAGCCGAGCTTGTCGTAGCCGGCCTCAGCCACGAAGCCGGGCGTGCCGGACGGCACGACGATCGCCGAGATCTCGGGACGGCCGTCCGCACGGGTGCCGGTGCGTGCGGTGACGGTGACGAGCGAGGTGATCTCGCTGCCGGAGTTGGTGATGAACTGCTTCGCTCCGTCGACGACCCACTCGTCGCCGTCCAGGACCGCCTTCGTCGCCGTGGCGCCGGCATCGGAGCCCGCGCCGGGCTCGGTCAGGCCGAAGCCCGCGAGCGCCTGACCGGCCACCAGGTCGGGCAGCCAACGCTCCTTCTGCTCGGCCGTGCCGAACGTCTGGATCGGGTTGATGCCCAGGCCCACACCGGCCTCGAGGGTGATGCCCATCGACTGGTCGACGCGGCCGAGCTCCTCGATCGCGATGCACAGGCTCGTGAAGTCCGCGCCGGATCCACCGAACTCCTCCGGTGCCGTCAGACCGAACAGACCGAGGTCGCCCATGGCGCGTACGACGTCGACCGGGAAGTGGTGGTCCTTGTCCCACTGGGCGACGTGGGGCGCGATCCGCTCGTTCGCGAACGACCGAACGACGTGCCGGAAGTCCTCGTGCTCGCGTGACAGTTCGAAGTCCATGCCCGCAGGTTAACAGGCATTAACCCGTCTCTGGACAAGTCACAACATGGCCCGGTTTGACCATCTTCGGGCTACATCGCGCGAAGTGGGCGCGCGCAACATCCGGAGGCACCTAATCTCTAGACGTTTGTCCAAATACACCGTTGGTCACAAACGTCGCTCCAAATACCAAATCGAGGGGAACCCATGTCCGAGACTCCGCAGTTCAACGATCCCAATACGAACCCAAAGGCCGCCGCTGCCGCGGCCAAGGCATACGCCAAGGCGACTCGCCCGTGGTTCAAGAAGAAGCGCTTCATCATTCCGCTCGCGCTTGTCGCCCTCACCATCGTGGGTTCGGCCATGGGTGGATCCGGCTCGGACTCGTCTGGAGACAAGGAAGACACGACCGCTTCGGCCCAGAAGAACACCGAGAGCGAAAAGTCGACCGAGGAGTCCGGCACGACCAAGACCAAGAAGAAGGCAAAGACTGAAAAGGCTGCGCCCAAGCTCACGAAGCAGCAGCAGAACGCCGTCCGCTCAGCCAAGAACTACCTGGAGTTCGCCGGATTCTCGCGCGAGGGACTCATCCGCCAGCTTTCCTCCGACGCGGGCGACGGTTACTCGGATGCCGACGCTACTGCGGCAGTGGACAGCCTGGATGTGAACTGGAATGCGGAGGCCGTCGAGTCCGCCAAGAACTACCTCGACATGACGGGCTTCTCTTGCCAAGGCCTGATTCAGCAGTTGAGTTCCTCGGCCGGCGACCGATACACCCAGAAGCAGGCCGAGTACGGCGCGAAGAAGGCAGGCGCCTGCTGAACTACTCAGTCACATCGCGGGCGGCAGGGCAGGTTGAACCACAATCCGACCTGCCCTGCCCGCTCTGGACCTGACACCAATAGACTCGCCGGGCAGCCCCTCGTTGAAGGAGTATTCGTGAGCAAGCCCCTGCAGAAGGTCCTGATCGCCAACCGTGGCGAGATCGCCGTGCGTGTGATCCGCGCCGCGAAGGACGCCGGCATCGCCAGCGTGGCGGTCTATGCCGAGCCCGACCGCGACGCGTTGTTCGTCCGGCTGGCCGACGAGGCCTACTCGCTCGAGGGTTCCACCCCGGGCGACTCCTACCTCGACATCGGCAAGATCCTGGCCGTGGCCGAGCGCAGCGGGGCCGACAGCGTGCACCCGGGCTACGGCTTCCTGTCCGAGAACGCCGAGTTCGCCCAGGCCGTCATCGACGCCGGGCTGACCTGGATCGGTCCCCCGCCGGCCGCCATCGACGCCCTCGGCGACAAGGCGAAGGCCAAGCAGATCGCCCTCAAGGCCGGTGCGCCGCTGGCGCCGGGCCTCAAGGACGCCGTCGAGAGCGCCGACGAGATCATCGCCTTCGCGCAGGAGAACGGCCTGCCCGTGGCCATCAAGGCCGTCTTCGGCGGCGGTGGCCGTGGCCTCAAGGTCGCCAAGACCATGGAGGAGATCCCCGAGCTCTACGACTCGGCCGTCCGTGAGGCCGTCGCCGCCTTCGGCCGGGGCGAGTGCCTCGTCGAGAAGTTCCTCGAGAAGCCGCGCCACGTCGAGACCCAGTGCCTGGCCGACCAGCACGGCAACGTCGTCGTCATCTCGACGCGTGACTGCTCGCTGCAGCGTCGCCACCAGAAGCTCGTCGAGGAGGCGCCCGCGCCGTTCCTGTCCGACGACCAGGTCGAGCGCCTCTACACCTCCAGCAAGGCGATCCTCAAGGAAGCCGGCTACGTCGGCGCCGGCACCTGCGAGTTCCTCGTGGGCATGGACGGCACGATCAGCTTCCTCGAGGTCAACACCCGCCTGCAGGTCGAGCACCCGGTCTCCGAGGAGGTCGCCGGTGTCGACCTCGTCCGCGAGATGTTCCGCATCGCCGCCGGCGAGGAGTTGGGCTACGACGACCCGCCGCTGCGCGGCCACTCGATCGAGTTCCGCATCAACGCCGAGGACGGCGGCCGCGGCTTCCTGCCCGCACCCGGCACCCTCACGAAGTGGGATCCGCCGGCGGGCCCCGGCGTGCGTGTCGACTCGGGTTACGTCGAGGGTGAGACCATCCCCGGCGCGTTCGACTCCCTCGTCGCCAAGCTGATCGTCACCGGTGCCACGCGTGAGCAGGCCATCGAGCGCTCGCGGCGCGCGCTGGACGAGTTCGTCGTGGACGGCATGCCGACCGTCATCCCGTTCCACCGCGACGTGCTGGACAACCCGGCGTACAACGCGTCCGAGGGCTCGTTCGACGTCTACACGACGTGGATCGAGACCGACTACGACAACCAGCTCGAGCCCTACAGCGGCGGTCACGAGACCGACGAGGCCGGCGAGCGCGAGCGCGTCACCGTCGAGGTCGGCGGCAAGCGCGTCGAGGTCATCCTGCCCGGTGGCCTGGGCGCCAGCGCCGCCGCTGCGGGCGGCGGCAAGAAGGCCAAGCGCAAGGGTGGCAAGTCCGCCGGCGCCGCGGCCAGCGGCGACTCGCTGACGTCGCCGATGCAGGGCACCGTCGTCAAGCTCGCCGTCGAGGAGGGCCAGGAGGTCGCCGAGGGCGATCTGGTCGTCGTCATCGAGGCGATGAAGATGGAGCAGCCCATCAACGCCCACAAGGCCGGCTCGATCGTGGGCCTGGTGGCCGTCATCGGCGAGACCATCGGCGCCGGCGCCGTGATCGCCGACATCAAGGACGCCTGACCGTCCCGCAAACGCACGAAGCCCCGGCCTGCTGGCCGGGGCTTCGTCGTACGCGGGGGGTGCGAACCGGGTCGGATCAGGAGGCGCGGCCCTCGCCCGCGCGGGCGGCCGCGCGGGTGTCGGGCGAGAGGCCGGGCGTCGAGGCGGGGGCGTGGTGGTCGACCTCGCCGAAGGCGACGCCGGCCGCCCAGACGACGAGCGTGACGACGACCCACGTGCCCCAGCCGTCGATGTCGAAGCCCGAGTCCGGGACGATCACGTCGGTCAGCGCCAGTGCGATCGCGGTGAGCGCCAGGCCTCCGGTGATCGTCGAGACCCGCAGCCACCGGGAGTCACTCACGCGCAGCGCGGCCGTGCGCAGCACCACGCTGAGCACGGTGAACAGCACGACCGCGACGACCCACCAGGCGGGCGCCAGCGTGAAGCCTTGCAGGATCCACGCGGCGAGGCCGAGCGAGAGTGCGTTGGCCAGGGTGGCCGTGACGATCGTGATCCAGAGGCGGGCACTCAGCATGGGACGATCATCCCACTGCCGAATCTCAGAAGCCGAACCAGTCCGACTTCAGACCGAAGGCCCACCGGGCGTCGACGCCGGAGATGGTCTTGCTGGACTTCGACCCCTTGAGGGTCATCGAGACCACGCGGCCACCCTGGTTTCCGTGCCCGTTGCGCCGGGTGATCGTGACCGACTTCAGGGTCCCGATCGAGTACTTCTTCTGGATCGCGGCGGTCGTGACCGTCTGGCTCCAGGCGTGGTTCTTGTTGCCGCTCCAGGCGTCCCACGGGTCGCTGACGGGCTTGAGGTACGGGGTCGACCCCTGGTTGGTGAAGCCGCCCGACGAGCTGGAGAACTGCGTCAGCGCCGGCGCGCCCTGGTACGTCAGGATCTTGCCCGCCGTCCCCGCGATCGCCTCGTTGGTGCGCGGGTGCTCGTCGGCGTGGCCGCCGTAGACCTGGCACGAGACCGTGTCACAGATGTCGAAGTGCTTCTTCGAGCCCAGGTACCGCGAGCCGTACGTGCGCGCGGCGACCGACTGGGCCTTGAGCGCCTCCATGCTCCAGCTGGCGGGCATCTCGCGTGCCACGACGCCGCGCAGGTACGCCTCGAGGCTGAGCACGTTGACGGTGTCGCGCGTGGTGGCGGTGGGCCGCGCCGAGCGCAGCGCGCCGCGGTAGGCCCGCGTGGAGCCGTTCGGCAGGACGAGGCTGATCGTCGCCGGGCCCTCGAACTGGGCATCGCCGGAGAACGTGGTGTGGGCGTACCACTTCGAGCCCGACTTGTAGGACAGCGTGTTCTTCTTCGCGTCGCCCTTCGCCAGGTCGATGGACCAGGC
This sequence comes from Aeromicrobium senzhongii, assembly GCF_014334735.1. Taxonomy (NCBI): domain Bacteria; kingdom Bacillati; phylum Actinomycetota; class Actinomycetes; order Propionibacteriales; family Nocardioidaceae; genus Aeromicrobium; species Aeromicrobium senzhongii. The sequence goes on from NZ_CP060587.1 coordinate 2,543,524, forward strand.
GGAGACGGCGCGGCCGCTCACCGACGTCGGCAGCACGGACACGGCGTTTCCGGACAGGCGACGGAATTTCAGTCCCGACTTCGGCCGCACGTGCACCGAGTTGCCCGTGTCGGCCGTGATCTGCACCCGGATCGTGGCGGTCTTCGTGCTCAGCGTCGTGCCCGGGTAGTACTTGCGCAGGATCGCGTCGTACTTCTGGCCGGCGCGGGCGCCGCCCTCGGCGCCGTACTGGCTCATACCGATGCCGTGGCCGTAGCCGTGGCCCTTGAAGACGATCTTGCCGTTCGACGGCGTCACGGCGTTCTTGGCCGAGGGCTTCGGAGCCGGCTTGGGGGCCGGCTTCGGCGCGGGCTTCGGTGCGGCAGCCGGGACCAGCGGTCGGGTGAGGGCCGTCGCGAACGGGGCCTTCGTGTAGGCGCTGACCCGCTCCTTCGTGGGGTACGTGACGGCCACGCGGATCTGGTAGCGCGTGTTCGGCTTGAGCTTCGTGATCTTGACCGAGTTGGTGCGCGTCATCACGTAGCGCTTGCCCGTGGACTTGCCCGCCTGGACGATCTGCACCCGGTAGCCCGGAGCGCCCGCCTGAGCGTTCCACGTGAGCTTCAGCGCCTTCCGGCCGCGCGACGTGGCGCGGACGCCCGTGGGGGCCGTGAACGCCTTCGTACGGGCCGTCGGGAACGGCTTGGCCGTGTACGGGGTGAGCCGCTTCTTCGGCGACGGCTGGTAGACCGAGACCCGGAAGACGTAGACCCGGCGCGCGTGCAGCCCGGTGACGGTGGCCCGGTTGGTCGAGACGTTGTAGAACTTCGCGCCCTTCCCGCTGCCCGTCGGCGAGACCGCCAGGCGGTAGTGGGTGGCTCCGGCGACCTTGTTCCAGGTGACCGTCGCGGTGGTCGGCGCCGTGCTGACCTTCACCCCGGTGGGGGTCTTGAAGGTCTTCGGCGGTGCGGGAGTCGGCTTCGGCGCGGGCGCGGGTGCGGGAGCCGGGGCCGGGGCACCGGCCGCCGAGGTCGCCTTCGAGATGTACGTGTGCGCCCGGTCGCGCAGGCCGCCCACGGCACTGATCCAGGCGTAGCCGTACTTGCCCGGGCACGCGGTCGACTTCACGTCGCGGTGCCCGTTGATGACCTGGTACTTCTTGCCGCCCGCGGTGTAGGTGCCCTTGGCGTTGGCGCCGAAGAACTTCAGTCGCCAGCCGACCAGCTTGACGACGGCGGTCTTCAACGCCGCGCTGGGCTGCGCGTTGTCGAAGTGGCCCATCATCGAGACGCCGGTCGCGTACTGGTTCACGGCCTCGACGCCGGAGTGTGCGGCACGGACCTGCTTGGTCATGCCGCCCTTGCGGCCCTCGAAGATCTGGCCGAAGCGGTCGACCAGGAAGTTGTAGCCGATGTCGCACCAGCCGTGTCCCTTGACGTGGTACGACTGGTAGCTGCGCACGAGCGCGGCCGACTCGGCCTTCGTGTAGGTGTTCGAGCCCGCCGTGTGGTGGATGACGACGCCGAGCGCCTTCGGCCGCGTCACCGGGGCGCTGCAGCTGGTGCCGGCGCCGGCCTTCCACTGCGCGCGCGTGATGATCGAGGGCATCGGCACGACCTTGGGCGTGCCGTCGGCCGCGACCGACTCGGTGAGACCGTCCTGGGCGCCTTCCACGTCCTCCTGCGGCGCCTCGTCCGTGCCCGCCTCGACGGCGGGCTGGAACACGGCCGGGCTGAACGGCGTGACGATCTCCGACTTCCCCGGATCGATCGTCGTCACCTTGACGCCCGAGAGCGTGCCGGAGCCGGCCTTCACGTCGACGGCGATGCCGTCGGCGGGGGCGTCGGTCCACAGCGGCTCGGTGCCCGGGCGTCCGCCCTCCTTGCTCTCCTCGACGGCCAGCGTCTGCCAGGCGCTCCACGTGCCCTTCGTGCGCACCTGCACGCGCACCGACACGTCAGCGGCGTCGGCCGTGGCATCCCATGTCACGCCGACCATGCGGAAGGGGTCGACGGGCTTGCGCTCGACCGCACCGTCAGAGCCGTCCTGCGGAGTCGTCGCGACGGGGGTCTGCTCGACCTCGACCTCCTCGGAGACCGGAGCCTTCGTGGTCGCCTCGGCGGGCGTCTCGGCGACGGCCGGCGTGGGCCGCGTCTCGACGATGTCCGTCCCGGCGGCCTGCGCCGGGGCAGGCAGGAGCAGGGACGCTCCGACGAGAGCGATCGTGGTCAGACCGATGCTGCAGCGGGTCGGCCAGGAATGCATGGGGGAAGTCCATTCTGTGGCGGGTACAACTGGTGCTCGTGTGACGCAAGGAGCACACGCATCAGAACACACATCCGAGGGGCGTTCCAGCACTTCGGGTCTGACCTGCGAAACCACACGCGTGTGATTACAGCCGTGGCGGGTTGAATTTCAACTGAAGGTTCAGACTTGTCGATGCAGTCGGCGCGCGACCTCGCTGACGGTGCCCGACATGGACGGGTAGACGCTGAACGCGTCCGCGACGTGGTCGACCGTGAGGGACGCCGAGACCGCGACCGAGACGGTGTGGATCAGCTCGCTGGCACGCGGTCCGACCACCACTCCCCCGATCAGGGTGCCGATCCCCTGACGCGCGTACAGCTTGACGAAGCCGTCGTGGACGCCTTGCATCTTGGCCCGCGGGTTGGCCGTGATCGGCAGCATCGCCGTGTCGACGAGCAGGCCCTGCTCCTCGATCTGGCGTTGTCCGACGCCCACGGCAGCGATCTCCGGCGACGTGAAGATGTTGCTCGAGACCTTGCGCAGGTCCAGCGGGTGGACGGCGTCGCCGAGCAGGTGGGCCATGGCGATGCGACCCTGCTGGGCAGCGACGGACGCCAGCATGAAGACGCCGGTGCAGTCGCCCGCGGCGTAGACGCCGGGGATGTTCGTCCGCGAGACCTTGTCGACCGAGATGAAGCCACCGTCGTCGGTGTCGATCCCGACCTCCTCGAGGCCGAGGTCGGCGGTGTTGGGGATCGAGCCCAGCGCGAGCAGGCAGTGCGAGCCGGTGACGGTGCGGCCGTCGGTGAGCGTGACGACGACCCGGTCACCCTCGCGGCGCGTGGAGGCCATGCGGGACTTCCCCAGGACCTTCATGCCGCGGCGGGTGAAGACGTCCTCGATCAGGGTGGCCGCGTCGGGGTCCTCGCCCGGGAGCACCCGGTCGCGGCTCGACACCAGCGTGACCTCGGCGCCCAGGCCGTTGTAGGCGCTGGCGAACTCGGCGCCGGTGACGCCCGAGCCGACGACGATCATGTGCTCGGGCAGCTCGCGCAGGCCGTAGACCTGCTCCCACGTGAGGATGCGCTCGCCGTCGGGCTGGGCGTCGGCGCTGACACGCGGGTGGGCGCCGGTCGCGATGAGGATGCCGTCGGCGGCCAGTCGGATCTCGCCGTCGGGCGTCGAGGCGACGACCTCGCGCGCGTCGCTGATGCGGGCGGTGCCGCGCAGGATCGTGACCCCGGTGGAGGCGACGCGCTCGGCGATGTCGTCCGACTGCGCCTGCGCCAGGCCCAGCACACGGTCGTTGACCGAGGCGAGGTCGGCGCGCGGTGCGCGCGGCACCTCGACGCCCAGCTCGGCCGAGCGGCTGACCTCATGCAGGAGGTCGGACGTGGCGATCAACGTCTTGCTGGGAACGCAGTCGGTCAGGACGGTCGAGCCGCCCATCCCGTCGCGCTCGACGAGCGTGACCTCGGCGCCCAACCGCCGCGCGACCAACGCCGCTTCGTATCCGCCGGGTCCGCCACCGATGATCACGACATGAGCCATGCCTCGATTGTCCCGCACTCGACGACGGAGTCCCGCGGGGAGGGTCTCAGCGCGCGTAGCGCGGCAGCTGGGTGGAGAGCTCCTCGAACAGGGCACCGTTCAGGCCGAAGACGACCTTGACCTCCTCGACGACGCGCTGCTGGTCGCGCTCGGTGAGCGGCAGGGCGTCCAGCGAGGCGCGGTAGGCGTCCTTGTACGGCTTGGGCTTGGGCACGGAGTCGAACTGGTAGAACGCGATGCCCTGGCCCTCGGGGAGGTCGAAGGTGCGCGCCAGGATGCGGCCGATGGCCTGTCCGCCGGACAGGTCGCCCAGGTAGCGCGTGTAGTGGTGCGCGACGAACAGCACGGGATCGGCGGCGGACGCCTCGACCCGGGCGACGTAGCGGTCGACCGCCGCGCTCTGCACCGACGGCACGGCGCCGCCGGACCAGTACGCGAGGTCCTGGTCGATCGCGGCGAGGCGGTTGATGGAGGGATCGATCACGGCGCCGGCGATGGGGTCGTCGACCAGACCCGCGGCCACCGACTCGAGGGCGGCATAGATCGGACGGAGCATCGCGAGGTACTCGGTGTAGCCGGTCTCGTTGACCTGGCCGTCGAGCAGGCACGACATGAAGCTGGAGCCCTCGGCGTCCTTGTGCTCGGCCTGGGAGCCTTCGCGCATCAGCACGGACAGCCCGGTTTCGGTCGGCAGCACGGTCATGATCGCCCTCTCTGGTGGATGTGGCTCAATGATATGACACGTTGTCAGATCAAGATGACACTGTGTCTGAAAGACCACGATGTGGGACGACGATCAGGTGCCCGTCCGGGGTGTCGGTCAGGACGTGCACGGCGATGCCGTAGACCTCCTCGACACGCTCGGGCGTCAGAACCTCGGAGGGCGTGCCCACGCTGATCATCCGGCCACCGGCGAGCATCGCGATGCGGTCGGCCCGCGCCGCCGCCAGCGACAGGTCGTGCAGCACGACGATCACGGCGCGGCCCGCGGCAGCGAGGTCGCGGGCGACGACCATGACCTCCTCCTGGTGGCGCAGGTCCAGCGCGGCCGTCGGCTCGTCCAACAGGACGACGTCGGTCTGCTGGGCCAGCACGCGCGCCAGCGAGGCGCGAGCCTTCTCACCACCCGAGAGGGCCGTGAACGGGCGATCGAGCAGATGGGCGATGTCGGTGCGGTCGATGGCCTCGGCGATCGCCGCGTCGTCCTCCTGCGCCGAGGTGCGGCCGACCCACGGGGAGCGGCCCATCTCGACGACCTCGCGCACCGTGAACGGGAACGACACCTGGTTGGCCTGGAGCAGCACCCCGCGCGTGCGGGCCAGATCGGCGGCGGACCAGTGCGCGAGCGGACGACCCAGGAGCCGGACCTCGCCACTCTCGACCGGAACGTCGCCGGTCAGGGTGCCGAGCAGCGTGGACTTCCCGGCGCCGTTGGGGCCGACGAGAGCCAGCACCTCGCCGTGGTGGATGTCCAGGTCGACGCCGTGCACGATCTCGCGGCCGCCCAGGCGGCACGTGACACCGCGAACCTCGTAGGCGGCGGTCATGCCCACCCTCCGGCCTTCGCGCGCGTCGTGCGCACGAGGTAGAAGAAGAAGGGTCCGCCGATGAGCGACGTCAACAGACCGATCGGCAGGTCCGAGCCCGTGACGAGCGTGCGGGCCAGCAGATCGGCCCACACCAGCAGGGCGGCGCCGCCGAGCATGCTCGCCACCAGCAGCGTGCGGTGCGACGGACCCAGCAGCATCCGCACCAGGTGCGGCACCACGAGGCCGACGAACGAGATGATGCCGGCGAAGGCGACGGCGACGCCGGTGAGCAGGGCGACCAGCAGGATCGAGCCGACGCGCAGGCGCTCGACCCTCAGCCCGAGGTGCGCCGCCGTGCGCTCGCCCAGCGAGAGCAGGTCGTACCGGCGCGCCAGCAGGCAGCCGACCAGACACGTGGGCAGGCCGACGAGACCGACGATCAGCACCTCGCTCCAGCGCGAGCCGTTCATCGAGCCGAGCTGCCAGAACACGATCTGCTCGCGCGACCCGGTGTCGGCCGCGAACATGACCAGGGCGAGGCCGGCACCCGCGAACGCGTTGACGGCGATGCCGGTCAGCAGGAGAGTGACGACCTCCGTGCGGCCCCCGACCCGGGCGGTCGCGTAGACCAGGACGGTCGCCGCGAAACCGCCGATGAAGGCCATGATCGCGACGCCCCACCCACCGAACGCCGTGAGGCCGAACGCGATCGCGATGGCCGCACCGAGGGCGGCACCGGCGGAGACGCCGACGACTCCGGGCTCGGCCAGCGGATTGCCGAAGATCGCCTGCATCACGGCACCGGCGACCGCCAGCGTGGCACCGACCAGGATGCTCATGGCGACGCGCGGGAAGCGAATCTGCAGGAGCGTCTGCTCGATGATCGCGTCGTCGGGGCGCCACGAGGTGTCGATGCCGATGCCGTGCAGCAGAGCGCCCATGACGTCACGCGTACTGACGGGGAGCTGCCCCACGGACGCCGACACGAACGTGCCGCCCACCAGCAGAACGGCGAAGCCGACGATCACCAGGGTGCGGCGGCCCGCGCTCACCACGTCCGGATCACTTCTGGGCCTCCGGGACGTAGATCGCGCGGCCGAGCGCCTCGACGACACCAGCGGTCCGCGGACCGAACGCCAGGATGTCGCCGTCGGCCATGTCGACGAAGCGCTTGGTCTGGCCGGCGGGCGTCAGCGCGATCGCCGGCTTCTCCTCGAGCAGGCCGTCGACGCCGCCGGAGGACTCCAGTCCGTGCGTCATCAGCAAGATGAGGTCAGGCTTGGCCTTGATGATGGCCTCGTCGGTGAGCGGCTGCATCCCCTTCCAGCCCAGCTCCTTGGCCACGTCGACGCCGCCGAGCGACGCCACGAGGTCGCCCACGCCGGAGTCCTCGGCGAACAGGTAGTAGACGCCGGAGTTGCCACGCAGGTAGAGGAAGACCATCCGCAGTCGGTCGGACTTCTTCTCGGGGACGAACCGCTCGACCTCGGCGCGGGCGACATCGATGTCGGCCTGCAGGCGCTCGGCCAGCGCCGCGCCCGTCTTCGGCAGGCCCACGACCTCGCCGACGTCGCGGGCGAGCCGGGCCGCTCCATCGAAGCTGGACTCCTTCTCGACGAAGACCACGGGCACGCCGGTGTCGGCCAGCTGCTCGACGACGTCGCGCGGGCCCATCGAGCCGTCGGTGATGATGACGGTCGGCTTCTGCGCCAGGACGGCCTCGGCGTTGACGGCGTGGCCCTCGGAGGTGATGAGGGGCAGGTCCTCGGCGCCGGGGAAGTCGGTCGAGCGGTCGCGCGCGACGAGGTTGTCCCCCAGGCCGAGGCCGAAGAGGGTGGACGCGATCGAGCCCGACATGTCGAACGCGACGATGCGCGAGGTATCGGTGACCTTGACCTTCACGTCGCCGGACCGCACGTGCGAGACCACCGTGGCGGGCAGGGCTGCGGTCTCCCCCACGTCGACCGGCTCGACCTCGCGCTCGGCCAGCATCGCCGTACTGGGACCGGTGATCTCCTTCGGCGCCTGCGTCGCCTCGAGCTCGGACAGGGGCGGCAGGTCGACGCCCTGGCCGGGGTTACTGCCGTCGGCGACACCGCCACATGCGGCGAGGGACGCGGTCAGGACGATCGACGCCAGCACGCCGAGGAGGCGCCTCATGCCTTGACCTCCCGGCGGCGCATGATCAGGACGGTCGCGCCGATGGCGGCCAGCGCACCGAGCAGCGCGCCACCCACCCACGGGACCCACTGCGGCAGCGAGGTGCCCGACGCGGTGTCGAACTCGTCGGGCTCGAGGACCACGGCCTGCTGCTCCTCGTCGCTCGCCGGCGCCGCGGCCGCCCCGCAGTCCTTCGACACGGTGTAGGTCAGGGTCACGGGGTCCAGCGCCGTGCCGGCCTCGTAGTTCGGGAACGCGGCGCTGCCGGCACTGGTCAAGGTGGCCGGGACGTCGCTGATGGTCACGCGGCCGCCCTGCCGGCTGTGCTCGCCCGCGGCGAGGTCGAGGTCGGCGAACGGCACGCCCGTGAGGGTGCGGCTGTCGTCCTCGCCGGCCATCGCGGCGTCCATGGTGCCGCCGGAGTAGTCGACCGTGAGCACCGCGGCCTTCTCGTCGGCGAACCGGACGACCGGGTTCTCGATCACCGTGTCCAGCGCGCCGTCGTGGCCGGTGAACTCGATGGCGCCGCCGAAGCCGAGCTCGCCCGCGCGAGTCTTCTCGTCCAGCACACCGGCGCCCTTCGACCAGGTGAACTCGGGCGTCTCGTACCGGGCGCCGTCGCGCGTGGTCCAGTCGCCGTTGGCGATGGAGCCCGAGACGTAGGCGCGGAAGGACTCCTTGAAGCCCCAGTCGAGGCGACCGTCGGTCAGCCTGCAACCGACGATCTCCTCCGCCGCGGCGACGTCGATCACGACACCGCGATCGACCGAGCCCTGGAACGTCAGCGTGTGTTTCCCGGGCTCGACGGTGGCGGGGATCGTGCCGGTCCAGGTCGCCCGGCCCGTGGCGTCGGCGGTGACGTTCTCGGCCAGGACGACGGGCGTCGAGTAGAGCACGACGCGGATGCCCGTCTCGTTCGCGAGGAAGCCGGTGCCCGAGGCGGTGATCTTGTCGCCGGCCCGGATCTCGTCCTGCTCGACGGTGAGTCCCGCGGTGGCCGGCGGGGTCGGCGGCGCGGTCCACTTCTGCGCGGAGGTGGACGCGGCGACGACACCTCCCCCTCGGCGCGCGACGGCGGTGGAGCCCACGGAGAAGGTCACCGGGTCGACCAGCGAGCCGGCCACGTAGAACGCGCGGTTCTGGTACGAGAAGACGCGTGCTCCCTCGGCGGTGAGACGGGCCGGCACGCCGGCGTACTGGACCCATCCCGACTCCGTACTGCGGGCCCCGGCGCGCAGGTCGAGGGTGGCGATGTCGATCCGGCCCCGCCCGGTGACCGACGCGCTCAGGACGGCCGAGGACGGCGAGTTGACCCGGACGGAAGGCTGCGAGACGGCGAAGTCGAGCGTGCCGTGGTGACCACGGAACGCCACGGAACCGCGGTAGTTCGTGGTGCCGGTGGCATCAGGCGCCTGCGCCGAGGTCGAGGACTGGCCGAAGCGGTACCCGCCGCTCACCGCCGTGGCGCCGCCGGACACCGAGACGGCGCCGCGGGCGATCGGGCCGGTGATGTAGGACCGGAAGCTCGACTTCACGCCCCACGTCAACTCGCCGGAGCGACCGGCCCGCTTCGTGGCGCCGGCGGACCGGCCGGCCTTGTCCCGACCGGGCTTGGCGGCAGGCTTGGCCGGCGTCGTCTTCGGCGGCGCGGTGGCGCCCTTCACCGTGAGGGTGCCGTTGAGGGGCGCGAGCGCCGTGCCCGCGGTGTACATGGGCGACCCGGTGTAGTCGAACATCGTCTCGCCGGCCTTGGTCAGCGTGACCGGGGCGCCCGTGATCGTGACGGTGTCCCCTGCGACCTTGACCTTCTTGCCCAGGTCGACCGTGGCGAAGACCAACCCCGGGAGGACGTTGTCCTCGCTGTCGCGGACGTCGGCCCGCAGGTGCGAGCGCTTGGCGTCGACGACCAACCGCAGGTTCTCGACCGTGAAGTCCATGACGCCGTGGTGGCCCGTGACGTGGATGCCGCCTCGGGTGCGGACGTCGACCTGCGTGGAGTCCCAGGTCCCCGTGGCCCGCCGGAAGGTGGTCTGGGCGCCGTCGTCGGTGGCGGGCGCGATCACTCGGGTGGTGGCCTCGACGAACGACATCTTCAGGTAGGAGCGGAAGGACTCCTTCAGGCCCCAGCTCAGCGTGCCGCCGGTGACCTTCGCCAGACCAGCGTCGGCGGGCGGCGCGGTAGTCTCGCCCGGCTCCGCCGGGTCGGTCGGGGCCTCCGGGTCGGCCTTCGTCTCCAGGGTGAGCTTCGCCGAGACCGCGTCCAGCGCGGTGCCCGCCTCATACAGCGGCTCGCCGTCGCGCGAGAAGAGCTTCTCGCCTCCGGCGGTGAGCGTGGCCGGAGCATTGGAGACCGTGACGGTCGGGCCCTCGTGAGTCAGGTTCCCCTCGAGGACGACGTCGGCGATGGCCAGGCCGGCGTGCGTCGTGCCGTCGCTGTCCTTGGCGTCGACGCGCAACTGGGCCGCACTGCCCGTCCCGACCAGTCGCGGCTTCGAGATCGTGATGTCGAGCGCGCCGTCGTGACCGCGGAAGCGCACCGAGCCCTGCGTGCCGACGTCGACACCCACATCGGCCCACGTGCCCGAGGCCGCGGGGAAGACGAACGCATTCCCGTCCTTCTGCGCGGGCGGTGCCACCTCGACGGCGCCGTCGGCGACCGGACTCGTGACGTAGTCGCGGAACGAGGACTTCACACCCCACGTGATCGTGCCGGTGGTGACCTTCGTGCCGGCCTCGACCGCCTGGGCGCTCGTCGCCGGAAGCGCGAGCACACACAGCACCGTGGCCAACAGCACAGCTGCCGTCGATCGCGCCCGCTGCACTGAGAAGGTCGGTGTCGGCACTCATCCACTCCCGTCGGGTTCGGTGGGGGACCCCACTGAGGTGACCCTTACCCCCGGAGTCTAAGGTATGCCTTACCTATAGCGGTCGGCGGGTGCCGACCCGTTCCGAAAGGACCCGAATGTCTTCCCAGACACTGATTCGCGGGCGTCGCCTGCTGACGGGCACGACCGTCGCAGCGCTGACCGCCGGCGTGCTCGCGTTCAGCCCCACCGCCCACGCCGCGGAGGCGCCGCAGGAGATCGTCAGCGGCAGCATCAGCTGGGGCCTGAAGTCCTCGTTCCGCACCTACCTCGCCAGCCCCATCGCGAAGGGCAAGGTCACCGTCGCCCAGCCCGCCACCGATGACGGCTCCCGCACCACCTTCGCGTACGCGTCGGGCTCCTGGGCCTCCGACTCCGCCTCCGTCGGCGCGCAGGGGTCGGTCACGTTCACCGGCCACGAGGGCGCTCTGGACCTGACGATCTCGGACCCGCGCATCGTCGTCACCGGTTCGTCGGCCCAGCTCGTCGTGGACGCCGTCGACAGTGACGGAGAGACTCACGACGACGTCGCCTTCGCGAACGTCAGCCTGAGCGGCAAGGTCGCGCAGACCGCCGCGGGCACCGAGATCACCAACGCACCGGCGGTCATCACGGCTGACGGCTCGGACCTGCTCTCGTACAACGGTGGGGCCTTCTACCCGGCCGGCACCGCCCTCGATCCGATCAGCGCGTCCCTGCGCACCCGGACCGCTCCGGCCGTGTCCGTCTCGAAGGTGACGTTCGCACCCGACGAGTCCGCCACCGTCACGGTGAAGGGCTCCGGCTACTACCCCCAGGACGTCCTGGCGACCCGGCTGCCGCTGGCCGGGGGCTCCTCCGGCGTCTACGTCGGCTTCGGCAAGTACGAGCCGAACTGGCGCCCGACGGCCAACGCGGCCTCCAGCGCCCGCAAGAACGCGGACGTCCGGTGGGCCGTGCTCGCCGGCGACATCGACAAGATCGGCGGAGCGGCCGACGGTGGCATCGAGCTGCGGCCCGACGGCACCTTCACCGCCGAGCTGAAGATCTCCAAGGCCGACGCCGACGCGATCGAGGGCCTCACCGCGGCTCACACCCGGTACGGCGTCTACACCTACCCCGGCGGCGGCGCGAAGTTCGCCGCGTGGGAGACGGCCACGCCGGTCGGATTCGTGTCCGCTCCGGTCGCGTCGAACGTCTCGACGAAGTACGCCAAGGGCGCGACGGTCACCGTCACGACGAAGGTCCCCGGCACCGTGACCGTGGCCGGCCTCGGCACGCGCACCACGACCGCCGCCGGCCAGACCGTCCGCTTCGCGGTCCCCCGCACCACGACCGCCGGCACGAAGCGCTACACGGTCATCTTCACCCCGGCGGACACGAGCATCGCGCGTGCCTCCACGACCGTCACGGTGAAGATCGCCAAGGTCGCCGCGTACAAGGCCAAGGTCAAGGTCGGCAAGAAGCCCACCTCGAAGAAGAAGGGCAAGGCCGTCGTCCGCGTCCGCGCCGTGGCCGGCGGCGCCGCCACGACCGGCAAGGTCCGCGTCAAGCTCACCAAGGGCAAGAAGAGCAAGTACGTGACCGCGAACCTGGTCAAGGGCAAGCGCACCGTCACCCTGCCGAAGCTGGCCAAGGGCAAGTGGACGATCCGCGCCGCCTACTTCGGCAACGCCAACTACACGAAGCGTGGCTACGTGAAGGTGGGAACCGTCAAGGTCACCAAGTGACCCGCTGACTGAGTCAGCCGCGATCGGCCGACACTGCCGCGAGGACGAACCTCGTGGTGGTGTCGGCCGACGCATGTCTGGCCGACAGCGTCGCGTGCAGCAGCGAGACGATCGCGTCGACGTCGTCCACGACGAACTCCCCCTGGGCCGCACCGTCGATGAGGATCTGGCGCAGCACCTGCTCGACCGCGACGACGTGCTCGCGCATCGCCATGACCGACTCCGGCGACAGCATCGCGCGCAACTCGGGACCGAGCCCGATGTGGAAGTCCTTCGACGTGTCGACGTGGTGCCGCACGTAGGTCTCGAGCCGGGCGGTCGGCGTCGTCTGGCTGGCGAGCGACTCGTTCAGCTGGTCGAGGTAACGGCCGGTCTCCTCCGTGGCGAAGGCCACGACGACCGCTTCCTTGTCCTTGAAGTGGTTGTACAGCGACGAGCGGCCGACCTGCGCGTGCGTGGCCAGGTCCGCCATCGTGATCGCGTCGAACGGTCGGTCCTGCAACAGCTCCACCAAGGCGTCGAAGACCCGTCGGCGCATGGCGACGCGATGCTCCTCCAGCGACTCCCCGATGATCTTCGGCACGCTCGTAGGCTACCCGCGCGGCTCGCGACCGCCGCGCTGGACGCGTGGCGTCCTCCGCCCGCCGGTGATCGCTAGGCTGACCCGGTGAACCCCTACGACCTCGCCCGCGAAGCCGCCGACGTCCTGCGTGACCGCACCGGAGGCGGTGACCACGACGTCGCCCTGGTGATGGGGTCGGGCTGGTTGCCCGCCGCCGACGCCCTCGGTGAGCCGGAGTTCGAGATTCCCACCGAGGAGCTGCCCGGGTTCAGCAAGCCCGCGGTCGCCGGTCACGGTGGCACGATCCGCTCGGTCCGCGTGGGCGACCTGCGCGCGCTGGTCTTCCTGGGCCGCACCCACTTCTACGAGGGCAAGGGCGTCGCGTCCGTCGTCCACGGCGTCCGCACGGCCGCGGCCGCCGGCGTCCGCACGATGGTGCTGACGAACGGCTGCGGCGGCCTCAACCCGGCGTGGACGCCCGGAACGCCGGTGCTCATCCGCGACCACATCAACCTGACCGCCACGTCGCCCATCGTCGGTGCGAACTTCGTCGACCTCACCGACCTGTACGCCCAGCGCCTGCGCGACCTGGTGCGCGAGGTCGAGCCGGGCATCGACGAGGGCGTCTACGTGCAGTTCCCCGGCCCGCACTACGAGACCCCCGCCGAGGTCAAGATGGCGGGCATCCTCGGGGGCGACCTGGTCGGCATGTCCACGACGCTCGAGGCCATCGCGGCCCGCGAGGCCGGGATGGAGGTCCTGGGCATCTCGCTGGTCACCAACCTGGCCGCCGGGATCTCGGACGCTCCGCTGAACCACGAAGAGGTCCTCGAAGCCGGCAAGTCCGCCGCCACGCGCATGGGGGCGCTGCTCGCGGACCTGCTCCCCCGCGTCTGAGGGCTACGGCGTCTCGCGCCCTGTCGGCGGCGCGACGTCGGCCGGCGCCGCGCCCCGATACCGTGGACGGATGGACCCGATCGACGCTGCCCGCGACTGGATCTCGCAAGATCCCGACCCGCAGACCCGTGACGAGCTGACCGCCCTGATCGACTCGGGCGACACCACGGAGATCGCCGTGCGCTTCGCCGGCCGCCTGCAGTTCGGCACCGCCGGCCTGCGTGGCGAGCTGGGCGCCGGGCCGATGCGGATGAACCGCGTCACGGTCGCCCGCGCTGCCGCCGGTCTGGCCCAGCACCTGCTCGACACCGCGCCCGAGCCCAGCGTCGTGATCGGGTACGACGCCCGGACGAACTCCGACGTGTTCGCGCGCGACACCGCCGAGATCATGCAGGCGATGGGCGTCCGGGCACTGCTGCTGCCCGAATACCTGCCCACGCCGGTGCTGGCGTTCGCGATCGGGCACCTCGGCGCCTCGGCGGGCGTCATGGTCACCGCCTCGCACAACCCGCCGCGCGACAACGGCTACAAGGTGTACCTCGCCGACACGAGCCAGATCGTGCCGCCGATCGATGGCCAGATCGCCGCCTGCATCGACGCCGTCGGCCGGGTCGACGAGCTGCCACGCGACCCGGGCTACACGGTGCTGGGGACCGACGTCGCGGAGGCGTACCTCGACGCCGTCGCGGCGCTCGTCCCCGACGGGCCGCGCGAGCTCGTGGTCGCCTACACGCCGATGCACGGCGTCGGTGGACGTCTGATGACCGCGGTGGCCGAGCGCGCCGGATTCGCCGTCCCCCACGTCGTCGAGGCCCAGGCTCACCCCGACCCCTCCTTCCCGACCGTGGCCTTCCCGAACCCCGAGGAGCCCGGCGCGATGGACCTCGCGCTCGAACTGGCAGCCTCGGTCGACGCCGATGTCATCATCGCCAACGACCCGGACGCCGATCGTTGCGCCGTCGGGGTGCGCACCGAGGGCGGGCACCGGATGCTCACCGGTGACCAGGTGGGCGCCCTGCTGGCCGAGTCGCTGCTCAGCCGAGGTGTCGAGGGCACGTACGCGTGCTCGATCGTGTCGTCCGACCTGCTGGGGCGCCAGGCCGCCGCACACCACCAGCCCTGGCAGCAGACGCTGACCGGGTTCAAGTGGATCGGCAAGGTCGAGGGACTCGTCTTCGGCTACGAGGAGGCGCTGGGCTACTGCGTCGCCCCGCACATCGCCCGGGACAAGGACGGCATGTCTGCCGCCGTGCTGATCATGGCGCTGGCGGCCTCGCTCAAGGCCGAGGGTCGCACGCTCATCGATCTGCTGGACGACATCTACCGCCGCCACGGCTGGCACGCCACCGGCCAGCTGGCGGTCCGGGTCGACGACCTGGCGCTCATCGCCACGGCGATGCAGCGGCTGCGCACCGATCCCCCGGCCACGCTGGCGGGCGTCGCCGTCACGTCCCTGGACGATCTCGAGCAGGGATACCAGGGCCTGCCGCCCACCGACGGCATCCGGCTGGGACTGCAGGGGGGCAGCCGCATCATCTGCCGTCCGTCCGGCACCGAGCCCAAGCTCAAGTGCTACGTCGAGGCCGTGACCGCCGTCGGCGACAGCCTCGACACGGCGCGCGAGGCAGCCGCTGCCACGGTCGACGCGATCATCGCCGACCTGTCGGCCTACCTGGGTCTGGCCTGACCCGGGACCTGCTGAGTGGAGGGCCGCCGCCGAGGCGTCGGAGTCATGCGGCAGAGGAGCCGAGGGAGTGCGACTATGCCACGCTCACAACGAGGGAGTCCCCGGCGGCGGCGTCCGTGACGTGGGCGAGTCGAACCCACGATGGTCCGGCGGCGGGCAGCATCGCATTCGCGCATGATCGCTCACGCATGGTCGCCCCCTCCCGTACGGACCGTTGGTGCCGGACATGCTCACCACTCCCATCCAGCCTCAGTCGACCCGGGGGGTCTGTCAATTCGAGGAGCCGCCTTTCCGGACGGTCTCGCCCGGACGCCGCGCGCCCGACGTACTACGGTGACGGCCAGGAACACGGACCACGAGGAAAGGAGCGCTGTGTCAGGACACGGCGAGGTACTCGCACTCTTCCGTCGGCACGGACCGCTGACGCGGGCGCAGGTCGTCGAGCTGTCCGGACTCTCCCGCGCGACGGCCACGCACCGGCTCGACGCGCTCGTCCAGGCCGGGCTCATCCGGACTGAGGCTGCCGACCGAAGCACGGGCGGGCGCCCCGCCAGCGTGTTCGACCTGGCCGAGAACCGCGGCAGCCTGCTGGTGGCCGACATCGGCAGCAGTCACGCGCGGTACGGCCTGGCCGACCTGTCTGGCCGCGTCCTGACCGCACTCGACGACGACATCGTCATCGACGACGGGCCCGACGCCGTCCTGTCGCGCGTGATCGCCGCCTTCGACCGCCTGGCGACCGACGACGTGCCGCCCGTCCTGGGTGTGGCCATCGGCGTCCCCGGCCCCGTCGACCATCGCACCGGCCGCCTGGTCAGCCCACCGACCATGAGCGGCTGGGACGGGTACGACGTCGCCGCCCGCATCGGCCAGCACGTCAGCGCACCGGTCGTGGTCGACAAGGACGCGAATCTGGTCGCCCTGGGCGTGCACCGCGCGCTGCGCTCCGATTCCGTCCCCGGCGCCGACGACCTGCTGGTCGTCAAGGTCGGCATGGGCATCGGCGCGGGCATCATCTCGCGCGGCAGCGTCCTGCACGGGGCGCGTGGCGGCGCCGGCGACCTCGGGCACATCCCTCACGACGACGGACCGAAGTGCCGGTGCGACCAGCGCGGGTGCGCCGAGGCCTCCGCCGGCGCATGGGCGATCGCCGCGCACCTGCGCGACCTCGGACACCCCGTCCACACCTCCGCCGACGTCGTCGCCCTGGCCAAGAACGGCGACCGCGATGCGATCTCCAGCCTGCGGGCGGCGGGTCGGCGCATCGGCGACGCCGTCGTCGAGGCGGTCGGTGTGCTGAACCCCGCGATGGTCGTCGTGGGTGGCGACCTCGCCGAAGCCGGCGACCTGCTGGTCGACGGCGTGCGCGAGCGTGTCTTCGAGCGGTCCCACCCGCTGGCCACCACCGACCTGTCGGTGATCGCCTCCCCGCTGGGCGCGGATGCAGGTCTGCTGGGGGCCGCGCAGATGGCCGCGGACGCCGCCCTCTCCCCCGACCGAGTCGACGCCATCGTCGGCTGCTGACCGGCACCGCAGGCCCTTTTGCGAAGAGTTAGACAAAAGGGACCACTCCGCCCTACGGTGGACGCGTGGTTCCTTCTGACTTCCCCTCCCCCGCGTCCGCCGACCGCTGGTCCGACCCGCTCGACTTCGAGGCCGTCCGCCACGCCCGCGTCCTGCCGCTGGACGTCGTCCAGGCCAAGGGCAACGGCCACGCCGGCACCGCCGTCAGCCTCACGCCCGCGCTCTACGTCCTCTTCCAGGAGTACCTGCGCCACGACCCGGCCCGGCCCGACTGGGAGGGCCGTGACCGGTTCGTCCTGTCCGCGGGACACACCAGCCTCTCGCTGTACCTGCAGCACTACCTGAGCGGCTACGGCCTCGAGCTGGACGACCTCAAGAAGGCGCGCGCGCTCGGCAGCCTCACGCCCGGACACCCCGAGTGGGGCCACACCCCCGGCGTCGAGACGACGACCGGTCCGCTCGGACAGGGCGTCGGCAACGCCGTGGGCCTGGCGATGTCCGCTCGCCGCACGCATGCGCTGCTCCAGCCGGACACCGACCCCGAGGAGGGCCTGTTCCGGTTCCGCACCTGGTGCGTCGCCGGCGACGGCTGCCTCTCCGAGGGAGTCTCGCAAGAGGCCTCGTCCCTGGCCGGCACACTGGGCCTGGACGGCCTCATCCTGATCTGGGACGACAACCGCATCTCGATCGAGGGCGACACCGCGATCGCGTTCACCGAGGACGTCGTCGGTCGTTACCGGGCGTACGGCTGGGAGATCGTCGAGATCGACGACGCCGAGGACCCCGCCGCGATCCGCGCCGGCTACGACGCCGCGATGGCCGTCACCGGCCGCCCCGTGTTCGTCCGCCTGCGCACGCGCATCGGCCACCCGATGCCGACCGTCGGCGGCACCGCCGGCGCCCACTCCGGAGCCCCGGGCGAGGACGAGGTCGCCGCCACGAAGGTCGCGCTGGGCCTCGATCCCGCCGAGTACTTCGCGATGCCCCAGGACGCCCTCGACCACGCCCGCCGGGTCCGTGAGCGCGGCGCGCAGGCGCGTGAGCAGTGGCAGCAGCGGTACGACGCCTGGCGCGCGGCCGACCCCGAGCACGCCCTGCTGCACGACCTCATGCGCGAGCGCGACGTCACGCCGCAGGCGCGCGAGAAGCTGGCCGCCCTGCGGGCCGAGCCGCAGGCCAAGGCCACCCGCGTCGCCAGCGGCGCCGTCCTCAACGCGATCGCCGAGGAGCTGCCCTGGCTCTGGGGCGGCTCGGCCGACCTGGCCGAGACCAACAACGTCGCGATCGCCGGGGCCCGCAGCTTCACCCCGACCGCGTACGCGGGCGACGAGTGGCCCGGCGGCCCCGACGGCACGCTGGTCCACTTCGGCATCCGCGAGCACGCGATGGGAGCGATCCTCAACGGCATCGCGCTCGGCGGCTACTCGCACCCGTTCGGTGCGACGTTCTTCGTCTTCTCGGACTACATGCGCCCGTCGGTGCGGCTCGCCGCGCTCATGGGCCTGCCGGTCACCTACGTCTGGACGCACGACTCGGTCGCCGTCGGCGAGGACGGCCCAACCCACCAGCCGGTCGAGCACCTGTGGGCGCACCGCGCGATCCCGGGGCTGGACGTCGTCCGTCCCGCCGACTGGGTCGAGACGGTCGACGCGTGGACGCGGGCGCTGACCAGCGAGCGCCCGACCGCCCTCGTCCTCAGCCGTCAGGGTGTCCCCGTCGTGGGCGACGCCGTCCCCGCCGATGCGGGTGCCCGTCGCGGCGCCTACGTCCTGGCCGACACCGACGGCACGCCGGACGCGATCGTCATCGCGACCGGCTCCGAGGTCGGGCTGGCGATGCAGGCCCGCGAGGCGCTCGCCACCGAGGGCGTCGCCGTGCGCGTCGTCTCGGCACCGTGCCTGGAGTGGTTCGAGGAGCAGGACCTCGCCTACCGCGAGTCGGTCCTGCCGCGCTCGATCACGGCTCGCGTCAGTGTCGAGGCCGGCACCGCCACCGGCTGGTACCGCTACGTCGGGACGAACGGTGAGATAGTGAGCGTCGAGGACTTCGGTGCCAGCGGTGCCGGTGAGCTGGTGCTCGCGGAGCGCGGCATCACCCTCGACGCGGTCGTCGGTGCCGTGCACCGCACGCTCGCCGCCGTCCGCGAGGACCACAAGGAGGAGACCGCCCGATGAGCAAGACCCTGATCGCCGGCCTGGACCGCCTGCCCGGTGTGGACCAGGTCGGACTCGAGGCCCGCGCGGCCCAGCTGGCCAGCCGCTCGATCAAGACCACGTCGAAGCAGTGGGCGATCGACCTGGCGATCTCGATGGTCGACCTGACGACCCTCGAGGGCGCCGACTCCCCCGGCAAGGTGCGCGCGCTGGCCACCAAGGCGCTGCGTCCCGATCCCACCGACCCGACGTGCCCCCGGGCCGCCGCGGTGTGCGTGTACGGCGACATGGCCGGGTACGTCCGCGAGGTCGTCGGTGACCAGGTGCACGTCGCCGCGGTCGCCACGGCGTTCCCGTCGGGTCGCGCCTCGCTGGAGGTCAAGCTGGCCGACACCGCCGCCGCCGTCGCGAACGGCGCGGACGAGATCGACATGGTCATCGACCGCGGCGCGTTCCTGTCCGGCGACCTGGCCACCGTCCACGACCAGATCGTGGCGGTCAAGGAGGCCTGCGGCAGTGCCCACCTCAAGGTGATCCTCGAGACCGGCGAGCTGCAGACGTACGACAACGTCCGTCGCGCCTCGTGGCTGGCGATGGACGCCGGCGCCGACTTCATCAAGACCAGCACCGGCAAGATCCAGCCCGCCGCCACGCTGCCCGTGACGCTGCTGATGCTCGAGGCCGTGCGCGACTACCGGATCGCCACCGGACGCCAGGTGGGCGTCAAGCCCGCCGGCGGCATCCGCACCACGAAGGACGCCATCAAGTACCTCGTCGTGGTCAACGAGATCGCCGGCGAGGACTGGCTCGACCCGGACTGGTTCCGCTTCGGGGCGTCGTCGCTGCTCAACGACCTGCTCATGCAACGCCAGAAGATGCTCACCGGCCGGTACTCCGGCCCCGACTACGTGACCCTGGACTGATCCCATGCCCAAGTTCGAATACGCACCCGCGCCGGAGTCGCGCTCGATCGTCGACCTCGCCGCCAGCTACGGCCTGTTCATCGACGGCGAGTTCACCGACGGCGGTGGCACGTCCTTCAAGACCGTGAACCCCGCGACCGAGGAGGTCCTGGCCGAGGTGGCCGAGGCCGACGAGGCCGACGTCGACCGCGCCGTCCGTGCCGCTCGCACCGCCTACGAGAAGGTCTGGGGCCCCATGCCCGGCCGCGAGCGGGCCAAGTACCTGTTCCGGATCGCGCGCATCCTGGCCGAGCGCAGCCGTGAGTTCGCGGTCCTCGAGACGCTCGACAACGGCAAGCCGATCAGGGAGTCGCGCGACGTCGACGTGCCGCTCGTCTCGCAGTGGTTCTTCTACCACGCAGGCTGGGCCGACAAGCTCGATCACGCGGGCCTGGGCCCGAACCCGCGTCCCCTGGGCGTCGCCGCGCAGGTCATCCCGTGGAACTTCCCGCTGTTGATGCTGGCGTGGAAGGTCGCGCCCGCCCTGGCCGCCGGCAACACGGTCGTGCTGAAGCCGGCCGAGACCACCCCGCTGACGGCCCTGCTGTTCGCGGACGTGTGCCGCCAGGCCGAGCTGCCGGCCGGTGTCGTCAACATCGTCACGGGCGCCGGCGAGACCGGCCGCCTGCTGGTGTCGCACCCCGACGTGAACAAGGTGGCCTTCACCGGCTCCACCCCGGTCGGTCGCGAGATCGCCCGCACGGTCGCCGGTACGGACAAGCGCCTCACCCTCGAGCTCGGCGGCAAGGCCGCGAACATCGTGTTCGAGGACGCACCCATGGACCAGGCCATCGAGGGCATCGTCCGCGGCATCTTCTTCAACCAGGGCCACGTGTGCTGCGCGGGCTCGCGCCTGCTGGTGCAGGAGAGCGTCGCCGAGGAGGTGCTCGAGCGTCTGAAGGCCCGCATGGCCACGCTGCGCCTGGGCGATCCGCTCGACAAGAACACCGACGTCGGCGCGATCAACTCGGCCGAGCAGCTGGGCCGCATCCGCGACCTGGCCGCCGCCGGCGACGACGAGGGCGCCACCCGCTGGAGCGCTCCGTGCGAGCTGCCCGAGCGTGGCTTCTGGTACGCCCCGACGATCTTCACGGGCGTCACGCAGGCCCACCGCATCGCCCGCGAGGAGATCTTCGGCCCCGTGCTGTCGGTGCTGACCTTCCGCACCCCGGCCGAGGCCGTCGAGAAGGCCAACAACACCCCGTTCGGCCTCTCCGCGGGTGTCTGGACCGAGAAGGGCTCGCGGATCCTCGCGATCGCCGACCAGCTGCGCGCCGGTGTGGTCTGGGCCAACACGTTCAACCAGTTCGACCCCGCCTCGCCGTTCGGCGGGTACAAGGAGTCCGGCTACGGACGCGAGGGCGGCCGGCACGGGCTGGCCTCCTACCTGGAGGGAAGCAAGTGAGCGACCGACTCGACGTCCGCAAGACCTACAAGCTGTTCATCGGCGGGGCGTTCCCCCGCTCGGAGTCCGGCCGCACCTACGAGGTGACCTCCTCGGACGGCCGCTTCCTGGCCAACGCCTCGAAGGCCTCGCGCAAGGACGGCCGCGACGCGGTCTCGGCCGCCCGCAAGGCGTTCGGCGGCTGGTCGAAGCGCACCCCGTACAACCGGGGCCAGATCCTCTACCGCGTCGCCGAGGTCCTCGAGGGCCGGCGCGACCAGCTGGTCGCCGAGGTGCGGGCCGCCGAGGGTGTCTCGGAGAAGCAGGCGCACACGATCGTCGACACCGCCGTCGACACGTGGGTCTGGTACGCCGGCTGGGCCGACAAGCTCTCGCAGGTGACGGGCAACGCCAACCAGGTCAACGGCCCGTTCTTCAACCTCACCTCGCCCGAGCCCACCGGGGTCGTGGTGATCGCGGCACCGCAGCAGTCCTCACTGCTCGGCCTGGCCGAGGTGCTGGCCCCCGTGCTGCTCTCGGGCAACACCGCCGTGGTCATCTCGTCGTTCGAGCGCCCGTTGCCGGCCATCACCCTGTCGGAGATCCTCTCGACGTCCGACGTCCCCGGTGGTGTCGTCAACATCCTGACCGGCGACATCGCCGAGATCGGCCCGTGGCTGGCCGCACACCTGGACGTCAACGCGCTCGACCTGACCGGTGTCGACGACGCCGAGGTGGCGCGCGACCTCGAGGCCGAGGCGGCGATCAACCTCAAGCGCGTCCTGCGCCCCGGCACGCCGACCGAGCAGTCGCTGGCACGGATCACGCCGTTCCTCGAGCACAAGACCGTCTGGCACCCGATCGGCGTCTGACCACCCGTCTGACCAGCCCGTTCGCCTCGATACGCTGGAGTCCATGCCGCACGTCGTGATCCTGGCCGGTCCCTCCGGTTCGGGGAAGTCCCACCTGTCCGAGCGGCTCGGGTGGACGGTGCTGCGGCTGGACGACTTCTACCATCCCGCCGACCACCCCGAGCTGCCGCTGAGCACGCTCGGCATCGCCGACTGGGACCACCCCGGCTCGTGGGACCGCGCGGCGGCCATGCGGGCCATCAACGAGCTGTGCACCGTGGGCCGCACGCAGGTGCCGGTCTACGACATCTCGGTCAGTCGCGCCACGGGCACGCGCGAGGTCGTCCTGACCGGTGACCGGTTCATCGCCGAGGGCCTGTTCGCGACCGAGATCATCGACGACTGCCGCGAGGCGGGCGTGCTCGACGCGGCCATCTGCCTGACCCGGCCACGCCCGCTCGTGTTCGCCCTGCGATTGGCGCGCGACCTGCGCGAGTCGCGCAAGCCACCGGTAACCCTGGTCCGCCGAGGCTGGCGGCTCATGAAGGACCAGCCCCGCGTGATCGCCGAGGCTGTCGCTGCGGGCTGCGTGCCGATGCACCCCCGGCAGGCGTACCGCGCCCTCACCTCCCGCTAAGCCAGATTTGCTCCCAAACTCACCTTTCAGAGGGTCTGAAAGGTGGAAATGGGAGCAAATCTCGGGGCTGGGGGGATCCGGTCAGTCGACCTGGGCGGCGAACCCCGGCTTGATGACGTCGTTGATGAGCGTGAGGCGCTCGTCGAAGGGAAGGAAGGCGCTCTTCATCGCGTTGACCGTGAACCAGCGCAGGTCGCCCAGGCTGTAGCCGAACGCGTCGGTGAGCAAGCTCATCTCGCGGCCGATCGACGTGCCGCTCATGAGCCGGTTGTCGGAGTTGATCGTGACCCGGAAGCCCAGCTCGGCCAGCGGGCCGATCGGATGATCGGCGATCGAGGTCATCCCCGGGACGGCGCTGGTCTGGAGGTTCGACGAGGGGCACATCTCCAGCGGGATGCGCCGGTCGCGGATGTAGGAGGCCAGGCGACCCAGCCGGGGCGTGCCCGTGAAGTCGATGTCGTCGACGATCCGCACCCCGTGGCCGAGCCGGTCGGCGCCGCAGCGCTGCACCGCCTGCCAGATCGACGGCAGCCCGAAGGCCTCGCCGGCGTGGATGGTGAAGTGCATGTTCTCGCGGCGCAGGTACTCGAACGCCTCGAGGTGCAGGATCGGCGGGAAGCCGTCCTCGGCCCCGGCGATGTCGAAGCCGAAGACGCCCCGGTCGCGGTACTCGACGGCGACCTTGGCGATCTCGAGGCCGCGCGTGGCGTGCCGCATCGCCGTGAGCAGCTGACCGACGACCATCGTGCGGCCCTGGGCCTGGACCTGGGCGATGCCGTCGTCGATGCCGGACTGGACGGCCTCGACGGTCTCCTCGATCGAGAGACCGGCACCCTGGTGCTGCTCGGGTGCCCAGCGCAGCTCGGCGTAGACGACACCGTCGGCTGCCAGGTCGAGCACGGCCTCACGGGCGACGCGGGCGAGGTCCTCGGGCCGCTGCATGACGGCGGTGGTGTGCTGGAACGTCTCGAGGTAGCGCTCGAGCGAGCCGGACGACGACGCCTCCTCGAACCACGCACCGAGCCGCTCCGGCGCGGCGGGCAGCTCATGCCCGATCTCGAGGGCGATCTCGGCGACGGTCTCGGGGCGGACGCCCCCGTCGAGGTGCTCGTGCAGGGCGACCTTGGGGACTGCGGCGATCTGCTCCGTCGTGGCCCTCACGTCAGGCGTCCATCAACAGGGTGACGGTCTCGGCGATGCAGGCGGGCTTCGCGCCGCCCTCGATCTCGACGGTGTGCTGCAAGGTCACCTGCTGTCCTTTCTCGATGTTCTGGACTTCCAACACCTCGACGCGCAGGCGCACCTTGGAGTTCACCAGGACGGGCGCCATGAACCGCACGCGGTTGAGGCCGTAGTTGACGCGGGCACGGTCGCCGGCGAAGGCGAAGACGGAGGCGCCGAGGAACGGCAGCAGCGACAAGGTGAGGTAACCGTGCGCGATGGTGGCGCCGAAGGGCCCCTCGGCCGCGCGCTCCGGGTCGACGTGGATCCACTGGCGGTCGCCGGTCGCGTCGGCGAACATGTCGATGCGGTCCTGGTGGATCTCGGTCCACGGGCTGACGCCCAGCTCGGTCCCGGCCGCAGCGGCGATCTCGTCTCTGTCGTTCAGGATGCGCATGGCACCGAACCTATCGTGTCGACCTTCCCGTCCCCGCCCCCGCGACGCGGAGCGGTTCGGTTTACCACGGTCCCGTGGTAAACCGTCGCCTCCCCAGGGAAGTTTGCCCGGGGAGGCGACAACATGCCTTGGGCAGTCAGCTGATGCGGTCGATGACCAAGGGCGTGGTCGGGACGGCGGAGTCGCCGATGGACCAGGCACCCTCGAGCGCCTCGTGCGCTCGCTCGAAGCGCTCCGGCGTGTCGGTGTGGAGGGTCAGCAGCGGCTGGCCCGCGCGCACGGTGTCACCGGGCTTGGCGTGGATCTCGACACCGGCACCGGCCTGCACGTCCTCGCCCGGACGGGAGCGGCCGGCACCGAGGCGCCAGGCGGCGACGCCCACGGCGTACGCGTCCAGCGAGGTCAGCACGCCATCGGAGTCGGCCGTGACCACCTCGGTCTCGCGAGCCGTGGGCAGTTCCGCGTCGGGATCGCCGTCCTGCGCGCGGATCATGGCCTTCCAGGCGTCCATCGCGCGACCGTCGGCCAGGGCGTCTGCCGGGTCGATGTCGTGGACCCCGGCGCCGGCGAGCATCTCGCGGGCCAGGGCGAGCGTCAGCTCGACCACGTCGGCGGGCCCACCTCCGGCGAGCACCTCGACGGACTCGCGGACCTCGAGGGCGTTGCCCGCGGTCAGGCCCAGCGGCACGGACATGTCGGTCAGCAGCGCCACGGTGCGCACGCCGGCGTCGGTGCCGAGCGCAACCATCGTCTCGGCCAGCTCGCGCGCATCGGCTTGGTTCTTCATGAAGGCGCCGGAGCCGACCTTCACGTCCAGCACCAACGCCCCGGTGCCCTCGGCGATCTTCTTGCTCATGATCGAGCTGGCGATCAGCGGGATCGCCTCGACGGTGCCGGTGATGTCGCGCAGGGCGTAGAGCTTCTTGTCGGCCGGAGCCAGGCCCGAGCCGGCGGCGCAGATGACGGCACCGAGGTCCTCGAGCTGGGTCATCATCTCGTCGTTCGACAGCGCCGCGCGCCATCCGGGGATCGCCTCGAGCTTGTCGAGGGTGCCGCCGGTGTGGCCCAGGCCGCGGCCCGACAGCTGCGGCACGGCCACACCGCACGCGGCGACGAGCGGCGCCAGCGGAAGGGTGATCTTGTCGCCCACGCCGCCGGTGCTGTGCTTGTCGGCGGTGGGACGCGAGAGCGTGGAGAAGTCCATCCGCTCGCCGGTGGCGATCATCGCGGCGGTCCAGCGGGCGATCTCACGGCGGTTCATGCCGTTGAGGACGATCGCCATGGCGAGCGCCGACATCTGCTCGGGGGCGACGACGCCGCGGGTGTACGCGTCGACGACCCAGTCGATCTGGTCGTCGGTCAGCTCGTGGCCGTCACGCTTGGCGACGATGACCTCGGTGGGGGCGAAGCGCTCGGTCATGCCGACACCCGGATGCTCTCGTAGCCGCGCAGCACCCACGTGGGCCGGCGCGGGGCCTCGCCCGCCAGGAGGAGGTCGGGGAACCGGTCCAGCAGCGTGCTCAGCGTGATGCCCAGCTCGAGGCGGGCCAGCGGCGCGCCGAGGCAGAAGTGGATGCCCAGGCCGAACCCGACGTGCGGGTTGGGATCGCGCCCGACGTCGAACGTGTCCGCGTCCTCGAAGACCGCGGCGTCGCGGTTGGCCGAGCCCATGAGGCAGGCTACCTTCTGGCCGGCGGTGACGACTTGCCCGGCCACCTCGACGTCCTTCGTGGCGGTGCGCTCGAACAGCTGCAGCGGCGCGTCGAACCGGATGAGCTCCTCGAGCGCCGTCTCGATCGACACTTCGCCGCTGGTCACGCGGGCCAGCTGGTCGCGGTGGGTCAGCAGCGCGTGGAAGCCGTTGCCGAAGGTGTTGACACTGGCCTCGTGGCCGGCGTTCAGCAGCAGCACGACGGTGGCGACGAGCTCGTCGTCGGAGAAGCCCTTGCCCGCGTCGGTCTCGGCGATGAGGTCGCTGACGAGGTCCTCGCCCGGCTCGCGCCGGCGCATCGCGATGACCTCTCGGACGTAGTCCGAGAACGCCGTGCTGGCCTCGACGGCCTCACGCTTGGTGTCCTCGTCGACGTCGGTCTCGTACATGTGCACGATGGCCTGGCTCCAGCGGCGCAGATCCTCGTGGTCCTCGCGCGGGACTCCCAGCAGGTCGCAGATGACGTAGACCGGCATGGGCTCCGCGTAGTCCGCCAGCACGTCGAACGTGTCCGGCAGCGCCGCGACCATGTCGGCGGCCAGTGCCTCGATGCGCGGGCGCATGCGCTCGACGTGGCCGCGCCCGAACGCGCCGGCCAGCAGGCGCCGCATCCGCGTGTGCGCGGGCGGCTCGTTCTCCATCAGCTGGTTGCGGTGCAGGGCGTTGAAGGACTCCATCTCCTCGACCGGCTCCCAGTCGTGCCACAGCCGCCCGAACGCGCGGTTCTTGAGCACGGCGCCCACCGTCGCGTGGTCGGTGGCCAGCCACATCGACCACGGCTGGTGCCACACCAGCGGTCCCTCGCGGCGCAGCTCGGCCAGGGCCGGGTACGGATCGCGCAGGAAGTCCGCGTCGGTCGGGTCGAAGGTCGTCAGGGTCTTCATGCGTCGTCCAAGTCCGTCACGTCGAAGGCGTCCGGGAGCACCTCTGCCATCGTCTTGACTCCCGAGGCGGTCAACAGCTGGCACTGGGCGCCGCCGTTCTCCCACAGCAATTGTCGGCAACGGCCGCACGGCATCAGCAGGCGCCCCTGACCGTCGACGCAGACGACCGCGCGCAGGCGACCTCCGCCGGTGGAGTGCAGCGCCGAGACCATGCCGCACTCGGCGCACAGGGCCACGCCGTAGGCGGCGTTCTCGACGTTGCAGCCCAGCACGACCCGGCCGTCCTCGACGAGCCCGGCGGCACCGACCTTGTACTTCGAGTACGGCGCGTAGGCACGCCCCATGACCTCGGTGGCGTACTTCTGCAGGGCGTCCCAGTCGACGGGCGCCTGGGGCGGGGTGAAGCCGAAGCCGCTCATCCGGCCGACCCCTTCCGATAGATCGCGCCGTCGGCGGCGGGCATCCTCAGGTTCTGACTGAAGACGGCCAGCACCAGCAGCGTGGTGACGTACGGCGTCATCGTGGCCAGCTCGTTGGGGATCTCGTCGCTGACGAAGTAGATGGCCGCGACGACGATGCCCAGGACGGCGGCGATCAGGGCCGAGCGGCGGCCGTGCTGGCGCCACTGCCAGATCGCCAGCATGACCAGGAAGACCGCGACCAGCAGCAGCAGCGCGTGGACGGTCTCACCGCCACCGCGCAGACGCAGCGTGTCGGTGTAACCGAACAACGTGGCGCCGGCGAACAGTCCGCCGGGTCGCCAGTTGCCGAAGATCATCGCCGCCAGGCCGATGTAGCCGCGGCCGCCGGTCTGCCCGTCGCGGAACGCGTTGGCCGCGACCAGCGCCAGGAAGCCGCCGGCCAGGCCCGCCAGACCGCCCGAGGCGATCACGGCGATGAACTTGTACCGGTAGACGTTGACGCCCAGCGACTCCGCGGCCGCGGGCGACTCGCCGCACGAGCGCAGTCGCAGGCCGAAGCCGGTGCGCCACAGCAGCCACCAGGTCAGCACGAACAGGCCGATCGCGATGATCGTCAGCACGGACATGTTGGTGACCAGCGCGCGCAGGACCGAGGCGACGTCGGAGATGAAGAACCAGTGCTTCTGTTCGATCTCGCCCAACGGGTCGGACAGCCCGGCGATCGTGATGCTGGGCAACCGGTCGATCGGCGGGGACTGCGTCTGACCGCCGCCGGGCACGCCGCTGAACGCCATGCCGGCCAGGTACTGCACCGCGCCCGCGGCGATGATGTTGATCGAGACGCCCGAGACGATGTGGTCGACGCCGAAGTAGACGGTGGCCACCGCGTGCAGCAGGCCGCCGGCGGCACCCAGGAGGATGGCGCCGAGGACGCCCTGCCAGGGGCCGTAGAAGTAGCCGAAGTAGCCCGCGCCGAAGGTGCCGAGGATCATCATGCCCTCGAGGCCGATGTTGACGACGCCCGCACGCTCGGACCACAGGCCACCGAGACCGGCCAGGCCGATCGGGACGGCCGCGATCAGGGTCGCGCGGATCGTGCCGGAGGAGTCGAGGTCGTCGACGCCGGTGATGAGGCGCAGCAGCGACATCACGACGAGCACGCCGGCGATGCCGATCAGCAGCCAGGGCCAGCCGAGCCGGACGCGCTTGGCGGGGGCGGGGGTGGTCATGGGGTCGGTACGGACGCTCATGCCGACACCTCCTTCTGCCGGTACTCCGGGTCCAGGGCGGCCGCCACCTGACGCTGCTCGAGCCGCACGCCGTAGCGGCGGACGACCTCGTAGGCGATGACGACGGTCAGCACGATGACGCCCTGGGTGACCTTGACGATGTCGGGCGAGACGTCCAACAGGATCTGCAACGGGTTGGACTGCTGGTCCAAGAAGGCGAACAGCAGGGCGCCGATCGCGATGCCGATGGGGTGGTTGCGGCCCAGCAGCGCGATGGCGATGCCGGCGAAGCCCAGGCCCGACTGGAACGTCGAGCCGTACGCGTAGGCCTGACCGAACAGCAGCGGCAGGCCGACCAGACCGGCCATCGCGCCCGAGATCAGCATCGTCACCAGCATCATCTTCTTGACGTTGATGCCCGAGGCGACCGCGGCCGTCTCGGACTGACCGGCGGCCCGCAGGTCGAAGCCGAAGCGCGTGCGGTTGATCAGCACCCAGTAGCCGATGCCGACGATGACGGCGACCACCACGAAGCCGTAGATCTCGCCGCCCAGGAACGGGATGCCCGGGATCCGGCTGCTCTCGGGCAGCGGCTTCGTGGAGATGATGTTGCTGCCCTCCTCGCGCACGGCGACCTTGCGCAGCAGGTAGGCCACGACGGCCGTCGCGATCGCGTTGAGCATGATCGTCGAGATGACCTCGGAGACGCCACGGGTGACGCGCAGCAGACCCGCGATGCCGGCCCACATGGCGCCCACGAGCATGCCCGCGAGCAGGGCCAGGGCGATGTTGAACGGGCCCGGCAGGAACGCCTCGCCGGCAACCCACGCCGCGGCGAAGGAGGCGATGCGGTACTGGCCGTCGACGCCGATGTTGAACAGGTTCATGCGGAACCCGATCGCCACGGCGACGGCCGACAGGTAGTAGACGGTGGCCGAGTTGACGATGTTGACCATCGTGCGGTTGCTGGGCCAGCTGAGGATCTGACTCCAGACGCCGAGCCAGTCGTCGCCGGCCAGGATCAGCACCAGGCTCGTGATCAGGAACGCCGTCACCAGCGCCAGCACCGGAGCGGCCAGCGCCAACCCGACCCGGGTCAGTCGCGACTGCGTCATGAGCGGTCCTCCTCGTCGGTGGCACCGGTCATGGCCGAGCCGAGTTCTTGTGGCGTCACCGCGCCGGGATCGAAGGTGCCCACGAGCCGACCGCGCAGCAGCACCGCGATCGTGTCGGACAGGCCGATCAGCTCATCGAGGTCGGCCGAGACCAGCAGGACCGCCAGGCCTTCGCGGCGGGCACGCTTGATGTGGTCCCAGATCGCCGCCTGAGCGCCGACGTCGACGCCGCGCGTGGGGTGGGACGCGATCAGCAGGCTGGGCTCGTCGCTCATCTCGCGGCCGACGATCAGCTTCTGCTGGTTGCCGCCGGACAGGGCCCGCGCGAGGGTGTCGATGCCCGGCGTGCGGACGTCGTAGTCGCGCACGATGCGCTCGGTGTCGGCGCGGGCGCCGCGACGGTCGATGAGCGGCCCGGCGATGTTGGGCTCGCGGGTCTGGTGACCGAGCACGCGGTTCTCCCACAGGGGCGCGTCCAGCAGGAGGCCCTGGCGGTGACGGTCCTCGGGGATGTAGCCGATCCCGGCCTCGCGGCGGCGTCGGGTCGACCAGCCGGCGATGTCGCCGTCATTGAGCTCGATGCGGCCCGTGGTGTCGGGGCGCATGCCCATGATGGCCTCGACGAGCTCGGCCTGGCCGTTGCCCTCGACGCCGGCGATGCCCAGGATCTCGCCGCGGTGGATCCGGAAGGAGATGCCGTCCAGCAGCGGGCGTCCGCCGCGGGGGTCGGGCAGGCCCAGGTCGACGACCTCGAGCACCTCGATGTCGGTGACGGTGGACAGCTCGGTGCTGGGGCTGGGCAGCTCCGAGCCGACCATGAGCTCGGCCAGCTGCTTGGAGGTGACACTGTCGGCCGGCACCGTCGAGACGGTCGTGCCGCGACGCACCACGGTGACCTCGTCCGCGACCGAGAGCACCTCGTCGAGCTTGTGGGAGATGAACAGGACCGCCAGGCCCTCGGCCTTGAGCTCACGCAGGTTGTCGAACAGCTCGTCGACCTCCTGGGGCACCAGCACGGCGGTGGGCTCGTCCAAGATGATGATGCGGGCGCCGCGGTACAGGACCTTGAGGATCTCGATGCGCTGGCGCGCGCCGACGCCGAGGTCGGCGACCAGGTCGTCGGGCTCGATGCCCAGGCCGTAGGCGTCCGAGATCTCACGGATCTTCGCGCGTGCCTTGTCGCCGATGCCGTGCATCTTCTCGGCACCCAGGACGACGTTCTCGAGCACGGTGAGGTTGTCGGCCAGCATGAAGTGCTGGAACACCATGCCGATGCCGTGCGCGATGGCATCGGACGGCGTGGCGAAGGTGACCGCCTGGCCGTCGAGCTCGATCGTGCCGGAGTCGGGCTTCTGGACGCCGTAGAGGATCTTCATCAGCGTCGACTTGCCGGCACCGTTCTCGCCGACGATCGCGTGGATCGTGCCGCGGTGGATCTCGATGTCGACGTCGTGGTTGGCGATGACGCCGGGAAAGGTCTTGCCGACCCCGCGCAGGCGGACGACGACGTCCGACGGGCTGCTCGCGGGGGTGCCGGCGGCGGTCGATGTCTTGCTCACGATGTCACCTTCTGGGGTGGTCGGCGGACTCACAGGAGCGGCCCGGCCCCACGCTATCGCGCAGGGGCCGGGCCGCGGTCCTCAGTGCTTCGAGGACGCGATCACTTCGCCGAGACCTTGATGGTCCCGTCGATGATCTTCTGCTTGTAGTCGTTCAGCTGGTCCTCGATGTCGTCGACGTGACCGCCGGTCGTCGAGTAGCCGACGCCGTCGACCTTGAGGTCGTAGATCTGCGGGCCGGTCTTGATGTCGCCGGCCTCCACGCCCTTGAGGAAGTCGTACACCGCGACGTCGATGTTCTTGATCATCGAGGTCAGGATGCTGCCGCGGACCGACTCGTCGGCCGTCTTGGCCTGGTCGGAGTCGACGCCGATGGCCCACTTCTTCGCGTCGGTGGCCGCCTGGAAGACGCCGCCGCCCGAGCCGCCGGCCGCGTGGTAGACGACGTCCGCGCCCTTCTCGTACATGCCGGTGGCGGCCGTGTTGCCCTTGGCCGGGTCACCGAAGCCGCTGAAGTCCGGCGGCGTGGAGAGGTAGACCGACTGGAACTTGATGTCGGGGTTGACGGCCTTCGCGCCGGCCTTGTAGCCCGCCTCGAACTTGTGGATCAGCTCGGTGTCGACACCGCCGACGAAGCCGATGTTGCCGCTCTCGGACTTGAGGGCGGCCGCAGCGCCGACCAGGAACGAGCCCTGCTCCTCGGCGAACAGCAGGTTGCTGATGTTGTCGCCCTTGACGCCGTCGTCGACGATCGCGAAGTTGACGTCGGGGTTGGCCTTGGCGATCTTGTCGACCGAGGCGGAGTAGGCGAAGCCGACGGCGATCACCGGGTTGTAGCCGGCGTCGACGAGCTGCTGGAGGCGCTCCTCACGAGCGGACTCGGGCTCGCCGTCCTGGGCCTCGGCGTCCTTGACCTCGAAGCCGAGCTCGCAGGCGGCCTTGTCCAGGCCCTTGGCTGCCGAGTCGTTGAAGGACTGGTCTCCACGACCGCCGACATCGAAGGCCATGCCGACCTTGACGTCACCCTTCTCGACGCAGTCCTCGCCAGCAGCGCTCTCCTCGTCGGTGCTCTTCTTGGCGCAACCGGCTCCGGCGAAGACCAGGGCGGTCACGGCGGCCGCTGCGGTCAGCTTGTTCAATCGACGCACTTTTTTCCTCCTCAGGAGCTGCGCCCGGAAAGGAGGGCGCGAGCGATGTCCAGATGAGGTTAAGCGCTGAAATGGCGGCCGATGACCAAGTTCGTCATTCCTCCGCCAACTGTCACCGAACCGTAATCAAACCCCTGCGGGCCTAGGATCGAGTCATGCTCCTCTCCGGACCCATCATCGTCGGACACGACGGCTCTGACTTCTCCGACCACGCCCTGCGTTGGGCCCTGGCCCTGGCCGATCGGGCCAAGCTCCCGGTCCTCGTCATCCGAGCCTGGACGATGCGCACCGCGCCGAAGCCCAAGACCCAGGAGTTCGGTTACGTCCCGCCGGCCTCGGACTTCGCCGATGCCGTCCGCGAGCGCCTCGAGGAGTCGACGCGCGAGATCCTGGCCGAGTACCCCGACGTCGACGTGACCTTGAAGGTCGAGCGCGGCCAGCCGGCCACGGTCGTCGTCGAGGCCAGCCGCGGCGCCGCGCTGCTCGTCGTGGGCCCGCGCGGCCTGGGCGGCTTCAAGGGCCTGATGCTCGGCTCGGTCAGCGAGCACGCCGTGGGCAACGCGTTCTGCCCGGTCGTCGTCGTGCGCGGCGAGGACGATCCCGCCCAGTCCGAGCCCGAGGTCTGAGCCGACCGCTGCGTCAGGCGATCGCGGCGTTGGCCAGCACCAACGCGCCGACGGCGATGGCGCGCTCGTCCACCCGCAGGTTGCCCTGGTGCAGGTCGTACGTCGGGCCGCCGGGCGTGCGGGTGCCGAGGCGCGCCATCGTTCCGGGCAGGGTCTCGACGTACCAGGCGAAGTCCTCGCCGCCGAGGCTCTGCGACGTGCTGGCGACACCCTCGGGCCCGAGCGCGCTGGCGACCGCCTGACGCAGTCGCTCGGTGACGGCGAAGTCGTTGACCACCGGCGGCACGCCCCGGGTGTAGGTCAGGTCGACACCGACGCCGAAGGGTTCGACGATGTCGGCGATGATCCCGCGCACCAGGTGCTCGGCCTCGTGCCACGCCGCCGCGTCCAGCATCCGCAGCGTGCCCTTGAGCTCGCCGACGGCGGGGATGACGTTGGCGGCGTTGCCGGCACTGACCTGACCCCAGACGAGGCTGGCCCCGGCACGCGGATCGAAGCGGCGTGACAGGACGGCGGGCAGCTGGGTGATGAGGCTGCCGAGGGCGAACGTGAGGTCCTCGGTCAGGTGCGGCCGCGAGGTGTGGCCGCCCCGCCCGTTGAGGACGACGTGGATCTGGTCGGACGCACCGGTGATGGCGCCCTCGCGGATGCCGACCCGGCCGACGTCGAGCGAGGGGTCGCAGTGCAGGGCGAAGATCCGGCTGACGCCGGCGAGCACGCCGTCGGAGAGCAGCCGCAGCGCGCCGCCGGGCATGACCTCCTCGGCGGGCTGGAAGATCAGCCGCACCCGCGTCGGCAGGCCGATCGTGCGGTCGGCCTCGGCCAGGGCGGTGGCCGCGCCGATCAGCGCGGAGATGTGGACGTCATGGCCGCAGGCGTGGGCGACACCGGGGTTCTTCGAGCGCCACGGGTCCTGCGTGGTGTCGAGGATCGGCAGGGCGTCGAGGTCGGCGCGGAGCGCCACGATCGGGCCGCCCGACGGGCCGATGTCGACCGAGAGACCCGTGCCCTCGAACCGCTGCGGGCTCAGTCCCAGCTTGTCCATCCACGCGTAGACCAGGTCGGTGGTCCGCTCCTCCTGCCACGACAACTCGGGAAAGGCGTGCAGGTCCCGACGCAGCTCGATGAGGTCGGGGGTCGCCGTCTCCACGGCGCGGGCGATGGATTCCTGGAGGGTCATGACCTGTCGAGTCTACGCCGACCGACCCGTACCTCGCCGCCATCTCAGATGCGGGACGGCGCGTCACCGGGCGGATTCCCCGTCAGCCCTGCCGGGCCCGGTAGGCGGCCTGCGCCTCACGGTTGCCGCACGTGGTGCTGCAGAACTTGCGCGAACGGTTGCGCGACAGGTCGACGACGACGCCGTCGCAGTCGCTCGCTGCGCACCGGCCGATACGGCCGAGGTCGTCGGCACGGATGAGGTCGATCATCGCCATCGCGGTCTCGACCAGGATCCGCTCGTGCAGCGGCCGGTCGTCGGCGATCGCGTGCACGTGCCAGTCGAGGTGGTCGTGGCGGACGAGCCGGGGCACCGCCTGCTGCTCGGCCAGCACCGCGTTGACCAGGTCGACGGCCG
Organism: Aeromicrobium senzhongii; assembly: GCF_014334735.1. Classification (NCBI taxonomy): domain Bacteria; kingdom Bacillati; phylum Actinomycetota; class Actinomycetes; order Propionibacteriales; family Nocardioidaceae; genus Aeromicrobium; species Aeromicrobium senzhongii. The sequence goes on from NZ_CP060587.1 coordinate 2,578,108, forward strand.
CGGCCCGGTCGGCGGTCAACAGCTCGCGGAGGCGGGCGCGGATCCCCCGCACCGCCTCGAGGTCGTCACGGCTCCGCGGCCTGGCGCCGGTGTACTCCCAGCGATCGAAGAACTCGGTCAGGTCCTCGACGGCCTCGAGGGTGTCCGGCTCGTCCGCGGAATTGGCCAGCTCGGCGGCAGCGCCGAGGGCGTCGGCGACGTCAGGAGTGAAAGCCATGTTGACACCTTACGACACGGACCCCTAGTGTCAGGACCCATGAGGCCCGACGCTCCTGACACCACCGCACTGCGGCACACGCCGACCGGCCTGCTGCTGGCGCTCACGTCAGCGCTCGCGTTCGGCACCTCCGGCACGCTGGCACGCGGCCTCATGGACGCCGGCTGGTCCCCCGGCGCCGCCTTCGCCGTCCGCGTCACCCTCGCCGCGGCCGTCCTGCTCGTCCCCGGCCTGCTCGCCGTGCGCGGCCGCAGCCGGCTGCTGCTGACGCACGCCCGCACGATCGTGGTCTACGGACTCTCGGCCGTGGTCTGCGCGCAGCTCTTCTACTTCATGGCCGTGCAGCGGCTCGACGTCGGCATCGCCCTGCTCATCGAGTACACGGCCCCCGTCGCGGTCGTGCTGTGGATGTGGTTCGCCCACGGCCAGCGGCCCGGCCGGTTCACGCTGGTGGGCGCGCTCGTGGCCGCCGTGGGCCTGGTCCTGCTGCTCGACGTCCTCGGCGGCACGCAGATCGACCTCGTGGGCGTCGCGCTGGCGCTCATCGCGATGACCGGTGCGGCCACCTACTTCGTCATGTCGGCCGACCAGTCGAGCGGCCTGCCGCCGCTCACGCTGGCCGCCGGGGGCCTCGTCGTGGCCTCGGTCTCGTTCTGGACCGTGGCCGCGCTCGGGATCGTGCCGTTCACCATGACGACCGACCCGGTGGTCTTCTCGACCGGATCCGTGCCGTGGTGGCTGCCCGTGGCCCTGCTCGGCTTCGTGGCCGCCGCTCTCGCGTACGTCACCGGCATCGCGGCGGCGCGTCACCTGGGCGGCCGGCTCGCGTCGTTCGTCGCGCTGACCGAGGTCGCCGCCGGGCTGGCGTTCGCGTGGGTCCTGCTGGACCAGGCGCCCGGTCCGTGGCAGTGCTTCGGAGCGGCGCTGGTCGTCGCCGGGATCGTCGTGGTCAAGCTCGGCGAGCGCGACGTGACCTCACTCGGCAGCGACGAGAGCCTCCTCGTCGAGCCCCTCCCGGCGCAGCAGCCGCCGCGCCGCGGGTGAGACCCGCCGGCGCGCCCAGAGGTGGTGCGTCCGGGCATAGAGCGCCGTCGCGACGACGATGCCGACGGCCGATGCAGCACCACCGAGGATGAGGGTCCACCGAGCGCCGAACTCCTCGCCGACCCAGCCGATCAACGGCGCGCCGAACGGGGTGCCGCCCATGAAGACCATGAGGTAGAGCGCCGCGACCCGTCCCCGCATCTGGGGTGCCGCCGTCAGCTGGATCAGACCGTTCGCCGACGTCACCATCGTCAGCGAGGCCAGGCCGAGCACGGGCAGGATGAGCGCGAACGTCAGATAGCTGGGCATGAGGCCCGCGACGATCTCGGCGATGCCGAACGTCAGTCCGGCCAGGACCACGAAGAGCAGCCGCGGCCGGGTGCGACGGGCGGCCAACAGCGCGCCGATGAGCGAGCCGATCGCGAGGATCGAGCCGAGGATGCCGTACTCGCTCGCGCCCTTGCCGTAGACCTCGGTGGCCATCAGGGCCGACGTCATCTGGAAGTTCATCCCGAACGTGCCGACGAAGAAGACACAGGTCAGCAGCAGTACCAGGTCGGGCCGGGACCGCACGTAGCGCACGCCCTCGCGCACGGCACCCTTGCGACTCCCCGAGACCGGCGAGGGACGCAGGCGCCGCACGTCGAGCGAGGTGAGCGACACGATGACCGCCAGGTAGCTGAAGGCGTTCACGAGGATGACCCAGCCGGTCGCCGTGACACCGCTGCCGAGGGCTGCGATGAGCAGGCCCGCGATCGCGGGTCCGATCATCCGGGCAGTGTTGAACGAGGCCGAGTTCAGGCCGACCGCGTTGGACAGGTCCTCCTGGCCGACCATCTCGGCGACGAAGGACTGACGGGCCGGAGCGTCGAACGCCGTGCCGACGCCGAAGACGAACGCCAGCAGGTAGACGTGCCACGCCTGCACCGCGCCGGTGATCGCCAGGACGCCGAGCAGCGCGGCCGGCAGCGCCATCGCCAGCTGGGTGATCTTGAGGATCTGCTGCTTGGGGAACCGGTCGGCCACGACACCCGCGACAGGGCTGAACAGCAGCGCGGGCAGCAACTGCAGGCCCGTGGTGATGCCCAACGCCGTGCCGCTGCCGGTGAGCGTGAGGATCAGCCAGTCCTGCGCCACGCGCTGCATCCAGGTGCCGACGTTCGACACCAGCGCGCCCATGGCGTAGACGCGGTAGTTGCGGATCGAAAGGCTGCGGAAGGTGGGGCTCACGCGTCGTCCTCCGCGAGCCTGACCAACAGGTCGGTGGCGTCCCGGAGTCGTACGCGTTCGGCGGAGGTGAACGTGGCGAGGCGCCGGTCGAGCCACTGGTCGCGGCGCTGACGCTCCTCGGCGAGGACCTTCTCACCGAGCTCGGACACCGCGATGAGGACCTGCCGGCCGTCGTCGGGATGGGGCTTCTTGGTGACGTAGGCGTCCTCGAGCAGGCACTTGAGGGTCCGGGTGACGGAGGGCTGCGAGACGCGCTCGCGCGCGGCGATCTGGCTGGGCGTGGCCGGTCCGAGAACACGCACGGACCCCAGCACGGACAGCTGGGTGGCGGTCAGGTCGGACTGCCGCTCCTGGCGCAGCCTCCGGTTGAGTCGGGCCACCGCCTGGGCGAGACGCTGGGATTCGGTGGGCATGTGATTAGCCTAGGTCATTAACCATGCTAATTAAAGAGATCGCGCTCACAGCGCCCGCGAGGGCGCCTCCCAGGTGAGGGCGGGACTTCGCGCCAGGGCGCCGCCGCGATGGCCCGTCGCGCCGCTGCTCGCAGCGACAAGAGTCCGCGTCCATCGCCGATGACCCACATGACGAGCTACTGAGCCACGGCTCCGCGGTATCCCGGGGAACGACGAAGGGGCCCGCCGGACGGCGGACCCCTTCGTTTGCGTCTCTGTCGCTGATCAGACCAGCGCGTTGCGCAGGTCGCGGTACAGCGTGCTGATCACGTCGAGCGGGATGCCCTTGGGGCAGGCCGCCGCGCACTCACCGATGTTGGTGCAGCCGCCGAAGCCCTCGGCGTCCATCTGCTCCACCATGCCGATGACGCGCGACTCGCGCTCGGGCTGACCCTGCGGCAGCAGGCCCAGGTGCGTGATCTTGGCGGCGGTGAACAGCATCGCCGAGCCGTTGGGGCACGCCGCGACGCAGGCGCCACAGCCGATGCACGTGGCGGCCTCGAACGCGTGGTCGGCGTTCTCCTTCGGCACGGGCAGGTTGTTGGCCTCGGGGGCCGAGCCCGTGGGCGCGGAGATGTAGCCGCCGGCCGCGATGATGCGGTCGAGCGCGCCGCGGTCGACGACGAGGTCCTTGACGACGGGGAAGGCCCCGGCACGCCACGGCTCGATGTCGATGACGTCGCCGTCGTTGAACGTGCGCATGTGCAGCTGGCACGTCGTGGTGACCTCGGGGCCGTGCGCGATGCCGTTGATCACGACGCCGCACGTGCCGCAGATGCCCTCGCGACAGTCGGAGTCGAACGCCACCGGCTCCTCGCCCTCGAGCGTGAGCCGCTCGTTGAGGACGTCGAGCATCTCCAGGAAGGACATGTCCTCACTGACGTCGTCCAGCCCGTAGGTGACCATCTTGCCCTTGGCGTCGGCGCTCTTCTGGCGCCAGACCCGAACGGTGATCTTCACTTGTAGCTCCTGGCCTTCATCTCGACGTACTCGTACTCCAGCGGCTCCTTGTGCAGGATGGGCTGGCTCCCGGTGTGCTCCCACGCGGCGACGTAGGCGAACTCGTCGTCGTGACGCAGCGCCTCGCCGTCCTCGGTCTGGCTCTCGGCGCGGAAGTGGCCACCGCAGGACTCGCGACGGTTCAACGCGTCGATGCACATGAGCTCGCCGAGCTCGAAGAAGTCCGCCACCCGGTTGGCGCGCTCGAGCGTCTGGTTGAGCTCCTCGGCCTCGCCGGTGACCTTGACGTTGCTCCAGAACTCGGCCTTGAGGTCGCGGATCATCTGGATGGCCTTCATCAGGCCCTCCTCGGTGCGCTCCATGCCGCAGTAGTCCCACATGATCTGGCCGAGCTCCTTGTGGAAGGAGTCGACCGTGCGGGTGCCGTTGATCGAGAGCAGCTTCTCGACCCGCTCCTCGACGGCCTGGCGGGCCTCGACGACGCGCGGGTGGTCCTCGGGGACCTTCTCGTAGGGCGCCTTCGACAGGTAGTTCGCCAGCGTGTTCGGCAGCACGAAGTAGCCGTCGGCCAGACCCTGCATCAGCGCCGAGGCGCCGAGGCGGTTGGCGCCGTGGTCGGAGAAGTTCGCCTCGCCGGCCACGAACAGGCCGGTCAGGTTGCTCTGCAGGTCGTAGTCGACCCACAGGCCGCCCATCGTGTAGTGCACGGCGGGGTAGATGCGCATCGGGCGCGTGTACGGGTCCTCGCCGGTGATGCGGGCGTACATGTCGAACAGGTTGCCGTACTTGGCCTCGACCGCCGGGCGACCGAGTCGCTCGATGGCCTCGGCGAAGTCGAGGTAGACACCCAGACCACCGGGGCCGACGCCCTTGCCGGCGTCGCACTGGTACTTCGCGGCACGCGAGGCGATGTCACGCGGCACCAGGTTGCCGAACGCCGGGTAGATGCGCTCGAGGTAGTAGTCGCGCTCGTCCTCGGGGATGTCCGCCGGGTGACGGTCGTCGCCGGCCTTCTTCGGCACCCAGATGCGGCCGTCGTTGCGCAGCGACTCGCTCATCAGCGTGAGCTTGCTCTGGTAGTCGCCCGAGACGGGGATGCAGGTGGGGTGGATCTGCGTGTAGCAGGGGTTCGCGAAGTAGGCGCCCTTGCGGTGCGCGCGCCACGTGGCGGTGACGTTGGAGCCCATGGCATTCGTCGAGAGGAAGAAGACGTTGCCGTAGCCGCCGGTCGCGAGCACGACCGCGTCGGCCAGGTGCGTCTCGATCTCGCCGGTGAGCATGTCGCGGACGATGATGCCGCGAGCCCGCTCGGTGCCGTCGGCATCGGGGACCATGATCAGCTCGAGCATCTCGTGGCGCGTGTTCATCTCGACCGTGCCGGCGCCGATCTGGCGTTCGAGGGCCTGGTACGCGCCCAGCAGGAGCTGCTGGCCCGTCTGACCGCGAGCGTAGAACGTGCGCGACACCTGGACGCCGCCGAAGGAGCGGTTGTCCAGCAGGCCGCCGTACTCGCGGGCGAACGGGACGCCCTGCGCGACGCACTGGTCGATGATGTTCACCGACACCTGCGCGAGGCGGTAGACGTTCGACTCGCGGGCGCGGAAGTCGCCGCCCTTGACCGTGTCGTAGAAGAGCCGGTAGATCGAGTCGCCGTCGTTGCGGTAGTTCTTGGCCGCGTTGATGCCACCCTGGGCGGCGATCGAGTGGGCCCGACGCGGGCTGTCCTGGTAGCAGAACGCCTTGACGTGGTACCCGGCCTCGCCGAGCGTGGCGGCGGCGGAGGCGCCGGCCAGGCCGGTGCCGACCATGATGACGCTCAGCTTGCGGCGGTTGGCCGGGTTGACCAGGGCCATGTGCGCCCGGTGCTCGTCCCAGCGCTTCTCGATGGGGCCGCTCGGAGCGGCGGTGTCGCGGATGTCGTCGCCGACAGTGAAGTAGTCCAAAGCCATGTCCAAGTCCTTGTCAGTCGACGAACCCGAGCAGAATCGCCCAGGGCGGGATCAGGAATCCGATGGTGATGATGCCCGCGACGATCCACGACAGGGGCGTCAGGCGCGATCCCAGCCGGGTGCCGCTGTGGTTGGCACCGAGGGTGGTCAGGGCGCTCCAGACGCCGTGCCACAGGTGGAAGCCGACGGCCAGCATGGCGATCGTGTAGGACAGGGTCACCCACCAGATCTCGAAGCCGTTGACGACCCGCAGGTAGGGGCTGCTGCTCGCGCCGCCGGGGTGGATCTGGTTCCCGGTCAGGTGCAGCAGGTGGTAGATCACGAAGAGGATGATCACGATGCCGCCCCACCGCAGCGTGAAGGTGGCGTAGCTGCGCTGGACGCCCCGCGTGCCGCGCGGCGACTGGTAGCGCTTGCGGCCCGTGTAGCCGGCCGCCTTCTTGTTGCGACGCCACAGCACGATGGCCGCGTACGCATGGCCGACGATCGACGCCAGCAGCACCACGCGGATGATCCACAGGGCGCCCTCGCGCGGCAGGTAGGGCTCGCCCAGCACACGCAGGTGGTGCGAGTAGCTGTCGAACGCCTCCTGGCCCGAGAAGACCTTGAGGTTTCCGTACATGTGAACGAGCAGGTAGCCGACCATGATCAGGCCGGTCACCGCCATCAGGAACTTCAGCGCGACGGTGGACCGCTGAGCGGGCACGCGCGAGATCTGGGAAGTGGCCACGGCGTCAGGTTAGGCGCCTTCGTCGATTCACGCTAAGTCGAAGTAAGCCGTACCGTCATAGACGACGGCTATGCTGGGTGGGTGCAACTACGCCACCTCGCCTACTTCGTCGCCGTCGCCGACGAGCGGAGCTTCACCCGGGCCGCCGACATCCTCGGTGTCTCCCAACCCACCCTGTCCAAGCAGATCCGTGCTCTCGAGAACACGCTGGGCACGCGGCTGCTGGTCCGCGACCGTGCGGGCATCGACCTGACCAGTGCCGGCGAGGCCCTGCTCCCCCATGCCCAGCGCATCCTCATCGAGGCCGACAACGCGACCCGCTCGGTGCACGAGGTGGCCTCGTTGCAGCGCGGACGGGTGCGCATGGGCGCCACGCCGTCGATGGTCGAGGGCCTGCTGGCGCCGGTGCTGCGCCGGTTCCGCGCCGAGCACCCCGCGATCGACCTCGAGGTCCACGAGGCCGGCTCACGCGACCTCACCGCCGAGCTGTCGACCGGACGGATCGACCTGGCCCTGCTGATCGTGCCCCTGGCCTCGCAGATCCCCGACCTCGAGACCGCGGTCGTCTACACCGAGCGGCTCGTGCTGGCCAGCCCCGCCGACGCCGACATGCCCGAGCAGATGGACGTCGCCGACCTGGAGGACCTGCCGCTGGTCATGTTCCGCGAGGGCTACGACCTGCGCGACGTCACGCTGCGCGCCTGCCGCGCCGCCGGCTTCGACCCGAGCCTGTCGGTCGAGGGCGGCGAGATGGGCTCGGTCCTGCGCTTCGTCGAGTCCGGACTGGGCCATGCCGTCGTGCCGGACATCGTCATGGGTACCCGTACAGGGCTGCGCCGCACCCGGCTCGAGAACCCGCCGCTGTCGCGTTCCATCGCCGTGGCGCACCGGCCGCTCGAGACACTGCCCCTGGCCGCGCGCGCCTTCCGCGCCGTGCTGGTCGAGTCCCTCGCGGACTGAGTCAGCCCAGCGGGAACGACGAGGTCGGCACCCAGCCGGTGTCGGGCTCGTCGACGTAGAGGTGGATCGCGTCGACGTCGAACGTGCACCGGAAGTCGACGAGATCCTCCAGCGCCGTGTCCAGCGCCTCGTCGGGCACGTTGTGCGCCACGGTCACGTGCGGGTGGAACGGGAACTCCGGGTCCGGGGCGCCGATCGCCTTGCGCACCCCCTCGGCCAGGGTCTCGATCTGGGCGATCCCCTGACTGACGGCCACGAACACCACCGGCGAGATCGGCCGGAAGGTGCCGGTGCCCAGCAGGCTGACCGTGAAGGGCCGGAAGACCTCGGCCAGCTCGCGCAGGTCCTCGCCGAGGTCGCCCATGCCGGACTCGTCGACGACCAGGGGCGGCGCGAGCGTGATGTGGCTCGGGATCCGGTCGGCCATCTGGTCGCCGAAGGAGCGCCGCTTGTCGCGCAACGCCTGACCGTAGGGCTCGGGAATGGCGATCGACACGCCGACGGTCACGGTCACGGGCGTCCACCCAGCGGCTTGGCGAAGCCGGAGCGGTCGTAGACCAGCTCCAGGGTGGGCGTCGCGACCTCGCGCGCCCGCGCCGCGCCGGCGGCCAGGATGCGGTCCAGCTCACCACGGTCGTCGAGCAGTTCACGGGTGCGGGCGCCGAACTCGCCGACGAGGTCGCCCACGATCTCGGCCAGGTCGACCTTCAGGTGCCCGTACTGCTTGCCCTCGTACTCCTTGACGATGTCGTCGATGGTGCGACCGGTCAGCACCGAGTAGATCGTCAGCAGGTTCGAGACCCCCGGCTTGGCCGACGGGTCGAACCGGATCTCGGTCTCGGAGTCGGTGACGGCGGACTTGATCTTCTTCGCGGCCTGCTTCGGCGTGTCCGTGAGGTCGATGACGCCGGTGTGCACCGGGTTCGAGCCGCTCATCTTGCTCGTCGGCACCTGCAGGTCGTAGATCTTCGCGGTCTCCTTGACGATGTACGCCTCGGGGACGGTGAAGGTCTCGCCGAAGCGGTGGTTGAACCGCTGGGCGAGGTTGCGGGCCAGCTCGACGTGCTGGCGCTGGTCCTCGCCGACCGGGACCTTGTCGGCCTGGTAGATGAGGATGTCGGCGGCCATCAGGATCGGGTACGTGAACAGGCCGACGCTGGCGAAGTCGGTGCCGGCCTTGGCGCTCTTGTCCTTGAACTGCGTCATCCGGCTGGCCTCGCCGAAGCCGGTGACTCCGTTGAGGATCCACGAGAGCTGGGTGTGCTCGGGCACGTGACTCTGCACGAACAGGGCACTGCGCGCGGGGTCGACGCCGGCGGCCAGCATCTGGGCGGCGGCGATGTACGTGCGCTCGGCCAGCTTCGCCGGGTCGTACTCGACGGTGATCGCGTGCAGGTCGGGGATGAAGTAGAACGCCTCGAAGTCGTCCTGCAATGCCACCCAGTTCATGAAGGCGCCGATGTAGTTGCCGAGATGGTACGAATCGGCGGTCGGCTGCGCGCCGGACAACGCTCGGGGGAGGCGTGACATGGGGTCGATTGTGCCAGCCGCACCTGTGAGCGCCAGTGGCCCCTGTGAGTAGGGTGAGCGGCGTGGACGACGTGCGGCGCTGGCAGGTTCCGGGCCGGGTCAACCTGATCGGTGAGCATCTGGACCACAACGGCGGGGCCGCCCTGCCCATCGCGATCGACCGCTCGCTGCTGGTCAAGGCGCGTCGGCGCACCGACGGGACGGTCAACGTCTGGAGCCGCGGCGAGCGTGCCTCCTTCCCCGTCGAGACGAGCCCCGGCGACGTGTCGGACTGGTCCGCCTACGCCGCCGGCGTGGTGTGGGCGCTGCGCGAGGCCGGTGTCACCGTGGCGGGCGCCGACCTCGTCCTCGAGTCGACTCTCCCCGTCGGCGCCGGACTGTCGTCGTCGGCCGCGCTGACGTGCGGTGTCGCGCTCGCGTTGGACGACCTGGCCGGCGCCGGGCGTCCCCGCGAGGAGCTGGCCCGCGTCGCCCAGCGCGCCGAGAACGACTACGTCGGGGTCCCGACCGGGCTGATGGACCAGTACGCCGTCCTGTTCGCGCAGGAGGGCCACGCCGTGCACCTCGACTTCGGCGCGGACCCGCCCACCGCCGAGGCGGTCCCGGCCGACTGGGCCGAGGACGGCCTCGTGCTCACCGTCGTCGACACGGGCGTGCACCACGAGCTGGCCGCCGGCGAGTACGCCGAGCGACGGCGCGAGTGTGACGCGATCGCGAGCGAGCTCGGGTTGGGCGCCCTGGCGTCCATCGGCCTCGACGGCCTGCTGTCGCTGACCGACGAGACCGCCAAGGCGCGGGCCCGCCACATCCTGACCGAGTCCACCCGCGTCCGCGGTGCCGTCACCGCCCTGCGCCGCCGCGACTGGGCGCAGTTCGGCGCGATGCTGACCTCGTCGCACGAGTCCCTGCGCGACGACTTCGCCGTCTCGTCCGAGGAGCTGGACGTCGCGGTCGACGCCGCGTTGGCCGGTGGGGCACTGGGTGCGCGGATGACCGGTGGCGGCTTCGGCGGCAGTGCCATCGCGCTCATGCGCCCCGAGCAGGTCGACGGACTCCGCGCCCGGGTCGAGGCCGCCTTCGCCGACCGCAGCTGGGCCGCGCCCACGGTCTTCACCGTGCGCCCCTCCCCCGCCGCCGCCCTCCTGCCCTGAGCACTCAGGACAGGTCGCGGCGGCGCAGTCCTGCCACGCCCACGACGGTCAGCGCCACGGCGACAGCCGTCTGCACCAGCGCCGGTCCCGCCTCGAAGGACTCGGCCGGCAGGGCCGGGAGGTGCTCGAAGGGCGACAGGCCCGCGATCCATCCGGGCAGGTCGAGCAGGTCTCCCAGGTACGCCTGGATGAACGCCCACATCGGTCCCGCCCACGCCAGCAGCGTCCACCGGGGCAACCACCCGTGCAGGGCCACGACCACCGACGCGAGCAGCAGCATCGCGGGGACGGTCGCCATCACGGCACCCCAGAGTCGCGGGATCATGTCGACCTCGCCGGTGACGAGGGCGTGGAACACCCCGAAGGTCAGCGCGACGACGGCGGCCACCCCCACGACCCCCGCCACCGTGACCGCGATCGCCGACCACGCCCACCGGTCGCGGGAGACGCCCGTCGCCAACACCGTCTGCGCCTGTCCGGCCACCTCGCCGTGGCGCAGCCTCAGGGCCGACGCCACGGCGAACGCCGAGACGAGGACACCCAGGAACGTCACGACGTACGACAGGTAGCCCAGCACCACGTCGTCGGTGCCGCCCAGGATCGAGGCGACCGCCGCGTTGCTCTCGACGAGCTCGCGGACCTCGTTGCCCACGGCGCCGAACACCGCCGCCGTGACCACGAGCCCGGCGGCCCAGGCGGCCATCAGCCCTCGCTGCTCGCGCAGTGCCAGCCCCCACGGCGTCGCGAGCCATGCCCGCGCGCGTGCGGGTCCCGCCCGCTCGGCGACCAGTCCCGCCCCGAAGTCACGGTGTGCGGCCAGCCAGGCCGCCACGAGCAGGGCCACGACCGTCCCGGCGAGCGAGAGCGCCAGGGGCCACCATCTGGCCCCGTCCCCGAACGGCCGCAGCTCGTCCTGCCATCCGAAGGGCGACGTCCAGGTCCACCAGGTCCCGTCCAGCGCGCCGTAGCCGCGCAGCAGGAAGAACGCCAACAGCGCCGCCAGGGCGATGCCTAGGGCACGGCGCGTGCTCGCGGCCACCTGGACGGCGACCGCGGTCAGCGACGTGAAGACGAGCCCGACACCGCCCACGCCGCACCCGAACAGCACCGACGGTCCGGGATCGGCCCCCGACAGGGCCATGATCCCGGCGACGAGCGCCGCCGCCGCGACACAGGCGGCCAGGGAGACCACCACCGTGGACAGCAGGGCCGCGTGCCGTCCCGTGACCGTGCTGCGAACGAGCTCGGCCCGGCCGGACTCCTCCTCGCCACGGGTGTGTCGCACGACGAGGAAGACGGCCATGAGCGCCACCGTCACGCTCGCCACCGAGCCGATCTCGAAGGCGAGGATCCCGCCGATCGTGTCGACGCCGCGCGGCACGCCCCCGAACAGCCGCGAGACCGCGCTGTCCTGGACCGTCGCGGCGTAACCGGCCCGCTCGGCGGGCGTGTCGTAGAGCGCCGCGACGGCCCGGGCCGAGACCCCCGTGAGGACGGTGATGCCGATCAGCCACAGCGGCAGCCGGACCCGGTCGCGACGCAGCACGAGGCGGGTCAGTGGCCCGGTCCCGACGACCGCGTCCGTGGCGTGCGCGCTCACGTCCGTTCCTCGTCCTCGTACTCGCGGAGGAACAGCTCCTCCAGGGTCGGTGGATGGGCCTCCAGCGCGACGAGTCCCCACGCGGAGAGCCGACCCATCACGGCCCCGATCTGCGCACTGTCGACCTCCATCTGGAGTCGTCCCCCGTCCTGGTGGACGTGGTGCACGCCCGGAAGTGCGTCGATCCCGTCGGCCGGGCGAGTCGTCTCGGCACGAACCGTCGTGCGCGTGTGGGTGCGCAGGTCGTCCAACGTGCTGGTCAGCACCGAACGACCCTGCCGGATGATCGTCACCCGGTCGGCCAGCGCCTCCACCTCGGCCATGATGTGGCTCGAGAGCAGGATCGTGGCCCCCTCCGCCCGCAGCTCGTGGACGCAACGCTGGAACTCGGCCTCCTTGAGTGGATCGAGTCCCGCCGTCGGCTCGTCGAACAGGTACAGCTCGGCCGGAGCAGCCAGCGCGGCCACGAGGGCGACCTTCTGGCGGTTGCCCTTCGAGTAGGTCCCGCACCGCCGCGACGGATCGAGACCGAAGCGCTCGATGAGGTCGGACCGCCGGCGCTCGTCCAGTCCGCCCCGCATCCGGCCGAGGACGTCGATCACCTCGCCGCCGGTCAGATTGGCCCACAGACTCACCTCGCCGGGGACGTAGCCCAGGCGGCGGTGCAGCCCGGCGGCGTCCGTCCAGGGGTCGCCACCGAGCAGCCGCACCGTCCCCGCATCGGCGCGCAGCAGTCCCAACAGCACGCGCATCGAGGTCGACTTGCCCGAGCCGTTGGGACCCAGGAAGCCGTGCACCTCCCCGGTCCGGACCACCATGTCGAAACGGTCCAGGGCCTGCACCGTGCCGAACGACTTCGATACCGACTGCAGTTCGATGGCCGTCATGGCCCCACCATCGCACCGCGGAAGGTCACCGCGAGCGAGGTCGCCGTTACGCTGAGCCGGTGACACGGATTGCCTACCAGGGAGAGCCCGGCTCGAACTCCCACCTGGTCATCGACCTCCACCACCCCGACGCCGAGGCGGTTCCCTGCGCCTCGTTCGAGGACGCCTTCGCGGCCGTCAGCTCGGGGCAGTGCGATCTGGCGATGATCCCGATCGACAACTCGCTGGCCGGCCGGGTGGCCGACATCCACCACTTCCTGCCCACCAGTGGGCTGCACATCGTCGGCGAGCACTTCCTGCCGATCAAGTTCGCCCTCATGGGCACCCCGGGAACGACGCTCGAGTCGATCAAGACCGTGCACAGCCACGTGCACGCCCTGGGCCAGTGCCGTCGCATCATCCGCGAGCACGGCTGGACCCCGCTGATCTCGGGTGACACCGCCGGTGCCGCGCGCGAGATCTCCGAGGCCAGCGACATCACGTCCGCCGCGATCGCTCCCCCGTTGGCAGCGGGCATCTACGGCCTCGAGATCCTCGCCAGCGACATCGAGGACGAGGCCCACAACACGACCCGCTTCGTGCTGCTGTCGCGCGACGACGTGCGCGCGCCCGCCGACAACGGCCCGGTCGTCACCAGCTTCATCTTCAACGTGCGCAACCTGCCGGCTGCGCTCTACAAGGCGCTCGGCGGCTTCGCCACCAACGGCATCAACATGACCAAACTCGAGAGCTACATGGTCGGCGGCGAGTTCGCCGCCACGATGTTCCTGGCGGAGGTCGACGGCCACCCCGACGAGCCCGGCCTGGCGCGCGCGCTCGAGGAGCTGCAGTTCTTCACCACCGAGATCAAGGTCCTCGGGGTCTACCCGGCCGATCCGTTCCGGGCCGGAATCCGGTGAGCGTCGGCGCCTGGCCCCTCAACGTCCCCGTCCTCACCGACGGTGTCGTCACGCTGCGCGCCCACACCCCGGCCGATCTGGACCGGATGAACGAGATGGCCAACGACCCCGACATGGCCCGCTGGACCGCGGTCCCCGTGCCGAATCCGCGCAGCGCGACCGAGAAGTACGCGATGGAGCTGGTCCCGCACGGCTGGGACAGCGGCACGTCCCTGTGCTGGGCGATCGAGCACGAGGGTCGCTACGTGGGCAACGTCGACATCCGGGGCAAGGGCGCGCTGGCCGACATCGGCTACGCACTGCACCCGGACGCGCGCGGCCGGTCGTTGGCCGTGGACGCGGCCCGCCTCGCGATCGACCACGCGTTCGTCGAGGCCGGCAAGGAGACCATCGTGTGGCGCGCCCACGTCGGCAACCTGGCCAGCCTGCGCGTGGCCCACACCCTCGGCTTCCGGCTCCACGGCACGCAACCGGACGCGCTGCTCGAGCGGGGCCGGATCCTCGACGCCTGGACCGGGTCGCTGCGGTTCGGGGACGCGCCGGTCCCCCGCACCACCTGGCGCGAGTCGACGCTGACCACCGAGCGGTTGACGTTGCGCCCGCTCGCGACGACCGACGTCCCCCGCATCGTCGAGGCCTGCGCCGACCCGAGCACCCGGCACTTCCTGTCGAGCATGCCGGAGCCCTACCGCGAGTCGGACGCGCTCTGGTACGTCCACGACTCGTGGTGGCAGGCGGCCGTCGGACATCACGAGACCTGGGCGGTCGCGGACACCGACGACCGGCTGCTCGGCACGATCCGCCTGCTGGCGCTCGACGACCCCACCGGCGGACTCGGAGAGATCGGCTACTGGACCCACCCGGACTCGCGTGGTCGGGGCATCATGACCGAGGCCGCGCGCGCCGTCGTGGACTACGCCTTCGATCCGGACGGTCTCGACCGCCGGCGCCTCGCGCTGGTCGCCGCGGAGGGAAACGTCGCCAGCCGCCGGATCGCCGACGCGCTGGGCTTCACGCAGTACGGCACCGAGCACGGCACGGCCCGGCTGGCCGACGGCACGCTGACCGACCATCACCTCTACGAGCGGTTGCGCTGAAGCAGGCGTAGATTCCCCGGGTGAGTTCTGCCTCCTCCCCCACCCGAACCCTCCCGGAGAACCCCTGGCCCGCCCTGTGGGCCATGGTCATCGGCTTCTTCATGATCCTGGTCGACTCGACGATCGTGTCGGTCGCGACCCCGGCCATCCGCGACGACCTCGCGACGGACTACAACTCGGTCATCTGGGTGACCAGCGCGTACCTGTTGGCCTACGCCGTGCCGCTGCTGATCACCGGCCGCCTGGGCGATCGTTTCGGCCCGAAGCGGGTCTACCTCACCGGACTCGTGGTCTTCACGGCCTCGTCCCTGTGGTGCGGCCTGACGGACTCGGTGGAGTCGCTCATCATCGCGCGCGTCGTCCAGGGCTTCGGCGCCTCGATGATGACGCCGCAGACCATGGCGGTCATCACCCGCACGTTCCCCGCGCACAGCCGCGGCCGGGCGATGGCGCTGTGGGGCGCGACCGCCGGCGTGGCGACGCTCGTCGGCCCCGTGCTGGGCGGCGTGCTCGTGGACAACGCGGGCTGGGAGTGGATCTTCATCATCAACGTGCCGGTCGGCCTGGTCGGGTTCGTGCTCGCCTGGCGCCTCGTGCCCCGGCTCGAGACCCACACCCACCGGTTCGACTGGCTCGGCGTCGCCCTGAGCGCGGTGGCGATGTTCCTCATCGTCTTCGGCATCCAGGAGGGTGAGCGGTACGACTGGGGCACCATCTCCGGCTGGCTGTCGGTGCCGCTGCTCATCGCGACCGGCCTGGTCGTGCTGGCGGTCTTCGTGACGTGGCAGGCGCGCAACCGCAGCGAGCCGCTCGTGCCGCTGAGCCTGTTCCGCGACCGCAACTTCTCGGTCTCGAACGTGGCGATCTCGACGGTGTCGTTCTCGGTGACCGCGATGGCGTTCCCGTTCATGCTGTGGACCCAGACCGTGCTGGGCTACGACGCCACCCAGGCGGGCCTGCTGTTCGTCCCCATGGCCCTGGTCACCGCCGCGATGGCGCCGATGGTCGGCAAGATGAGCGACCGGCTGCCCCCGCGGCGGCTCGCCTCCGTCGGCTTCGGCACGTCCGCGATCGCGCTGCTGGGCACGGCCTGGGTCATCGCACCCGACACCCCGCTGTGGCAGCTGCTGGCGCTCAACGCGGTGCTCGGCTTCGGCAACGCGTTCTTGTGGGCGCCGCTGGCCTCCACCGCCACGCGCAACCTGCCCCTGTCGTCGGCCGGTGCGGGATCGGGCGTCTACAACACCACCCGCCAGGTGGGCGCCGTCCTGGGCTCCGCCGCGATCGCCGCGGCCATCGCCGGCCGGCTCGCGGTGCACGTGCCCCAGGCCACCGACGCCGGGCAGGGCGCAGGAGCCGCCGGCGGGAGCCTGCCGGCCCAGCTGGCCGGCCCGTTCTCCGACGCCATGTCCGAGGCCATCATCGTCCCCGCGCTGGCGTTCGTCGTCGGCCTGGTGGTCGTGCAGTTCTTCGCCGCTCCCAGTCACGCAGCTCCCCGTCACGCCGAGCGCTGAACGACGACGGCGGCCGACCCCGAGGGGGTCGGCCGCCGTCGTGGGCGTGACTCAGAAGGCGGCGAGCGCCTCGTTGAAGGTCGTGCTGGGTCGCATGACCTTCGCGGCCTTCTCCGGGTCGGGCTGGTAGTAGCCGCCCAGGTCGACCGGCTGGCCCTGCACCGCGAGCAGCTCGTCGACGATCGTCTGCTCCTCGGCGGCCAGCTTCTCGGCCAGCGGCGCGAACGCCTCGGCCAGCGCGGCGTCGTCACTCTGCTGCGCGAGCTCCTGGGCCCAGTAGAGCGCCAGGTAGAAGTGGCTGCCGCGGTTGTCGATCGTGCCGAGCTTGCGGCCCGGCGACCGGTCGTTCTCGAGGAACGTGGCGGTCGCGCGATCGAGGGCGTCGGCCAGGACCTTCGCCTGGGCGTTGCCCGTCGTCGTGGCGTACTGCTCGAGGCTCGGGACGAGCGCGAAGAACTCACCGAGGGAGTCCCAGCGCAGGTAGTCCTCCTTGAGGAGCTGCTGCACGTGCTTGGGCGCCGAGCCGCCGGCGCCGGTCTCGAACAGGCCACCGCCGTTGATCAGCGGCACGACCGACAGCATCTTGGCGCTGGTGCCGAGCTCGAGGATCGGGAACAGGTCGGTGTTGTAGTCACGCAGCACGTTGCCGGTGACGCTGATCGTGTCCAGGCCCTGACGCAGACGCTCGACCGAGAGCGCGGTGGCCTCGACGGGCGACATGATGCGGATGTCCAGACCCTCGGTGTCGTGGTCGCCCAGGTACTCGTTGACCTTGGCGATCAGGTTGGCGTCGTGGGCGCGGGTCTCGTCGAGCCAGAACACCGCCGGGTCGCCCGAGGCACGGGCGCGGTTGACGGCCAGCTTCACCCAGTCGCGGACGGGGATGTCCTTGGTCTGGCAGGCGCGCCAGATGTCGCCCTGCGCGACCGCGTGCTCGATCAGCACGTCGCCGGCGGAGTTGACCACGCGGACCGTGCCGGTCGCGGGGATCTCGAACGTCTTGTCGTGCGAGCCGTACTCCTCGGCCTTCTGCGCCATGAGGCCCACGTTCGGGACCGAGCCCATCGTGGACGGGTCGAAGGCGCCGTTGGCCTTGCAGTCGTCGATGACGACCTGGTAGACGCCGGCGTACGAGCTGTCGGGGATGACCGCGAGGGTGTCGGCCTCCTGGCCGTCCGGGCCCCACATGTGACCCGACGTGCGGATCATGGCCGGCATCGACGCGTCGACGATGACGTCGCTCGGGACGTGCAGGTTGGTGATGCCCTTGTCGGAGTCGACCATCGCCAGGCTCGGGCCCTCGGCCAGCTCGGCCTCGAAGGAGGCCTTGATGTCGGCGCCGTTCGGCACCGCGTCGAGTCCGGCGAGGATGCCGCCGAGTCCGTCGTTGGGGGTCAGGCCCGCCTCGGCCAGCGCGGCGCCGTACTCGGCGAACGTCTTCGGGAAGAAGGCTCGGACCACGTGGCCGAAGATGATCGGGTCGGAGACCTTCATCATCGTGGCCTTGAGGTGCACCGAGAACAGGACGCCGTCGGCCTTGGCCTGGGCGACCTGGGCGGTCAGGAACTCGCGCAGGGCGGCGACGTTCATGCTCGTCGCGTCGACGATCTCGCCGGCCAGGACCGGGATCGACTCCTTGAGCACGGTCGTGGTGCCGTCGTCGCCCACCAGCTCGACGCGCAGGTCGTCGTCGGCCTCGAGGACCACGGACTTCTCGTTGGCCCGGAAGTCGTCGACACCCATCGTGGCAACCGAGGTCTTGGAGTCGGCCGACCAGGCACCCATGCGGTGCGGGTGGTTCTTGGCGTAGTTCTTGACCGAGGCCGGCGCGCGGCGGTCGGAGTTGCCCTCGCGCAGGACCGGGTTCACGGCCGAGCCCTTGACCTTGTCGTAGCGAGCGCGGATGTCGCGCTCCTCGTCGGTCTGGGGATCCTCGGGGTACTCCGGCATGTCGTAGCCCTGCGCGCGCAGCTCGTCGATCGCCGCCTTGAGCTGCGGGACCGAGGCCGAGACGTTCGGCAGCTTCACGATGTTCGCCTCGGGGCGCTGCGCCAGGTCGCCGAGCTCGGCGAGGGCGTCGGCCGCTCGCTGGCTCTCGGGCAACAGGTCGCTGACGGCCGCGATGAGGCGGCCGGCGAGCGAGATGTCCCGGGTCTCGACCTTGACGCCGGCCTTCGAGGCATACGCCTCGATGATCGGCAGGAAGGAGTAGGTGGCGAGGGCGGGAGCCTCGTCGGTGTGCGTGTAGATGATCGTCGAGTCCGTCACGGCACCAAACTACCGGGTCTGCCGGTCACCGCTCGCCTCGCCCGGGCCCACCGGACCACCCATTGTCGAGTTAGATGGTCCACAATATGAACAACGTCCACAATCGCGGCGCCGCGCCCTAGCGTGACTTCTCGACGCACCACCTGGTGCCCCACACGACAGGAGAACGCCGATGACTCGGCTCACCCGCCCCCGCCCCCTGACCGCTCTCGGACTGCTGCTCTCGGCCGCACTGCTCGCCAGCTGCGCCCCCTCCTCCGGTGACGACTCCGGCGAAGGCACCGAGCTCGACCTCGTCGGCTTCGCCGTGCCCAAGGCCGGCAACAACGCCGCCCAGAAGGCGTTCGGCGCGACCGACGCCGGCGAGGGCGTCACGTGGAAGGAGTCCTACGGCGCCTCGGGCGACCAGAGCCGCGCCGTGGCCGGCGGCCTGCCCGCCGACTACGTCCACTTCTCCGTCACCCCGGACGTCACGCGGCTGGTCGAGAAGGGCCTCGTCGCCGAGGACTGGAACGCCGGCCCCAACCAGGGCATCGTCACCGACTCGGTCGTCGTGCTCGTCGTGCGTGAGGGCAACCCGAAGAAGATCAGCGGCTGGGACGACCTGATCAAGCCGGGCGTCGGCATCGTCACCCCCAACCCCGGCTCCTCCGGTGCCGCCCGCTGGAACGTCCTCGCCGCGTGGCAGCACGTGATCGGCCAGGGCGGCAGCCAGGCCGACGCCGAGAAGTTCCTCGGCAAGCTGTTCGCCAACGTCAAGGCGCTGCCGGGCTCGGGCCGCGACGCGACCACCGCCTTCCAGGGCGGCACGGGCGACGTCCTCATCTCCTACGAGAACGAGGCGATCCTGGCTCGCCAGCTGGGCGAGAAGATCGACTACGTCGTCCCCGACGACACGCTGCTCATCGAGAACCCGGCGGCCGTCACGAAGGACGCCGATCCCGCGGCGAAGAAGTTCCTCGAGTTCGTGCTGACGCCCGAGGGGCAGAAGGAGTACGTCTCCAAGGGCTTCCGCCCGCTGAGCTCGGTCGAGGGCGTCGAGGTCGGCGAGGTCGAGGGCGCGAACGACCCGGCCAACCCGTTCCCCACCCCCGCGAAGCTGTACACGATCGACGGCGACCTCGGCGGCTGGGAGAAGATCAACGCCGAGTACTTCGACGAGGACCAGGGCATCATCACCAAGCTGCTGGCGGAGTCCGGCAAGTCATGACCGTCGACCTGCTCGACACCCCTGCGAGCCCGCCGCGCAAGCGTCGGGCTCGCAGGAGCACCCTGACCCGCTCGTCGGGGCTGGGCCTGGGTGTCGCCCTGGTGTGGTTCAGCCTGCTGGTGCTGATCCCGCTGTGCCTGGTGGTCATCACCGCGGCCGAGGGCGGCTGGTCCACGTTCTCCTCGGTGCTGCAGAACCCGCAGACCGCGGCGGCGCTGCGCCTGACGGTGCTCGAGGCGATGGCCGTCAGCGCCGTCAACGTCGTCATGGGCACCCTGATCGCGTGGGTGCTGGTGCGCGACGACTTCTGGGGCAAGCGCGCCTTGGAGGTCGTCATCGACATCCCCTTCGCGCTGCCCACGATCGTCGCCGGCCTCGTGCTGCTGAGCCTGTACGGCCCCACCAGCCCGCTGGGCATCGACGTGGCCAACACCCGCTGGTCGGTGTTCCTGGCGCTGCTGTTCGTGACGCTGCCGTTCGTGGTGCGCACGGTCGAGCCCGTCCTGATGGAGCTCGACCCGGAGGTCGAGCAGGCCGCCATGTCGCTGGGCGCCAGCCGCGCCACGACGGTGCGGCGCATCATCCTTCCGGCACTGGCCCCCGCGATCACCGCCGGCGCCGCCCTGTCGTTCGCCCGCGGCATCAGCGAGTACGGCTCGCTGGTCCTGCTGTCGGGCAACCTGCCGCTCAAGACCGAGGTCGCCTCGGTGCGCATCCTGACCTACATCGAGAACGGCAACGAGGCCGCCGCCGCCTCCGTCGCGGTGATCATGCTGGTCGTGGCGCTGGTGGCGATCGCCGCCCTCGAGGTCCTCTCCCGGAGGGTGTCGCAACGTGTCTAGTCGACGACTGAACTCCCCCCGCACCACCGGCACCTACGTGCGCCGGGCCCTGGTGATCGGCTACCTCTTCCTGCTGGTCATCTGGCCGCTGAGCCTGGTCGTGCTGCACACGTTCGACGGCGGCCTCGAGAACATGCGTGCCGCGCTGAGCGATCCGAACGTGGTCATCGCGTTGCAGATGACGGTCTACGTGGCCGCCTGGGCCGTCGTGCTCAACACCGTCTTCGGCATCGGCATCTCGCTGCTGCTGGTCCGCGTCGAGTTCCCCGGGCGCCGCCTCCTCTCGGTCCTGGTCGACCTGCCGCTGTCGGTCTCGCCGGTCGTCGTGGGCCTCGCGCTGCTGTTGGCGTACGGCAGCACCGAGGGCCTGTTCGGCCCCGCCCTGAAGGACGCCGGACTCCAGGTGGCGTACGCCCCGCCGGGCATGATCCTGGCGACCGCGTTCATCAGCCTGCCGCTCGTCGTGCGCGAGATCGTGCCGGTGCTGCAGGAGATCGGCACCGACCAGGAGCTCGCCGCCCAGAGCCTGGGCGCCGGCGGCTGGCAGACCTTCTGGCGCATCACCCTGCCGTCGATCCGCTGGGCCGTCGTCTACGGCGTCGTCCTGAGCCTGGCCCGCGCCCTGGGCGAGTTCGGCGCGGTCAAGATCATCTCGGGCAACCTGATCGGCAAGACCCAGACGGCCACGCTCGTCGTCGAGCAGAAGTACCAGGACTTCGAGCAGGGCGCCGCCTACGCGACGAGCTTCCTGCTGGCCCTGATCGCGGTGGCCGCCATCGTCGTCGTCGCGATCCTCCGTCCCTCCCACAGCACCGACCAGGAGAACCCATGAGCATCGAGATCACCGGCGTCACGAAGCGCTTCGGCGACTTCGTCGCGCTCGAGGACGTCGACCTCAAGATCCCGACCGGCCAGCTCACGGCGCTGCTGGGCCCCAGCGGCGGCGGCAAGTCGACCCTGCTGCGCATCGTCGCGGGTCTCGACACGGCCGACGCGGGCACGGTCGTGATCGAGGGCCGCGACACCACCCACATGCCCGCGCAGCAGCGCAACGTCGGCTTCGTCTTCCAGCACTACGCGGCGTTCAAGCACCTCACCGTGGCCCGGAACGTCGCGTTCGGCCTCGAGATCCGCAAGCGTCCCAAGGCAGAGATCAAGGCCAAGGTCGACGAGCTGCTCGAGCTGGTGCACCTGAGCCAGTTCGCCGACCGGCTGCCCTCCCAGCTCTCGGGCGGCCAGCGCCAGCGCATGGCCCTGGCCCGCGCGCTGGCGATCGAGCCCAGCGTCCTGCTGCTCGACGAGCCGTTCGGCGCCCTGGACGCGAAGGTGCGCAAGGAGCTGCGCGACTGGTTGCGCCGACTCCACGACGAGGTGCACGTGACGACGGTGTTCGTCACGCACGACCAGGAGGAGGCGCTCGAGGTGGCCGACTCGATCGTCGTCATCAACGAGGGCCGCGTCGAGCAGGTGGGCTCGCCCGACGACCTGTACGACACGCCCGCCAACGACTTCGTGCTGAGCTTCCTCGGCCCGGTCACGCGGCTCGGCGACCGCACGATCCGGCCGCACGACATCGACGTCTCCCCCCTCGAGACGGCGTCGGTCGTGGACGGCCCGATCACGCGCTGGACGCGGGTCGGCTTCGAGGTGCGCCTCGAGGTCACGCCCACGGACCCGCGGTACCCGGACCCGGTGCAGGTCTCGCTGACCCGTGCCCAGGCCCTGTCGCTGGGGCTCAAGCAGGGCCAGCACGTGTGGCTGGCGCCGTCGGCCGGAGCCGGCCGGTACTGACCGGGCCGGCTCAGCGCACGGGCGCCCATCGCAGGCCGACCAGGAAGACCACGAGGCCCGCCCCGGCCAACGCGGCGCCGACGAGCGCCGGGGCGGCGTAGCCGGCTCCGGCGGCGATGACGAGGCCGCCGAGCCAGGCTCCGAGGCCGTTCGCGATGTTGAGGCTCGCGTGGTTCAGCGCGGCACCGAGCATCTGCGCGTCGCCCGCGGCGGTCATCAGCCGGATCTGCAGGCCCACGGCGATCACGCTGCCCAGCGCCCCGACGAGGAACACGCCCACGAGCGCCGCCACCGCGAGGTGCACGAACTCGTGGAAGACCAGCAGGACGACCACGCTGGCCACGAGGCCGCCCACGATCTGGCGGACGTTGTCCCAGTCGGCGAGGCGACCGGCGGCCCAGGTGCCACTGACGGAGCCCAGCCCGAAGGCCAGCAGGAAGACCGGGATCGTGCCGGCGGGCAGGTCGACGACGTCGGTCACGATCGGCGCGACGTAGCTGTACATCGCGAACACGCCGCCGAAGCCGACGACGCCGGTCAGGAACGCCGCGATGACGGCCGGCTCGCGCAGCGCGAACAACTCGCTGCGGATGGTGGCCTTCGGGTCGCCCGGCACGACCGGCACGAAGGCCACGACCAGCACGGCAGCAGCGGCGGCGATCGCCACCACCATCCAATAGGCGGCCCGCCAGGACACGGCCTGGCCCAGCCACGTGCTCGCGGGGACGCCCACGACGGTGGCCACCGAGAGGCCCATCATCACCATGCTGATCGCCCGGCCTCGACGGCCCGGGGGCACGAGGGAGGCGGCGACGAGCGAGGCCACGCCGAAGTACGCGCCGTGCGGCAGCCCGGCGACGAACCTGGCGAGCAGGACGGGGACGTATCCGCTCGCCAGGGCGGTCAGCGCGTTCCCGAGGGCCAGGCCTGCGACCAGCCACAGCAGCAGCGCGCGCTTGGGCATCCGGGCGCCGAGAGCCACGATCAGCGGCGCGCCCACGACGACGCCCAGCGCGTACGACGAGATGATGTGGCCGGTCGTCGGGATGTCCTCGCCGATGGAGGCGGCCACGTCGGGCAGCAGGCCCATCGTCACGAACTCGGTCGTCCCGATCGCGAAGCCACCCAGCGCCAACGCCAGGATGGCCAGCACCACGTGGCGCGGACGGGTCGTCGGCTCGCTCTCGGTCGTCACCTTCGTTCCAAGTCCTCGACGGTGCCGCGCATTCCGCGACGGCGATGCGAGTCCCGTCACCTCGCGCACCCTCCCCGCCCTTGCGGTCGGGTCACGACCACCCGCAGGATGCGGGCATGACCCGCTTCGTCTTCAACACGGCCGCGACGCTCGACGGCTTCCTGGCCGACCCCGACCACTCGCTGACGTGGTTGTTCGACGTCGCGGGCGGCACGCCGGACGCGCCCGAGCACGCCGACCACTTCGGCACGTTCCTCGAGGGCATCGGGGTCACCGTGCTGGGCTCGTCGACGTACGAGTGGCTGCTGCGCGAGACCGGCGCGCTGCAGGACCCCGCGGCGTGGACCGACGCGATCTCGGGCAAGCCGGCCTTCCTGTTCACCTCGCGCGACCTGCCCGTCCCGGACGGTGCCGACCTGACTGTCGTCTCGGGCGCCGTCGAGGACGAGCTGGAGGCGATCCGCGCCCGCGCGGGCGACCGCGACGTGTGGCTCATGGGCGGTGGCGACCTCGTGGGCCAGTTCGCCGACGCCGGCTCCCTCGACGAGATCCAGGTCAGCGTCGCCCCGGTCACCCTGGGCGCCGGGCAGCCCCTGCTGCCGCGACGACTCGGCGCGGACCGGCTGCGCCTGAGCGGCGTCGAGCAGCGCGGCCAGTTCGCCCATCTGACCTACCGGGTCGGAGCCTGAATCCCGTCCCGAGCCGCGAACGCCCCTGAGCCGTAGCCTGAGCCCGTGACCAGCGTCGCGATCGCCGCCCCCAACGTCGCCGCCGCAGACGCTGCGGAGGCGATCGTGCGCGCGGGCGGGAACGCGATCGACGCCGCGATCACCGCGGCCTTCGTCGCCATGGTCAACGAGGTCGGGCTGGTCTCGCCCAGCGCCGGCGGGTTCCTGACGATCCAGCCTCCCGACGGCTCGGCCCCGGTCACGATCGACGGCTGGATGGACATGCCGGGGCGGACCGCCGCCGGCCACCTCGGCCAGGGCACCTGGGACGTCGAGAGTGTCTACGGCGGCGGTGTCGTCCTCACGATCGGTGCCGGATCCGTCGCGACGCACGGTGCGATCGCGGCGTTCGGCGAGGCGCACCGCCGGTGGGGCCGGCTGCCCTGGGCTGAGTTGCTGGCGCCCGCCATCGACATCGCTCGCAGCGGCTTCCGGCTGAGCGCCGCGTCGCGGTACTACCTCGAGTACGTCCACGAGTCGATCTTCGGCTGGGACGCCGCCAGCCGCGCCGCACTCCACGACGAGCACGGCGCCCTCATCGACACCGACCTCGTCGTCCCCGACCTGGCCGACTCGCTCAGCATGATCGCCCGTCTCGGAGCGGGGGAGCTCTACACCGGCGACCTCGGTCGCGCGATCGCCCAGGACGTGCTCGATCGCGGTGGCATCCTCGGACCCGAGGACCTGGCCGAGTACACGCCGGTCGTGCGGCCGTCGCTCACCGCGCGCATGGAGGGCTGGACGCTCGCCACGAACCCACCGCCCGCCGTCGGCGGTGTCTGTGTCGCCGCGATGCTGCGCCTCATGGCCGGCCACGGCCTGGAGGATCGCGACCACCTGCTGCGCGTCCAGCGGCGGGTGCTGGGCGAGCGGCTGCGGGTCTTCGACCACACGGACGACCTGGAGCGCGACGCCGCCGCGTTCCTGGACCTGGTCGACCGCGACGGTCTCGGGGCCCTCGAGTCCGGGTCCACCGCACACGTCTCGACGACCGACGGCTCCGGCACCGCGTGCGCCGTCACGATCTCGTCGGGCTACGGCTCGGGCATGATCGCGCGCGGCACCGGGATCTGGCTCAACAACTGCCTCGGTGAGCAGGAGCTGAACCCGCGCGGCCTCCACGGCCTCCCGCCGGGCTCGCGCCTGCTGTCGAACATGGCTCCGACGGTCGGCCGCCACGTCGACGGAGGCGTCCTGGCCATCGGGTCACCGGGCGCCGACCGCATCACGACGGCGATCGTCCAGGCCCTCACAGGGCTGGTCGAGGACGGGCTCACGCTGCAGGAGGCGATCGATCACCCCCGGGTTCACCTGCACCGCCCCGGGACCGCGCAGGAGGAGATCAAGGTCGAGGACCCCGACGACCTGACGATGTACTTCGGCGGTGTCTCCGGGACCATGCTCACGGCCGAGGGCACCCTCGTCGCAGCCGCCGATCCCCGCCGCAGCGGCGCCGTGCGCATCGTGTCGTGAGCCGGTCGCCCGCACTACGCTGGATCGGGTGACCGCATCGCTCGTGGACGAGCCCGTCGTCATCGCGCACCGCGGGGTGCCGGGTTCGCGACTCGAGCACACCCGCCCCTCCTACCTGCTGGGGATCGAGCAGGGTGCCGACTACATCGAGCCCGACGTCGTGGCCACTCAGGACGGCGTCCTCGTGGTGCGTCACGAGAACGAGATCGGCGGGACCACCGACGTCGCCGAGCGACCGGAGTTCGCCCACCTGCGCACGACGAAGTTCATCGACGGCGTGCCGCTCACGGGCTGGTTCACCGAGGACTTCACCCTCGAGGAGATCAAGACCCTGCGCACGCGGGAGCGGCTGCCCCAGCTGCGCCCGCAGAACCTGCCCCTGAACGGCCGTGAGCAGATCCTGACGCTCGACGAGGTCATCGACATCGCCGAGACCGAGAACGCGCGCCGCGGCCCGGACGCCGAGCCGGTCGGGGTCTACGTCGAGACCAAGCACCCGACGTACTTCAGCCGGTTGGGCCTGGACCTGAACGACCGGTTGATGGAGGTGCTGGAGCGCCGTGGACTGAACCGGCCGGACGCCAAGGTCGTCATCCAGTCGATGGAGACGGCGAACCTCAAGGCCCTCGCCGACCGCACGCCGCTCCCGCTGGTGCAGCTCATGGAGCGCAAGGGCGGCCCGTACGACCTCGTCGCGGCCTTCGACCCGCGTGACTACGCGGCGCTGACCGCCCCGCAGGAGCTGGCGAAGATCGCCGAGTACGCCCAGGGCATCGGGCCGAACAAGAGCCTGGTCATCGCGCGCGACCGGCACCAGAACCTGCTCGGCGAGACCGACCTCGTCCGCGACGCGCACGCGGCGGGCCTGTTCGTGCACATCTGGACGATGCGCAACGAGAACAACTTCCTGCCCGTCCAGTGGCGCACGAGCGAGAACGTGGCCGACCCCGGCGACGCGACGGCCGAGCTGCTGGCCTTCTACGCCGCCGGGGTCGACGGGGTGTTCTCGGACTTCACACGGACGGCGGTGGCGGCGCGGTCGGCCCATCTGTCGGCGCGGGCGGCGGCGGGTACGGCTGGTTCGTGACGTCCGAGGGCATCAGCAGCCATGCCGCGAGGTAGACCAGCAACGTCGTGCCGACGCCGACCACGACCAACACCACGGTGATGAGCCGGATCAGGTTCGCGTCCACTCCGGTGTACTGCGCCAGCCCGCCACAGACGCCGCCGACCCACTTGTCGGTCGAGCTCCGGGTGAGCCGCTTGGGCGCGGGGGTGGGTGGGGTCATGGCTTCCTCCTGAGGGTCAGTGCGATGCCGGCGACGCCGGCGATGATGAGAGCCACGGGACCGGCGATCGCCAGGTCGTCGACGCTCACCACGTCGTAGGTCAGCGCGGCCCAGCCGGCCACGACGAGGGCGAACAGGACGCCGAAGACGAGCGCGTCCCAGCGCAGCGGATGGGTGTTCATCGTCGCACCACCGTGATCTCGCCCGCCGTTCCACGAATCTCGATGACCAGGGCCCCGAGGGCGTCGGAGGGCCGGTCGAGACGGGGGTTGCGACCTTGGCGGACCTCGTCGAAGACGTCGATCTCGCCGCCTGCGGTCAACGATGCCTCCACGGCGACGTCCAGGTCACGGGGCACGACCACGGTGGTCTCCCCCATGCCGTGGTCGACCTCGAGCCGACGACCGGCGAGTGCGGCGGGATCCTGCACCGCGGTGAGGTCGACACTCACCTCGCCGAAGCCCAGCTCGACCTGTTCGGGAACCGCGGCGGCCGTAGTCGGACGCAGGTCGACGTCACCGGCGCTGAAGTTCGGCACGAAGGATGCCGCGGCGAGGACCGGCAGGATCAGCAGACCGACGAGGACCAGGGCGCCCGGGTGCCCGATACGGGTCCCGACGAAGAGGCCGACCGCGACGATCGCCAGGGCGACCGCCGGATAGACGGCGACGTCCACGGGCTCCTGGATGACGGACCACAGTCCCAGCGCGCCCATCGCCGCGACGATGGCGGACAGGGTGACCAGCAGCAGGGCCGGCGACCACTTCTCCCGCGGGGGACGGGGTGGCACCACGCTCGTCGGCGGTCCCGGTGGCGCGCTGGAGGGCGGCCCGGACTCGCCCATGACGGCGGTCGCCTCCTCGTCCGTGGCGATGGGTGAGGTCATGTCGTTCTCTCCTGCGGGGGTCGAGGGAAACGCGGCGCCGGAGGGCGGCGCGGCGGACGGACGGGTGGGCTCGGTGGCGGCCTCCGGCCGGTACGGCGGGGGCGGCACGACGGGCGCGGCTGCCGAGCGCTGCCTGGGCCGTACCGCGACGAACCAGTAGACGGCCGCGACGGGCACGGCGATCCAGAACAGCACCCACAACCAGCCGACCCACATCCACGGGCTGCCCCAGGCCTGGTTGCCGAGGACCGCGGCGACCGCCAGGACACCGGCGATGACCAGACCCACCGTCCGCACGTGGGAGTCCGACTGGAGGTCGAACGCGTCGCCCAGCGCGCTGCGCTGGGCCCCCTCGCGCGGGATCAGCAACCAGCCGGCCAGGTAGAGCAGCGGTCCGGAGAAGCCGATCAGGGTCAACACGACGAAGGCGATGCGCACGATGACGGGATCGATGTCGAAGGTGCGCGCGAGGCCGCTCGCGACACCGGCGATCATCTTCTCGTCGTTCGAGCGGCGCAGGCCCTCGAGTGACGAGGTGGAAGGGGGACTTGTCATGACTCCAGCCTCTCGCGCACCACGGCCCCGACGCCATCAGGTGAACCCCTGGTCCTCCCCCGAGACGGGCTCGGCCCGGACCGGGGTCGAACCTCATGGCGCTCGTGCGCGCCCGCGTGTGAGGCTGGAGCCATGACGACCGCCGCGCACGACGCTCCGGGCCGTTCCGGCCAGGGCGGCTACCGGCGTGCCTACCGGCCGGCCGACCGTCGCATCGTCGCCGGAGTCAGCGCCGGCCTCGCGGAGCACCTGCGCCTGCCCGTCGTGTGGGTGCGCGTCGGGTTCGTCGTCGCCAC
Organism: Aeromicrobium senzhongii; assembly: GCF_014334735.1. Classification (NCBI taxonomy): domain Bacteria; kingdom Bacillati; phylum Actinomycetota; class Actinomycetes; order Propionibacteriales; family Nocardioidaceae; genus Aeromicrobium; species Aeromicrobium senzhongii. Next base: position 2,606,861 of record NZ_CP060587.1, read on the forward strand.
CGTCATCCACGGTGCCGGCCTCATCGCCTACCTGCTGCTGTGGTGGTTCCTGCCGTTGCAGGCGCCGACCGACTCCCCCGGGCTGGCCTCGGCCCGGCGGCGCGGCCTGCGCCCGGGCAGTCGCGGCCCGTCACGCCTCGAGATCGTCCAGAGCGCCGCGATCGGCGCGATCGGCCTGGGCGTCCTGGGCCTCATGGCACTCGCGGGAGGGTGGCTCCAGGGCTGGATGCTGCCCCTGCTGCTGTTCGTCACCGGCATCGCCGTCGTGTGGCGGATGTTCGACGACGCGACCTGGAACGCCTGGCTCCGCCAGACCGAGGGGCCCGCCTACGTCATGCGCCTGCTGGTCGGCGTGACCCTCATCGGCCTCGGCGCCGTCTACGTCCTCACGGTGAATCGCGGCTGGTCGGCCGCCGTCGACTTCGGGTCTGCCCTGGTGATCGCCGTCGCCGGCATCGGCCTGATCCTCGGACCCTGGATCCTGGGGCTGTGGACCGACCTCGGTCGTGAGCGGCTCGAGCGCATCCGGTCCCAGGAGCGTGCCGACGTCGCGGCCCACCTGCACGACTCCGTCCTGCAGACGCTCGCCCTGCTGCAGAAGAACGCCGACGACCCGGCCGCCGTGGCCACCCTGGCCCGGCGCCAGGAGCGCGAGCTGCGCGACTGGTTGTACGGCCGCCAGGGCGAGGTCACGACGTTCGCGGCGGCCCTGCGCGAGATGGCCGGTGAGACCGAGGCCAACCACCGCATCGTGGTGGAGGTCGTCACGGTCGGCGACGCGGTGCTGGACGACGCCGTTCGCGCCCTGCTGGCCGCCACCGGCGAGGCCGTGGTGAACGCCGCCAAGCACTCCGGGGCCGAGCGCGTCGACGTCTACGCCGAGCGGGTCCCCGCCGGCGAGGGTGCCCGGCTCGAGGTCTTCGTGCGCGACCGCGGCACGGGGTTCGACCCCGATACGATCCCCGAGGACCGTCTGGGCATCCGAAACTCGATCATCGGCCGCGCCGAGCGCCACGGCGGCACGGCTCGCGTCCGCAGCACGCCGGACGGGGGCACCGAGGTGGCGCTGACCATGCCCGTGTCGGGCGACAAGGAGACCTCATGACCGTCCTGTCCGTCCTGGTGGTCGACGACCACGCGATGTTCCGCACGGGCGTGCGGGCCGAGCTCGAGCGGCTCGGCAGCGGCCGGGTCGAGGTCGTGGGTGAGGCCGAGGACGTCGACACCGCCGTCGAGGCCATCGCCGCGCTGCGGCCCGACGTCGTCCTGCTCGACGTCCACCTGCCCGGGGGCGGCGGCACCGAGATCCTGCGGCGCGCCGGTGCGGGCAGCACCTTCCTGGCGCTCTCGGTCAGCGACGCCGCCGAGGACGTCATCGGGGTCATCCGCGCCGGCGCGCGCGGCTACGTCACGAAGAACATCTCCGCCGACGAGCTGCTCGACGCGATCGACCGCGTGGCCGGTGGCGACGCCGTCTTCAGCCCTCGGCTGGCCGGCTTCGTGCTCGACGCCTTCGCCGGGACCATCGAGATCGCCCAGGTCGACGAGGACCTCGACCGCCTCACCGACCGCGAGCGCGAGGTCATGCGGCTCATCGCCCGCGGCTACGCCTACAAGGAGGTGGCGAAGGAGCTGTTCATCTCGGTCAAGACCGTCGAGACCCACGTCTCGAGCGTCCTGCGCAAGCTGCAGCTCTCGAGCCGCCACGAGCTGACCCGCTGGGCGAGCGACCGACGACTGATCTGAGCGAACCGCCGGACAGACTCCGGCCGATCAGGGCAGGTCGATGCGCAGGAACTCGGGCCGGTAGAGGCTCGGATCGGCCTGGACGTCGCCGTCGGTCGTGTTGCGGCTGACCGAGACGACCATCGTCCCGGGCTCGGGGAAGAGGTCCGGATGGGCCAGCGGCATGTACCGCAGCTCCGAGCTGGTCGAGGGGATCTTGGCGACGGGCGGCAGGGCCGTGAACGGGCCGGTCGGGCTCGGGCCCTTCCACAGGACCAGGTCGGTGCCGACGAAGTCCGACTGCTTGCTGAGCGCGTACCAGGAGTCGCCCTCGCGGAAGACCGAGAACGTCTGCGAGACGCCGTCTCGCTGGTCGATGAGCGTGGCGGCACGATCCTCGTCGCGCTGCCAGCGGCTGCCGTCCCAGTACCGCCACGTCGACTGGTCGGTGATGTCGGTCAGCCTGGCCCGGGCCACCGAGACGGCCCAGCCGAAGCCGTTCTCGGACGACCGGCTGGTGCCGTAGAGGTAGACGGTGTCCCCCACCACCGTCCCTGCGGCGCCCCACGTCGGGCGGGCCGGGTCGGGGTCGTCCTTGCCGAGGTCCACGACGCGCTGCAGCACCGGCCCCTGCCCCGACTCGACGTCGAAGATCGCGACGGCCGGGCCCAGGTTGCGGAAGGCGAACGGGCCGTCGTCGCCGGTCTGCTCGACGCGCTGCGCCATCACGCCGACGAGGTCGTGCCCGTCGAGCTCCACCGACGCGATCGACATCGGCCAGTAGCCGACGCCGTCGGGACGGTCGGGGATCAGCGCACCGCGGTTGCGGCGCTGGACGAGCCCGGCACACCCGTCGCCGAGCACGAGCATCGAGTTGCGCACCATCGTCGTGCTGTCGTAGTCGGGCCGCCGGACCGTGTCGCCGAAGACGAAGAGCTCGCGCCCGTCGGCCAACGCCGTGCTGGCCCCCACGTCCCCGCCCACGAAGCCCGCGATGTCGTCGACCGTCTCGATCCGCTGGTTGAGCTCCTCGACGTTCCGCGGCAGCGTCACGGGCGCGCAGGTCACCGTCACCGACGGCTGAGGGGCCGACGTCGTGAAGGCCGGCGCCGCGGGCGTCACGACGAGCACGCCGGCGAGGAACAGCGCCCCGAGAGCGGCGACGACGGGACGGCGGCGCAGTGAGGGATGGACGCTCAGCAGACCCGGGCGGGACTCGGCCTCCGTCGCGGCGACCGTGGTGGCGGCCAGGCCGATCATCGTCCAGAGCATGAACATCAGCACGACGCGCTCGACACCCTCACCGTCGAAGTAGGCCAGGTCGCGGGTGCCCCACGTCGCCGCGCCCGGCGGCAGCCAGGCCAGCAGCGTCGGCCACACCACGGGCATCGGGGTCAACGGCCACGCGCCGATCGCGCCGGGGATCCCCAGCACGAGTCCCGCGATGGCCAAGCCCAGACCGAGGCCGCCGAACCACGCGATCAGCGCGAGGGCGACCGCGCCGACGCCCAGGACGACCAGCGCGCCCAGAGCCGCGAGGGACCAGAAGGGCGCGTCGAAGCGGTCGATCACCACGTCGCTGAGGAACGCGCCGCCGACGCCGGCCACCGCAGCCCCTCCGGCCAGCACGGCGAAACGCAGCAGCACCAGACGGGGCCCGGCCGAGCGGGCTCCGAAGACCAGTCCCAGCAGCCCCGCGAACGCGACGCCGAGCAGCGCCCACCCCATGGCGAGCCGGAAGGGACCGACTCCCTGCGGGTCGCGCGCGCTCGTGGGGATCCGATCACTTACGCGCACGGTCTGCCCGCTGACGGCGAGGATCTCCTCGACCGTGGAGCGCACCTCGTCGGCCTCGGCGCGGCCGGCGGCGCTGGCCACCCACAGGACGTGCCGGTCCCCGCGGCCCAGCAGCAGGACACCGCTGACGGACCGGTCCCGCAGGCTGGCCTCGGCGGCCTTCCGCGACGGGCTCAGCCGCGCGGCGAGCGGTTGGTCGACCGGGCCGTTGAGCGCATCGCGCATCGTCGTGGCCTGGGGCTCCGGGCCCACGACGGCGACCGGGATCTCGCGCGGGGCCGCCTGGGTCAGGCCCGGCAGCTCCGAGGCCGGATCGATCCGCACCAGCAGGGTCGTGAGCGCGATCGCCACCACGAAACCGGCGACCGTGAGGCCCACCCCCCGCACGCGGTCCATGGGGCCACCGTAGCGACGGCGCCGCGAGACGGCCGCCGCGCCGCCCGTCTCGGGGCAGCCTGTCGGGACCCGCGACTAGGCTGTATCCGCGATGACCCTGCCATTCCCCGTGCCCTCCTCCCGCCCGACCCGCCCGGGTCCCGACGGCCCCGAGCAGACCCCCGCGAAACGGCGGACGGCACGCTCCGACGAGCTGCTCGAAGGCCTGAACGACGCCCAGCGCACCGCGGTGTCACACACCGGTGGGCCCCTGTTGGTGGTCGCCGGCGCGGGCTCGGGCAAGACCCGGGTGCTGACCCGGCGCATCGCCTGGCTCATCGCCGCCCGCGGCGCCCACCCGGGCTCCATCTTGGCCATCACCTTCACCAACAAGGCCGCCGCCGAGATGCGCGAGCGCGTCGCCGACCTGGTCGGTGCGCGGGCCCGGATGATGTGGGTCTCGACGTTCCACTCCGCCTGCGTGCGGATCCTGCGCCGCGAGGCCGACAAGTTCAGCTACACCTCCTCGTTCAGCATCTACGACGCCGCCGACACGCGGCGGTTGATGACGCTGGTCGTCAAGGACCTCGACCTGGACCCCAAGAAGGTCAATCCGCGCGCGGTCCTGAACTGGGTGTCGAACCACAAGAACGAGCTGGTCGACCACGAGGAGGCCGGCCACCGGGCCACCAACGGCACCGACGAGACGTACGCGCAGTGCTACGCCGAGTACCAGCGGCGCCTGCGTGCGGCCAACGCGATGGACTTCGACGACCTCATCATGAACACGGTCCACCTGCTGCAGGCCTTCCCCGAGGTCCGCGACACCTACCGCCGCCGGTTCCGCCACGTCCTCGTCGACGAGTACCAGGACACCAACCACGCCCAGTACACGCTCATCAAGGAGCTGTGCGACCAGGACTCCGACCTCATGGTCGTGGGCGACTCCGACCAGTCGATCTACGCCTTCCGCGGCGCCACGATCCGCAACATCCTCGAATTCGAGGACGACTTCCCCGACGCCGCCACCGTGCTGCTCGAGCAGAACTACCGGTCGACCCAGAACATCCTCGCGGCGGCCAACGGCGTCATCGCCCGCAACCCCGGCCGCCAGGACAAGAAACTGTGGTCCGCCGAGGGCGACGGCGAGCTGCTGGTCGGCTATGTCGCCGACGACGAGCGTGACGAGGCGCAGTTCGTCGCCGACGAGATCGACCGGCTCGCCGACGAGGGCATCGCGGTCGCGCGCGACATCGCGGTGTTCTACCGCACCAACGCGCAGAGCCGTGTCTTCGAGGAGGTGTTCATCCGCGTCGGACTGCCCTACCGCGTCGTCGGCGGCGTGCGCTTCTACGAGCGCAAGGAGGTCAAGGACGCCCTGGCCTACCTGCGGGTGCTGGCCAATCCCCGCGACGCCGTCTCGATGCGCCGCGTGCTCAACGAGCCCAAGCGCGGCATCGGCGACCGGGCCGAGAACGCGCTCGAGCGTTTCGCGACCCGTCACGACATCAGCTTCTGGGAGGCCATGACCCGCGTCGACGAGATCGACGAGCTGGGCACCCGCTCGCGCACCGCGGTCTCGAGCTTCGCCACGACGATGTCCGAACTGATGGACCTGGCCGCCTCCGGCGCGCCGGCCGATGCCGTGCTCGAGGCGGCCCTGACGAAGTCGGGCTACCTCACGGTGCTGGAGAACAGCACCGATCCGCAGGACGAGACCCGGGTCGAGAACCTGGCCGAGCTCGTGGCCGTCGCGCGCGAGTTCGTCGCGTCCGCGGCCACCCTCGACGAGGACGAGGAGAGCGACGACGACGTGGTCCTGGCCGCAGGCTCGCTGGACGCGTTCCTCGAGCGGGTCGCGCTGGTCGCCGACGCCGACTCACTGCCCGACGCCAAGGACGGCGTCGTCACCTTGATGACGCTGCACACCGCCAAGGGCCTGGAGTTCCCCGTCGTGTTCCTGACCGGCCTCGAGGACGGCGTGTTCCCGCACCTGCGATCGCTCGGCGACCCCGCCGAGCTGCAGGAGGAGCGCCGCCTGGCGTACGTGGGCATCACCCGCGCGCGTGAGCGCCTCTACCTCACGCGCGCCACGGTGCGATCGGCCTGGGGCGCGCCGTCCTACAACCCGGCGTCGCGCTTCCTCGACGAGATCCCGCCGACCCTGATCGACTGGAAGCGTGAGGCCAGCGCACCGACGCAGTGGGCGCCGCGCACGCCGTCCGCGTCGTTCAAGTCCTCGGCCGTCGCGGCCCGCTCGAAGAAGAAGGCCGGCGGCGAGGTCGTGTCCCTGTCCCCCGGCGACCGCGTCACCCACGACAGCTTCGGTCTGGGCACCGTGGTCACGGTCGAGGGAACCGGGCAGAACACCGTCGCCAGCGTCGACTTCGGCTCGGCCGGGGTCAAGCGGCTGCTGCTGCGCTACGCCCCGCTCGAGAAGCTGTGAGGACGCGGGGCGACGCCCCGCGCCACCGCCGCGCTCACCGCTGAGCACCCCCTCAGACGACGGAGGCCGGACGCTGCGGGCCTCAGCCCACGCATCCGGCCTCCGATGAGTCCGAAGGGTCCGTCAGGGGTTCACGCCGTGCGCGGCGAGCATCGCGGCCGGGTCGGCGGGTCCGCCGCCGCCCGGGTGCACCTCGAGGTGCAGGTGCGGGCCGGTGACGTTGCCGGTCGAGCCCGTGGCGCCGATGACGTCACCGGGGCCGACCTTCTGGCCGGGCTGGACCTGGATCGAGCTCTGGTGGCAGTACCAGACCTCGGTGCCGTCGTTGAGCGTGATGACGGTCTTGTTGCCGTAGGCGCCCTCGTAGCCGGTCGACTTCACGGTGCCGGCGGCGATCGAGACGATCGTCGAGCCGGAGGGGCCGGCGAAGTCCAGGCCGGTGTGACGGCCGCTGCTCCAGTAGCCGCCGCCCTGGCCGAAGCGGGCCGTGATGCGGTAGCCGACGACCGGGATGACCCACTGGTTGCGGATCTTCTCCTCGGCGCGGGCCTGGACCTGCTGCTCTTCCCTGGCCTTCTGCTCAGCGAGCGCCATGGCGATCTGCTGGGCCTGCAGGGGCTTCTGCACCGCGAGCTCGCGGTCGTAGTTGCGCGAGACGTCGACCGCGTTGGTCGCGTTGGCGCCGACGTAGTTCTTGGCCAGAGCGGCATCGGCGCCGGCGAGCAGGCCGGGCGAGGTGACGCTCAGCGAGCCGATCGCGGCGATCGCGACGGCGGCGGCACCGGCCGCGAGGCGGGTGCGGCTCGAGACGGCGGCGCGGCGGGCCGCGCGGCGGGCGCCGGGGATCCGGCCGGAGGGAAGGGAGCCGACGGCGGGGAACGTGATGGTGTCCTCGACGGCGGGGGCGCTGCGCTCGGCACGCGCGGGGGTCGTGGCGGGCTGGTCGACGGCGGCCTTGGCGGGCTTCGGCGCGGCGACGGGAGTCGGGCGCTTCGCCCGACGGCCGACGGTGTAGGTCTGTGACGTCGACTCGGCACTCACGGCGTTCATCACCATGGTGGAGTCGTGGTCGGTCTCGACGGGACGTACTGCACGGCGCGATCCAACGCGTCCGGTGTTCTCAGGGGCATCGGGGGTCGACCGACCGCTCTTCCTCGAGCGATCGAGTTCGGACATACGGTTTGCGCCTCCGGGGGGTCAGGCTGTCGGACTCCGCGAGTCTAGGGGACTCGGAGTCCACGATTCCAACTTTCGACCCGGGTGAACGGCGGTTAACTCCCAGATAGCAGAGGAAAGTCGATCCCGCATGTCCAGATGACGGGACGGTGTTTCAACTCACGTTTACACAACCCAGCCCTGAACGGCGGCCTCACGCCCGGTAGAGTCGCGAGCGCTTCGGCGGCGTCGCGTCCACGGCGGCCGCTGAACCACAGCGAATCCCACCATTAAGGACGTCACCGTGGATCTGATGGAATATCAGGCGAAGGAGCTCTTCGCCAAGCACAACGTCGCAACGACCCTCGGCACCGTGGTCACCACGGCCGAAGAGGCCAAGGCCGCTGCCGAGCAGTTGGGCGGCGTCACCGTCATCAAGGCGCAGGTCAAGGCCGGCGGCCGCGGCAAGGCCGGCGGCGTCAAGATCGCCAAGACCGCCGACGAGGCCTTCGAGCACGCGTCGAACATCCTGGGCATGGAGATCAAGGGCCTCACGGTCAACCGCGTGCTGGTCACGCCGGCGACTCCCCCGGTCGAGGAGTACTACTTCTCGTTCCTGCTCGATCGCGCGAACCGCAGCTACCTGTGCATCGCGAGCGTCGAGGGTGGTGTCGAGATCGAGGAGGTCGCGAAGACCAACCCCGAGGCCGTGCGCCAGATCCCGATCGACGCCGGCACCGGCGTCGACGAGGCCAAGGCCCGTGAGATCGTCGCCGACGCGAAGTTCCCGGCCGAGCTGGCCGACCAGGCCGTCGAGATGATCCAGGCCCTGTGGAAGGTCTTCGTCGAGGAGGACGCGACGCTGGTCGAGGTCAACCCGCTGGCGCGCCTCGAGGGCGACAAGCTGGAGGCCCTCGACGGCAAGGTCTCGCTCGACGAGAACGCCGAGTTCCGTCACCCCGAGCACGAGGCGTTCGTCGACAACGACGCCACCGACCCGCTCGAGGTCAAGGCCAAGTCGAAGGGCCTGAACTACGTCAAGCTCGACGGCGAGGTCGGCATCATCGGCAACGGCGCGGGCCTGGTCATGAGCACGCTCGACGTGGTCGCGTACGCCGGTGAGGCACACGGCGGCGTCAAGCCCGCCAACTTCCTCGACATCGGCGGCGGCGCCTCGGCGCAGGTCATGGCCGACGGCCTGGACGTCATCTTGAACGATGAGCAGGTCAAGAGCGTGTTCGTCAACGTCTTCGGTGGCATCACGTCCTGTGACGCGGTCGCCAACGGCATCAAGGGCGCGCTCGAGATCCTCGGCGACGAGGCCACCAAGCCGCTCGTCGTGCGTCTCGACGGCAACAAGGTCGACGAGGGCCGCGCGATCCTCAACGAACTGAACCACCCGCTGGTCACGCTCGTCGACACCATGGACGGTGCCGCCGACAAGGCCGCCGAGCTCGCGAACGCGTAAGGGACGAAAATGGCGATCTATCTCAACTCTGACTCCAAGGTCATCGTCCAGGGCATCACGGGCGGCGAGGGCACCAAGCACACCGCCCTCATGCTCAAGTCCGGCACCAACGTCGTGGGCGGTGTCAACGCGCGCAAGGCCGGCACCACGGTCACGCACGTCGACGCCGACGGCAACGACGTCGAGCTCCCCGTCTTCGGCTCGGTCGCCGAGGCGATGGAGAAGACCGGCGCCGACGTGTCGGTGGCCTTCGTGCCGCCGGCGTTCACCAAGGACGCCGTCATCGAGGCCATCGACGCCGAGATCGGCCTGCTGGTGATCATCACCGAGGGCGTGCCGGTCCAGGACACGGCCGAGTTCTGGGCCTACGCCCAGGGCAAGAAGACCCGCATCATCGGCCCCAACTGCCCGGGCATCATCAGCCCCGGGCAGGCGCTGGCCGGCATCACGCCGGCCACGATCGCCGGTGCGGGCCCGATCGGTCTGGTGTCCAAGTCGGGCACCCTGACCTACCAGATGATGTTCGAGCTGCGTGACTTCGGCTTCACCACCGCCATCGGCATCGGCGGCGACCCGGTCATCGGCACGACGCACATCGATGCGCTCGAGGCGTTCGAGAACGACCCCGACACCAAGGCGATCGTGATGATCGGCGAGATCGGCGGCGACGCCGAGGAGCGTGCGGCCGAGTACATCAAGGCCCACGTCACCAAGCCGGTCGTCGGCTACGTCGCGGGCTTCACGGCCCCCGAGGGCAAGACGATGGGCCACGCCGGCGCCATCGTGTCCGGTTCCTCGGGCACCGCCCAGGCGAAGAAGGAGGCCCTCGAGGCCGCCGGGGTCAAGGTCGGCAAGACGCCGTCCGAGACCGCCGCCCTCATGCGGGAGATCCTGCAGAGCCTCTGACACCCGTCAGCACGAAGCCCCCGCGACCTCACGGTCGCGGGGGCTTCGTCGTTGCAGGGGGCGGGCGGCCGGATTACCACGGGACCATGGGAATCCGTCACCTCCCTAGGGAAGTTTCCCCGGGGAGGCGCTGGTTTACCACGGGACCGTGGTAAACCGACACCGCACGCGCCCTCACTGCGGGGCGTAGGCGAGGCGCTCACCGGCGCGCTTGAGCACGGCACGGAACTCGCCGCCGGAGATGGCGAACTTGCCCGCGGGCGGGAAGAGCACCTGGGTGACGTCCTTGCCGCGGCGCACGATGCCCATCCGGTAGTAGACGACCTTGTTCTTGCCGATCTCCAAGCCGATGCGCCACGACATGCCCGTGAAGCCCTCGCCCCTGATCTTCTTCGTCTCGTCGATCTTGGCCGGGAGGTCGCTGTCGGGGCAGCGGTCGACCTTCTTGCGGATCCGGTCGTAGAACGCCTTCGCGGCCCGGTCGTCGGTGAAGCGGCCGACCGTCTGCGTGAGCGCGAACTGCTCGGGCAGCACCGGCGCCTCGGGGATCGCGAACACGCGCGCCTGGGCCTGCACGACGGACTTGCCGGTGAAGGAGGCGTCGTCGCACAGGGTCGCCGTGGGGTTCTGCTCACCGACCTCGATGGGGGCGCTGGCGCTCCAGACGCTGTCGACGGTCTTGACCGGCGGCAGGTCGACGACGTCGAGGAACTCGGGGTACTTCCCCACCGGCGGCGGCAGCGCCGACGTGACGGTGAACCGCTCGGTGCAGTCGCCACCGGAGTCCGCGCACACGCGGCTGATGGACTCGTTCAGCACGCGCGCGAACTCGCGGACGTCGGTGCGCTCGGTGCCCGGCGCCTCGTGCACCAGGGTGCTGGTGAGCGAGCCGGACTGCGCCAGGCCCACCGTGATGAACCGGGCCGGCGAGCGGTAGGACTGCAGGCGCAGGATGTCGAAGTCGCCGAACGGACGCTCGACGCGATACGCGTCGACGAGGCGAGTGCGCGGGTGCTGGCAGCCGGCGTAGAACGACACGAGCCGGTCGAACGCGGCCTCCGAGGCCGCCTGCGACCGCGAGACCTCGAGGGCCTGCGCCACGCGTCCGCCGCGCTCGTTGCTGAAGGCCCGCACGAACACCTTGAGCGGGTCTGGGTCGGCGAAGCGCGAGGTCGGGCAGGTCGCGTACGGCGTCGCGTTCTTCGGGTCGGTGTCGGTGGCGTCGACCTTCCACGTCGTGTCGGGCCGCAGGTGCGCCACCTCGCTGGCCGACAGCAGGTCGTCGGTGCCGATGTTGTGCGAGTCCAACACGATGTCGCGCGACTCGGCGCCGATCTTCTCGCGGTCGGGCAGTGCCGACTGACGCTCCATCGCGTCACCCTGGGCCACGAACGCTCCGCCGAAGAGCGTCAGGACGAGGGCGGCCACCACGGCCAGGACGGTGTTGCGACGCGCCCCGCGACTCGCGGAGCGCCGCACCTCGGGCGCGGTCGGCAGATCCATGCCGGCGGTGACGACCGCGAGGGCACGCATCCGCTCGACGACCTCGTCGAGGCTCGCGCCGAGGCCCTCCTCGATCCGGCTGAATCCGCGGGACGCCAGCTCCAGCGCCTCCTCGTCACCGACTCCCACCTCGAGCGCCGCCTCGTCGAGGTCGACGTCGGCGATCGTCATGAGGCTGATCAGCCGCCGGGACGGCTGGTCGAGGTCGTCGAGTTGCTTGAGCAACGCCCGGTCGGTGTCGTGGGGGCGCTTGCGGCGCAGCGGGTGCGTGCTGCGGATCAGCGCCGTCCCCTTCCACGCCTCGGCGCGGACGAACGCCGCCGGGTCGGCGGCCGAGACGCGGGCCCACTGGGCCCAGGCGTGCCGGTAGGCCTCGATCGTGGCGTCGCGAGCGACGTCGCGATCGCCGCACTTGGCGTACGTCGTGACGAGCGTCACGCGCTGCGTCGCCGAATAGAAGGCGTCGAACTCGTCGACTCGAGTCATCCGTCCGCCTCCCTTCGATCCGCCCCGGCGTGTGCTGTCAGGATCGTCGCCACAGTACCGGTTGGATGGTGAGATGCCTGAGTCCCGTGCTGCCGATCAGTGGCGCCCGGCGATCCTCACCGCGGCCGGATCGGCCCTTCTCAGCATCCTCCTCGCGGGCGCCGCGACGCTGGCGACCGGGACGGCCGACTCGACCGTCGCCGTGATCCGGACGTCGATTCGCGCCTGGCTCGTCACCGTGGGTGCGACCCTGACGACCGGCGAGACCCGGATCGACATGGTGCCGGTGGGCGCAACGCTCCTGGTGATCGTCCTGGTGTTCACGTTCACCCGCCTGACCTTGCGGACCCCCATCGTCGACCCCGTCGCCTTCGGGGCGATGACCGGCGGCATCGCGGGCGTGCTCGCCGGGATCTGCTCCGCGGCGACGATGACCGACGCCCACAGCACGAACTTCGTCCGGGCCGCCTTCGGCGCGTTCGTCGTCGTCGGCCTGCCGGCCGCCTGGGGTGCCGCTCGGCGCTCGGACATCGCCTGGCTCGGACTCCCCCACCGCTGGGCCCCGGTCGCCGACGGTGCCGCCACCGGCGTGATCGGCCTGCTGGGCGGCGCGACGATCCTGACGCTGGTCATGCTCGTGCGGCACCTCGACCGCGCCGCCGACCTGTGGGCCACCCTCGACCCCGGTGGCCCCTTCCTGCTCGGCCTGATGTGCCTGCTGGCGTTCCCCACGCTCGTCCTGTGGTCGGCGTCGGTCCTGCTGGGCCCGGGGTTCACCCTGGGCAGCGACACCTCCGTCGACCTCGCCGGCAGCGCGCTGGGCTCGGTGCCCGGCTTCCCGCCGCTGGCGGCACTGCCCGATCCCGGTCCGTTCGGCGGCTGGGTCGTGCTGGTGACGCTCGTCCCGCTGGCCGCCGGCGTCGCCGCCGGGCTGGTCGCCTTCACCGGCATCCCGGTTCCCGAGCGCGGGTGGGCACGAGTCGCCGCGGACGGGGCGCTGGCGGGCGCGGTGGGCGGTGCCCTCGTGGGGCTGCTGATCGAGACCTCGCGCGGCTCCCTGGGGCCCGGAGCGCTGCAGACGGCCGGGCCACCCGCCTGGCAGGGCCTGTTCATCGCCGTGCCCCTGCTGGCGGCGGGCGGCGCCCTCGGTGCGATCGGCGCCCACTATCGTTCTGCACGTGACCGCGCCTCGTCCTGAGCCCGCCCGGCTCGTGGTCCTCGTCTCGGGCTCCGGGACCAACCTGCAGGCCCTGATCGACGCCTCGGCCGACCCGGCCTACGGTGCCCGGATCGTCGCGGTCGGCGCCGATCGCGACGGTATCGAGGGTCTCGCCCGCGCCGAGCGTGCCGGCATCACCACATTCGTCGACCGCGTCGGTGATCACCCCTCGCGGGAGGACTGGGACGCGTCTCTCGCCGAGCAGGTCGCCGCCCACCGCCCCGACCTCGTCGTGCTGGCCGGCTTCATGAAGCTCACCGGGCCGGCCTTCCTAGCGCGGTTCGGCGGTCGCACCGTCAACACCCACCCGGCGCTGTCGCCGTCCTTCCCCGGCATGCACGGGCCCCGCGACGCCCTCGAGTACGGCGTCAAGGTCACGGGCGCGACGCTCTTCGTCGTCGATGCCGGCGTCGACACCGGGCCGATCGTGGCCCAGGTCGCGGTGCCGGTCGAGGACGACGACGACCCCGAGTCCCTGCACGAACGCATCAAGACCCACGAGCGGGCCATGCTCGTCGAGTGGGTCGGCCGCCTGGCCCGCAAGCCCTGGACGATCGAGGGCCGTCGCATCCGCTTCCAGCCGAAGGACCCGTCATGACCGACCTCCGCCCCATCAAGCGCGCCCTCGTCTCGGTGTACGACAAGACCGGACTGACCGAGCTCGCTGCCGCCCTGCACGCCGAGGGCGTCTCGATCGTCTCGACCGGCTCCACCGCCAAGACGATCGAGGCCGCCGGCATCCCGGTGACCCCGGTGGAGGAGCTCACCGGCTTCCCCGAGTGCCTCGACGGCCGGGTCAAGACCCTGCACCCGCGCGTGCACGCCGGCATCCTGGCCGACCGCCGCCTGGCGGACCACGCGCGCCAGCTCGAGGAGCTCGACATCGAGCCGTTCGACCTGGTGATCGTCAACCTCTACCCCTTCCGCGAGACCGTCGCGTCGGGCGCCGCTCCCGACGAGGTCGTCGAGCAGATCGACATCGGCGGACCGTCGATGGTGCGCGCCGCCGCCAAGAACCACCCCAGCGTCGCCGTCGTCGTGTCGCCGAGCGCCTACGGCGAGGTGAGCCAGGCCCTGGCGAACGGCGGGTTCACCTTCGACCAGCGCAAGCGCCTCGCCGCCCAGGCGTTCGCGCACACCGCCGCCTACGACGTCGCCGTCGCCTCGTGGTTCTCCTCGACCTACGCCCCGGCCGATGCCGAGCCGTTCCCGGCGTTCGCCGGCGCGACGTGGGACCGGTCCGCCGTCCTGCGCTACGGCGAGAACCCGCACCAGCCCGCCGCGCTCTACACCGACGGCACGAGCGGCCTGGCCGGCGCCGAGCAGCTGCACGGCAAGGAGATGTCGTACAACAACTACGTCGACACCGACGCCGCCCGCCGCGCCGCGTTCACCCATGAGAAGCCCGCCGTGGCGATCATCAAGCACGCCAACCCGTGCGGCATCGCCGTGGGCACCGACATCGCCCAGGCCCACGCGCGGGCCCATGCCTGCGACCCGGTCTCGGCCTTCGGCGGAGTCATCGCGGCCAACCGCCCCGTCACCGTCGCCATGGCCGAGCAGGTCGCCGAGGTCTTCACCGAGGTGATCGTGGCGCCCGACTACGAGGACGGCGCCGTCGAGATCCTGCAGGGCAAGAAGAACATCCGCATCCTGCGCTGCCCCGCACCGTCGCACGAGTCGCCGGTCGAGTTCCGGCCGATCAGCGGCGGTGTGCTGCTGCAGCGCCGTGACCTGGTCGACGCCGAGGGCGACGACCCGACGACGTGGACGCTCGCCGCCGGTGAGCCGGTCGACTCCGACACCTTCGCCGACCTCGTGTTCGCGTGGCGCGCGTGCAAGGCGGTCAAGTCGAACGCCATCTTGCTGGCCAAGGACGGCGCGTCCGTCGGCATCGGCATGGGCCAGGTCAACCGGGTCGATTCGTGCCGCCTCGCGGTCGAGCGCGCCGGCGAGGACCGCGCGCGCGGCTCGGTGGCCGCGTCCGACGCGTTCTTCCCGTTCGCGGACGGGCCTCAGATCCTGATCGACGCGGGCGTCACGGCGATCGTCCAGCCGGGTGGCTCGGTGCGCGACGCCGAGACGGTCGCCGCGGCGACTGCCGCCGGCGTCACGATGTACGTCACGGGGACTCGTCACTTCTTCCACTGAGCACCTGCTGGCGCAGGTCCTCCAGCATCTGCGTGCCGGCCTCGTCGTCGATCAGATGACCGATGACGAGGGCGCGCAGTGCGCGCACCACCTTGACGGCCTCCTCGGCCTCGATGTTGACCCCCGCCGACCGGCGCAGGGCGACGCCCGCGACGACGGACACCATGTCCTCGGCCAGACCCGACGGATCGGGGATGCCCGCCGACACCAGCAGCTTGACGAGCACGTCGGTCGCCGTCGTCAACGCCGTCACCGCGGCCTCGCGCAGCTGGGGGTCGCGGGCCGCGCCGAGGATGACCGCGAGCTCGCGGGTGGCGGTGGTGGCCGGGCGCTGGGCGAAGATGCCCGCCGCGAACTCCACGGACGTGTCCTTCGTGATGAACCCGACCAGGCCCTGCACGTCGACGTCGGCCAGCCGGGCCATCGTGGCCAGCCAACCCTGGATGTGGTGCTGGAGCGCCTCGCGCAGCAGCTCGTCGATCGTCGCGAAGTAGTAGGTCGTCGTCGCGGCCGGAAGACCGGCCGCCGCCGCGACCGCTCGATGGGTGACGGCCCGGGAGCCGCCTTCGACGAAAAGGTCCAGAGCAGCGTTCAGCAGGGCCTCGCGGCGCTGCCGACTGCGCTCTTGGGACAACTGCGCCCGCGAAGTCATGTCCGCAGTCTAGGGCTCAACGGACCGGACCCCCGGCGGACTGCCTCAGCGTGAAAGACTGGGTCCGTGACCGCCCAGACCCTCGACGGCAAGGCCGTCGCCGCCACCATCAAGTCCGAGCTGCGTGATCGTGTCGACGCCCTGCGCGCCCGCGGCATCACGCCCGGCCTCGGCACGATCCTCGTCGGCGACGACCCGGCCAGCCGCTGGTACGTCGGCGCCAAGCACAAGGACTGCGCCGAGATCGGCATCGAGTCGATCCGCATCGACCTGCCGGCCGACGCGAGCCAGGCCGAGGTCGAGGCGGCCGTCGACGAGCTCAACGCCGACCCGAAGTGCACCCTCTACATCGTGCAGCTGCCGCTGCCGAAGGGGCTGGACGAGAACGCCGTGATCGGCCGGATCGACCCGGCGAAGGATGCCGACGGCCTGCATCCGACGAACCTGGGCTGGCTCGTGCTGGGCAAGCCCGCTCCCCTGCCGTGCACCCCGCGCGGCATCCTCGAGTTGCTGCGCCGCCACGACGTCGAGATCGCCGGCAAGCATGCCGTGGTCGTCGGCCGCGGCATCACGGTCGGCCGTCCCATGGGCCTGTTGCTGACCCGCCGCAGCGAGAACGCCACCGTCACCCTGTGCCACACCGGCACGCGCGACCTGGCGGCCGAGGTGCGCCGCGCCGACATCGTCATCGCCGCCGCGGGCGTCCCGGGCATCATCACCGGCGACATGGTCAAGCCGGGTGCCGCGTTGCTCGACGTCGGCGTCAGCCGCGACGAGAACGGCAAGATCGTCGGCGACCTCGCGCCGGACGTGTGGGACACCGCCGGCTGGGTCACCCCCAACCCCGGCGGCGTCGGGCCGATGACGCGGGCGATGCTGCTCAGCAACGTCGTCGACTTCAGCGAGGCCGCCGCCGAGGACGCCGGGTGAAGCTCCCCCGCAGCAACGGGTCGCGGATCTACCTGGTGCACCTGCTGGCGGTCGCGGTCGGGCTGGGGATGGTCGTGCTCGGCCCCTGGCGTGCGGGCCTCATGGTGATCGGTGTCTCGTTCATGGTCTCCGCGGTCGCCCGCATGGTCGTGCCGATCGACCACACCGGCATGCTGCGCGTGCGCGGCAAGCTGTTCGACGTCGTGTGGATGGGCTTCCTGGGCGTCTCGCTGCTCGTGCTGGCGATCCTCGTGCCGTCCTGAGCGGTACCCCGAGACGAAAAAGAAGCAGGGCCGCCCCGAGGGGCGGCCCTGCTTGCGTTCGCTACTCGGCTCAGATGAGGCCCAGCTGCGTGACCGCGTCGCGCTCCTCCGCGAGCTCGGCGACGCTGGCGTCGATCCGGGCGCGGCTGAACTCGTCGATCTCGAGGCCCTGGACGATCTCCCAGTCACCGTTCTTGGTGGTGACGGGGAACGAGCTGATGAGGCCCTCGGGCACACCGTAGGAGCCGTCGGACGCCACGGCCATGGAGACCCAGTCGTTCTCGGCGGAGCCGGTCAGCCAGTCGCGGGCGGCGTCGATCGTGGCCGAGGCGGCCGAGGCGGCGCTGGACGCACCGCGGGCCTCGATGATCGCGGCGCCGCGCTTGGCGACGGTCGGGATGAAGTCGTTCTCGATCCAGGCCTGGTCGTCGACGACCTCGGCGGCGTTCCGGCCGGCGATCTCGGCGTGGAAGATGTCCGGGTACTGGGTGGCCGAGTGGTTGCCCCAGATCGTCATCTTGGTGATGTCCGCGACCTTGGCGCCGGTCTTGGCGGCCAGCTGGCTGATCGCCCGGTTGTGGTCGAGGCGGGTCAGGGCGGTGAAGCGCTCGGCCGGGATGTTCGGCGCGTTCTTCATCGCGATCAGCGCGTTGGTGTTCGCCGGGTTGCCGGTGACGCCGATGCGGATGTCGTCGGCCGCGACCTCGTTGAGGGCCTTGCCCTGCGCGGTGAAGATCGCGCCGTTGGCCTCCAGCAGGTCGCCGCGCTCCATGCCCTTGGTGCGCGGACGCGCGCCCACGAGCAGGGCGAGGTTCGCGCCGTCGAAGATGTGGTTCGGGTCGTCACCGATCTCGACCGAGTCCAGCGTCGGGAACGCGCAGTCGTCGAGCTCCATCACGACGCCCTCGAGCGCCTTGAGCGCCGGGGTGATCTCGAGCAGCCGCAGCTGGATCGGGGTGTCGGGACCGAGCAGCGAGCCGCTGGCAAGACGGAAGAGAAGGCTGTAGCCGATCTGGCCGGCGGCGCCGGTGACGGCCACCTTGACAGGAGAGGTGCTCACGTCGATGTGCTCCTTGTGTGGGGTGTCTGTTGTCGAAACTAGCGCAGGACGGATTCGCCCACGCCACCGCCCGGTCAGAGGTCGTCGATCTCGTTGTCCAACGAGATCCAGTCCTTCGAGTCCTGGACGCGGGTCTGTCCGTCACGGATGACGTGCAGGGAACCGTCGACGGCGTGCAGTTCGTACCGCGTGCCGCCGGCCTCGGCGACGTAGACGTCGCGTCGCCAGTCGTATTCGCCCGGCAGGTCGACGGTGTCGCCGCCCTGGGGCTTCACCACGACGCGGAACCGGTCGCCCACGGCGTCACGGCCGCAGATCGAGGTCTTCGCCGCCGTGGTGGTGGACTTGTAGAGGATCACCGGGTAGTCGCCGCCGCACGCCAGCGAGAGACCGTCGGTCTGCTGCTGCTGCTTCGTGACGGGGGTCTGGCCGCAGTCCGGCAGCAGGCTGTCGCCCTGGGTGCCGTCGGCGTTGAAGCGCGTGTTCTCGTCCTCGCACTCCGTGACGGTGGGCACCGTCGTCGGCTCGGTCGTGGGCTTCGGCGCCGGGGCCTCGCGACTCGGGTCGACGGTCAGGACCGACTCGGTCGGCTCGGCGGTCGGGGCCGCACCGGTGGTCTGGTCGTCCCCGGAGTCGCCGCCCGAGATCATGTACCACCCGAACACCCCGAGCGTGGCCACGACAGCCAGCACGAGCAGGACAGGACGCGCACCTCGCCAACTCATCGGTCCACCCTAACGGCGACCGGACGAGGGACGAAAACGCTCACTCCCACTCGATGGTGCCCGGCGGCTTGCTCGTGACGTCGAGGACGACGCGGTTGACCTCGTCGACCTCGTTGGTGATGCGGGTGGAGATCCGCTCGAGCAGCTCGTACGGCAGGCGGCTCCAGTCGGCCGTCATGGCGTCCTCGCTCGAGACCGGACGCAGCACGATGGGGTGGCCGTAGGTGCGGCCGTCGCCCTGGACGCCGACCGAGCGCACGTCGGCCAGCAGCACGACCGGGAACTGCCAGATCTCGTTGTCGAGGCCCGCGGCCGTGGTCTCCTCGCGCACGATCGCGTCGGCGCGGCGCAGGATCTGCAGGCGCTCCTCGCTGACGGCGCCGACGATGCGGATCGCCAGTCCGGGCCCGGGGAACGGGTGCCGCGAGACGATCGCCTCGGGGATGCCCAGCTCGCGACCGACCTGACGCACCTCGTCCTTGAACAGCGTGCGCAGGGGCTCGATCAGCGAGAACTCGAGGTCCTCGGGCAGGCCGCCGACGTTGTGGTGGCTCTTGATGTTGGCCGCGCCCTCGCCGCCACCGGACTCGACGACGTCGGGGTAGAGCGTGCCCTGCACCAGGAACTTGACCGGCGCGCCCGGGGTGGCGAGCACCTCGCGCTCGGCGGCCTCGAAGGTGCGGATGAACTCGCGGCCGATGATCTTGCGCTTCTCCTCCGGGTCGGTGACGCCGTCGAGGAAGCCCAGGAACTGGTCCTGGGCGTCGACGACCTTCAGGTCGACCCCGGTGGCCGCGACGTAGTCCTTGCGGACCTGCTCGGCCTCGCCCTCGCGCAACAGGCCGTGGTCGACGAAGACGGCGGTCAGCTGGTCGCCGATCGCCTTCTGCACGAGCGCGGTCGAGACGGCCGAGTCGACTCCGCCGGACAGGGCCGAGATGACGCGCGCGTCGCCGACCTGCTCGCGGATCAGCTCGACCTGCTCCTCGACGATGTTGGCGCTGGTCCAGGTGGGCTCGCAGCCGGCGATGCCGAACAGGAAGTGCTCGAGGATCTTCTGGCCGAACTGCGAGTGCATGACCTCGGGGTGCCACTGCACCCCCGCGAGGCGGCGGTCGACGTTCTCGAAGGCGGCGACGGTGGCGCGGTCGCTCTTGGCACTGAGGGTGAAGCCCTCCGGCGCCCGGACGACCTCGTCGCCGTGGGACATCCAGCTGACGAGGGTCTCGGGCAGGCCGGCCAGCAAGGTCCCCGGCTCGAGCACCGAGACGGCCGTCCGTCCGTACTCGCGCTGACCGGTCTTGGCGACCTCGCCGCCGAGCGCCTGGGCCATGGCCATGAATCCGTAGCAGATGCCGAAGACGGCGGTGCCGGAGTCGACCAGGCCGAGCGGCAGCTGCGGGGCGCCGGTCTCGTACACCGAGGAGGGGCCGCCGGACAGGATGACGGCCTTCGGGTTCTTGGCCAGGATCTCCTCGGACGTCGCCGTGTGCGGCATGATCTCGGAGTAGACCTTCGCCTCACGCACGCGTCGCGCGATCAACTGGGCGTACTGGGCACCGAAGTCGACGACGATGACGGTGTCGTGATGGGCTTCGGCAACGGACTCAGGAGTTTCGGCGGCCACCCCCCGAGTCTAGTGCCGCCCTCGGGGCCGCCTGTAGGCACTTCGTCGGGCCGCCCCGGCGAGGGCCTCCGCGATGCGGTCAGACCTGCTCGCGAATCTCGCCGACGAGCTCCTCCAGCACGTCCTCGAGCATCACGACGCCGATCACGGTGCCGGACTCGTCGGCCACGCGGGCCATGTGCGAGCCCTTGGCCTGCATCGTGCGCAGGGCGTCGTACAGGCCGCTGGACATCCGCACCGTCGACAGGGGCCGCAGCCACTTGTCGGCGATGGGGCGGTGCCGCGAGGCGTCCTCGGTCTCGAGGACGTCCTTGATGTGCAGGTAGCCCGTCAGCTCGCCGTCGGCTCCGGCGACCGGGAACCGCGAGTAGCCGGTGCGGGCGCACGCCTCCTCGACGTCGACGGGCGTCGACCCCGGGGCGATCGTCACCAGGCTGTCGCGGGGCAGCAGCACCTGGGACACCGTGCCCTCGTGGAAGTCCAGGGCACCGGTGACCAGGCCGTACTCGTCGTCGTCGAGCAGGCCCTCCCGGCGCGACTCCTCGAGCAGGCCGGCGACCTCGTCGTGGGTGAACGTCGAGTTGACCTCGTCCTTAGGCTCGATGCCGGCCAGGCGCACCGCGCCGTTGGCGATCGCGTTGAGCGCCACCACGAGCGGCTTGAGCACCGCGATGACGCCCAGCATGAACGGACCCAGGATGAGGGCCGCCCGGTCGGGTGCCGCCAATGCCAGGTTCTTGGGCACCATCTCGCCGTAGACGACGTGCAGGAAGACCACCAGGGTCAGCGCGATCGCGAACGAGATCGGGTGCACGAGCGCGTCGGCGACCCCGAAGTACTCGAAGGCCGGCTCCAGCAGGTGCGCGATCGCGGGCTCGCTGATCGCGCCCAGGCCCAGCGAGCACATGGTGATGCCGAGCTGTGCCGCCGCCATCGCGAGGGTGACGTTCTCCATCGCCTTGAGCGCCAGCTTCGCACTGCGCTTGCCGGCCTGGGCCTCGGGCTCGAGCTGCGTGCGCCGGGCCGAGATCAGTGCGAACTCCGCCGCCACGAACAGGGCGTTCAGCAGCAGCAGGACCAAGGTCAGCAGCAACGCCGGCCAGCCGCTCATCGGTCGGCCTCCTGGTCGTCGTCCGAGTCGTCGATCGTGAGCGCGATGCGGTCGATCCGGCGGCCCTCGAGCCGCTCGACCCGCAGGCGCACGGTCAACGGCACCGCGTCGTCCTCGTCGTTCTCGGGGGTGGAGTCGACCTGCAGCACGACGACGTCGTCGCGCACCGCGAGGCGGCCCAGGCGCTCGAGCATCAGGCCGGCGATCGTCTCGTAGTCCTCGCCCTCGGGCAGCGCGACGCCGGTCTGCTCGAAGACCTCGTCCGGTCGCAGCAGACCCGACAGCGACCAGGTCCCGTCGCGGCGGTGCCGGCTCGAGTCGGACACCCGGTCGTGCTCGTCGGCGATGTCGCCGACGATCTCCTCGACGAGGTCCTCGAGCGTGACGATGCCGTCGGTGCCGCCGTACTCGTCCACGACGATCGCCATCTGATTGTTCTGGTCGCGCAACTGCACCAGCAGCGGATCGAGCTCGAGGGTGTCGGGCACCGTGGCCGCGCGCTCGGCGATCTCGGACAGGCGGACGCTGCGGCGGCGGTCGGGGTCGACCGCGACGGCCTGCTTGACGTGCACGACGCCGACCACGTCATCGGGCGAGCGACCGATCACCGGGAACTTCGAGTGCCCCGTCTGACGGGCCGCCTCGATCAGGTCCATCGCGGTGTCGCGCTCCTCGAGGAAGTGGACGCGGACGCGCGGGGTCCGCACGTCGGCCGCGGTGCGATCGCCGAAGGCGATGCTCCGGGCGACCAGTTCGGCGGTCTCGTCGTCGATCGCACCCTCGGACGCCGAGCGCAGGACGAGCGACCGCAGCTCCAGCGGCGAACGGGCGGACCGCAACTCCTCCTGCGGCTCGACACCGAGCCACAGCAGCGTGCGGTTGGCCATGTTGTTCAGGCCGCGGATGGGCCACGCCATCGCCTTGGTGAACGCGCGCTGCATCCACTGCGTGTACGCGGCCGTCTGCTGGGGCAGGGACAGCGCGAGGTTCTTGGGGATCAGCTCGCCGACCAGCATCGTCACGAAGGTGCTCAGGATCAGCGCGATCGCGTAGGACGCGGCATTGAGGCCGCCACCGGACAGGCCGATCGAGGTCAGCGGATCGTGCAGCAGCCGTCCGATCGCCGGCTCGGCCAGGAAGCCGATCGCGAGGTTGGTGATCGTGATGCCCAGCTGGGCGCCGCTCAACTGGGTCGAGAGGGAGTGGAGCGCCTTGGCCGTGCCCTGCGCACCGCGGTCGCCCGCAGCGGCCTCGCGCTCGATCGTGGCGCGGTCGACGGTGACGAAGGAGAACTCCGCGGCGACGAACACCCCGCACGCGAGCATCAGGAGGAACGACGTGAACAGCAGAAGCCATTCGGTCACAGTGCTGGGTCCTCGGATAGGGGGCGTGGACGTCCCACTCTAGCGCTGGGTTGCGAGCGGTATCCTTCTCGTCGTGCCCACGTACCAATACCGTTGCGCCGACTGTGGCGAGCAGCTCGAGGTCAAGCAGAGCTTCTCCGACGCCGCGCTGACGACGTGCCCGGCCTGCAGCGGTCAGCTGCGCAAGGTCTTCGGTGCCGCCGGCGTGGTCTTCAAGGGCTCGGGGTTCTACCGCAACGACAGCCGGTCGACCCCCGGCTCGTCGTCGGGCTCCTCCTCGTCGAGCTCGTCCACGTCCTCCTCGACGTCGTCCTCCTCGAGTTCCTCCAGCGGATCGACGGGCTCCGGCACCGCCTGAGCCCGCTGCACCCGGGCAGCTGTGGACGAACCACACCCCCGGCGCTGATCGTGCCTAGCCTCGCCGCATGGAATCGGTCGCTCGTTTCGTCCTGACCCATCGGCGTGTGCTGGCCGCGATGCTGGCCGGCCTGGCCGTGTGGTCCGCGATCACGGCGGTGACCCACTCCCCCGACTCGCGGGCCGTCGTGGTCGCCGCCCGCGACCTCGGCGGTGGCACCGTCGTGCGGGCGGCGGACCTGCAGGTCCGGCGCATCCCCGACCAGTCCGTTCCCGACGGCACCGTCACCACCGGCGACGTCACCGGGCGCGCCCTCTCGGGAGCGATGCGCGCGGGCGAGATCTTCACCGACCGACGCGTCGTCGACCCGCGCGACCTCGGAGACGGACGCGTCCTGGCCACGGTCGAGGTCCCCGCCGCCACCGGTGAGCTGCTGCGCGCGGGGGACGCCGTGGACCTGCTGGCGGTGGGCGACGAGGGTGATGCGCACCCGGTCGCCACCGGCGTCGAGGTGGTCACGGTCCGCACCGACGTCGAGCGCGAGACGGCGGTCGTCGCCGTGGCCGCCGCCCCCGCCGTGGCCACGAAGGTCGCGCGGGCCTCGGTCACCTCACGGCTCGCCGCCGTGGTGGTGGCTCGCCAGGCGCGGTGAGGCGGGCCTACTGTCGAGAGGTCAGCCCCACCATCGAAGGAGCGACCATGCTTCAAGGTTTCAAGGACTTCCTGCTGCGAGGCAACATCGTCGACCTCGCCGTCGCCGTCGTCATCGGCACCGCGTTCACCGCCCTGGTCAGTACCTTCACCGCAGCGATCATCGAGCCGATCATCAACGCGTTCGGCGGCGCCAACGTCGACGGGCTGTCGTACCAGCTGATCGAGAAGAACGACGCGACCGTCATCGACTTCGCCGCGGTCATCAACGCGATCATCACGTTCCTCATCACCGCCGCGGTGGTCTACTTCATCTTCGTCGTGCCCTCGAAGAAGCTGATGGAGCGTCTCGCCACGGGCCAGGAGGAGGAGCCCGAGGGGCCCAGCGAGGACATCCTGCTGCTGCGCGAGATCCGCGACGCCCTCGGTGGCAGCGCCACGCAGCGCGGGCCGGCCCCGGGGGTCGACCCCACGGCCTGAGGGCTCAGTCCTTGCCGTGGTGCGGGGGGACGTTCCGGCGCAGCTCGTCGTCACGCGTCGAGCCGCCGCGATCGTCGCCCCATCCCTCGGAGCGCTCGTCACGGGTCGTGGAGGGCAGCAGGTCGCCCAGCAGCCGCGCCGCGCGCTCGCGACGGGCTCGGCGGGCGGCCTCCTCGCGCTCCTCAGCCGGCACGGAACCAGTCCGGGGTCAGGACCGGCCGGCTGGGCTTCCAGCCGGTGCGGTCCATGAACAGCTGCGACGTGACCCGCTGCGAGCGGGCCAACAGCTCGAGCTTGTCGGCCGTGACGCTGAACAGCCAGCGGCGGAAGAACCGGCCGTGGCTGTGGCCCGCGACCCGGGCGATCGCGTCGACGTACTCGCGGCGCTTGAGCGGCTCGGCCCCCACGTTGTAGGCGCCACTGGGCGCGCCCAGGGCGGCGACGGCCGAGGTGCCGATGTCGAGGGGGTGCACGACGTGCATCCACGAGTCGGGGTCGCCCAGGCCGATCGGGAGGCGCTTGCGGGCTCGGTGCACGAGGAACTGCGAGTTCGGGTCGTCGCCGCAGATCAGGCCGTAGCGCAGCCGCACGGCGACGCCGCCGGCCCGCTCGACCCGCTGGGCGTGCTGCTCGGCGACGGTGAGCGGCTCGCTGACCATCGTCACGTCGATCGGGCCGGACTCGTCGATCCACTCCTCGCCGCGAGCGGCGTAGATGAGACTCAGGCTCTGCTGGATCATCAGTCCGGTGCCGCACTCGATCGCCGCGTCGGCCACCACGCCGGCGCCGATCGTGCGGATCCGGTTGATCTGGTTGAGCGATCCGGGCAGCATCGCGGCCGCTCCGACGGGGACGCGTGTGGCGAAGTTGACCACCGCGTCACAGCCACGCATCGCCCGCACCACCGAGGCACGGTCGAGGACGTCGCCCACGATGGCGGTGGCGCCGGTCGACTGCACCTGCCGGGCGGCCGTGGGCGAGCGCACGAGTCCGACGACCTCGTGCCCGGCGTTCTGCAGGGCCGGGATCGTCGCCCGTCCCATCACGCCGTTGGCGCCCGTCAGCAGGATTCGCACCCGCCGAGTCTACGGCCGATATCCGAATCGTGAGACGACTGCGGGTGCCAGGAGCGCCACACGGCCCCACTCGACCCATGTCGACCGCGTGACAGGACGGCCATGGAAAGATGGACCGGTGCGCCCCCGTAGCTCAGGGGATAGAGCAACGGTTTCCTAAACCGCAGGTCGGAGGTTCGAATCCTCTCGGGGGCACCCAGGTACGCCGGCGGCCGTCATTTCAGGCGCGACAGGGGAATGCCGCGCCGGGGCGCCCATGGGGAACGGGGACCTCCGGCGCGGCACCTTCACGCCGTCTTGGGGGAAGAACGGCGTGCTCCGGGTGCAGACACCCCCCGTGGCTCCGATGGGGCCCGGGAGAAAAAGGTCCCTCGGTCACCACGACAGTCACAACACTCACACGTGCCCCACCGTCAACACAAGCCCCCCGGCGCGCGTCGCCGTCCATGAGGTGACCCTCACACCGCTCAGGCCTCGTCACCGCGTCGGAGGTCGATGCTCAGCTCGTCGGCGTCCAGCCGGGCGAGCATCCGCCCGAGCGCAGCACTGCTGAAGGTGCCGAGCGAGCGCTCGTGCAGCAGCATCCGGCGCTGTCGCTCGATGATCTGCAGCCGCAGCCGGTTCATCACGTCGCGGTCGTGCGCGTCGTCCTCGGCCTTCTGGGTGACACGCTCGCGCAACAGCTGGGCCTGGTCCGTCGGATCGGCGTCGTCCAGGACCTCGTTGGCCGCCTCCAGCATCCGGGCGTCCAACTGCTCCCACTCCTGGGTCGACTCCTGCTCGCGCCCCGCCAGACCGAGCAGACGCACCAGCACCGACAGCGTGCCGCCCTGCACGACCAAGGAGATCAGCGCCACGAAGAAGGCCACCAGGACCAACAGCGAACGACCGTCGGTCTCGGTGGGCAGCGTCTGGGCCGCGGCCAGCGTCACGACGCCGCGCATGCCCGCCCAGACGAGCACGAGACCCTCGCCCCGCCCGAACCGCGAGGCGTCGTAGAAGTCGATGTCGGCGGCCACCCGGCGCAGACGGCGGCGCGAGCGGGCCGCGCGCGGATGGCGACTGTGCTCGACCTGCGAGCGCCACCGGTCGATCGCCTCGCGGACCTGCGGCGAGCGGCGTTCACGACGACGCTCCATGAGCACGATGGTCGCCGTGTAGCCCGCACGGATGGCCAACGCCACGACGAGGGCCACGGCGGCCAGCGTGAAGGCGCGCGCGACTCCCCCATCGGTGGTCTCCTCGACGTCCTGGACGAGCGCCGAGACCTCCAGTCCCATCGCGAGGAAGACCACGCCCTCGAGGAGGACCTCAATCGTGCGCCAGTTCTGGTGGTCGGAGAGCCGCTGGCGCGGGCCCAGGTGCTTCGCCCGGCCGTGACCGGTCACGAGGCCCGCGGTGACCGCCGCGACCAGGCCGGAGGCGCCCAGGTGCTCCGCCGGCAGGTAGGCCAGGAACGGCACCGTGAAGGAGATCGCGGTCGTCACGGCCGCGTCCTCGATCCGCGCCCGGATGCGCAGCAGCACCGCGCCGACCAGCCACCCGATCGAGACGGCGCCGACGACCGCCCACACGAAGTCGCCCAGGACGCCGGCGGCGCTCACGCCGGCCCCGGTCGCGGCCACGGCGGTCCGCAGCAGCACCAGCGCCGTGGCGTCGTTGAGCAGGCTCTCGCCCTCCAGCACCGTGACCACGCGCGAGGGAGCGCCGAGGCGCCGCGCGATCGAGGTGGCGACCGCGTCCGTGGGGCTGACGATGGCGCCCAGCGCCACCGCCATCGGGTAGTCGATGCCGTCGATCAGCAGGGTGAACAGGCCGCCGAGCACCAAGGAGCTCACGACGACGAGCAGGACCGACAGCCCGCTGATCGTGCGGAAGTCGCGCCGGAAGTCCATCGTCGGCATGTTGACGGCGGTGGAGTACAGCAGTGGTGGCAGGAGCCCCGACAAGATGAACTCCGGCTCGATGACGAACTCGGGAGTGAACGGCAGCAGGCTGACGACCATGCCCACCGCCAGCAGCACGAGCGGGGAGGCGATGCCGATCCGCGGCGCCAGCGCCGAGGCCGCCGTGATCGCCACGATGACGAGAACGGCGATCTGGATCGACTCCATGGCGGTCAGCGTAGGCGAGCGGGCTCTCAGGCGAGCATGTCGCGCACGAGCGGGGCCACCCGGGCCCCGTACAGCTCGATGCTGCGCATCAGCTGCTCGTGCGGCATCGCGCCGTTGGCGTACTTCAGGTCGAACCGGCTGACGCCCAGTGCCTCCATGTTGGTGGCGATCTTGCGGGCGACGGTCTCGGGCGACCCGACGTACAGGGCGCCCTCGGGGCTGGCGTCGCGCTCGAACTGGATCCGCGTGGTGGGCGGCCAGCCGCGCTCGCGGCCGATGCGGTCGCGCTGGGCCTGGAAGTGGGGGAACAGCTCGTCGCGGGCCTGCTCGTCGCTCGGTGCGACGTGGCCGGGCGAGTGCATCCCGATCGGCAGCGGCTCGACGCCGTCGGCGGCCAACAGATCGCGGTAGTAGTTCGCCAGCGGCACGAACTGCGCCGGGGGCCCGCCGATGATCGCCAGCATGAGCGGCAGCCGGTAGTGCGCCGCCCGCACGACCGACTGCGGCGTGCCGCCGACGCCGATCCACGCCTTGAGCCGGCCCGACTCGGTGGGCGGGTACACGCGCTGGTCCGTCAGCGGCGGACGGATCGAGCCGGACCACGTCACGGGCTCCTCGGTCAGCAGGGCCGTGAACAGGTCGAGCTTCTCGGCGAAGAGCCGCTCGTAGTCGGCCAGCTCGAAGCCGAACAGCGGGAAGGACTCGGTGAACGACCCGCGGCCCAAGATGACCTCGGCGCGGCCGTTCGAGAGGGCGTCGAGCGTCGAGAAGCGCTCGAAGACGCGGATCGGGTCGTCGGAGCTGAGCACCGTGACGGCCGAGCCGAGGTGGATCCGCTCGGTGCGCGCAGCGATCGCGCCCAGGACGACGTCGGGGGCGGTGATCGCGAAGTCGTCGCGGTGGTGCTCGCCCAGTCCGATGAAGCTCAGGCCCACGCGGTCGGCCAGCACCGCCTGGTCGACGACCTGCCGCAGCACGACGGCCTGGTGGAGCGGGGCACCGTCGGGACCCGCCGCGACGTCGCCGAAGGTGTCCAGGCCCAGCTCGACGGCGGCCGGATCGATGCTCGAGGTCATCGCCCCACCCTAGTGCCGGAGGCTGGCCCCGATCAGCGCCAGCGGCGGATGCTGTAGACCAGCAGCACGAGGGCGATCAGGTCCGAGAACCAGATGCCGACCGCACCGACCCAGCCGGCGGCGGGCAGCTCGGGGCCGAAGCCGACGCCGAGGATCTCGAACTCGGGGATCTGCGGGGACAGGAACCAGACCAGCCCCACGGCGCCGACCCAGATGATGCCCAGGACGCTGACCAGGATGCGCGGGATGGTGGCGACGCCGTACTGGGCGGCCTCCATGGCCTTCGCCTCGAGCGGGTCGACCAGCCGGTCGGCCCACGTGTAGTGGCGCGCCAGCAGGACGATGCCGCCGAACATGCCCAGCAGGCCGGGACCGGGCATGACCAGCATGAGGATGCCCAGGACGACGAGGGTCCAGCCCAGTGCCTCGGAGCCGGTGCGCTCGAACCAGCCCCGCACGCGTGCGCCGATCGTCATGGCGCAAGCATGCCAGCCGGGCTGCAACCCCAGACCGGACGAGGAGGAGTGCGGCTCACCGCGAGACGAAGATGTGGGCGGCGGCTTCGGGATCGATCTCGGCCGTCTCGGACTGACGTGCGACGACGAGGCCGTCGTGGCCCCGCGAGGCCAGGACGTCGTTGCCGGGCAGGGCGCCGACACGGCGCAGCACGGACATGACCTCGGTGTCCTTCTGCAGCTCCTCGGCGATCCGGCGCACGACCACGCGCACCGGCTCCTCGCCGATCGCGGCGGTCAGCAGGGACTGCACGCCGTCGAGGAAGTCGATCGGCGTCTCGTCCTGACCCAGCTCGCCCAGGCCGGGGATCGGGTTGCCGTACGGAGACTCGGTCGGGTGGCCGAGCAGCTCGATGAGCCGGCGCTCGACCTGCTCGGACATCACGTGCTCCCAGCGACAGGCCTCTTCGTGGACGTACTCGATCTCCAGACCGATGACGTCGGTGAGCAGCCGCTCGGCGAGCCGGTGCTTGCGCATCACGCGGATGGCCAGCGAGCGGCCGCGCTCGGAGAGCTCGAGGTGTCGGTCGCCCTCGACCGTCAGCAGTCCGTCGCGCTCCATGCGCGCCACCGTCTGGCTGACCGTCGGGCCACTTTGGTGGAGGCGCTCGGCGATCCGCGCGCGCAGCGGGATGATCCCCTCCTCCTCCAGCTCGAAGATGGTCCTCAGGTACATCTCGGTGGTGTCGATGAGCTCGCTCACGCGGCCATTGTTCCATGCCGGGACCAATCAAAGGTCCGCCGACCTGCACCCCCGTCCCCGGCGGGAGAGGATGCACTCATGCCCGTCGCGCTGATGTGGTTCCGCAGCGACCTGCGGCTCCGCGACCACCCGGCGCTGCGCGCCGCCGTGGCCGCGGGCACGGACGGCGTCGTGCCCGTCTTCGTCCTCGACGACCACCTCGACGTGACGCGGATGCCGGTCCGCGCGGCCTACCTGACGCGGCTGCTCGCGGAGTTCGACGAGCGGATCGGTGGCCTGCACCTCGTCCGAGGTCGCCCGGAGGTCGAGATCCTGCGGCTCGTGCAGCAGACGGGCGCCACCAGCGTGCACGTGACGGCCGCCCACACGCCGTACGGGCTGCGCCGCGACCAGGCGGTCGCCGAGGCGCTCGGCACCATCCCTCTCGTGCGCACCGGGTCGGGCTACGCCGTCGACCCGGGCACGATCCGCAAGGCCGACGGCACGGCCTACCGGGTCTTCACGCCGTTCTTCCGGTCCTGGCAGGACCGGGGCACCGATCGGCCGGTGGAGCCGATCGATCCTGCAGGCATCCCCTGGCTCCGGCCCGGCGGAGGGACGGACCTGCCGGAGGCCGAGCCGCCGGACGGAGTCGCGCTCCCGCCCGTCGGCGAGCGCGCCGCGCTCGAGCACTGGCACCGGTGGCTCGACGACCACGTCGATGCCTACGCCACCGAGCGCGACCGACCCGACCTCGACACCACCTCGCGGATGTCGGTGCACCTGAAGTGGGGGACGGTGCACCCGCGCACCCTGCTGGCCGACCTGGCCGAGCGCGCCTCGGACGGGGCTCGCGCCTACGAACGTCAGCTGGCCTTCCGCGAGTTCTACGCCGACGTGCTGCACGAGCGGCCGGACTCGGCCCACGGCTACTACGACCGCCGGTACGAGCGCATGCGGTACGACGAGCCGGCCGGCGATTTCGAGGCGTGGCAGCAGGGCCGCACCGGCTTCCCGTTCATCGATGCCGGGATGCGCCAGTTGCTCGCCGAGGGCTGGATGCACAACCGGGCGCGGATGGCAGTGGCCAGCTTCCTGGTGAAGGACCTGCACCTGGAGTGGACCCACGGCGCGCACTGGTTCCTGGAGCGACTCGTCGACGCCGACCTGGCGAACAACCAGCACGGCTGGCAGTGGGTCGCCGGCTGCGGCACGGACGCTGCCCCGTACTTCCGCGTCTTCAACCCCGTCGCCCAGGGTCGGCGCCTCGACCCCGACGGGACCTACGTCCGGCGCTGGGTGCCAGAGCTGCGCGACGTCCCGGGTCCGGCCGTGCACGAGCCCTGGACCCTCGACGCACCGCCGGCCGACTATCCGCCGCCCTTGGTCGATCACGCGCTCGAGCGGGCGGAGGCACTGCGCCGGCACGCCGACCTCGGGCGATAGCGTCGAGGCATGGTCACCATCGCGCGCCAGTTCAACGGTCCCCCCGACTCCGGCAACGGTGGTTGGGTCAGCGGTCTGGTCGCCGAGGCGTGGCTCGGCCGGGGTCACGCCGGCCCGACGACGGCGCGCCTGCGGATGCCGCCTCCGCTGGACACTCCCCTGGCCTGGGAGCACGACGCCGACGAGACCCGCCTGATGACCCACGGCGGCGCGGTCGTGGGCACGGCGGGACCGGGGGCGTTCACGCGTGATGCTCCGCCGTTCGCCGACGCCGAGACCGTCACGGCGGGACTCAAGGCCTACCCCGGCTTCACCACGCACCCGTTCGACCAGTGCTTCACGTGCGGCACCGCGCGCGGCGAGGGCGACGGCCTGCGGATCTTCAGCGGCCCGGTGGGTGGCGATCTGACCGCGGCGCCGTGGCACGTGCACGAAGCGCTCGTCGAGGCGGACGGCACGGCCGGCACGCCGATCGCCTGGGCCGCGCTGGACTGCCCCGGCGGATGGGCGGCCGACTTCTCGGCGCAGCCGATGGTGCTGGGAACCATGACGGCCGAGGTGTACTCCTCCCCCGTCGCCGGCCGGACCTATCACGCGGTCGGGCAGCTGGCCCGCCGCGAAGGCCGCAAGTTCTTCACCAGCACCGCGCTCCACACCCCCGAGGGCGAGCTCGTCGGCCGCTCGGAGCAGGTCTGGATCCAGATCGACCTGGCCACCTTCGGCAGCTGACCCGCCCCTACCCCTCCCCCTCCCGCGTCCCGAGATTTGCTCCATTTTCTGCGTTTCAACCAGGTTGAAAGGTCGAGATCGGAGCAAATCTCGGGAGGTCAGGGGGTCGGGTGACGCCCGTCGTAGGCGAGGAAGCGTCGCCGCAGGGTCACCGAGAGCAGGACACCGGCGATGCACAACCCGCCGCCGACCACCATCGCCCACGGCGCTCCGGTGAACTCGGCCAGTGTGCCGATCAAGAAGTCACCCAGGCGGGGCCCACCCGCGACGACCACGATGAACAGGCCCTGCATGCGCCCGCGCATCTCGTCGGGCGCCGCGGTCTGCAGGATCGTCGAGCGGTAGGCCGCGCTGATCATGTCGGCGGCACCGGACAGCGCCAGGCACGTCACGGCGAGCCACAACAGGCCGGGCAGGCCGATCGCGGAGAAGCCCGCCGCCGCGACGCTCGCGCCGTAGACGACGATCGCCACCACGATCGCGATCCCGTGGCGGTGCACCCGGCTGACCCAGCCCGAGAACACGAACGCCGCCAGCGACCCGATCGCCGGGGAGGCCTGGAGCAGCCCCAGGGACGAGGCCCCTGCGTCACCGCCCTGCGACGTGGCGTAGACCGTCGCGGCCAGCGCCGGGAACAGCGCGCGCGGCTGCGCGAACACCATCGCGCACAGGTCGACGACGAAGGACATCGCGATGTTGGGCGCGGTGCGCAGGAACCGCAGCCCTTCGACGACCGACCGCAGACCGGGCACCGGCATGGGCTTGGCCGGCGGCAGCGCGGGCAGGCGCACGACCGAGTAGAGCGCCGCGACGTAGAGCAGCACGTCCACCACGTAGGCCGCCTCGACACCGCGCCAGGCGATCAGGACGCCGCCGAGCAGCGGGCCGACCGTGAACGACAGGTTGGTGGCGGCCATCCCCAGCGCATTGGCAGCCGGCAGCAGGTGCGCCGGCAGCAACTGCGGCAGCATCGCGGCGCGGGCCGGGTTGTTGACCGCGAAGAACAGGGCCTGCACCGCGACGACGCCGTAGAGGAAGCCCACCGACTCCAGACCCGCGAAGCTGTGCGCCACGAGCGCGATCGAGGAGATCCACAGCCCCATCGCCGACGCGAGCGCCACCGTGCGCCGGTCGAAGGCGTCCACGAGCGCCCCGCCGTACAACCCGCCGATCACCAGCGGCAGCAGGCCCGCCAGCCCGACCAGACCGACCGAGAACGACGACTCGGTCAGCAGCCAGACCTCCCACGCGATCGCCACGACCGACATCTGCTGGCCGAAGCCCGAGACCGCCTGCCCGATCCACAGCCTCCGGTAGGCGGCCGAGGCGCGCAGGGGGCGCAGGTCGGTCAGCACGTTCGGCACCGCAGCAGCCTAGGGGCGACCCTGCGTGACGGCCCGTCGTGTCCACGTCAGGGGGCGAGCCGGTCCCTCTCCCACCGGTCGCCCGACCGCGTGAACCGGATCCGGTCGTGCAGCCGGTTCTCGCGGCCGTGCCAGAACTCGACGACCTCGGGGACGATCCGGTAGCCGCCCCATCCATCAGGACGCCGCTCGGCCGCTCCGGCCGCCTCAGCCTCGGCCCAGCGGCGCTCCAGCTCGTCACGTCCGTCGACCACTCGGGACTGCGGCGACGAGGCCGCGCTGATCCGCGCGCCCTCCGGCCGGGCCAGGAAGTACGCGTCCGACTCGGCCGGATCGAGGCGCTCGACAGGACCCTCGATCCGCACCTGGCGCTGCAGCGGATGCCAGAGCAGGACGGCCGCGGCCCGCGGGTTCTCGGCCAGCTCACGGCCCTTGCGCGACTCGTAGTTGGTGAAGAAGACGGCCCCGTGCTCGTCCAGGCCCTTGAGCAGGACGATCCGCACCGAGGGCGCAGCGTCCGCCGTCGCGGTGGCCAACGCCATCGCGTTCGGCTCGTGCACGCCGGCCGCCACCACCTCGGCGAGCCACGTCTGAGCGAGGGCGATCGGATCGTCCCCGGCGTCCTCGTCGGCCAGCCCACTGCGCGCGTACTCGGTCCGCATCCGGGCCAGCTCGTCGTTCGCCATGGGTCCACGGTATCCAGCGCGAGGCCGCAGAGGGCTGTGCTACCGGCCGGTAGGGTGACCGCCCTGCTCCGAACCTGTGAGGCGCAGGGCACTATGGGGGCATGACTCAAGTGCACCACGGATTGGAAGGCGTCGTAGCGTTCGAGAGCGAGATCGCCGAACCCGACAAAGAAGGATCCGCACTCCGGTACCGCGGCGTCGACATCGACGACCTGGTCGGCCGTGTGCCGTTCGAGAAGATCTGGGGCCTGCTGGTCGACGGATCCTATGATCCCGGCCTGCCCCCGGCCGAGCCGTACCCCATCCCCGTGCACTCCGGCGACATCCGCGCCGACGTCCAGAGCGCGATCGCCCAGATGGCTCCCGTGTGGGGCCTGCGTCAGCTCTACGACATCCAGACGCCCGAAGAGGTGCGCGACGACCTCGCCCGCACCGCCGTGATGGTCCTGTCGTACGTGGCCCAGGCCGCGCGCGGCCTCGGCAAGCCGATGGTGCCCCAGGCCGAGATCGACAAGTGCGACACGATCGTCGAGCGGATGCTGACCCGCTGGCGTGGTGAGGTCAACCCCGATCACGCCAAGGCCATCGACGCCTACCTCGTGTCGGCCGCCGAGCACGGCATGAACGCCTCCACCTTCACCGCCCGCGTCATCGCCTCCACCGGCGCCGACGTCGCCGCCGCGCTGTCCGGCGCGGTCGGCGCGATGTCGGGCCCGCTCCACGGCGGCGCCCCCTCGCGCGTCCTGGGCATGATCGAGCAGGTCGAGAAGACCGGCGACGCCACCGCGTACGTCAAGCAGCTCCTCGACTCCGGCGAGCGCCTGATGGGCTTCGGCCACCGCGTCTACCGCGCCGAGGACCCGCGCGCCCGCACGCTGCGCCGGACCGCCAAGGAGCTCAACGCTCCGCGCGCCGAGGTCGCCGAGGCGCTCGAGCAGGCCGCCCTGAAGGAGCTGCGCGAGCGCCGCCCCGACCGCGTCCTCGAGACGAACGTCGAGTTCTGGGCCGCGATCGTGCTGGACTTCGCGGAGATCCCCTCCAACATGTTCACCGCGATGTTCACGTCGGCCCGCACGGCCGGCTGGAGTGCCCACATCCTCGAGCAGTACAAGACCGGTCGCCTGATCCGCCCCTCGGCCATCTACACCGGTCCCCAGTCGCGCAAGGCCGACGAGGTCGAGGGCTGGAACCCGGACTGGGCCAACAGCTGACGACTCGCGACGAACGATGACGGGGCCGGTACCGGGTGGTACCGGCCCCGTGTCGTCCGCTCAGCGCTTCGGGCGCAGGGTGAGGACTCCGTCGGCCTGATAGCTCTGACTCTCGGTGGCCGTGCCGCCCGGTGAGGTGTACGTGGTCCGGCCGCTCTGGCGCCACGTGACCTTCGACGTGGCGCTCGACCAAGCGATCGTGTAGTCGGGCTTCTGGTGCCACCAGTACTCACGCAGCTCCAGCCTCGGGACCGGGGAGACGTTGCCGATGTTCTGGCCGACGCAGTCGAGCCGAGGGGTCTCGACCGATCCGAGGGTCTGCTGGAGCCCGAAGGCCGCCCGGGGCCCGTGCTGCGTGCCCGGAAACTCGATCGTGCCGCCCGCAGGTGCCCCGTCGCGCTGGACGTCGAGGGGTGCCGAACGGGTGAACTTCGTGGAGGCGTCCCATCGGCACGACGTGTCCGTCTGACCGTGCGACTCGTGCATCCGTGTTCCCGCCGCCGTCGCCTTCGACCAGAGCCAGGCCAGTGACACGGGCCTGCCCTTCGCGAACTGCAGCCATCCCGTCCCCGCCCCGTCCAGCCGGATGTCCTGCTGATCCGCCGTCGCGAAGCCTGCGCTCCGCGACATCGAGCGCTCCGCGACGTCGACGCGCGCCGAGACGTCCACCTGGACCCATCCGCTGCTGGGCCACGTGGATGCCGCCCGAACGACCGTGAGCCGGGTCCGGGTCGCCCGACAGTTGTTGCGCTCGTTCGACTCACGCACCTTCTTGCGGGCGTCGGCGCAGGCGAGCAGCCGGTAGCGCCCGGGCTTCGTCGCGGCGGGCACCCGCACCGTCAGCGCCCGAGTCGTGTCGCCCCGGCGCGGCTTCAGCCGCTTGACCACGCGGTCGCGCAGGCGCACGTCGCGCCGGTCGAGCTTCGTGTCCGTGGACAGGACGTACCGCGTCACCGACCGGGGCGCCGCCCTGCGGCCCCGGTTCCGCGTGGTGTCCCGAACCTTCAGCGACCCGCCCGGGGCCACCTGCGTCGGCGACGCCGACACGGACGTCACGACCAGATCGGGACGCTTCGCCGCAGCGGCGTGCGCCGGGACCGGCCCCACCACCGAAACCACCACGCCGGCCCCGGCCCCGACCGCCATCGCCAGCACGCACACTCTCCGCCTCATGGGTACCTCTCCTGTCCGGGGCCCGGGTGGCCCGTACGGCTCAGGAGCCCGATGGACCGGGGGTGATACCAAGCCCGCCGGCGCGGGTCAGACCGGCGGTGTGCCGCGCTCGGCCTCGGTGAAGACGGCGTCGATGACGCGGTCGGACGCGTGTCCGTCCTCGAGGCTGCCGAAACGCTCGCGGAACGCCGCGAGCCGGTCGGCGTACCGCGTCTCGAGGTCCGACAGGTTCGCCACGGCGTCGATGACCTCGTCGCTCGTGCGCACCACCGGCCCGGGCGCGATCTCCTCGAGGTCGACGTAGAAGCCCCGCAGGTCGTCGCGGTAGTGCTCCAGGTCGTACACGTACGAGATGATCGGCCGCTGCCGCTGGGCGTAGTCGAACATGATCGACGAGTAGTCGGTGATGAGCGCGTCGGCCACCAGCAGCAGGTCCTGGGTGTCGGGGTACTTCGAGACGTTGACGATGCTCGCGTCGAGGTCCTTGGGCCAGGTGAACTTCACCAGCGGGTGCAGACGCACCAGCAGCGTCACGTCCGAGCCGAGCCGCTCGGCGAACCGACCGAGATCGAGCGCCATGTCGTGGGCCCACGCGCCCTTGGCGCCGGCGGCGCGACCGTCGTCGCGGAAGGTCGGCGCGTAGAGCACGACCGTGCGGTCCTCGGCCAGGCCGAGGCGGAGCCGGGTCTCGCGGGCGCGGCGGCGCCCCTCCTCGGTGTGGAAGACGTCGTTGCCCGGATAGCCCGACTCGATGATCGGCCCGGTGAACCCGAAGGCGCTGCGGAACGCCGCGGTGGCGTACTCGCTCGGCGAGACCAGGGCCGACCAGCGCTCGACCAGTTCCTGGGCCTTCCGGTGGTAGTCCTCGGCGCGGCCGTGCATGACCGGGACGTCGTTCTGCATCCGCTTCAGCGGCGTACCGTGCCAGGTCTGCAGGTAGTACGTGCCGCGCGGGCGCTTGCACAGGTCGTGGACGTTCTGGTTGAACACCCAGTAGCGGGCTCGCGACAGCGTCCAGAAGTACCGCGGGGTCAGCCGGAAGACCTTGTTCGTGCCCGGCGGGACGCGCAGCGTGGAGTTGTTGACGTACCAGAGCTCGAGCGGCGTGCCGCGCTCGTGGAGGCGCTCGAAGAGGGCCCGCGGGCTGCCGCCGTAGGCGTTGCCGCGGTCGCTCTCGAAGACGACGACGTCGCGGCGCGGCAGCAGGCTGCCGAGGCGGAACATCCAGCCCATGACGCGGTAGTAGTGCGGCCCGGCCCGGAACCGCAGGAACGCGTCGCGCACGCCGCGCCGGTTCCGCAGCCGCAGCAGGCGCGTGGACAGGCCGTCCGCGGTGCGCACCATCTCGTAGTTGCGCTCGCAGTAGCCGGTCGGCGGGAGCTCGAGGTACTTGGCGGCGCGGCGGGCGTACTGCTCGTCCATCACGAAGTCGCCGTCCGCGGACCGGGCGACCTCGGCCGCGAGGTCGGCGGCGCGGTGGGCGATCGGCCCCGGCAGCTCGGTCGCCGCGTCGATGAACGGGGTCCGGGCGCCGGTGAGGACCGCGTCGTCGAACCGGAAGAAGAACACCGGGCGGCGCAGGAATGCGGCGTCCCACGCCACGCTCGAGTAGTCGGTGACGAGCGCGGCGCTGGTGCGGATCAGCTCCTGCACGTCCGCGTCCCGCGGCGCGATCGTGATGCCCTCGAGGTGCAGTTCGTCGACCACGGCCCGCAGGTTCGGGTGCATCACCATGAGGATCTCGACACCCTCGCGGCGCAGCCGCTGGATCTGCGGATCGTTCAGGAACTCGGTCCAGTGCGCGAGGTAGGCGCTCTGCAGCACGCTCTCGCGGCTGGACAGCCAGTCACGCCAGGTCGGCATGACCAGCAGGCGGCGGCGCACCGTGGGCTCGCCGGCGAACAGCGTGTCGTACCGGGCGAAGCCCGTGACCTTGACCTGGGACGGGAAGTAGTCGAGGTCCTCGATGAAGATCTGCTTCTCGGCCGCCGAGTTCACGACCGCGCGGTCCGGCGGCATCTCCTGCATGTGCAGGCGGCCGTAGTTGAGCCGCACGTTCTTCATGCCGGTGACGCCGTGCTGCAGGAAGACTCGCAGGCCCTGGGCGTGCCGCGCGAGCGTGGTCGAGCGCGAGGCGTGCAGGTACTCGGCGTGGTGGCTGCCCACGAATCGTGAGGCCAGGACGGTGTAGCGGATGTGGTCGCGCGACCGGGCCGTGACCACGTTCCCGAAGGGCTCGACCTTGGCGCGGTCGGGCGAGTCGGCGTCGATGACGTAGTAGGCACGACGCCGGGGCCGGTTCGTGCGGATCCAGCGGAAGAGCGCGAAGCCGTTGTCCTGGGCCTTGTAGGGCACCTCGCCGACCAGCCAGATGCCCGAGAACGGGCGGATCGGGGCCAGCAGCCACGCCCAGCGCACGAGGCGGCGCAGGTAGGCGTGGTTGGCGACCGTGAACCGCTCGGACCAGAACGCCAGTCGCTTGGCGCGGAACGTCAGGTACGGCACCCACTGGTCGACGTGCCCGCCACCGCGCGTCGGAACGGGCAGGTCGCGCAGCCGGGTCCGGGCGAAGCTCTTCTGGGCGAAGGGCACGCGCACGGGCAGGTCGAAGCCGTCGAGGTCCAGCACCAGGTGCGGGTCGATGACCCCCTCGCGCTCCTCGTCATCGACAGCGTCCGGCTGCACGTCGAAGGAGATCCGGTACTCGTGCAGGCCGTACGCGGCCGTGGCGTCGCGCGGCTCGACCGTGACCGGGATCT
Source organism: Aeromicrobium senzhongii (assembly GCF_014334735.1). NCBI lineage: Bacteria > Bacillati > Actinomycetota > Actinomycetes > Propionibacteriales > Nocardioidaceae > Aeromicrobium > Aeromicrobium senzhongii. The sequence continues at coordinate 2,646,144 of NZ_CP060587.1, forward strand.
CCTGCGTGGTGCCCGAGAACCGCCACACGAGCGCGAGGTGCATCTCGCGGACGGGCCGCGAGAACGTCTTGAGGTCGAAGTCGGCGCTGATCCCGCGCGGACCGACCTCGAGGCGACGCCCCTCGACCTCGAAGCGACGGATGGGCTCGAGCGCGTACCGGACGGACACGTTGCCCTGGTCGGTGACGTGCGACCAGGCGTGCACCTCCTCGCCGAACGGCGACGAGGCGCCGACGAGGTCGATCCGGTCCATCGCGGCCGCGGTGTCGGTGCGGTCGAACCGGCCCAGCCGCAGCTCGGTGCGCTGGGCTCCACTGCCCTCGACCTCGACGAAGAGGTCGAACCGGCCGGCGGCGCGGCCTCCGGCCTCCCACAGCTCGGCGGGATCGAGGACGAAGGAGAAGTGCCGATCGGGGGCCTGCTCGAGTCGCAGGGCGACCTGACCGAGCCGGCTGGCCGGCCGGACGACCAGGGCGACCACGCGCACCGGGTCGCGGAACTCGCCGGTGTAGACGATGCGGCCGTCGTCGTGGCGCACGACGAGCTCGGCGTGGGGCCGCGGCGCCGGGGCCTGGCCACGGGCGCGGCGGATGCGGTCCTTGACGCTCTCGGGGACCATCGCCGCGACTCGACGACGCACTCGACCCACGTCAGGCATGCTCTCCTCGGTTCCCGTCGACTTCGCTGGCACGCGAATGCCGAGTCTAGTGGGGCCGGCCTCCCGCGCACCGTGCGCCCGCCGTGGACCGCGGACGCGGCGTTGGGGGCGAGCCCGTATCGTGGTGCGGTGCCCGCCAGCCCGCCCCGTGACCGGTTCCGTGCCGAAATCGCGGCTCTGCGAGCCTGCGCCGTGCTGCTCGTCGTGCTGTACCACCTGTGGCCAGGACGGCTGCCCGGCGGGTACATCGGGGTCGACGTCTTCTTCGTGATCTCCGGATTCCTCATCACCGGGCACCTGCTGCGCGAGACGGCGGACACGGGCCGGATCGACCTGGCCCGCTTCTGGGCCCGGCGGGCCCGCCGCCTGCTGCCGGCCGCCTATCTGGTGCTGGGCGCCTCGGCCCTGGCCGTCTGGCTGTGGATGCCGCTGGCGACGTGGCGCCAGAACTTCACCGAGGTCATCGCCTCGGCGCTGTACGTCCAGAACTGGGCCCTGGCCGCCGACTCGGTCGACTATCTCGCGGCGGACGCCGATCCCACGGCGGTGCAGCACTACTGGACGCTCTCGATCGAGGAGCAGTTCTACCTGGTGTGGCCGCTGCTCGTGCTGCTGGCCACCGTGCTGGCCGTGCGACTGGGCCGTTCGCACCGGCTCATGGTGGGGATCGTGCTCGGCACGGCCACCGTCGCGAGCCTGGCCTACTCGCTGTGGATCACCCAGGCCAATCCCCCGGCCGCCTACTTCGTCACCCCCGCCCGCGCCTGGCAGTTCGGGGCGGGAGCCCTGCTGGCGCTGGTCATGGGCAGCGCCACCGTCCGGCGCGGCGGCCCCACGTTCCTGCTCTCGTGGGCCGGCTTCCTCACCCTCGCCTGGTGCGGTCTGAACTACGACGAGACGACCCCGTTCCCCGGCACGGCGGCGATCCTGCCCGTCGTGGCGACCCTCGCGGTGATCTGGGCCGGCGAGCCGACCGGCCGCCTCTCCCCCACGCCCCTCATGCGCTGGCGGGTCACCCACGAGCTCAGCGAGATCTCGTACTCGATGTACCTGTGGCACTGGCCGCCGATCGTGATCCTGCCGTACGTCCTGGGCCACGAGCTCGGGCTCGCGCCGCGGATCGGGATCCTGGTGTTCACGATCGCGGCCGCCTGGGCGACCAAGCGGTGGGTCGAGGACCCGATCCGCTTCACCCATCGCTTCGGCCTGCGCAAGCCCGCGATCACCGGCCTGGCCACCCTCGGCGGTGCCGCGGTGCTCGTCTCGGGCTGCCTCGTGGGGCACCAGAGCGCCGTCGCCGCCGAGGAGCGGGCCGGACGCGTCGCCGAGCAGCTGGTCGAGGACGCGCCGCCGTGCTTCGGCGCCGCGGCACGCGACCCCGAGAAGCCCTGCCACAACCCCGAGCTCGACGACCAGCTCGTGCCCAGTCCCGAGGCCGCCGCCGAGGACTACGCCTCGGGCTACCCGGGCTGCTTCGCCGGCGTCCACGACACCGAGCTGAACGACTGCACCTTCGGCGACCTCTCGGACCGGTCACTGCCGCACGTGACGCTGCTGGGCGACTCCCACGCCCGCTCGTTCCTGCCCGCCCTGGTGCGGATGGCCGACCAGAAGCTCATCACCGTGTCGGCCCAGCTCAAGAGCAGCTGCGCCTGGACCCGCGACGAGATCGAGCACGAGGACCCGCTGCGCGTCAGCACCTGCCAGGAATGGAAGGACAACCTCCAGACCTGGCTGCTGGAGCGGGCCCCGCAGACGGACCTGATCCTCACGACCGGCTACGCCAAGATGCTCACGGGCTCCCAGCAGGAGCGCGTCGAGAGCATGGGGGCGGTCTGGCGCCCTGTTCTGGAGAAGGGCGTCCGGATCGTGGCGATCCGCGACAACCCCCGACTGCCGAAGTCGCCGCAGAAGTGCCTCTCGCAGCTCGACGAGATCACGCCCGACGCATGCGCCGTCGACCGCGACGAGGCGCTGGGTCACTTCGACGCGTTCCTCGCGACCGGCAAGCACATCGACGGCGCCCAGGCCCTGGACCTGAGCCAGTTCTACTGCGATCGCACGACCTGCCCGGCCATCATCGGCGGGGTGAACGTCTACCGCGACATCACGCACCTGAGTGTCACCTACGTGCGCACCATGACGCCGTACGTGTACCGCCGGCTGGTCGGCATGGGCGCCCTGCCGCGACCGTCCTGACCGCGGCGGGAACCGGAAGAAGAACTGCCGCGACGCCGCATCGCCCCCCCGAGGCGATCCGACGACGCGGCAGTCGTATGTGTTGACATTAACCCATCAGGTAGTCCTTTGGAACTATCTGCGTGGTTCTTTCGGCGTGTCACGCCATGTTCAGCCCAAGGTGACGAGCTCGGTGACGTCGTCACTGGGCAGCGAGTCGGCCACGGCGGTGACGTTCATGCGGTTCAGATTGACGGCCGCGTGGTGCTGCGAGAGGAAGGCCGTCTCGGAGGCGTCCATCCCCGTCGCGATGCGCAGCATCGTCTCGCGCGGGGCCAGCGACGTCGCATCGACGACGTGCCAGTCGCCCTCGACGTACGCCTCGGCGACCGCGTGGAAGTCCATCGGCTGCAGGCCCGGCGCGTAGACCGAGACCAGCCGGGCCGGAACGTCGTGCGCGCGCAGCAGGGCGATCACGAGGTGGGCGAAGTCCCGGCAGACACCCTGGCGCTTCAGCATCGTCTGCACGGCTCCGTCGGTCGGCTGACTGCTGCCGGTCACGTAGGACAGCTGGGTGCCGACCCAGGAGGTCACTGCGTCCAGCAGCGGCTTGCCGGACAGGCCCTTGAACTCGGCGCGCGAGATCGCGAAGAGCGAGTCCGACTCGGCGTAGCGGCTCGGCCGGCGGTACTCGATGATGTCGAGCTCCTCGGTGACGATCGGCCGGGCACGGCCCTCGACGACGGCCTCGTAGTCGATGGTGATCGGTCCGGGAGGCGCGTCGATGCGGTGCAGGCGCGTCTCGTGCCGTCCCGCGATCTCCCGCGCCTCCAGCTCGACGCCGTTCTGGACGACGGTCAGCGTCTCGCTCTGGGTCGTGATGTTGCCGGCCACGGCGATGGACAGGACGAGGTCGGCTCGGTCGAAGGCGTGCAGTTCGAGATGGGCGGAGACGGTGCGCTTCACCGGTCCATGCTGGCACGCCCGACCCGAGAGTGCGCGCTGCGCTGACCGGCCCTCAGTGATCGAACGCGTCGAGGATCTCGTCGGCGGCCGCCGCCGGGGACAAGCGACCGGCCAGGACCTCGTCGCGCACCCGCTCGCGGACCTTCGCCACGGAGTCGTCCGTCGCCAGCCGCTGCTCGATCTCGTCACGCACCAGCGCCCACGTGAAGTCCAACTGCTGCTGCGCGCGCTTGCTCGCCACACCGCGCTGGCCCATGAACTCGCGGTGCCGCAGGACACGACTCCAGACGGTGTCGATCCCCGAACCCTCGAGGGCGGAGCAGGTCAGCACGGGGGGCACCCAGTCCTGGGTGCCGGCGTACACCAGGCGCAGGGCACCGGCCAGCTCGCGTGCGGTCGACTCCGCCTCGCGGGCCCGCTCGCCGTCGGCCTTGTTGACGGTGATGACGTCCGCGATCTCGAGGATGCCCTTCTTGATGCCCTGCAGCTGGTCGCCGGTGCGCGCCAGGGTGAGGAACAAGAACGTGTCGACCATGCCGGCGACCGTGATCTCGGACTGGCCGACGCCGACGGTCTCGACCAGCACGACGTCGTACCCGGCAGCCTCGAGGACCGTCAGCGCCTGGCTGGTCGCCCGGGCGACGCCGCCGAGACTGCCGGCGCTGGGCGACGGGCGGATGTAGGCGTTCGGATCGGTCGACAGGCGCACCATGCGGGTCTTGTCGCCCAGGACCGAGCCACGCGTGCGGACGCTGGACGGATCCACGGCCAGGACGCCGACGCGATGTCCGCGGCCGGTCAGATGGACGCCGAGCGCCTCGATGAATGTCGACTTGCCGACTCCGGGGACACCGGAGATCCCGACCCGCACCGCACCACCGACCTTCGAGTCGGGCGCGGCCGTGAGCTCGGCCAGCAGCTCGCGCGAGGCGGTGCGGTGGTCGGTCCGGCGGGACTCGACGAGGGTGATGGCCCGCGACACCGCCGCCCTCCTGCCCTCGCGGACACCGTCGATCAACTGGGTCAGGTCCGTCACGCCTGCATCGTAGTCGGGGATCACTGCGTGACGAACGAGGGCGTGAGCCCGAAGTCGGTCAGCGTCGCGGCGACGTGATCATGCAGCTCGGGCCGGTCGAGTCCGCCACCGACCGGGTGCGCGATCACCGAGAGGTACACCGCGTCCAGCGCACCACCGGCCAGCACGTAGAGCTTGCCGCCGAGCCGGTCCAGCTCGGCCGCCGTCTGTCCGGGCTCCGCGGAGCGCACCCAGAAGTCCACGGGCGCTGCGCCGTCGATGCGCATGATCGCCGGGTCGAGCCGACCGTGGTTGGAACAGCCGACGGGCGACGAGGTCGACCCCATCGCCAGCTGCTCGGCCCGGCGCACGACGACCGGCGGCGTGATCGGCACGAGGGGCAGCACCGCGAGCATGTCGTGAGGGCGTTCGGCCCGCTCGCGCAGCGCGGTCTTGGTGGCGGCCCGCAGGCCGGTGAGATCCCGGTCCAACCCTCGGGGGTCGGCGTGGACCGTCACCGAGTCCAGCGCGTTCGCACGGGTGTCGCCCTCGACCCGGACGCTGACGGGCACGGCGAGCGCGACCCGCCCGTCGGCGTCGGTGCGACCGAACCGCTGCGCCAGGCGAGCCGCGAAGGCCGACACGAGGGTGTTGCTCGTGCCACCGAGCCGGGCCGCCGCGGCCTCCCAGTCGGCCCGGGTCACGCGCACGCAGGCTGCGGCGGGATGGAACGACGCGGCCTCGACGGGCGGCAGCGCCGCGGACTCCCGCTGCGGCGTCGGGGAGGACGCAGGCGCCGACCCGGCGGACTCGGCCCGCGCCACCGCGATCCCGGCGATCACCGCACGGGCCACCGCCGGCAGCTCGCGGACGAAGGTCACGAGGTCCGACCACAGCAGCTCGCGCCACGGCCGGGCGCCGCGCGGCCGGTAGGCGGGGCGACGCGCGACGCCCTTGACGGCGTCGGCGATGGCGTCCAGCTTGCAGAGGCCGTCGCCGAGCGCGTGCGGCGAGACCATGGCCACCGCCGTACCGCCGTCGGTCAGCGGCAGCACGCCGATGCGCCAGCCGGGACCGTGCTCGGGGTCGACGCCACGATCGCCCAGCTCGTCGGTCCAGTCGTGGATCTCGTCACGCGAGCGCGGCACCTGCTCGACCTCGAGCGGCGGGACCGCATCGACGGCCACCCACCGATGCCGACCGCCGGGCAGCGGCGAGCGCTGCACGAGGCGGCCCAGCAACGTGTCGGCGAGGGCCTCGTTGAAGCGCTGCAACGCCTCGAGGTCGACCGGACGGTCGTAGACCCACGTGAAGAAGGTCCATGGCTGGTGTCCCAGGGCGCGCAGCCCCAGGAACGAGCCCTGGTCCATCAACGCGAGGCGGTCGTCCACGCCTGCATGCTAGTGCAACCGGCAGTTACCCCTCAGGCGTCCTCACGCAGGCGCGCCAGCAGGTCGAGCGCGGAGTCGGCGATGACCGTGCCGGGCAGGAAGACCTCGGCAGCGCCCATCTCCTTGAGGGTCGCGACGTCGTCGGGCGGGATGACCCCGCCGATGACGACCATGATGTCGGGACGACCCTGCTCCTCGAGCGCGGCCTTCAACGCCGGCAGCAGCGTGAGGTGACCCGCCGCGAGGGACGAGACCCCCACGACGTGGACGTCGGCGTCGACCGCCTGCTGGGCGACCTCCTCCGGCGTCGAGAACAGCGGGCCCACGTCGACGTCGAAGCCCATGTCGGCGAACGCCGTGACGATGACCTTCTGGCCGCGGTCGTGGCCGTCCTGACCCATCTTGGCCACGAGGATGCGCGGGCGGCGGCCCTCGGCACGCTCGAACTCGTCGGTGGCCTCGATGACCTTGGCGACGTTGCCCGCCTGGCCGGCTTCGGTGCGGTACACACCCGAGATCGTACGGATGACGGCTTGGTGACGCCCGTAGACCTTCTCGAGCGCGTCGCTGATCTCGCCGACGGTGGCCTTGGCGCGCGCGGCGTCGACGGCCAGTTTCAGCAGGTTCCCGTCCATCGAGCCCTCGCCACCGGACTGCTGGGCGCCGCGCTCGGCCGAAGCCGTCAGGGCGTCCAGCGCGCGGCGGACGTCGTCGTCGTTGCGCTCGGCGCGCAGCCGCTCGAGCTTGGCGATCTGCGAGGCCAGCACGGCCTTGTTGTCGACCTTGAGGACCTCGAAGGGCTCCTCGTCGGGGACCCGGTAGGTGTTGACGCCGATGACGGCCTGCTGGCCGGAGTCGATCCGGGCCTGGGTGCGGGCCGCGGCCTCCTCGATGCGCATCTTCGGGATGCCCTCGTCGATCGCCTTGGCCATGCCGCCGGCCGCCTCGACCTCCTGGATGTGCGCCCAGGCGCGGTTGGCCAGATCGTGCGTCAGCTTCTCGACGTAGTACGAGCCGGCCCAGGGGTCGATCGTCTGGGTCGTGCCCGACTCCTGCTGCAGCAGCAGCTGGGTGTTGCGGGCGATGCGGGCGCTGAAGTCGGTCGGCAGCGCGATGGCCTCGTCCAGGGCGTTGGTGTGCAGGCTCTGCGTGTGACCCTGCGTGGCCGCCATCGCCTCGATCGCCGTACGGCCGACGTTGTTGTAGACGTCCTGGGCCGTGAGGCTCCAGCCCGAGGTCTGCGAGTGGGTGCGCAGGCTCAGCGACTTGGGGTTCTTGGGGTCGAAGTCGCTGACCAGCCGCGCCCACAGGGCCCGGGCGGCGCGCAGCTTGGCGACCTCCATGAAGAAGTTCATGCCGATCGCCCAGAAGAAGCTCAGCCGCGGGGCGAACGCGTCGATGTCCAGGCCCACGTCCAGGCCGGCGCGGATGTACTCGACACCGTCGGCCAGCGTGTAGGCCAGCTCGAGGTCGTTCGTCGCCCCGGCCTCCTGGATGTGGTAACCGGAGATCGAGATGGAGTTGAACCGCGGCATCTTGGCCGCCGTGTACGCGAAGATGTCGGAGATGATCCGCATCGAGGGCGCCGGCGGGTAGATGTACGTGTTCCGGACCATGAACTCCTTGAGGATGTCGTTCTGGATGGTCCCGGTCAGCTGCTCGGGCTTCACGCCCTGCTCCTCGGCCGCCACGATGAACAGCGCCAGCACCGGCAGCACCGCACCGTTCATCGTCATCGAGACGCTCATCTGGTCCAGGGGGATGCCCTCGAACAGCGTGCGCGTGTCGTAGATCGAGTCGATCGCGACGCCCGCCATGCCGACGTCACCGACGACGCGCGGGTTGTCGGAGTCGTAGCCGCGGTGGGTCGCCAGGTCGAACGCGACCGAGAGGCCCTTCTGGCCCGCGGCCAGGTTGCGGCGGTAGAACGCGTTGGACTCCTCGGCGGTCGAGAAGCCGGCGTACTGGCGGATCGTCCACGGCTGGGTCGTGTACATCGCCGGGTAGGGACCGCGCAGGAACGGGGTCAGACCCGGGTACGTGTCGAGCGCGTCCAGCCCGGCCAGGTCCTCGGGCGTGTACAGCCGCTTGACCGGGATGCCCTCGGGGCTCTGCCACGGCTCACCGGCGAAACTCTGGGGGGTGCTCATTTCTGCAGCTCCTCTCGCAGGGCGCGCAGGAAGGCCAGCGCGTCCAGGCCCATGGCCGCCGAGGCGTCCTGGCCGATGTCGGACTTTCCGGCGACGATCACGTACGAGGCGCCGGCCTCACGCAGCGCCGTGACGAGCTCGGCACCCCACTCGCCGTAGGCGGCGTCGGTCCCGGCCAGGCACACCACCGACGGCGCACCGGCCTCGCGGTACTTGTCGACCACGTCGGCGACGTCGGTGGTGGCACCGGCGGCACCGATGCCGATCCCGCCGGCGGCCAACAGGTTGATGGCGAAGGTCGCCCGGGCGGTGTGGGCCGCGATCGTTCCCATCGTGGCCAGGAAGACCGGCTGCGCGGCGGGCTCGTCGCGCATCTGCTCGAACTCCCCGGCGTAGCGGAAGACGTCCGGCTCGACCGGGTACGGCCGGCGCTCGGGCAGCTTCTCGGCGGGGTTCGGGAACTCGCTGACGCCGGTGATCGGCCGCTGGCGGCGGGCGATCTGCAGCGCGCGGTCGTTGCGCACCGCCTCCACCAGCGGGCGGAGGCGGTCGGCGGCGGCGTCCAGGTCGGCCACGCCCTCGAGCTCGTCGAGGCCGTCGAGCTCGGAGAACAGGGCCCACGCGGCCATCGCGAGGTCGTCGGTGAACTTCTCGACGGCGTACGCGCCGCCGGCCGGGTCGACGACCTTGGCGACGTGCGACTCGTGGATCAGCAGGCTGGAGGTGTTGCGCGCGATGCGGCGGCTGAACGGCGTCGGGAGGCCGAGCGGCTCGTCGAACGGCAGGACCGTGACGGCGTCCGCGCCGCCGACGCCCGCGGCGAAGCCGGCGACCGTGGTGCGCAGCATGTTCGTGTACGAGTCGTACCGCGCCATCATCGGGCGCGAGGTGACGGCGTGCTGGCGCTGCGCGCGGGCCTGCGCGCCGATGCCGCTGATCTCGCCGACTCGGTTCCACAGGGCACGGGCCGCGCGGAGCTTGGCGATCGTCGGGAACTGCTCGTCGGTGGCCGCGTAGCGGAACTCCAGCTGAGCGGCGGCCTCGTCGGTCGTGAATCCCGCGGCCTCGAGGGCACGCAGGTACGTCACCGCGACCATCATCGACCAGGCGAGCTCCTGGACCTCGGAGGCTCCCTGGTCGTGCAGCGCACTGGCGTCGACGACGACGCCGCGGACGCCGGCCTCCTTCGCGAGCGTGGCCACGCGGACGACGGTGTCGAGGTCGGTGCCCGTCGCGCCGAGGTTGGTCAGCGGATGCGGGTCGGTGCCCTTGTCACGGCAGACGGCCAGGAACGCCTCGGCGGCGGCGACGGCGTCCTCGCGCGCGTCCAGCACCACCGGCGCCAGATCGAGGAAGACCGGCTCGAGCAGCTCGGCGAGGCGGTCGGCGGCGATGCCGCGCTCCCCCACCGTGAGCCACAGCGAGTTGGCACCGTTCTCGAGCTCGGTGGACAGGTCCGCCGGAGTCGTCTCGGGGTCGGTGAACCAGCCGCGGATGTCCCAGCCGGTCAGCTCGGGATCGCCCGTGCCGGAGCCGCGGGTGTAGGGCGCCTCGCCCGGCAGTCCGGTCTCGGGCAGGTCCGACACGAGCTCGGGCGTGCCCAGCGGGGTGATGCTGAGGCCGTCGAGCGTGGTGGTCGTCAGGACGGACCACACCTCGGAGTCGGGGGCGTCCTCAGCGAGCCGGCGCGTCTTGCGCAGGACGGCCGCCTTGGCCTTCTCCCACTGCGACTGGTCGTGCTCGATGCCCTCCGCGAGGGGCACCACGGGGTCGTCTGCTGCCATGCGTGGCATGGTAGCCGCCCGCATCCGTGGACGGTTCAACGCATCGTTCCGAGGGCGGCTGCGACAATGACGTCGTGCAGATCCCCGACGAACTCCTGCCCGGCGACGGACGCTTCGGCTCCGGTCCCTCCAAGGTGCGCCCCGAGGCGCTGGCCGCCCTCGCGAACACCGGCGACTCGCTGATGGGCACCTCGCACCGGGCCGCACCGGTCAAGGCGCTGGTGGGCAGCCTGCGCGAGGGACTGGGCGAGCTGTTCTCCCTGCCCGAGGGCTACGAGGTGGTCCTGGGCCTGGGCGGGTCGCACGCGTTCTTCGACGCCGCCATGTTCGGTCTGGTCGAGCGCCGCAGCCAGCACCTCGTGCACGGTGAGTTCACCACCAAGTTCGCCCGGGCGGTCGCCGCGGCGCCGTTCCTGGAGGACCCCGAGCTGCTCGAGTCGGACTTCTCCACCCATCCCGAGCCGCACGCGACGGCCGGGATCGACGTCTACGCCTGGGCGCACAACGAGACCTCGACCGGCGTCATGGTGCCGGTGCGCCGCCCGGAGGGGATCGACGACGGGGCACTCGTCCTCGTCGACGCGACCTCCGGCGCAGCGGGCCTGCCGGTCGACGTGGCGCAGACCGACGTCTACTACTTCGCGCCGCAGAAGGGCTTCGCGTCCGACGGTGGTCTGTGGATCGCGCTCATGTCCCCCGCCGCCATCGAGCGCGCGCACCGGATCAAGGCATCGGGTCGTCACATCCCCGGGTTCCTCGACCTGCCGACGGCGATCGACAACTCGCTGAAGGACCAGACCTACAACACCCCGGCCGTCGCGACGTTGTTCCTGATGGACCAGCAGCTGCGCTGGCTCAACGGCAACGGCGGCCTGGACTGGGCCGTCTCGCGCACGACGGACTCGTCACAGCGGCTCTACGCCTGGGCCGAGGCCAGCGCCTTCGCGACGCCCTTCGTCCCCGACCCCGCCGATCGCTCCCTCGTCGTGGGCACGATCGACCTCGACGGCGTCGCTGCCGCCGACGTCGTGGCCGCCCTGCGCGAGAACGGCATCGTCGACGTGGCCGGCTACCGGGGCCTGGGCCGCAACCAGCTGCGCATCGCGATGTTCCCGGCGATCGAGCCCGACGACGTCACCGCGCTGACGCGCTGCATCGACCACGTGGTCGAGCGGCTCGCGCGCTAGTCGACGACGATCCCGGAGCGGTGCAGCTCGCGGTGCTCCTCGTAGATGGCCGCATTGAGGTGCAGCGTGGCGACCTCGTCGTCGGTCAGCTCGCGGCGGACCTTGCCGGGAACCCCGGCCACGAGGGAACGCGGCGGGATCACGGCGCCCTGCGGCACCAGGGCATTGGCGGCGATGAGGCACTCGTCGCCGATCTCGGCGCCGTTGAGGATCGTGGCGCCCATCCCGACCAGCACGTGATCGCCGACCGTGGCTCCGTGGATGATCGCGCCGTGGCCCACCGAGACGCCCTCACCGAGGGTCAGCGGCTTGCCCTGGTCGACGTGGAAGACGCAGTTGTCCTGGACGTTGCTGCGCGGGCCGATCGTGATCGGCTCGTTGTCGGCACGCAGGACGGCGCCGTACCAGACGCTGGAGCCCTCCTCGAGGACGACCGATCCCACCAGGGTGGCGGTGGGGGCGACGAACGCCGACTCGTGGACCTGCGGTGACCTGTCTCCCAGAGCGATCTTCATGGCGTCACCGTAGCGCCCGGCGCGAGCCTCCCGAACGCCCCCGGCGGACCACGAGGAACACCAGCACCGCGACGAGGCCTGCGGCGCCGATCCCACCCACGACGAGGGTGCGGCCGTCGACCACGTCATCGGACGCCTCATCCGCGCCGGTCACCGGCGCGGTGGACGACGTCGGCTCGGGCGTGGCGGTGGCCACCGTGTCCGGATCCCGGGTCGCGGCACCTCCGGACGGCAGGGCGAGCCGGTACAGGGGCGAGTCGGCGCCCTCGCTGCCGACGAGCACCGCGTCGTCGGACACGAACGCCACGGTCTCGGACTGCTCCAGCGGCGGCAGCGAACCGCTGCCGACGACGCTCCAGTCGGCGGGGTCGATCGACCACAGCGAGCCGTAGGACAGCAGCGTGACCCGCGAGCCGTCGCGCGAGTAGGCGCCGTCGGTGACCAGCGCCGGAAGACCCGAGGCCGTCTGCTCGAACTCGGTGGTCCGGCCCACGTCGAGGTCGCCCTCGGAGAGCATCAGGACGGTCGCATCGGCGAGCGACTTCGTGACGACCTGCAGCCGGTCGGACTCCGGCGGGGCCAGCAGCGCCTCGACGTCGGCGGGGCCGCCCTCGAGCGAGACGGGGAAGCGGCGCGCGTCGACCGTGGCCGTCGTACGGCCGGGCTCCTCGATGGCGTAGAGGGCGAGGTCACCGCGCTCGGCCCGGTTGTCGCCGATGTCGCCGATCCACAGCGTGCCGTCGCGCAGGGCCAGCGCCTCGACGTCGCGGAACTGCGCGCGGACGGTGGTGACTCCGACGACCGCACCGGTCGTGAGATCGACGGCGAAGACCTCGGCAGCATTCCCCGAGTCGTTGACCGTGTAGGCCAGATCGTCCTCGGCGGTGCTGACGGCCAGGCCGCTCGACTCGGTGATCCTGGGGTCCGAGAGCGTCGTCACCGGCTCGGCGACGGCAGCGTCCGCCCGGTCGATCAGCGATGCCACGACGACCACGACGATCAGGGCGAGCAGCAGCCCGGGGATCAACAAGCGGCGATGACGGGGATTCACACGCGCACCTTCCTTCCCGGGCTGCGGGCTATCGTGGGGGCATGGCCCGTACGAAGAAGTCGCGCATCCCCGACCTGGGCCGCCCCGAGGTCACGGAGCTGGAGTTCGGCCGCACGACCCATCGCGTGGCGGACGTCGAGCCCATGGACGTCGACGGCGTCCGCACGATGACCATCGGCACGATCGGCTGGGGCATCGTGGCGATCGCCCTGCTGCCGTTCTGGGGCAACCTGCAGGAGCAGGGTCGCACGTGGTGGCTCTGGACGGCGATCGCCGGGCTGGGGCTGGGCCTCATGGGCATCGAGTTCTGCAAGCGACGCCGCGACGCGCTGCTCGAGCGGCAGGCGGAGGCGCCCGCGGCGAAGAAGACGCCCGAGGTCACGACGACCCCGAGGGCCGCCAAGCCCGCCAAGCCCGCCAAGCCCGCGAAGGCTCCCCGGGCCGAGAAGACCCGCGCCCCGCGCGCTCAGCAGGCCGAGGTCGCCCCGCCGGCCGAGAGCAGCGAGCCGACCGAGCGACCGATCGGACGGCGTCGCAGGAACTGAGGCCCCACGGCCTCGCACCATCGCAGCAGGCACGACGGGCTCAGAACTCCTCGACCTGCACGCTGATCGTGTCGTAGACCGGGTCCGGCAGCTTCGAGGCCGACGACGAGCGCTTGGGCCGGCTGCCCGAGTGCGCACCGCACCCGTGGGTCAGCGCGACGACGCGTCCGTCGGCGTTCGCCATCTTGTTCGCGCACACGCCGAACCGGTCGGACAGGTCGCCGGCCAGGGAGACGAGGAACCCGCACGTGCCGCAGACGCCCGGCGCCTGCTTGGCGATCGGGGTGTCGGGTCCGGCGTCGCCCTCGTACCAGCGCTCGGCGGCGTCCTCGCGTCCTTCGAGGGAGAGGACCCACTCGCGACCGAGACCGATCTCGCGGGCGAAGTGACGGTCGACCACGCCGGTTCCGTCGCCGTCGCCGGCCGACCAGGCCGGGACGAGCCGGATGTCGTCCTCCTCGGGCGGCAGCACGTCGCCGGGACCGAGGTCGCCGGGACGGATCCGCTCGCGGTAGGGCGTCCATGCCGGAGCGACGATCGCCTCGTCGCCGGGCAGCAGCACGATGTCGTTGACGGTGGTGTGGTCGTCCAGCACGCACACGCTGACCGCCCAGTACCAGCCGCGGTATCCGGGCAGCAGGCACGCGAAGCGCTCGGTCAGCAGCCCCGGCGCCTCCTCGGTGGTGCCGAGGTGATCACCGACGGTGCCGTCGTCGAGGCTCTCGTCGAGGGCCGCGCGTGCGTGGGAGGTCACCGTGCTCATGCCTCCGATTGTCCCTCACCGGCCCATACCGGACCAACCCGGCCGGTCCGCCGCAGGGGTCACGGCACGAGCACGGCCGCCAGCACGACGAGCACGGGCAGCGACGCCACCGTCGTCACCGCCACGCAGTCACGGGCCAGGACCGTCGCGTGCCCGAACCGCGAGGCGTACACGAACACGTTCTGCGCCGTGGGCAACGCCGCCATCAGGGTGACCCCGGCGGTCTCGTGTGCGCTGAGATCGAGCGCGTACCGGGCCACCAGGTACGCGACGAGCGGTTGCCACGCGAGCTTGAGGACGGAGACGAAGGCGACCTCACGGCCGTTGCCGTGCCCGACCCGGGGCCCGAAGCGCAACGCGACGCCGTAGGCCAGCAGAGCACTCGGAATGGCCATCGCCCCCAGCAGCGAGATCGGCTCGGCCACGACGCGCGGCATCTCCACGTGCGCCAGCGACAGCAGCACCCCGATGACCGCCGCGACCGAGACCGGGTTGCGCAGCCCTGCCTGGACGAACGACCACGGGGTGGCTCGGACGCCGGCGTCCATGCTCAGGAAGGTCAGCGCGAGCGGCGCGTAGATGGTCAGCTGCAGCACCATCGTCGGCAGCGCGAACGCCGCGTCGCCCAGGACGAATCCCGCGATCGGCAGGCCGAGGTACCCGGCGTTGGCGTACGACGACGAGAGTCCGCCCACCACGGCGTCGCGTCGCGCGCGACCACGCCAGCGGGCCCACGGCAGGTAGACCGCGAGGCTGCCCACCACCGCGGCGACGGCGACCACGAACCACGGACCGAAGACCGTGCCGAGGTCGGTCGAGCCCAGGACGTCGATCAGCAGCGCCGGAGTGGCGACGAAGTAGACGAGGCGCGAGAGCACGACCTGGCTGGCGGCGTCGAGCACCCCCGTCGCGGCCAGGACGTAGCCCACCGCGATGAGGGCGCCGATGACCGCGAAGCCCTCGAGCGCTCCGGTCACCCGATCAGGCGTCGAGGTCGGCCGCGAGGCGACGCAGCAGCTGCGCGACCTGGCGGGCGCGCTTGCCCTCGGGGTGCCGGCCGTGCCGGTAGCCCTCGCCCAGGCCGTCCAGGAGGTTCACGAGGTCCTCGACGATGACGACCATCTCCTCGGGAGACTTCCGTCGCGCCTGGGCCTGCGCCTGGGCCACCGAGGGGGTGGGGTCGAGCACGCGCACCTGGAGCGCCTGGTCGCCGCGGCGGCCGGCGGCGATGCCGAACTCGACGCGCGTGCCGGCCTTGAGCGTGGTGACGCCGTCGGGGAGCGCGTCGGACCGCACGTAGACGTCGTCGCCGTCCTCACGACTGAGGAAACCGAACCCCTTCTCGGGGTCGTACCACTTCACCTTGCCGGTGGGCATGACCGTTCCTTTGCGTTCGCCGGGTGCAACGTCTGCAGTCTAGTGGCCTCCGGGCCCGGAGCGGGTCCCGCTGCTGCCCGGATCCCGTCACGGCTCCGTGTCGTCGTCGCTGTCGAAGTCGACGGAGATGGTCTGGAATCCCTTGTGCCGCTGCATCCGCGCGTACTGGGCGTAGGCGCGTCGATCGCCCTCGGTGAGCACCACGTTGTCGGTGAAGGGAGTCAGCAGGGCGCGAGGGTAGAGCCGGCGCCGGCGCACGACGTTGATCTCCAGACCGATCACGATGATCGACGTCAGCAGGAACAGCAGGGCGATCAGTCCGAGGACGAGCGCGAAGGTCTGGTTCATCGACGACGCCCGCACGATCACCCGCTGCACGTACGCGTCGCCGACGTACTGCAGCAGCTGCCAGCCCAGCGCGCAGAACAGCGAGCCCGGCAGCACCGACCGCCAGGACGCCCGGCGCAGGCTCACGAGCTTGAACACGGTGATGAAGATCCCCCACGACACGAGCAGACCGACGAAGCGGACCAGCAGGCCGAGGTCGGGCAGGTGGTCGATGCCGACGACCTGGGGGTTGTCCACGATCGACTGGACGACGGCGATGACGCCGATGCCGAGACCGCCGATGCTCAGCACCACGACGCTGCGCAGCCGCATGACGATCGGGTTGGGCCGGCTGTTGCGGGGAACGCCCCAGGCGACGTTCCCGGCGTTCTGGGTCGACTGCCCGACGCCGAGCGCCCCGTAGAGCGCGGCGACCGTGCCCACCACGATCGCGGTGGTGCTGCCGGTGAGGCCCTCCGGGCGGCCCAGCTGGTCGCCGACGATCGGGAACTGACCCAGCGCCGTGTCGAGCAGATCCTGCTGCAGGTCGAGGTCGTCCTGCAGCACGAAGCCCAGGACCGACGTGGCGATCAGCATCAACGGGAAGATCGCGATGAAGGCGTAGTACGTCATGATCGCCGCCAGGTAGGGACCCTGGTCGTCGAAGAACTTGTAGACGACGGCGATCGGGAAGCCGACGACCGGGTGCTTCCGCTGATAGCGGTCGACCCGGGCGACGATGCTCATGACAGGTATTGTCGCGCAGCGCGCAGGACGCCCTCGTACACCTCGCGGGACAGCACGGCGCCTTCTCGGCGGACGTCGTCCTCGCGCACCTCGATCAACCGGTTGAGCCGGACCTCGCTCGGCCGGCCCTGGGCGTCCCAGGGCCCGGAGCCGATGTCCATCCACAAGCGGCCGGCCCGAGCCTCCTGGGCGGCGTCCGGGTCGTGGTCCTGCGACGTCATCTGCAGGGCCACCAGGGTGCCGTCCGCCCGGCGGCCGACCAGCAGGACCGGCCGGTCCTTGCCGCGGCGGGGATCGTCCTCGTAGGGCACCCAGGTCCAGACGATCTCGCCCGGGTCGGGGCGCCCGTCACGGTCGCCGGCCCACGTCGTGTCGAGGCCGGCGGTCGGCGACGCAGGGGCGCGACCGACGCCGGCGAGCCGCCGCAGGACACCGGCCAGACCCCGGCGGGGCACCGGATCAGACTGTCGTCTCGAAGGCGGGCAGCTGACGCTTCATGACCTTGCCCGTGGGGTTGCGCGGCAAGGTGTCGAGGAACATGACCCCGCGCGGGACGGCCGAGCGGGCCACGTTGTCCTTGGCGTACTGCACGAGGTCGTCGGCGGTGACGCCGCTGCCCTCCTTGCGCACCACGTAGGCGGCCAGGCGCTGGCCCCACTCGGGGTCGGCGATGCCGGTGACGACCACGTCGGCGACCTCGGGGTGCTCGACGAGGCAGTCCTCCAGCTCGCGCGGGAAGACGTTCTCGCCGCCGGAGATGATCATGTCGTCGTCGCGGCCGGCCACGAAGAGTCGACCTTCCTCGTCGAAGTAGCCGAGGTCGCCCGAGTCCATGAGACCGGAGTGGAAGGACTTGTTGCGACCGTCGGTGTACCCGCCGAAGGGCATGTCGTTCACGACGTGGATGACGCCGATGTCGCCCTGGGGCACCTCGATGCCGTCGTGGTCGAGGATCTTGACGGTCGTGCGCCACGGGACGCGGCCGGCCGTACCGGGCGCAGCCCGCAGATCCTTCGGGTCGGCGATCGTGATCCAGCTGGTCTCGGTCGCGCCGTAGAAGTTGTAGATCGAGTCGGTGAACATGTCCATGAAGTGCAGGGCCAGGTCGCCGGCCAGGGCCGAGCCGCTGGACGCCGTGATCTTCAGGCTCGACACGTCGGTGTCCTTGACGACCTGGGGGTCGGCCTTGACCATGCGCTGGAGCATGAGCGGCACGACGACCAGGACCTCGACCTTGTACTTCTCGATGTCGCGCAGCGTCTGCTCGGGGCTGAACCGACGCCGGAACACGAACGTGGGGCACGTCGACATGCCGAAGCCCAGGTTGATCAGGCCCCAGGAGTGGAACAGCGGCGCACCGATCGCGACCACCGAGTTGCTGCGATACGGGATCGAGCCGAAGAACGCGAGCACCGGCTTGAGGTCCTCGGGCTCCTTGCGCTTGGCGCCCTTGGGCAGGCCCGTCGTGCCGGACGTGAAGATGATGATCTCGCCGTGCCGGGCCGGCAGCGGCTGGTCGCCGGAGGGCTGGTTGGCGGTCGCCGACTCGATCGACGGCAGGTCGTCGGGCGCGTCCCGGCCGGCCCACGCCAGCATCAGCCGGCTGCGACGCACGTCCTCGACCAGCGGCAGGAACTCCTGGTCGAGGATGAGCAGCTCGGCGCCCTCACGCTCGGCCAGGTCGGTCAGCTGGGCGCGGCTGGACATGGTGTTGAGCAGCAGGATGCGGCCACCGAGCTGCATGACCGCGGTGAGCGCGATCACCAGGTAGCGATGGTTGCGGCACAGCACGGCGACGGAGTCGCCCGGCTGGAGTCCGCGGTCGCGCAGCACCTCGGTGAACTGGTTGATCTGCTTGGCGAAGTTCTCGTAGGTGATCTCGCCGGCGTCGTCGATGATCGCGACCTGCTTGGGGTAGCGCTTGGCGGCGGCGTTGACACCGGAAGGGAGGCCAGGGCCCCACTTCTTGAGTTGGCGCGCAGCGCCGATCATCTTGTGGGGCGGAAGTGCCTTGATGACACCCATGCGCCGCAGCACCTTCAGTTTGTAACCCAGATCACCCATGGACCGGAGCCTAACAGTCAAAACGGCAGTATCCTGCCCGTTTTCAGGACTCTGTGACCAAGCCCTTGTCACGCAACATCCCCAGCACGGACTCGACGCACTCGCCGACCCCGGTCCGGGAGGTGTCGATCACCAGATCGGCGTCGTCGGGCACCTCGTACGGCGAGTCGATCCCGGTGAAGTCGGGGATGAGCCCGGCCCGCGCCTTCGCGTACAGGCCCTTGCGGTCCCGGGCCTCGGCGACCGCCATCGGCGTGGCCACGTGGATGACCAGGAAGGGCGACGTGGGCTCGACCCGCTCGCGCATCGCCTGGCGGGCCGACGCGAACGGCGCGATCGGTGCGCACACCGCCAGTCCGCCCACCTCGGCGACGCGCGCGGCGACCCAGGCGATGCGCGTGAGGTTGCGCTCGCGGTCCTCGCGGCCGTAGCCCAGGCCTGCCGAGAGCTCCTGGCGCACGTCGTCGCCGTCGAGCAGGACCGGGCGCGCGAGCCCTCGGGCCGTGACGGCCTCGACGAGCGCCCGGGCGACGGTGGACTTGCCGGCCCCCGAGAGCCCGGTGAACAGCAGCACGGCGCCCCCGGCCGCTGCGGCACCCGGGTGGCGGAAGTCCAGGTACTCGTCGACGCCCGAGGTGCGCAGGGCGAGTTCCAGCACCTCCTCGGCGGTGCTGGTCTCGCTGACGGCGGGCGCCGCGAGGTACCAGGCGCGAGCGCCGGGGATCTCGTCGGCGCAGTGCCGCAGCTCGTCCATCACGGCCACGTCGGCGGCCGGGACGTCCTGACTGGCCACCCCGATCAGGGCCAGCGGCCGTCCGTCCGCGGCGCGGACGGCACGCATGACGTCGGCAGCGCTCACGCGGCCGGCGAAGAGCGCGACGACGTGGTCGCGCAGGTCCACGGGCACGACCAGACGCAGGGCCCGGGCCGGCGGGTGCTCGGCCGCCTTGAGCGGACGGACGCGACCGGCGACCCAGGTCGTGCGGTCGTCGCGCGGGCGCGTGTCCGCCAGGACCAGGACGGCCAGTGGCGTGTTGTCGGGATCGGTCAGGGTCAGCGAGCCCTGGTCGACGGCCTCACGGGCCGCCTGGGCGGGCACCGCCAGGTGCGCCTCGACCGGCCAGTCCGCCGGAGCCCGGCCGGGCAGGCAGTAGCCGTCGACGGGCGCGAGGAACCGGCCCAGGATCAGCTCCAGCCCGTCGAGCTGCGGGCCTCGCAGGACGGCCGAGGCGCTCATCGGTGCGACTCGTCACGTGCGGCTCTGCGCTGGCGGTTCTCGAGCATCGCGAACGCCGGGAACCCCAGGCGCAACCGGATCACCATCCAGACCAGCGGGGCACCGAAGAGCACCAGCACGAGGATGAGGCCCGTCGTGTCGGTGGGGACGCCGATCAGCTTCAGGCCCGACGCCAGCAGGACGAACGCCAGGGCGCGCCGCACCCACCCACCGGGCAGCCGGGCCGACAACCGCGCCCCGATGTAGGCACCGGGCACCGAGCCGATGATCAACGGCAGCGAGATGGCCAGGTCGAGGTCACCGAAGAACGCGTGGCTGATCGCCGCCGCCGCGACCAGAGGCACCGCCTGGACCAGGTCCGTGCCGACCAGCTGGCTGGCCTTGAGGCCCGGGTAGAGCAGCATCAGACCGATGATCACGAGGGACCCCGAGCCGACGGACGTCATGCCCACCACGAGGCCGCCGACGATGCCCAGCAGCAGCGTGGGCAGGGGTCGCACCTCGCGCTCGGGACGCGACTGGGGCAGCGGCTCACCGCGTCCGTCACGGGTCCGCGCACGCTCGACCAGGCGCAGGTAGGCGCGGACCATGAGCATCGCGGCACTGAGCAAGATGGCCACGCCGAGCGCGATCTTGATCGTCTCCTGGGCCTGCTCGGACTGGCCGAAGGCTCTCAGCACGAGGACTCCGCAGAAGGCCGACGGGACCGAGCCGGCGCACAGCCAGCCCACGAGCTTGAGGTTCACCGTGCCGCGGCGCAGATGCACCGAGGCCCCCACCGGCTTCATCACGGCGCTGGCCACCAGATCGCTCGACACGGCGGTCAGCGGGGGCACGTTGAAGAAGAAGACGAGCATCGGTGTCATGAGCGCGCCACCGCCCATGCCGGTCAGACCGACGACGATGCCGACGATGAAGGCACCGGCCACCAGCGACGAGTCCATGAGGGCCGATTGTGTCACAGCGTCTCACGCCTTCACCGACGTACAGCGGGCCTTCGTCGCGGTGTTAGTGTCGAGCCGCGCCGACGGTGTGGCCGACGCGGAACCCGATCCGCGCGCCATCGCAGCACCGGAGGCACCGATCGACCCGCTGGGGAGGAACCCGTCGATGACCGACACGAGCGACACGCGCCGCTATGGCCTGAGCCAGCTCGACCACCTCGAAGCCGAGGCGATCTTCATCATCCGCGAGCTCGTCGCTGAGAACGAGCATCCCGGACTGCTGTTCTCCGGTGGCAAGGACTCCGTCGTCATGCTCCACCTCGCGGTGCGTGCCTTCGCCCCCGGGCCGATCCCCTTCCCCGTCGTGCACATCGACACCGGGCACAACTTCGACGAGGTGCTCGCCTTCCGCGACCGCGTGGTCGAGGAGCTCGGGGTCCGGCTCATCGTCGGATCGGTGCAGGAGGCGATCGACGAGGGCTTCGTGCGCGAGGAGCCCAACGGCTCGCGCAACCGCATCCAGACCCCCGTCCTGATCCGTACGGCCGAGCGCCACGGGCTCTCCGCGCTGTTCGGCGGCGCCCGTCGCGACGAGGAGAAGGCCCGCGCCAAGGAGCGCGTCTTCTCCTTCCGCGACGACTTCGGCCAGTGGGACCCCAAGAACCAGCGGCCCGAGCTGTGGGGCCTGTACAACGGCCGGATCCACCCGGGCGAGAGCATCCGCTGCTTCCCGCTGTCGAACTGGACCGAGCTGGACATCTGGCAGTACATCGCCCGCGAGAACATCGAGCTGCCGGACATCTACTACGCCAAGGAGCGCGAGGTCTTCTTGCGCGACGGCATGTACTTCACGATCAACCAGCACTGCCGCCCCCGCGACGACGAGGAGGTGTTCGTCGAGTCGGTCCGCTACCGCACCGTCGGCGACGCCACCTTGACCGCGGCGGTCCCCTCGACCGCCGCCACGCCGGAGGAGGTCGTGGCCGAGGTCGCGGCCACGCGGATCACCGAGCGCGGCGCCACGCGCGGCGACGACAAGGTCAGTGAGGCCGCGATGGAGGATCGCAAGAAGGAGGGCTACTTCTGATGGACATCCTGCGATTCGCCACGGCCGGCTCGGTCGACGACGGCAAGAGCACGCTCATCGGCCGGCTGCTGTTCGACTCGAAGTCGATCTTCACCGACCAGCTCGAGGCCGTCGAGGCCACGAGCGCCAAGCGCGGCGACGAGTACACCGACCTGGCCCTGCTGACCGACGGCCTGCGTGCCGAGCGCGAGCAGGGCATCACGATCGACGTCGCCTACCGCTACTTCTCCACGCCCAAGCGCAAGTTCATCATCGCCGACACCCCCGGGCACATCCAGTACACGCGCAACATGGTCACGGGCGCCTCGACCGCCGACCTCGCGATCATCCTGGTCGACGCGCGCAAGGGCCTGCAGGAGCAGAGCCGCCGCCACGCGACGCTGGTGTCCCTGCTGCGGGTGCCCCACATCGTGCTGGCGATCAACAAGATGGACCTGGTCGACTGGTCCGAGGACGTCTACCGCGAGATCAGCGACGAGTTCGTCGACTTCGCCGCTCGCCTCGAGTTCACCGACGTCACCACCATCCCGCTCTCGGCCCTGACCGGCGACAACGTCGTCACGCGCTCGGCCGAGATGCCCTGGTACGACGGACCGTCGCTGCTGCACCATCTCGAGAACGTCTACATCGCCAGCGACCGCAACCTGGTCGACGTGCGCTTCCCGGTGCAGTACGTCATCCGGCCCCAGAACGGCCAGGGCGACTACCGCGCCTTCGCCGGCCAGGTCATCAGCGGCGTCCTGCGCCCCGGCGACGACGTCATCGTGCTCCCCAGCGGCCTGCCCACCAAGATCAAGGCGATCGACACCGCCAAGGGAGAGCTCTCCGAGGCCTTCTCCCCCATGTCCGTGACCGTCCGGCTGGAGGACGAGGTCGACGTGTCGCGCGGCGACATGATCGTGCGCCCGAACAACATGCCCACGGTCACGCAGGATCTCGACGCGATGATCTGCTGGATGGACGCCGAGCCGATGCGCGTCGGGAGCAAGTACGCGATCAAGCACACGACGCGGTCGGCACGGGCGCTCGTCAAGGAGATCCGGTACGAGCTCGACGTCAACACCCTGCACCGGCACCAGTCGCCGTCCGACCTGCCGCTCAACGCGATCGGCCGGGTCATCCTGCGCACGACGCAGCCGCTCATGGTCGATCCCTACCAGCGCAACCGGCAGGGCGGCGCGTTCATCCTGATCGACGAGGCCACCAACCGGACGGTCGGCGCCGGCACCATCACCGAGCACTGAGCCCGGGAGCGTCGGCTCAGCCGAAGCTCCCGGCCTCGCTGCGCTCGATGTACCCGCGCAGCCGGGTGCTGGAGGTGTGGAGCGTGTACGGGAAGTACACGACCCGGGCACCCACGTCCCGCATGGCCTGCTCGAGCCGCTCGCCCTTGGGCGACCCGCGCCAGTCGTCGCCCTTGAAGATGGCGTCGAAGCTGCGGTCGCGCCAGGCCAGGCGCTTGTCCTCGCTGTGATCGACGATCACCTCGTCGACGAAGCGCAACGACGCGACGATCTCGAGGCGCTCGGCCAACGGCACGACCGGCTCGCGTCCCTTGAGACCCAGGACGTACTCGTCACTGGCCACGCCCACGACCAGGGTGTTGCAGTGCTCGCGGGATCGGCGCAGCAGGTTGAGATGACCGATGTGGAACATGTCGAACACGCCGCTGGCGTATCCGACCTCGACGGTCTCGACGGTGCTCACCAGGCGCCCTTGCGGTTCAGGACCACACCGATGGTCTTGACCAGGATCGAGAAGTCCATCCGCAGGTTCCAGTTGTTGACGTACATCAGGTCGAGCCGGATGGACTCGTCCCACGACAGCGTCGAGCGACCGCTGACCTGCCACAGGCCGGTCATGCCGGGCTTGACGTGCAGGCGACGCCAGACCCACTGGCTGTACTGCGAGGTCTCACTCTCGAGCGCGGGCCGCGGACCGACCAGGGCCATGTCGCCCAGCAGCACGTTGAACAGCTGGGGCAGCTCGTCCAGGGACGTCTGGCGCAGCAGTCGGCCGATCCGGGTGACGCGGGGATCCTGCGTCATCTTGAACAGGGGCCCGGCACCGTCGTTGAGCTCGCGGAGCTCCTCGACGCGCTGGTCGGCGTCGAGGACCATGGTGCGGAACTTGAAGATGGTGAACGGCACGCCGTCCTTGCCCGTGCGCTCCTGGCGGTAGATCACCGGCCCGGGCGAGTCGAGCCGGATGGCCAGCGCGATGAGCGCCATCAGCGGGGCACCGAGCACGACCGCCAGCAGGGCGACGGACCGATCGAAGAAGGCCTTGGTCGCCTGACCGACGAGGTGACTGTTCGGCGGGTCGAGCGCGAGCGCCAGCTGGTCGCCGACCTTCGTGGGCCGGACGAACTCGACGTAGTCGTTCATGTCGGTCAGGACCAGGCACTCGACCTCGGCGCGCTGCAGCCCCCAGGCGAGGTGACGCAGGGAGGCGTCGCCCAGCGCCTGGTCGGCGGTGATGACGACCCGCGCCCCGCGCACCGTGCGCAGCAGCTTGGGGACGTCGCGCACGACGGAGTTCACCGTGGCGCTGCCCAGGGGCAGGTTCGAGTCCCACGTGCACCGGCCGACCACGACGAGGTCCTCGCGATCCTCCCAGCGGGCGGACAGCCGGTTGACCGCGTCCGCCGGACCGACCAAGAGCGTCGGGACGCGACGCATGACGGCGCGGTGGACCAGCGCGGACGCGACGATCAGGACCGCAGTGACGCTCAGGACGACGACCGTCGCCCGCAGTTCCGCGGACACGACGTCCGAGACGACCAGGGTGGTGAGGGCGCCCAGCGCGAGCACGGCCAGGAGCCGCTTCGCGGGGCGCAGCGAGCCGGCGCGCTCGTAGGCGGGCAGGGCGGCGAGGCCGAAGCCCAGCCAGACGACGACGCCGAGGGTGACCAGGACCAGGGTTCCGGGCGTGAGGCCGACGACCAGGCCGGCGGCGACGGTTCCGAGCAGGACGATGAGGTGGCCGACGAGGCCCTGACGGACGAGAGTGGCGACAGAGGAACGGCCGGTCGGGATGGCGGTGAGCTCGCGGTGCACGGACGGTGATCCGAACTCAGCCTCGCCGGTGATCGGCTCGACCAGTCGCAGCGGTAGGACGACGTCGTCTCGCCCATCGATCGCTGAACTCATTCCCACTCCCCAATGCGAGCCTTGGTGCCGAGCTGCGGACCCCTCCGCCTCACCTTGCGCTCACGTGCCGTCTCGTGTCTGCGTACCAGCCAAGAGCGTCATGACTCGGTGTCGATACGTGCCCGTGGGCATCCCCCGCTCGACTCCCGCCACTCGATCTCCCCCCGCGCCGGCTTCCCCCACCGACCCGGCATCAAGTGACGCGACGCCCCTGCTTTCCTTTGAAAGTAGGGCATTCACGGCGCATGTGTCCGCGCATTGCACAAATTCACCAGTGTTGCCCAAGTCACATCAGATGTTACTGCGGGTTACAGGAGGGGAATCGCGTCATGCGCGGGAAATCCAGCGCCGGACCGCTGGTATGCGGAGGTTACCTGCAATCACGGGACAAAGCGAGAGTCACGGCTCATCGCCGAAAGACCACGTTGTCCCCTCCCGCACCACGCGCCCCGGGGACCCCGCGACGACGACGTGCGACGGCACCTTCTGACCCCGCACGACCGCGCGGAGACCGACGCACACGTGCTCGCCGATGTCGACGTGTCCGGACACCACCGCGTCGCGACAGAGCCACACGTGGTGCCCGATCGAGATGGTGGCCCCGAAGGGGTTGATCCGCTCCCCCGTGGCCGCGTCCTCCAGCCGGTGCATGTCGTCCGTGGCGATGTAGACCCCCGCCGCCCACAGCTGATCACCGGCGGCGACGACGCGGCCGCCGTTGCGCGCATCCACCACGGGCGAGCGCGTGGCCACCAAGGGTCCGTGCAGGACGACGGAGGACCCGGGCCCGCAGTAGACCTCGCCGGCGGTGAGGACGACGCGCTGGTCCAGGAACACCGTGGCCTCGTCGCCGCCCACCAACAGGGACGTCAGCTGGTCCAGGGGTGCGCCGATCACGATGACGGTGTCGCGGAAGTAGAAGGTGGTGAGCGCCTCGACGACGTGGTCGGGCAGGCGGGCCCCCTCGGCGGCGTAGAGCGCGTTGCCCAGATCGTTCCACCAGGAGGGCAGCGGCCCGTCCATCCGGCGCCAGTCGACCGCCTCCAACCGTTCCGGCTCGACGCCCGCGGCGATCAGTCGCGCCCGGTGCTCGTCGGTCAGCCGGTCGTCGGTACGGGTCAACTGCTGCCACGTCGTCACCGGCCCATTGTCCCGTGGGCTCGGTCCGCGCGGGCGCACCGGTGGCGCGCGCCCCGCGACATCGCGGCGAAATCCACCGCGACCGACCATCCTTGACCAGAACATACTGGGTATACATACTCAGTATCATGAGTGTCAGACACGGACTGCTCGCGCTCTTGGCCGCGACACCGCACTACGGCGCCGAGCTGCGCGCCGAGTTCGAGCGCCGCACGGGCGGGACCTGGCCGATCAACATCGGGCAGGTGTACTCCACGCTGGGCCGCCTGCAGCGGGATGGCCTGGTCGAGCCGGTCGGGGACGGCACGGACGACTACCGCAAGGAGTACGCGATCACCGCGGCCGGACGCGAGGCGCTGGCTCACTGGTGGGACGACCCCTCGCTGACCAACCCCGACCCGCGCGACGAGCTGACCATCAAGCTGGCGCTGGCCGTCGACGCGGACGACGTCGACGTCCGCGACGTCGTGCAACGCCATCGTGCGGCCGGAATCGAACGACTCCGCGACCTCACGGCGCAGAAACGTTCCGGGACCTCCGGACTCGGTGCCGAGCTGGTGCTCGAACGCCGCATCTTCGACACCGAGGCGCTCGTGCGCTGGCTCGATCACGTCGAGGACCGACTCACCACCAAGGACGGACAATGACGATGACACAGCAGGCGGACCGGGACGTGGTCCTGGAGATCCGGGGCGCGACGCGCTGGTACCCCGACGGTGACCTCACCATCCGTGCCGTAGACGGGATCGACCTGACGGTCTCGGTCGGTGAGTTCGTCGCCGTCATGGGCCCGTCGGGATCGGGGAAGTCCACGCTTCTGCGGCTCGCGGGCGGACTCGACCTGCCCGACGACGGCACCGTCGTCGTCGACGGCGTGGACCTCGCCAGCTGCTCCGCCGCCGCGCTGGCGGGCGTGCGGCGGCGCTCCGCCGGCTACGTGTTCCAGGAGCTCAACCTCATCCGCACGCTGTCGCTCACCGAGAACGTCGCGCTGCCGCTGGAGTTGGACGGCATGTCCTTCAAGGCCTCGATGGCCGCTGCCCGTGCGGCGCTGGCAGAGCTCGACCTCATCGATGCCGAGCGGCGGCGGCCGGACCAGGTCTCGGGCGGGGAACGACAACGGGCCGCCATCGCGCGGGCGCTGGTCGGCGAGCGCCGGCTCATCCTCGCCGAAGAGCCCACCGGCTCGCTCGACTCCACGACGGGAGAGGACATCATGAAGCGACTGCGAGAGCGGGTCGACGCCGGAGCCGGAGCCGTCATGGTCACCCACGACCCGCGACACGCGGCGTGGGCCGACACCGTGGTCTTCCTGCGGGACGGCAAGATCGTCGACCGCTCGACCGCGGGCGGTGGCGCGGCATGAGCGGCTCCTGGCGCGTCGCGATGCGCCTCGCCCGCAGGGACGTGAGCGCGCATCGCCGCCGCTCCTTCCTCACCGCGTCCCTCATCGGACTTCCCGTCCTGTTCGCGGGCATCTACACCGCACTCGTCATGGGGGCGACCGACCTCACGTTCGCCGTCGTGCTCTACCTGCCGATCATGCTGCTGATCGTCCTGCTGACGATCCCGGCCTTCGGCGTCACCGCGAGGGCACGACGCGACGAACTCGACCTGCTCGCGTCGACCGGAGGGACGCAGGCCGATCTGCGTCGCACCATCACGGCCGTCGGCCTGGTGACCGGCGTTCTCGGTGCCGCGGGAGGCTTGCTGCTCGCCGTGCCCGGGTGGCTCGCACTCGTCGCGGTGATCAACCGCCTCGACGAGGGACAGCACACCGTCGCATCGCTGGGCGACCTCGCGCTGTGGCCCTTCCTCGCGGCGGTGGCCGTGGGCTCCTCCGTCGCGGCGGCGCTCATCACCGCCGCGACGTTGCCCGCGACGCCCGCCGGACGGGACACCCGGCCCGGCCGTCGATGGCTCGCCGTCGGCATCGTGCTCGTGGCCGCCGGGGCGCTCGGCATCGCCTCGAGAAGCTCCGACTCGATCTTGATCGCCGCCTGGACGACGCTGCTCGGCGCCGGAGTCGCGCTCATGACGCCGACACTGGTCCACGTCACGAGCAAGGCGTCCGCGGCACTGCCACTGCCGGCACGCCTCGCCGCCCGTGACGCCGACCGCCACCGCATGCGCACGGCGCCGGCGATCGCCGCGGTCATGGCGGGCGTCGCGGCCGTCACCGCACTGGGCATCGGCTCGTTCAGCGACAACCAGGACCGCCTCACCGAATCGGTGATCTACCCCCTCCCCGTCGGTGCGGTCACGGTGTACGGCGAGTCCGCCGAGGCCCTCGAGTCGGCCGTGCGCGCCGGAGCCTCGGAGGGGGTGGCCCTGCTGCCGATGGGGACCCCCGCCGAGGACGAACACGTCTCCGTGGAGTTCTCGCATTCCGGACCCTCCGGAATCCAGTACGACAACACCCGGTTCGACGTGGTCGTCGCCGATGCCGACACGGTGCAGGGTTGGGGCGTGGCACTGGAGCCCGAGGCCGTCGCTGCGCTCGACGCGGGACGTGCCCTCGCCGGCCCCACGGCCGCCGTCCGCAACGGTCGCCTCGCCGCAACGCTCGAGGACGTCGACGCCGAGGAGTCCGACTCGGGGACACCGCTGGTCATTCCCGCGGTGCCTGCCGACCTCGAGGGTGAACCGGTGCCCGACGGGGTCAGGAGCCCGCTCGCGCGCGTCGTCATCCCGCCGGACCTGGCCCGGTCGCTCGGCCTGGACTTCGTGGCCACGTCCGCCGTCGTCGATCGCCGCGGTCCGGCGCCCTCCGACGACCAGCTGACGGCGCTGGAGAAGGTGCCCGGCGTCAGCGTCGAGGTCCAGCAGGAGGCCCGCTTCGCGAGCTACCACCTGATCTTCGCCCTGCTCACGCTCCTGGGCGTGGGTGTCGTCGGCCTTTCCACCGCGACCGCCGTCGCGCTGGCCCGGCTGGACGGGCGCGAGGACGCCGCGACCCTCGTCTCCGTCGGCGCTCGCCCGTCGACAACACGGTGGAGCGCTGCGGCCGCCGCCCTGCTGATCGGCGGGCTCGGGAGCATGCTGGGCCTGCTCGTCGGGGTCCTGCCCGGCATGCGGGCTGCGACGTCGATGACCGGTGGCTACGGCGAGGCGTTCGTCGCCATCCCGTGGGCCCTGCTGGCCACGGTCGGCATCGTCATTCCCCTCGTGGTCGCGGGCGTCGCCTTCGCCACTGCGCCGGTGCGCAGCGAGCACGCGACCTCGAGCCTGCGCTGAACGCACGGAACCCCGGCACCGAGGTGCCGGGGTTCCGTGAGGTACAGCAGTGGACTCAGAAGCCCATGCCGCCCATGCCACCCATGTCGCCCATGTCCGGCGCGCCACCGGCGGCGGCGGGCTCGGGCTTGTCAGCGACGACAGCCTCGGTCGTCAGGAACAGCGCGGCGATGGACGCGGCGTTCTGCAGCGCCGAGCGCGTCACCTTGGCGGGGTCGATGATGCCCGAGGCGATCATGTCGACGTACTCGCCGGTGGCCGCGTTGAGGCCCTGGCCGGGCTCGAGGTTCGCGACCTTCTCGGCCACGACTCCGCCCTCGAGGCCGGCGTTGATGGCGATCTGCTTCAGCGGGGCCGACACGGCCAGGCGCACGATGTTCGCGCCGGTCGCCTCGTCACCGGTGAGCTCGAGCTTCTCGAACGCGGCCTTGCTGGCCTGGACCAGCGCGACGCCACCACCGGGGACGATGCCCTCCTCGACGGCCGCCTTCGCGTTGCGAACGGCGTCCTCGATGCGGTGCTTGCGCTCCTTGAGCTCGACCTCGGTGGCCGCGCCGACCTTGATGACGGCCACGCCGCCGGCCAGCTTGGCGAGGCGCTCCTGGAGCTTCTCGCGGTCGTAGTCCGAGTCGCTGTTCTCGATCTCGGCCTTGATCTGGGCCACGCGACCGGCGATCTGGGCCTCGTCGCCGCCACCCTCGACGATGGTGGTCTCGTCCTTGGACGTGACGACCTTGCGCGCCGTGCCCAGCAGGGTCAGATCGGCGTTCTCGAGCTTGAGGCCGACCTCCTCGCTGATGACCTCGCCACCGGTGAGGATCGCGATGTCGGTCAGCATCGCCTTGCGGCGGTCACCGAAGCCGGGGGCCTTGATGGCGACCGACTTGAAGGTGCCCTTGAGCTTGTTGACGATGAGCGTGGCCAGAGCCTCGCCCTCGACGTCCTCGGCGATGATCGCCAGCGGCTTGCCGGTCTGCATGACCTTCTCCAGCACCGGGACCATGTCCTTCACGGTGCTGATCTTGCTGTTGACGATCAGGATGTACGGATCCTCGAGGACCGTCTCCATGCGCTCGGGATCGGTGACGAAGTAGCCCGACAGGTGACCCTTGTCGAACCGCATGCCCTCGGTCAGCTCGAGGTCGAGGCCGAACGTGTTCGACTCCTCGACCGTGATGACGCCTTCCTTGCCGACCTTGTCCATGGCCTCGGCGATGATCTCGCCGACCGTCGGGTCGGCGGCCGAGATGGACGCGGTGGAGGCGATCTGCTCCTTGGTCTCGACGTCCTTGGCCATGTCGAGCAGCTGGGCGCTGATGGCCTCGACGGCGGTCTCGATGCCCTTCTTCAGGCCCATCGGGTTGGCGCCGGCGGCCACGTTGCGCAGACCCTCGCGCACGAGCGCCTGGGCCAGGACGGTGGCCGTCGTGGTGCCGTCGCCGGCGACGTCGTCAGTCTTCTTGGCGACTTCCTTGACGAGCTCGGCGCCGATCTTCTCGTAGGGGTCCTCGAGCTCGATCTCCTTGGCGATGGAGACGCCGTCGTTCGTGATCGTGGGGGCTCCCCACTTCTTCTCGAGGACGACGTTGCGGCCCTTCGGGCCGAGGGTGACCTTCACGGCGTCGGCGAGCTGGTTCATGCCGCGCTCGAGCCCGCGCCGGGCTTCTTCGTTGAATGCGATGGACTTAGCCATGGGTGCGTGTCTCCGACAATGGGTAGAAGTGGATCTAGCACTCTCACTATACGAGTGCTAATCACCACAACTCAAGCCACCCCGCACCGGGGCCGATCCAGCCCGTCAGTGCTGAGGCTGCACGTTCTCGGCCTCGCGTCCCTTCGGGCCGTCGACGACCTCGAGTTCGACGGTCTGACCGTCCTCGAGGGTCTTGAAGCCGTTGATCGCGATCTTCGACCAGTGGACGAACACGTCGTCCTGGCCGTCGACGGCGATGAAGCCGTACCCCTTGTCGGAGTTGAACCACTTGACGGTGCCATGCACCATGTGACCACCTGTTCTGCGCGAAAAGGCCCGCGGCCGGACCCACCTCCAGCGTATCGCCAGCCGTGGCCGCAGCGTGAATCGGATCCGGCGATCGGTGGCTCAGCAGCCGCCGGCGACCGCCGGGATGATCGAGATCTGCGTGCCGTCGACCGTGCGGGTGTCGAGACCGTCGGCGAAACGGACATCCTCCTCCGCCACGTACACGTTCACGAACCGGCGCAACTTGCCGTCCTCGTCGACGATCCGCGCCCGGATGCCGGGGTAGGTCGCCTCGAGCGACTCGATCACGGCGCTGAGGTTCTCGCCCTCGGCGCTGACCTGGGACTCGTCGTTCGTGTAGCTGCGCAAGATGGTGGGGATACGGACGGACACGGCCATGGGGTGCTCCTCAGAAGAAGGGGTGGGTCGGACGGATCAGGCGATGCCGGCCGCGGTGAAGGCGTCGTAGGTGGGGGCGATGGTCGCTCGCGGACCGACCGAGCCGGCGACGGCGTCGAGCGTCTTGAGGCCGTGGCCGGTGTTGATCACGACGGTCTCGAGCGACGGGTCGAGCTGCCCGGTCTCGACGAGCTTCTTCAACACGGCCACCGTGGTGCCGCCGGCGGTCTCGGTGAAGATCCCCTCCGTGCGCGCCAGCAGGACGATCGCGTCGCGGATCTGCTCGTCGTCGACCTCCTCGACGGCGCCCTGGGTGGCTCGCGCGATGTCGAGCACGTAGACGCCGTCGGCGGGGTTGCCGATCGCCAGCGACTTGGCGATCGTGTCGGGCTTGACCGGGCGGATCGCGTCGACGCCATCCTTGAAGGCGGTCGCGACGGGATTGCAGCCCCGGGCCTGCGCGCCGAAGATCCGGCAGGGCTTGTCCTCGACCAGCCCGAGCTCGACGAGCTCCCGGAAGGCCTTGTGCACCTTGGTCAGCTGCGAGCCCGACGCGACCGGGATGACCACCTGGTCCGGGAGTCGCCAGCCCAGCTGCTCGGCGATCTCGTAGCCGAGGGTCTTGGAGCCCTCGGCGTAGAACGGGCGGACGTTCACGTTGACGAACGCCCAGCCCGGGTCCTCACCGGCGATCTCACTGGCGAGCTTGTTGACGTCGTCGTACGTGCCGTCGACGGCCACGAGGTTGTCGGTGAAGATCGCCGAGTTGACCTGCTTGGGCGTCTCGAGGTCGCTCGGGATGAACACGACGGTGCGGATGCCGGCGCGGGCCCCGGCCGCGGCGACCGCGTTCGCCAGGTTGCCGGTGGACGGGCAGGCGAAGACCTTGCTGCCGAACTCGCGCGCGGCACTCAGCGCACAGGCCACGACGCGGTCCTTGAAGGAGTTGGTCGGGTTGGTGCTGTCGTCCTTGACCCACAGTCGCGTCAGGCCCAGCTCGGCGGCGAGGTTGCGCGCGTCGAGCAGCCGGGTGAAGCCGGGCTCGAGGTTGGGGCTGGTCTCGATGTCGTCCGGCACGGGCAGCAGCGCCTTGTAGCGCCAGATGTTCGCGGGCCCGGCCTCGATCTGCTCGCGGGTGACGGTGCCGAACTCGTAGCCGATCTCGAGCGGACCGAAGCACTCGTAACAGGCGTAGTGCGGGCCGAGCTCGCGCGTCGCTCCGCACTCGCGGCACTTCAGGCACGTCGCCTTGCCGAAGGCGCCCTCACGCAGGGGGGTGGTGGTCTGGTCCGGGGTCGTGACGCTCACGAAGGCTCCATTCATCTCTCCGGGCCGGCGTTCGGCCACGGACGGAATTAGCACCTGGCCGGTGATCGGCTGGTTGCTGGGGCTTCGTCGGGCCGTGTCCCTCTGCCCCTCGGGATGAGTGGGTTCAGCGTAGGACGGCGTCTCACGATACGTCTACTGCGTCCAAGTGATGAGACGGACGCCGTGAGGTGCAGCAGGTGCGGTGACCAGTCAGGCCGGCACGAGGGAGTCGGCCAACTCGCTCAGCCACGTCGCGACGGCGTCGGGGCCGTCGAGGACGACGTCCGCGAGCGGCACCAGCGCATCCTGCTCGGCCGAGGCCGAGCACACGAGCGTGACGTCGATGCCGTCGGCGCGCAGCGCGAGTCCCTCCTCGAAGGCGGGGAGGTCGCCGAGGTCGTCACCGGCGTACATGACGATGTGGGGCTGCGTCGGCTCGATCGCCCGGCGCAGCGCCTGGCCCTTGTCCGAGCCCGACGCACGCAACTCGATGACCTGGCGGCCCGGCTCGAGGTGCAGACCGACCTCGGCGGCGAGCGCCTCGATCTGGGGTCGCAACTCGTCGAGCAGACCCGGGGCGACCCCGCGGGTGTGCAGCGCGATGGCCAGTCCCTTGTCCTCGACGCGGATCCGCGAGGCGCCATGGTCCTCGAGCCACTGCGGCAGGCAGTCGGCGAGGTCGGAGACGCCCTGCGGGCGGCTGGGGCGGCGGACCTGGCCGGTGGCCGCGTCCCAGCGCTCGGCTCCGTACTGCCCGAAGACGACGAGGTGCTCCAGACCGGGGCCCTCCTCGAACCGGCCGAGTCGGCGGACCTGGTCGACCGGGCGCCCGGTGATGATCACGATCGCGCCCAGCACGGGCCCGAGACGACGCAGGGCGTCCAGCGACTTCGGGTGGATGTACGCCGCCTCCGGGTCCTCCACGATCGGAGCGAGTGTTCCGTCGAAGTCGAGGGCCAGCAGCATCTGCCCCGGGTCGGTCATGTCCCCATTATGGCGCGGCACGAAAGCTCACCGGGGGCTGGCCAGCACGACGGTGAGCGACGACGAGGACATGTTCGCGGTGGCGGGCATGAGCCGGACGATGCCCAGGTCCTGACCCAGCAGCGCGGCCTCGGCCTGCTGTCCCGCGGGGAAGTAGACCGTGTCCTGTGGCACGCTGCCGCGCCAGTCGGAGACCGCCGCGACGTTCCAGCCGGCACCCCGGGCCTGCCCGGCGACCCGGGCGGCCAGACCGCCGATGCCGACCTGGTTGTAGACGCCGACCGCGATCGAGCGGGTCGCGGTGGGCTCGACGGTCGGCTCGGTCGTGGGCTTCGGCTTGGGCTTCTTCGTCGCCTTCGCCGTGGGCTCGGACTTCTCGGACCTCTGCGCCTTCGGCTTCTTGGTGGCCGTGGGCTCGGCGCTGGCGCCCTTCGACACCTCGGCGGACGCGGCCGGGGGGTCGTCGCTGCGGACGACGCTGATGATGGCCACACCCCCGAGAGCACCCAGGACGAGCCAGACGGCCGGCAGGACGATCAGCGACCACGTGGGCCGGGGACGGCCGAGGTCACGACGATCCTCGGGACGCTCGGGCTCGGGCTCGTGCTCCACCTCAGCGGTCGGAGCCGGTGCGGCGGGCCTGACGCTGGCGCTGACGCTGCGAGCGCAGGCGGCGGAGCCGCTTGACGAGTAGGGGGTCGTGCGCGAGCGCCTCTTCGGAGTCGATCAGCGCGTTGAGGATCTGGTAGTAGCGGGTGGCGGTCATGTCGAACTTGTCGCGGATCGCCTGCTCCTTGGCGCCGGCGTACTTCCACCACAGCCGCTCGAGCTCGAGCATCTCGCGGTCGCGATCGGACAATGTGCCCTCGTGGACCACCGGGTCGTGACTCTCCACCGCTGCCATGGCTCGATGGTACCGGCGTAATCACACGGTTGTCATTCATGTCGGCGAATCGACGCCCGGACGCCCGTCAGTCCCACTCGCGTGCGCCCGTTCTCATCTAGGGTGGGCCCATGGCGCCCGAGCAGACCGACTTCCTCGTGATCGCCAACCGCCTCCCCGTCGACCGTCTCGTCGGTCCCGACGGCGAGGTGTCCTGGCGCAAGTCCCCCGGCGGCCTCGTGACCGCCCTCGAGCCCGTGATGAAGGTCAAGGGCGGAGCCTGGATCGGCTGGCACGGCGCGTCCGACGAGGACCTGCCCGAGTTCGTCCACGACGGCCTGCGCCTCGTCCCGGTCCCCCTGTCCGAGCAGGAGGTCGAGGACTACTACGAGGGGTTCTCCAACGGCACCCTGTGGCCGCTCTACCACGACGTGGTCGTCACTCCGGAGTACCACCGCGAGTGGTGGGACGCCTACGTCACCGTGAACCGGCGCTTCGCCGAGAAGGCTGCCTCGCTGGCCGCTCCGGGCGCGATCGTGTGGGTGCAGGACTACCAGCTCCAGCTCGTGCCCCAGATGCTGCGCGAGCTGCGGTCCGACCTGTTGATCGGGTTCTTCCTGCACATCCCCTTCCCCCCGACCGAGCTGTTCCAGCAGCTGCCGTGGCGTCGCCAGATCCTCGAGGGCCTGCTGGGCGCCGATCTCGTCGGCTTCCAGATGCCCGGCGGCGCCCAGAACTTCGCCCGGTTGGTCCGCCAGCGCGTCGGCCACCGCACCGTCAAGGACACCGTCTTCCTGCCCGACGGCCGCAAGGTCATCGCGAAGGCCTACCCGATCTCGATCGACGCGCGCGGGTTCGAGCAGCTCTCGCGCACACCCGAGGTGATCGCCCGGGCCCAGGAGATCCGCGACAGCCTGGGCAACCCGCGCCACGTCCTGATCGGCATCGACCGGCTCGACTACACCAAGGGCCTGCCCCAGCGCCTGCGTGCGTTCGGCGAGCTCGTCAGCGACGGCGTGATCGACGTCGACGACGCCGTGTTCGTCCAGGTCGCGACCCCCTCGCGCGAGCGGGTCCAGCAGTACCGCATCCTGCGCGACGACATCAATCGGCTGGTCGGCCGCATCAACGGCGACATGGGACGCATCGGCCAGCAGCCGATCCAGTACCTGCACGCGTCCTTCCCCCGCGAGGAGATGGCCGCGATGTACCGCGCTGCGGACGTCATGGTCGTCACCCCGCTGCGCGACGGCATGAACCTCGTGGCGAAGGAGTACATCGCCACGCGCTGGGACGACCGCGGCGCCCTGGTCCTGAGCGAGTTCGCCGGTGCCGCGGGCGAGCTCAGACAGGCCTTCCTGGTCAATCCCCACGACATCAACGGCATGAAGCAGGCGATGGTCGACGCGATGCAGGCCAGCCCCGTCGACCTGCGCAAGCGCATGCGCGCCCTGCGCAAGCAGGTCATGGAGAACGACATCGTGCGCTGGGCCAAGACCTTCCTCGACGAGCTGGCCGCCGTCCGCGACATCGAGCCCTCGGACGGGTGACGACGCAGCTCCCGGCGCGGGTCCGACGCGGCTATGCCCTCGGCAGCGTCGCGACGGGCACGTTCGGCACCGTGCCGGGCCTGCTGCTCCTGCCGTACCTGACCGACACGATCGGCATCGGGACGGCGATGGCGGGCGTGCTGGTCTTCGCGCCCAAGGCGTGGGACGTCGTGCTCAACCCGATCGCGGGCCGGATCAGCGACCGCTCGCGGCACCCCGGGGGACGCCGCCGTCCGTTCCTCGTCCGGGCCGGCCTGACCCTGGCGGTGCTGTTCGCCGTCATGTTCGCCGGCCCCGCCGACCCGCAGGCGCTGGGCGCCGCCTGGGTGGCCGTGGCCTTCCTGGGCTGCGCGAGCGCCTACGCGTTCTTCCAGGTGCCGTACGTCGCGATGCCCGCGGAGCTGACCCTGGACTACGGCGAGCGGACGCGGCTGATGACCTGGCGGGTCGTGGTGCTCGCGCTGGCGATCCTGGTCTCGGGCGCCACCGCGCCGATCGTCGTCGACGAGTTCGGCCACGCCGCCATGGGTGCATACGTCGGCGTCATCATCGCGATCGGCGTCCTGGGCTCCTGGTGGGGCACCCGCGGCGCCCCCGACCACCCCGGTGAGACCGCGACGGGCACGTTCTCCGACCAACTGCGGCTCGTCGGCGCCAACCCGGACTTCCGCGCCGTGCTGCTGACCTTCGTGGTGCAGGCCGCCGCCATCGGCACCGTGCTGGCCGGCGTCGCCTACGTCGCCGACCACCTGCTGGACAGTGCGGCGGCGAACACCCTGTTGTTCGTGGCCTTCGTCGGCCCGGCACTGCTCGTGACGCCGCTGTGGGAGCGGTACGCCGCCACGCGCGGCAAGCGCTCGGGATACGTCTTCGCCACCGGCTTCCTCATCGCCGGGATGGTCGCCCTGCTCAGCGCCCATGCCGGTTGGGTCGCCGTCACGTACGTCGCCGCGGCCCTCGTGGGCATCGGGTACGCGGGCGCCCAGGTGTTCCCCATGGCGATGCTGCCGGACGTCGCCGCCGACGATGCGCGACGCAGCGGCGCCAACCGGGTCGGCGTGTTCACCGGTGTGTGGACCGCCGGCGAGACGCTGGGCCTGGCCCTCGGTCCGGGCATCCTCGCCCTGGCGCTGACGGCCGGCGGCTACGTCTCGTCGACCGGCGGCGAGACCGTGACCCAGCCCGACAGCGCACGCCTGGCGATCGCCCTGGGCTTCTCCCTCGTCCCCGCCACACTCACGGTGCTGAGCCTCGTGCTGCTGCGGGGCTACCGCCTGGACGACCGCCTCAGGAGCGCCGATGTCGCCTGACCAGATTCTCGCCGAGCTGTCCGAGCGGCGCCGCCAGGACCTGCCCACGCACGGTGGCCGGACGCTGGCCTACGTCTACGACTCGGGCCTGGCTGCCGCCGACGAGATCGGCCGTCAGGCGCTGGCGATGTACGCGTCGGCCAACGGGCTCGACCCCACCGCCTTCCCGAGCCTGCTGTCGATGGAGGCGGACCTCGTGGCGTTCGCGCGGACGCACCTGCACGCGGGGGACGCGGTCGTCGGGACGGTCACGTCCGGCGGCACCGAGTCGATCCTGCTGGCGGTCCAGACCGCCCGGGACGCCGCCCGCGTCGAGCGACCCGCGATGGTCGTGCCCAGCACGATCCATGCCGCCTTCGCCAAGGCCGCGCACTACTTCGGTGTCGAGCTCGTCGCCGTGCCGGTCGGGGCCGAGCACCGTGCCGACGTCGCCGCCATGACCGAGACGATCGATCGCCTCGGGGACCGGGTCGTCCTGGTGGCGGCGTCGACACCCTCCTACGCCCACGGCGTGATCGACCCGATCGAGGAACTCGCCGCCGTCACGCGCGAGCGCGGCCTGCGTCTGCACGTCGACGCCTGCATCGGCGGCTGGATCCTGCCGTGGATGCCCGACGCGGCCCCGTGGGACTTCGCGGTGCCGGGCGTCACGAGCATCTCGGTGGACCTGCACAAGTACGCGTACACCCCCAAGGGCGTGTCCCTGCTGCTGCACGCCGACGCCGGGCTGCGACGGCCCCAGTTCTTCGCGTACGCCGACTGGCCCGGTTACACGATGCTCAACTCCACGATGCAGTCGACCAAGTCCGGCGGGCCGCTCGCCGCGGCCTGGGCGGTCGTCCGCCTCATCGGCTCCGAGGGATACCGCGAGCTGGTCGAGCACACGCTCACCGGCACGCGGGCGCTCGCCGAGGGGATCGAGGCCATCGACCACCTGCACCTGGTCGAGCGGCCGGACACCTCCCTGGTCGTCGTGGGCACCGACGACGCCGTCGACGTCTTCACCATCAGCGACCTCATGCTCGACCGCGGCTGGTTCGTGCAGCCCCAGATGCGCTTCGGGGACGAGCCGGCGAACCTGCACCTCACGATCTCGGCCGCCACCGCGGACTCCGTGCCGGAGTTCCTCACGGCGCTGCGCGAAGCGGTGGCCGAGGCGGCCGTGGCCGGTCCCGTCCGCATCGACCCCGCACTGGCCGAGGCCGCGGCGACCCTCGATCCGGACACGCTCGACGACGAGGCGTTCGACGGGCTCCTCGCCCTCGCCGGTCTCGCCGGTGGCGACGGTCAGGTCGCCGTGCCCGACCGGCTCGGTCCGGTCAACGCTCTGGTCGACGTCGCTCCCCCGCGGGTGCGCGAGGCACTCATGGTTGCCTTCTTGGACCGCCTCACGCGCTGAGCCGGCGCATCAGCGTGGCCAGGGTGACCGCGTGGCTAGGGTGACCGCGTGACAGATCCGTGGACGACGCCCGCGATCCTGACCGGATCCCTCGTGCGCCTCGAGCCCCTGACGATCGACCACGCGGCCGGGCTCGCCGCCGCCGGTGACGACGAGGCCGTGTTCGAGCACCTGCGCGGCTGGGACGCGATGGACGCCGACGTGGCCGCGCAGCGGATCGCTCGGACCCTGGCCGACCCGGCGCTCGTGCCGTGGGCGCAGGTCGACCTGCGCACCGGCGAGGTCGCCGGCATGACGTGCTTCTACGACGTGAGCCCTGCGATGAGGACCGTCGCGATCGGGCACACCTGGATCGGCCGGCGCTTCTGGCGCAGCGGGTTGAACACCGAGGCGAAACTGCTGCTGCTGACGCGCGCGTTCGACGAGCTCGGCTGCGTGCGGGTCGTGTGGCACACCGACATCCTCAACCAGCGCTCGCAGGACGCGATCGCCCGGCTCGGCGCCCGGCGTGAGGGCATCCTGCGCAAGCACAAGCTGCGCGACGACGGATCGTGGCGCGACACCGTGACGTTCTCGATGCTCGACGACGAGTGGCCGACCGCCGCACAGCGGCTCCGGACCGCGCTCGAGCGCTGACTCAGACGGAGGAGGCGATCTTGGCCCTGCGCAGGACCCGCTGCGAGGCCAACGACAGCAGGAGCGCCGCCCCCATGGCGGCGATGGTGACGGTGAAGGCCGGGGTCGGACCCTCGGAGCCGAAGGCGCCGTCGGCGGCGCGGCCGGCGATCGACGCACCCGTCGCATAGCCCAGCCCCGTGGCGCCGGCCATGAAGGTCATCGCCGTCCCGATCCGTGCCGGAGGGACGATGAGACCCGCGAGGGCGAAGGCGCTGATCAGGTACGGCGCGACGGCGAAGCCCATCAACGCGATCACCGCGACCAGCTGCGGGATGGTGTGGACGAACATCAGCGGCGAGGCGAGCACGAGCATCGCTCCGGAGGCGATCAGCATCCGGGTGGCGTACAGGACGCTGGCCGGCACCGCCGCCAGCGCGAAGGCAGCGACGACGCTCCCGATGCCGAGCACCGCGTGGATCAGGCCTGCCACGTCGGGGTGGCCCTGATCGGTGGCCAGCACCGTGGTGCCCGTCTGGATGCTGCCGAACAGCACGCCCATGAGGAACACGGCCGCGGCCAGCGACAGGAACGCCGAGGTCCACAGCCGGACGCCGCGCGTGGGCGCGTGCTCGCTGCCGCGCGGCACGAGCGCCGCCGTCCGGTGCGCAGCGAACCACGTGCCGAAGACCAGCAACAGGACCGCGGCGGCGAGCAGTGCCCCCTCGGCGCCGATGAGGACACCGAGGATGCCGACCAGCGCCGGGCCGAGCACGAACGAGGCCTCGTCGCCGGCGCCCTCGTAGGAGAACGCGAGATCGACGAAGCGGTCGACCTCGTCCTTGCGGATGCGGCCCTCGTTGACCCGCAGGGCCAGCACGGGCCGCCAGCGCACGCGCGCCAGCGGGCCGACCTGGGGCATGGCCAGACCGGTGAGCGCCGCGACGACGACGAGCACGGCCGAGGAGACCTCCTGGCCGGCGAAGAACACGATCGAGACCAGGCCCAGCGATCCGGCGACCGACTGGATGAGGACGACGGGGCGCTGACCGATGCGATCGGCGAGCGCGCCGAAGAACGGGGACCCGGCCGCGTTCGCGACCGCGAGGGCGCCGGCCGTGGCGCCGGCGATGCCGTAACGCCCCGTGGCCTGGGCGACCAGCAGCAGCACGCCCATCTGGCTCATCGCGAGCGGAATGCGTCCCAGGAAGGCCACCGTCACGAACGAGAGTCCAGCTGCGCCCCAGAGACGGCGGTAATCGGCGATCGCAGAATTCACAACCCGCCCATGCTACCGGGCCCGCCCACCCCGCACCGCGCGCCGCGGCTCCTAGACTCGGCCCGTGGTGGAACCGACGTTGACCCGGGCCCGCGTGGCCACGTCCGCGGTGCTGTTCACCAACGGTTTCGTGCTGGGTGCCTGGATCGTGCACATCCCCGCGATCATGGACCGCACCGACATCTCGGCGGCCACGCTCGGGACGCTGCTGCTGTGGACGGGCGTGTGCGCCTGGGTCGCGATGCAGGCAGCAGGGTTCTTCGTCGACCGGACCGGCAGCGCCCGAGCCGTGGTGGTCGCACTGGTCGTGATGTGTCTCGCCATCGTGTTGCCCAGCCTGGCGACGAACGTGTGGACCCTCGCGGCCGGGCTCGGCATCCTGGGTGCCGCCAACGGCGTCGTCGACGTCGCCCAGAACGCACAGGCCGTCACCGTGGAGCGGGCCTACGGCCGCCCGATCATGTCGTCGTTCCACGCGTACTTCTCCGCCGGCGGCCTGGCCGCGTCGGCGCTCGGTGGCGCGATGCTGGCGCTCGGCTCGCCGGTCCCGCTGGACTTCGTGGTGTTCGCGATCATCGGGCTCGTCCTCGTCGTCGCGGTGCGGCCGCACCTGCTCGACCACGACGTGCGCGACTCGCAGGACCGACCCGGCCGGCCCGCGTGGACCCTGCAGATCGTGCTGCTCGGAGCGCTGGCCTTCGCGCTCATGCTGGCCGAGGGCGTGGCCTACGACTGGAGCACCGTCCACCTGCGCGACGAGCTCGGCACCTCCGAGGCCCTCGCCGCCGTGGCCTACGGCGCGTTCAGCCTGACGATGTTCGTCTCGCGCCTGGTCGTCGACCGGATCGTCGCGGTGACGGGCGCCGGGACCTTCGTCCGATGGGCCTCGCTGCTGGGTGCCTGCGGCCTCACCATCGCGATCGTCGCCCCCACCCCCGCGATCGCCATCCTCGGCTGGGCCGTCGTCGGCATCGGGCTGGCCGGCTGCGTCCCCCAGTTCTTCTCGGCCGCCGGCAACGTCGATCCGCGTCACGGCGCGGCGATCATCGCCCGCGTCACCGGCATGGGCTACGTGGCGCTCCTGAGCGGACCCTCGATCATCGGTCTGCTGACGCACTGGGTCCCGCTGACCACGGCCTTCCTCGTCCCCCTCGCCCTGTGCCTCGTGGCCAGTGCCCTCGCCCCTCGCGCCCTCGGGAGCCGCCGATGAGCCTCGATGACCTGATGGCGCCGGACTGGGCCGAGGCGATGGAGCCCGTCAGCGAGCAGATCGCCACCATGGGTGAGTTCCTGCGCGCCGAGGTGGCTGCGGGAAACAGCTACCTGCCGGAGCCGGACGCGATCTTCCGCGCCTTCCGCACTCCCCTGGCCCAGGTGCGGGTGCTGGTCACCGGACAGGATCCGTACCCCACGCCGGGACACGCGATGGGCCTGTCCTTCTCGGTCCGGCCCGACGTGCGACCGCTGCCGCGCAGCCTGGTCAACATCTACACCGAGCTGCAGGCCGACCTCGGCATCGAGCCGGCGGCCCACGGCGACCTCTCCGCCTGGGCCGACCAGGGCGTCATGCTGCTCAACCGCGTCCTGACCGTCCGGCCCGGCGAGGCGGCGAGCCATCGCGGCAAGGGCTGGGAGTCGATCACCGACCGGGCGATCGCCGCGCTGGTCGAACGCGGTGGTCCGCTCGTCGCGATCCTGTGGGGTCGCGACGCCCAGGCACTGGCCCCACGGCTGGGCGACGTCCCCCGGATCGAGTCGCCTCACCCCAGCCCGCTGTCGGCCTCCCGGGGGTTCTTCGGCTCCCGCCCGTTCAGCCGCGCCGACGACGCGCTCCGGAAGCAGGGTGCACAGCCGGTCGATTGGCGCCTCCCCGGCTAGGGTGGCGGCGTGAGCGAGACACGCATTCGCGACCGGGCCGTCATCATCGATCAGGGCTTCGGCGTGGTCCAGCGCTGGGGCATCCGCCTCGTCGTGATCGCGGCCGCCCTGTACGTCCTCGGTTGGGCGGTCGGACACACGTGGGTGATCTGGTTCCCGGTCGCCCTGGCGATCCTGTTCGCGACGGTCCTCGGCCCGCCGGCCAAGGCCCTGCGCGACCGCGGGGTGCCGGCCGCCGCCGCTGCGGGACTCGTGCTGCTGGCCTTCCTGGCCGCGCTCGGATTCCTGTTCTCGATCCTCATCCCGCAGCTGATCGACGAGGCGCCCCAGATCGCCGACCGCGCCGCGAAGGGCGTCGGCGAGGTGCAGGAGTGGCTCCTCAACGGCCCCCTGCCCGTGGAGTCGAACCAGATCAGCAACGCGCTCGACTCGATCGAGGACTGGCTGCGCAACAGCGCCGGTGACATCAGCAGCGGCGTCCTGTCCACGATCGGCGTCGCCACGAACGTCGTCGTCAACACCGTCCTGGTGCTGATCCTGACCTTCCTGTTCATCAAGGACGGCCACCGCTTCCTGCCCTTCGTGGAGCGCCTCGGCGGCCACCGCGTCGGCGGCCACCTGCGTGAGCTGCTCTACCGGGCGTGGAACACCCTGGGCGGCTTCATCCGCACCCAGGCCCTCGTCTCGCTGATCGACGCCGTGCTGATCGGCACCGCACTGCTGGTCGTCGGCCAGCCGCTGTGGGTGCCGTTGGCGCTCATCACCTTCATCGGCGGGTTCATCCCGATCATCGGTGCCTTCGCCAGCGGCGCGATCGCCGTGCTGGTCACGCTCGTGACGAACTCGCCGCGGGACGCCGTGATCGTCCTGATCGTGATCGTCGCCGTGCAGCAGCTCGAGGGCAACGTCCTGTCGCCGATGCTGCAGGGCAAGAGCATGAACCTGCACCCGGCGGTCGTGCTGATGGCCGTCACCGCCGGCGGCTCGATGTTCGGCATCACCGGAGCGTTCCTGGCGGTGCCCGTCACGGCCACGGTCGCCGAGATCCTGCGCTACGCCAACGAGCGGATCGACGCGGCCCTGACGGCCGGCGGCGACCCCGTGGCGCTCACCTCGACGACCCCGGCG
The DNA here is from genome assembly GCF_014334735.1 of Aeromicrobium senzhongii. Classification (NCBI taxonomy): domain Bacteria; kingdom Bacillati; phylum Actinomycetota; class Actinomycetes; order Propionibacteriales; family Nocardioidaceae; genus Aeromicrobium; species Aeromicrobium senzhongii. The sequence goes on from NZ_CP060587.1 coordinate 2,690,373, forward strand.
TCAGACCCGCCGGACGACCCCGACCCGGGGACCGGCCGACCACTCTGAGAGGCCCCGAATCGACCCGGAGCGAACGCTTCGGCGACTCCCGGCCAAGACAGAGGTGTGAACATCGTGCCTCAGGACCCGTCAGCCGAAGAGGCCGAGCGGTTCGGTGCATCCCTGTGGGAGCTTCGGGTGCCGATCCATGCGTATCTGGCGCGCCGGTCACCGACGGACGCCGATGACCTCCTGGTCGATGTGTGGGTCGCCGCCTACACGAGCCGACACACCTTCGACGCCGCTCGAGGGGACGTCCGGCCCTGGCTCTTCGGGGTCGCTCGCAATGTCCTGCGCGCGCATCTGCGTCGCAGTCGCCGGCCCGCAACACCGTTCCGCCAGCGCGACACCTCGGGCCAGGACTGGGAAGCCGTCGATGAGCGCCTCGACGCCCTTTCCGTCGCACCCGAGCTGCGCGCAGCGTTGGCCCAGGTGCCGCCGGCCGAACGTGAGGTCCTTCTCCTCGTGGCGTGGGAAGGGCTCTCTCCGACCGAAGCGGCCTCGGTCCTCGGCCTGCGCCAAGGGACAGCGCGATCACGCCTGCATCGTGCTCGTGAGCGCCTGCGCGTTGCGATGAGCGAACGCTCGACCGACGACCGGACAAGTGAGGGGCAGAAGGGCACTGGACGAGAGGGACGGCGATGAATCGACGAGACGAACCCGCGAGCGCGTGGAACGCGCTGGTGGAGGCCGCGCACATCGGCACCCCCGACGACACCTACTTCGAGTCGGCGTACGCCCGGTACCGGGACGAGGTCGGACACTCGCGAACGAACTCGGACGTGTCGGCGATGAGAAGCCCGGCACCCCGGCATCGCTCGCTCGCATGGGCGGCTGGCATCGCGGCCGTCGCGGTCGTGGCGGCTCCGCTCTTCGCCACGCTCGATGGCGCGGACGTGACCGACACCGCCTCGAGCAGCCGGGACCCTGCTCGCGAATCGCCGGCCGAGCGAGTATCCGCGACCCCGCCGATCCAGGTGATCGAGGTGGCCGGCAGCGAGACCACCTCCCGGTCCGCGGCTTATGGCGCCAGCACGTTCGAGGAGTTCACGCGCTCGAGTCTCATCGATGACGTCGTCGAGGGCACGGTGACCGACTCCGTGCCGGTCGTCATCGGCGGCGAGGACGACGCAGAGGTGCTGACTCGACTGACCGTCGCGGTCAAGCAGTCGCGCCAGAGGGCCGGCGCAGCCACCATGACAGTGCTCCAGCACGGAGGAGTCGTCACCAAGCGGGACATGCGTCGATACCTGGAGTCCACGTTCGGCCGCCTGGACGAGAAGGAGCTCGACGATCTCGTGGAGGTCCGGCCGGGGGGTCATGTTCCCCATCGCACCGGCGCATCGGTTCTCCTGGCGATCGATGGCGGGACGGGGTCGGGACCCGTCGTCATCGAATCGCTGACTGCGGCTTCGGACGGATTCGTCTGGGCTGCGGCTCCGCCGAACGCCGCCTGGTCACCCTCACTGGACCGCTCCGAGGTCGACGCGCTCTTCCGGTGAACGTCAGTCGAAGACGACCGTCTTCATCCCGTTGAGCAGCACCCGGTGCTCGGCGTGCGCGCGCACCGCGTGCACCAGCGCACGCGCCTCGAGGTCCTGACCCATCGCCGCCAGCTCCGCGGCCGACGAGCGGTGGTCGACGCGGCGGAAGTCCTGCTCGATGATCGGCCCCTCGTCGAGGTCGGCCGTGACGTAGTGTGCCGTGGCGCCGATGACCTTCACCCCGTGCCGGTGCGCCTGCTCGTAGGGTCGCGCGCCCTTGAAGCTCGGCAGCAGCGAGTGGTGGATGTTGATGGCGCGGCCGTGGACGTCGCGGCACATCTGGTCGGTCAGGATCTGCATGTACCGGGCCAGGATCAGCGCCTCGGCCTGCGTGCGCTCCATCAGGTCCAGGACGAACTGCTCAGTCTCGCGCTTGGTCTCGGGGGTCACGCGGATCTGGTGGAACTCGATCCCGTGCCACTCGACCACGTCGCGCCAGTCGGGGTGGTTCGACACGACCGCGACGATCTCGATCGGCAGCTGACCCTGCCGGGTGTGGAACAGCAGGTTGTTGAGCACGTGTCCCTGCTTGGAGACCATGACGACGACGCGCAGCGGAGCGGTCGCGTCGTGCAGCTCCCAGTCCATCTCGAACGGCTCGAGGGCCGGGGACAGCATCGCCCGCATCTGCTCCAGCTCGACCTCGCGGTCGGCGGCGAATCGCACCCGCATGAAGAAGCGCCGGGTGTCGGGATCGGCGTACTGCTGGCTCTCGGTGATCGTCCAACCGTCCTGCGCCAGCGTCGAGGCGATCGTCGCCACGATGCCCACCCGGTCGGGGCAGGCGAAGGTCAAGATGAAGTCGCTGTGCGGCTGGGGAACGTCCATGGACTGCATCGTCTCAGGTGGCCCGGCGCACGCTGATCGGCCCTCCCGGTCAGGTCGCGTCGACGAGCGTGGTCAGCAGGACGACGGCGTCCTCGAGTGCCAGCAGGTCATGGCGGTGGTCGGGGATCACCAGCAGGTCGCCGGCTGATCCGTCCCAGCTCTCCTCGCCTGCGGTCAGCCGCACCGATCCGGTGAGCACCTGCAGGGTCGCCTCCGGCGGCGCCTCGTGCTCGTCGAGCCGGTGGTCCGCCGCCAGCGCGATCACGGTCTGGCGCAGGTGATGGTGACGCCCCGGGTGCAGGGCCGCCGCACTGCGGCCCGCGTGTGAGGCGCGTGCCTGGTCGAGCAGGTCGCTTCCGAGGGACGGCAGATGCGTGGACTCCATGCCTCGACCGTAACCCGTCGCGTCGCCGTCCGACGGGCGTCAGCCGACGATGCGCCGGGCGATCCGGCGCACCCGGCCGGGGTTGGCGGCCTTCTCACGGGCGGCGCGACGCTCCTCGACCTGCTCGGGCGTGAGCTTGGTGTACCTGACCATCTGCTGGTTGGCCGGATGCCCCCAGTCGCCGATCCACGTGTACGACCAGTCGCCCCACTTCGCCGCCCAGCGCAGGTCCTCGCGGTAGTAGACGTAGTTGTTCTTCTCGGTGAAGTAGCCCTTGTTGCGGCGCTTGATCGGCTTGACCGCGTCGATCGGCACGGACTTCTTGCGCACGAAGTACGTGGCGTAGAAGGAGCCGCCCGGCGCCATGACCTTGTCGAGCCGGTACATGCACAGCCGGATGTGGTTCAACGAGACGTGGGTGAAGACCGAGTTGGCGATCGCGTAGTCGAACGTCGCGCCGAAGTCGGTGTCGAAGCGATCGTTCGCCCTCAGGTTCTCGATCGGCAGCTTCGCGCGCTGCTCGTCCGAGAGCTCGTTGTCGTAGCCGGCCTGCATCACCGAGTGGTTGGCGTCGATGCCGTAGTAGTTGCCGGCGTCGAGGTAGTCGATGAAGTGCCGGCCGGCCCGGAAGGAGCCGCAGCCGACGTCCATCAGCTTGTGGTGCGGCTTCAGGCCCTGCGAGATCAGGAAGTCCAGTTGGTGCTTGCCATGGGAGTCCCAGACGCCGCCGACGAACGTGCGGTGCGCGCCTGCGGCGATCTCCTCGTCGGTCAGGACGAGCCCGGAATAGTCCGGATTCGTCAGGTCGGCGTCCAATTCGACGCGGTGCTCGATCTGCGACACGTGGCCCCCTAGGTCCTCAGTGGGGCTCACCCTAACGACGCGAGGCGGGTCTGCCCACCCCCCCCGAATCGGGTTTGTCCGCCTCCGCCGAGGACCGCGCCGCCCTAGGGTGCGTCCATGCGCATCAAGCTCGGTCGCCCCGACCTGTCCGCCCACGCGAGCCTGTTCGACGCGCCCGAGGCGGCGCCGGGCGCGCCGTCGGTGACCTTCGCCGGGGTCTCGACGCTCTCCTTCGACGACGGCGAGTCGGCCCTGGTGATCGACGGGTTCTTCTCGCGGCCGTCGCTGGTGAAGGTGGGACTCGGAACGATCGCTCCGGTGCCCGAGCGGATCGACGCGGCCCTCGAGCGACTCGGCCTGATCGGGGCGACGGCGCCGCGGGTCGAGGCGGTCCTGCCGGTCCACAGCCACTTCGACCACGTCATGGACTCCCCCGAGGTCGCCCGGCGCACGGGGGCGCTCCTCGTCGGCGGTACCTCCACCGTGCAGGTCGGCCGTGGCGCGGACCTCGATCCCGAGCAGACCCGGCTCCTGGCGCCGGCCACCCCGACCGCCTACGGGCCCTGGACCGTCACGGGAGTGCCGTCGGCGCACTGCCCGCCGGATCGCTTTCCCGGCACCATCGACGAACCGCTGCGCACGCCCGCGCGCGCGAAGGCCTATCGCTGCGGCGAGGCGTGGTCGCTGCTGGTCGAGCACCCCGCCACGGGGTCCACGCTCGTGCAGGGCAGTGCCGGGTTCGTACCGGGAGCCTTGGACGGCACCCGCGCCGACGTGGTCTACCTCGGCGTCGGACAACTGGGCGTGCTCGGCGAGGACTACATCGCGCAGTACTGGCGCCACACGGTCTCGGCGGTCGGGGCACGGCGCGTGGTGATGACGCACTGGGACGACTTCTTCCGCCCGCTCACGGCACCGCTGCGCGCCCTGCCCTACGCCGGGGACGACCTCGACGTGACGGTGCGCGTCCTGCGCACGCTGGCCGAGCGCGATGGGGTGCGGCTGCACCTGCCGACGCTGTGGCGGCGCGAGGATCCCTGGACGGACTGACGACCGGTGGAGCCCCCGACAGGATTCGAACCCGCGACATCTTCTTTACAAGAGAAGCGCTCTACCGACTGAGCTACAGGGGCATGGCGGCCGTGCCGCCCGGCTCATCCTAGCGAGCCTCAGACCCGCCCGGCCTCACAGCGGCGCTTGAAGTCCTCGTCGACGAGCTGGTCGTCGGGCAGCTCGGGCGTGATCGCCTCGTCGCCGTTGCCGATCTCGGCGAAGGTGCCGAGATCCGACTGCAGGTCGTCGGCGTCGCCGCCGGCGGTGAGGAAGCCGTCCAGGGCGATGGCGCAGTCCGCCGCACCGAACTCCTGCCAGCCCATGACCGTCCCCCACTCCGGGGTGTCGGGGGCGGCGATGATGCCCTGGGTCCGCAGCACGCCGATCACGCGCACCGGCCCGTCGGGCGTCCTGACCTCGTAGGCCGCCCGAGTCTGCAGCGCGAGGTTCATCGACTCCCCGTCGTCCGACAGCGTCCAGGCGCCCGTCAGGCCTGTCGCCAGCACCTCGAGACCGGGGTCGAGCACGTTGCCCTGCGCGAGGGCCGGGGCCACCGCGTCATCCTCTCCGGCGTCGGCGATCATCGCGGCCAGCTCCTCGGGCAGTCCGGCACCGACCTGCTCGGGGGACGCGACGGCCTGGACCGCCCAGGTCCGCACGGCCGCGACCATGCGCGCGTACTCCTCGGCCGCCAGCCACTCCGGACGCGCCGGAGGCTCGGGGAACCGCGCCTCGTCAGGCGACGGCCAGTCCGCGACGCCCAGGTCCTCGAACGAGATCGACGTCGTGGGCGTGGGCTGGGGCTCGGGCGCATCGCCACGGTCGGAGTCGTCCGATCGCCACGTGCAGGCGGCGAGCACGAAGGACACCAACACGAGCAGCAGGACCGGTCGACGCACCCGACCAGTATGCATACTGGCCCCGTGGCCCCTCCTTCCCTCACTCCCCCGTATCCCCGCCTCCTGCGCGCCACGAACCTGCTCGACACGCCCTTCGCGGTGATCGACGAGGAGGCCCTGTGGGCCAACGCGAGCGACCTCGTCCGGCGGGCGAACGGCGTGCCGATCCGCCTGGCGACCAAGTCGATCCGGGTCCGCACGATCATCAAGAACGCGCTGACCCTGGACGGTTTCCGTGGCGTCATGACGTACTCGCTGGCCGAGTCCGTGTGGCTTGCCGACCATGGCGTCGACGACATCTTGCTGGCCTACCCCAGCGTCGAGCGCGAGGCGTACGCCGACCTCGTCTCGGACGAGCGCCGGCTGGCCTCGATCACGGTCATGGTCGACTCCCTCGAGGCGCTCGACCTCATCGACGCGTACACCGGTCCGGGCCACCCGCCGATCCGCGTCTGCCTCGACGTCGACGCATCCCTGCGGATGTTCGGCGCTCACCTGGGCGCCCACCGCTCCCCCGTCCACACCACGCGCGAGGCGAAACGGATCGCCGCCGAGATCAGCGAGCGTCCGGGCTTCGACCTGGTGGGCCTGATGTTCTACGACGCTCAGATCGCCGGCCTGCCCGACAGCGGCGCGGCCGTCCGCATGGTCAAGCGCCGCTCCGCCGGCGAGTTGCGCCGCCGCCGTCGCCGCATCGTCAAGGCGGTGTCGAACATGACCGACCTGCAGATCGTCAACGCCGGCGGCACCGGCAGTCTTGACGTCTGGCGCGGCGACTCCTCGATCACCGAGTTGGCCGCGGGCTCGGGCCTGTTCGTGCCCACCCTCTTCGACGGCTACCGCTCCTTCACTCCGCGTCCCTCGGCCTTCTTCGCGCTCTCGGTGGTGCGCAAGCCCTCGCGCGACGCGGTCACGTGCTTCGGCGGCGGGTACATCGCCTCCGGCCCGCCGGGTGACTCCCGGGTCCCCACGCCGGTGTGGCCCGAGGGCCTCGAGCTGTACTCCGCCGAGGGCGCCGGCGAGGTCCAGACCCCGTTGCACGGCAAGGTGGCGCGCTCCCTGACGATCGGCGACCGCGTGCTCTTCCGGCACGCGAAGGCCGGCGAGATGTGCGAGCGGTTCGACCGCGTGGCCCTGGTCGACCAGGCCGGCCACGCCACGATGATCCCGACCTACCGTGGCGAGGGGAAGAACTTCGGATGACCACCTGGCAGAACTGGGCCGGCAACGTCACGGCGCACCCGGCCGTGGTCGGCCGTCCGGCCTCGACCGACGAGGTCGTCGGGTTCGTCCGCGAGCACCCGCAGGTGAAGGCGGTCGGCGCGGGCCACTCCTTCACCCCCATCGCCGCCACGGACGGCGCCCTGCTGCGGCTGGACGCGATGAATCGGATCCTGCACGCCGACACGACCACGGGGCTGGTCCGGGTCCAGGCGGGCATCTCGCTGCACGACCTGAACCGGCGCCTGGACGCGCTGGGCCTCGCGCTGCCCAATCTGGGCGACGTCGATCCACAGTCCGTCGCCGGAGCCACGTCCACGGGCACGCACGGCACGGGCGCCCGGTTGTTCGGCATCGCCCGCGCCGTGGCCGCCCTGCAGCTGGTCACCGCCGAGGGCGAGGTGCTCGAGATCGACCGGGGCCACGACATGTTCGACGCGGCCCGTGTCGGCCTCGGCGCCCTCGGCATCGTCACCGAGGTCACGCTGCAGTGCGTCCCGGCGTTCCTGTTGCACGCGCGTGAGGAGCCGATGGCGCTGCCCGAGGTGCTGACCGGCCTCGACCAGCTCGTCGACGGCAACGACCACTTCGAGTTCTACTTCTTCCCGCACACCGACCGGGCGCTCACCAAGCGCAACAACCGCGTGCCCGAGGGAACGCCGCGCGCCCCGTTGCCACGCTGGCGGCACACGCTCGACGACGAGTTCCTGTCGAACACGGTCTACGAGCGCATCCAGCGCATCGCCAGCCGCCGGCCCGCGCTGATCCCCCGGATCAACGCGGTCAGCGGCTCGGTGCTCGGCGCCCGCGAGTACACCGACACGTCGCACGAGGTGTTCATCTCGCCGCGCCGCGTGCGGTTCCGCGAGTCCGAGTTCGCCCTGCCGCGCGCCGCGGCCGCCGAGGCCATCGCCGAGATGCGCCGGTGGTACGCGCGCTCCGGCGAGCACGTGTCGTTCCCCGTCGAGGTCCGCTTCACGGCCGCCGACGACATCTGGCTCTCGACCGGCCACGGCCGCGACAACGTCTACATCGCCGTGCACCAGTACCACCGCACCGACCCGACGTCGTACTTCGCGGCGATGCAGGACATCTTCATCGCCCACGAGGGCCGGCCGCACTGGGGCAAGATGCACACCCTGGGCTCCGACCACTTCCGCAAGGTCTACCCGCGGTTCGACGACTTCCTCGGCGTCCGCGACCGGCTCGATCCCGGCCGCAAGTTCACCAACGACTACCTGCGGCAGGTGCTCGGCAGCTGAGCAGGTCCGTGCCTCAGGCGCGGACCTGGCTGATCGCGTAGAGCGTGATGCCGGCCGCGACGCCCGCGTTGAGCGACTCCAGTGACGACGACATCGGGATCGAGACCAGCTGGTCGCAGGTCTCGCTCACGAGGCGCGAGAGGCCCTTGCCCTCGCTGCCGATGACGACCGCCAGCGGGCCGTCGGCGAGGTCCATGTCGGGCAGCGCGACGTCGCCGTCGGCGGCCAGGCCGATCACCATGAGTCCGGCCTCCTGGTACGCCTTGATCTGGCGCGTCAGGTTGGTGGCGCGGGCCACCGGCACGCGCGCGGCGGCACCGGCGGAGGTCTTCCACGCCGCCGCCGTCATGTGCGCCGCCCGGCGCTCGGGGATCACGACGCCGTGGACGCCGAAGCCGGCGGCCGAGCGCACGATGGCACCCAGGTTGCGCGGATCGGTGATGCCGTCGAGCAGGACGATCAGCGCCGGCTCGCCACGCTCGGCGGCCAGGTCGAGCAGCTCGTCCGGATCGGCGTAGTCGTACGCCTCGAGCTTCGCCGCGACACCCTGGTGCACCGCACCGGACGTGATCCGGTCGAGCTCGACGCGGGCGACCTCGAGCAGCGGCACGTGGCGGTCGGCCGCGAGCTGGAAGATCTCGCGCACGCGGTCGTCACGGTCGATGCCCTCGGCGATCTGCAGCGCCACGACGGGCACGTTGGCCCGCAGCAGCTCGACGACCGAGTTGCGGCCCACGACCAGCTCGGGGCCGTCGTCGTTGCGACGCTTCGGCCGACCGGACTGACGCTTCTCGGCGGCCTGGGCCATCTTGTGCTTCTTGTGGTAGGGACGATCCTCGGCACGAGGCGTCGGGCCCTTGCCCTCCAGTCCCTGACGGCGACGGCCGCCCGAACCGGCGGTGGGGTTGCCCTTGCCCGTCTTCTTGATCGCACCCTTGCGCTTGCTGTTGCCGGCCATCAGTGGCCACCCTTCAGGTTCCAGCGGGTCCCCGAGGGCGTGTCCTCGAGTTCGATCCCCGCAGCAGTGAGTTGATCGCGCAGTTCGTCCGCGCGGTTCCAGTCCTTGGCGGCCTTGGCCTCGGCGCGCGCGGCCACCAGCGCGTCGACGAGCTGGGCCAGCGCGTCGACGGTCGCGGAGGACTCGCCCTGCGTCGTGGCCCAGGTGAACGGGTCGAGTCCCAGGACGTCCAGCATCGCCCGCACCGACGCCAGGGTCTGCGCCAGCTCCGGCGACGGACCGTCGGCGACCAGCCGGTTGCCCTCGCCGACCGCGGCCTGCAGCACGGCCAGCGCGGCGGGCACGGCGAGGTCGTCGTCCATGGCCTCGGCGAACGCGACCGGGACGTCGCCCGGCTCGCCCGCGCCGACCAGCTCGGCGGCGCGCAGGCAGAAGCCCTCGATCCGCTCGAAGGCGGTGGCCGCCTCGGCCAGGGACTGCTCGCTGAACTCGATGATCGAGCGGTAGTGCGCCGCGACCAGGTAGTAGCGCAGGGCGATCGCGGGCACGCGCTTGACGACCTCGCTGACGGCGAGCGTGTTGCCGACGCTCTTGCTCATCTTGGAGTTGCCCAGGTTGAGCATCGCGTTGTGCATCCAGACGCGGGCGAACCGCTGTCCCGCGGCCCGGGACTGGGCCAGCTCGTTCTCGTGGTGCGGGAAGCGCAGGTCCAGGCCGCCGCCGTGGATGTCGAACTCGGTGCCGAGGTACTTCGCGGCCATCGCCGAGCACTCGAGGTGCCAACCGGGGCGACCGCGTCCCCACGGGGTCGGCCAGGACGCCGACTCGGGCTCGTCGGCCTTGCGGCCCTTCCACAGCGCGAAGTCGCGGGGGTCCCGCTTGCCCTCGGCCGGGGCGTCGGGCGCCGCCTGCATGTCGTCGATGCGCTGGTTCGACAGCTCGCCGTAGTCCGGCCACGAGCGGACGTCGAAGTACACGTCGCCGGAGCCGTCGGTGGCCGGATAGGCGTGACCGCGTTCGATGAGGGTCTCGATCATCTCGATCATCTCGGGGACGTGGCCCGTCGCGCGCGGCTCGTAGGTGGGCGGGCGGCAGCCGAGGACCTCGTACGCGGCGTGCAGTGCGCGCTCGTTCTCGTACGCGACCGCGAACCAGGGCTGACCCTGCTCGCGCGCCTTCGCGAGGATCTTGTCGTCGATGTCGGTGACGTTGGCGATGATCGTGACCTCGAGGCCCGACCGCTCCAGCCAACGACGCAGCACGTCGAACACGAGCTCCTTGCGGATGTGCCCGATGTGCGGAGGACCCTGCACCGTCAGTCCACAGTGGTAGATGCCGACCTTGCCGGGCACGACGGGGTCGAGCGGCTTCAGCTCACGGCTGGCGGAGTCGTACAGGTGCAGCGTCACGAGTCAAGAGTATCGGCCGCAGCACGGTGTCCGGACCGCGTCGATTCGTGCCCGCCCCGCCACTTCCCTACCGCTGGTCACACATTTCACCTAGCCTGAGGCGGTGATCCGCCGACTCTTCCCCGTCGCGGCAGTGCTCACCGCCCTGCTGACGTCCGTTCTGATCGCGCCGGGGCTGGCCACGGCGCCGGCCGAGGCCGCCTCCCACCCCAAGCCGCAGCTCACCCGCTGGACGCCGAATCTGGTCATCCCCGCGGGCAAGAAGGGCAAGATGTGGCGGTCGCCGTGGGTGGCGACGCCGCAACGCAGCACCGCGCTGCTCCCCTCGTGGAACGTCGGCCGCATGCCCGACGGCACGTGGCTCAAGGTCTACGTCCGCGTCGCCGACGGCTCGAAGGTCTCGTCGTGGAAGACGGTGGCGCAGTGGCGCCACGCCCTCGCCGGTGGCAAGCGCACGACGTACGGCAAGCAGGCCGACGCCCTCGCCCAGCTCGACACGGACATCGTCCGCGCCCGCTCCGGCAAGTCGTTCACCCGCTGGCAGATCCAGGTGTCGGCCTGGCGCAAGTCCACGAAGGTGAAGTCCCCGGTCGTCCGCGCCGTCACCGGAGTGTCGTCGACCTACGTCAGCAAGACGGCCAAGACCTCCAAGACCTCGATGACCCGGACGATCGACCTGAAGGTCCCGGCGTACTCGCAGATGATCCACCGAGGTCACTTCCCGCAGTTCGGTGGCGGCGGCGAGGCCTGGTGCTCGCCGACCTCGACGTCGATGGTGCTGCGGTACTGGGGCCTGGGCCCGTCGAAGAAGGCGACCGCGTTCGCCAAGGGCGCGGATCCGCAGGTCGATCATGCCGCTCGCTACAGCTACGACTCCTCCTACCGCGGCACCGGCACCTGGCCGTTCAACACCGCGTATGCGTCGCGCTTCGGCACCGACGCGGTCGTCCACCGGCTGGTGAACCTGCGACCGATCGAGTCGTACATCAAGCAGGGCGTCCCGGTCATCGCCTCGGTCGCGTTCGGTCGAGGCCAGCTCACGGGCGCCCCGATCAGCTCGACGCCCGGCCACCTCCTCGTCGTGCGCGGCTTCACCGCCACGGGCGACGTCATCGTGAACGATCCGGCGGGACGGACCAACTCGCAGGTGCGTCGCGTCTACGACCGCGCGCAGTTCGAGCGGGCCTGGCTCAAGGGCAGCGGCGGCGTCACCTACGTCATCGCGCCGACGGCCGAGCGGCTGAAGTTCTGACCCGACTAGGGTGCAGGACGTGAGCATTCCCCGGGTCGGCATCGGCACCGACGTGCACCAGCTCGTCGAGGGCCGTCCCCTGTGGGTGGCCGGACTGCACTGGCCCGACGCCCCGCGCGGGCTTGAGGGGCACTCCGACGGCGACTGCGTGGCCCACGCGATGGTCGACGCGGTGCTGACGGCCGCCGGACTGGGCGACATCGGCAGCCGCTTCGGCACCGCCGACCCGCGCTATGCCGGAGCCTCGGGCTTGGAGTTCCTGCGCGGGACCGCCGAGCTCGTGCGCGAGGCCGGTCTGGCCGTGGGCAACGTCAGCGTCCAGCTGATCGGCAACGAGCCGCGCCTCTCCGGCCGCCGCGACGAGGCGATGGCCGTGCTGTCCGAGGCCATCGGGGCACCGGTGTCACTCTCGGGCACCACGACCGACGGCCTGGGCCTCACCGGACGCGGTGAGGGCATCGCCGCGATCGCCGTCGCCCTCGTCGTCTGACGGAGTCCCCCTCCGGCCCGGCCTCTCCCCCTCCCCTCCCCCGTCCAACTTTTGGAACTGGATCCACGTCGAACCTGTCCGAGACGGTGGATCCGGTTCCAAAAGTGGAGCGCGGGGCGCCTCAGGCAGGCAGCTCGGCGACCGCGCGGTCGTCCGAGTCGTAGTACTCGGCCAAGATCTTCTGGGCCACGGCTGCGCCCGCGACGTCCAGCCGCTCGCGACCGCCGGGCAGGCGGCCGAGCACCCGATAGCGCGCCGTGTTCGCGGCCCAGAGCATCGCCAGCGCCCACGGCGGGCGCCACGGCAGGCCGAGCTCGCGCATGCTCTCGCGGCCGAGGAAGACGCTCAGCATGCTGAGGTTCCGCTCCGTCTTCCAGCGGCCGTGCGGCAGCGTGCCGAGCACCGAGATGATGTCCTGCGACAGGCGCGGGCCCGCCTCCGTGATGCCGGCCTGGGCCAGGACCACGTGGTAGTTCATGCGGTGCCGCTCGCGTTCGGTCTCGACCAGCCAGGACTCGTCGACGCCCATGAGCCATCCGACGTACTTCCACAGGTGCATCACCGCGTCGGACTCCGCCCGGCTCACCGGGACGCCCAGCGCCTTCACGCCGATCAACACCGTGCCGTCGAAGAGTCCGAGGGTCCCGGCCTGGTCCGCCTGGTTGATCGGCAGTCCCCAGCGCTCGGTGTCCCAGCGCGGCGCCATGGCCTGGTTCACCAGCGCGTGCATGGCGCGCACGTGCAGCGTGGTCCGCCAGCCGTCGCCATGGGGCTCGAGGCCGCCGGGCGTCGTCACGGCCACGGCCCAGGACTGGGTCTCGGCGAGACGCCGACGCGTGCTGTCGCCCGTCAGCGCGCCGGTCGCCACCAGCAGGTCCGGCGGGCCGCCGAACCGGTAGCCGCCGATCAGCGCGAGCTGCAACAACACGTCGGCCGCATTGCGCCCGAACCGGCGGTACACGCGCGCTCCCTCGTCCACCAGCTCGCGGTTGAGCCACGGCGGGTCCTGCTCGGCCGGACCGACGAGGTCGACCAGCGCCGGCGGGGCGGCCTCGACGGCCCCCACGCCCTGCTGGAGCGCCCGCGTGAACTGCTCCATCGTCACGCGCTCCGGATCACCGACCGGACGTCGCATGGCGGCGGCGAACCGGGCGCCGGTCTCGTCCTGCTCGTTGAAGGCGCGGCCGATCCGGTCGAGGAGCCCGTCGTCGACCTGCGAGACACCCCCGGCGTACTTGAGCACGCGGCCGAGGCGACGGCCTCGCTGCTCGGCCGAGCGGAAGCGCGACGGATATACGGACACCTGGGTCATGCCGTCACCCTGACACGAGCAATTACTCGCATACAATTCGCGTCATGGCCCTGCGCAAAGTCCCGCGACAACAGCGATCCCGCGAGATGGTCGACGCGATCGTCGACGCGGCTCGCGACGTGCTCGTGGCCGACGGGTACGAGCGACTCACCACGAACCGGGTGGCGGACCGCGCCGGCGTCAGTCCCGGCTCGCTCTACCAGTACTTCCCCGACAAGGCGGCGATCGTCGAGGAGGTGACGTCGCGCTACGTCGACCGGCTCGCCGAGGACGTTGTCGCGGCCCTGGTCGACCACGTCCACGACGAGCCCGCGGCGATGGCACGGGCGACCGCCGAGGCGCTGCTGACGGCGCTGCAGCGCGACCCCACCCTCTTGCGCGTGGTCTGGCAGGAGCTGCCGGCGTCGCGGCACCTGGACGACCGACTCGGCCTGGAGCGGCGGGTGCGCGATTTACTGCGGGCCTACCTCGGCGGACGTCTTCCGGCACACGGCCGGCAGCGCGATCCTGCACGTTCCTCGTGGCTCATCGTGCTGGCCGTGGAGTCTTTGACGGTCCGCTTCGTGCTCGACGAGGATCCGCCGCTGACCCGCGAGGAGTTCGTCGACGACCTGGTCGCCCTCGGCATGGCGTGCCTGTGAGACCCCGGACATGAGAAACGCCCGGCCGGAGCCGGGCGTTTCTCATAGTGTTCGAATCAGGAGGCGAGGACCTCGTCGAGACGGGTCTCGGCCTTGTCCTCGTTCGTGTTCTCGGCGAGCGCGAGCTCGGAGACGAGGATCTGGCGCGCCTTGGCCAGCATCCGCTTCTCGCCGGCCGAGAGGCCACGCTCGTGATCACGCCGCCACAGGTCGCGAACGACCTCGGCCACCTTCAGGACGTCACCGGAGTGCAATTTCTCCAGATTCGCCTTGTACCGTCGGGACCAGTTGGTGGGCTCTTCGACGTGTTCGGCACGAAGGACACTGAAGACTCGCTCCAGTCCCGCTTCGTCGACCACATCGCGCACCCCCACCAGGTCGACATTGTCGGCCGGCACGCGCACGACCAAATCGTTCTGAGCGATGATCCGGAGAACGAGGTACGCGCGGTCCTCACCCTTGATGGTCCGGACCTCGATGTCTTCGATGACCGCAGCGCCGTGGTTCGGATACACAACGGTTTCGCCGACAGAGAAAGCCATGGAGCAAGCACCTTTCCTAGGTGACTAGAATAACAGAAGGGAACGAGTACCCTGCCTGCGTTCATCTCCGACCGTGCCGGATACCATGCCAAGGTGAGCACTCGTCGCACCGTCGCCACCGTCGCCCTGGCCCTGATCGCCCCGTTCGCGCTCTCCGCCTGCGGCACGAGTTTCCGCGCGCAGACCAACCAGCAGTACCAAGCGTCCGTGGGTTCGGACCTGCGAACGGGCCCCGTCCAGGTCTTCAACGGCCTGCTCGTCGACAACGGCGACGGCACCGCGACGTTCTCCGGTGGCCTGCTCGCCAACGAGGCCCAGACCATCGAGACGGTCTCGATCGACGGCGCCGCCAAGAAGCTCCCCCGCCCCATCTCGGTCAAGCCGCAGCAGCTGCTCACGCTCGGCGCCGAGGGCGAGATCGTCGTCAAGTTGGTCGAGGTGACCGCGGGCGACTACGTCACCATCAGCTTCGCGGCGACGCCCGGCGGCGACTCCAGCCTCGAGGTGCCGATCGTGGCGCGCGACAGCATGTACGACAGCGTCGCCAAGCGTCCGAAGCCCGGCGCCACCGCGACGCCGCAGGAGGACGAGACCGACCCGGCCATGCCGGAGACCAACGACGACCAGGAGGACACCTCGCCGCCGGCGGGATGACCACCCCACGAACACAGCACGAACGAACGGCCCGGGCGGATCGCCCGGGCCGTTCGTCGTTCCCCGGTCAGGCGACCGGCAGCTCCCCCGTGACGAGGTAGACGACGCGGCGGGCCATGTTCACCGCGTGGTCCCCCATGCGCTCGTAGTAGCGCCCCAGCAGCGCCAGGTCGATCGCCGTGTCGACGCCGTGCTCCCACGTCCCCTCCAGCAGGACGCGGAAGAGCTCCTGGCGCAGGCGGTCCATCTCGTCGTCCTCGAACTCGAGGGCGGCGGCGGCGTCGAGGTCGCGCTCGGACACGATGCGGGCGGCCGACCCGATCATCGAGTGCGCCACGTTCGCCATGTCGCGGATCAGCGGCCGGACCGGCTCGGGCACGGCCGAGACCGGCATCCGCCGCCGCGCGATCTTGGAGACGTGGACCGCCAGGGCGCTCATGCGCTGCAGGTCGGCCACCATGCGCAGCGTCGACACCAGCTGGCGCAGGTCGCCGGCGACGGGCTGCTGGGTGGCGAGCAGCACGAGCGCGCGCTCCTCGACCTCGTCGATCGACTCCTCGATGTCGCTCTCGCCGCCGATCACCCGCTCGGCGGTCGGAAGGTCGGTCTCGAGCAGGGCCGTGGTCGCATCGGCCACGGCGGTTCGGACCCGGTCGGTGATGAGGACGAGCTCGTCGACGATGTGGTCGAGCTGCTCGTAGTACTGGTCGCGCATGGCTCGACGCTAGGGGCGCTGCATGAATGCCCGGCGACGTGCGGTGAACGCCCGGTGAACGATGACGGAAACCCCGGCGGCCGAGGGCTCTCGGTGACGGCGCGCCCCCACGGGCAGCCTACGATCGACCTCGTGGAGGTCTCCTCGATCCTGGCCGGTGCCGCGGGCGTCGTGTTGGGTGCCGTCATCACGTACGTGTGGCGGTTCTCCGAGCGCTCGCAGGAGAGGGTCCCGGCGACCGGGACGCCGGCGGTCCCGCCCGACATCGTCACTGTGCTCTCGGTGCTGCGGTCCTCGGCCCTGGTCCTGGACCGCGACGAGCGCGTCCTGCGCGCCTCGGCCGCGGCGATCGGCCTCGGCTTCGTGACCGACGACGACCGGCTCCGCAGCGCCGAGCTGCTCGACCTCGTGCGCCAGGTGCGTCGCTACGGCGAGGTCCGCGAGGCCGAGTTCGAGATCCGCGCCCGGCGCCGTCCCCCGGTCTACGTCCGCGCCCGGGTCGCACCGCTGTCGCACGGACTGGTGCTCGCCCTGGTCGAGGACCGCACCACCGAGCAGCGCGTCGAGGCGCTGCGGCGCGACTTCGTCGCGAACGTCAGCCACGAGCTCAAGACCCCGATCGGCGCGATCAGCCTGCTCGCCGAGGCCGTCGGCGAGGCACGCGACGACCCCGAGGCGGTCGAGCGGTTCGCCGCCCGGATGCAGACCGAGAGCGAACGCCTCACCCGACTCGTCCAGCAGATCATCGACCTGTCGCGCCTGCAGGCCGATGTGGTCAGCGACGACGCGCGCACCGTCAAGGTCGACGAGCTGGTCGCCGAGGCCGTCGAGCACTCGCGCACCGACGCCGAGGCCAAGGGCATCGAGATCACGCAGGACGTCCAGTCCGACCTCCACGTGCGCGGCGACCGGGCCCAGCTGCACGCCGCCGTCAGCAACCTGGTCGAGAACGCCGTGACGTACAGCCCGGCCGGATCGGCTGTGGCGGTCGCGGCCGTGGGTGACGGCCAGGACGTGCGGATCACCGTGTCGGATCACGGAGTGGGCATCGCCCCGGAGGAGCAGGAGCGGATCTTCGAGCGGTTCTACCGGGTCGACCCGGCGCGCGCCCGCGCCACCGGGGGCACCGGCCTGGGCTTGTCGATCGTCAAGCATGTCGCCGCCAGCAACGGCGGTACCGTCGAGGTCTGGAGTGAGCCGGGCCTCGGTTCGTCCTTCACGCTGGTGTTGCCGGCGCGGGACATCGATGAAGGAGAGCACGAGTGACCAAGGTCCTGATCGTCGAGGACGAGGCCAGCTACAGCGAGGCCCTGTCGTACGTCCTGCGCAAGGAGGGCTACGACGTCGCGGTCGCCGAGACCGGTCCCGACGCCCTGACCGCCTTCGAGCGCGGCGGCGCGGACATCATCCTGCTCGACCTCATGCTGCCCGGACTGCCGGGCACCGAGGTGTGCCGCACCATCCGCCAGAGCTCGTCGGTGCCGATCATCATGGTCAGCGCGAAGGACACCGAGATCGACAAGGTCGTCGGCCTCGAGCTGGGCGCCGACGACTACGTGACCAAGCCGTACTCCCCCCGCGAGCTGGTGGCGCGGATCCGTGCGGTCCTGCGTCGCGGCGCCGCCGAGGAGCCCGACGACGACGCCGTGATCGAGGTCGGCGCCGTCCGCATGGACATCGACCGCCACCTGGTCTCGGTGGACGGCCAGGAGGTCAAGCTGCCGCTCAAGGAGTTCGAGCTGCTCGAGTTCTTCCTGCGCAACTCCGGCCGCGTCCTGACCCGCGGCCAGCTGATCGACCGGGTGTGGGGCTCGGACTACGTCGGCGACACGAAGACGCTCGACGTCCACGTCAAGCGCCTGCGCGCGAAGATCGAGGACGACCCCGCCCACCCGACCGTCCTGACCACCGTCCGGGGGCTGGGCTACAAGTACGCCTGACGGTTTACCACGGTCCCGTGGTAAACCAGCGCTTCCCTCGGGAAACTTCCCTGGGGAGGCGCGGAATTACCACGGTCCCGTGGTAAACCTGCGGCGTCAGCGGCCCTGGTTGGCGACGGCGGCGATGGCGGCCTCGGCGGCAGCGGGGTCGAGGTACCGGCCCCCGCGGGTCGTGGGCTTGACGTCGTCGTCGAGGTCGTAGACCAACGGGATGCCGGTGGGGATGTTCAGGCCGACGACCTCGTCCTCGCCCAGCCCGTCCAGGTGCTTGACCAGGGCGCGCAGCGAGTTGCCGTGCGCCGTGACCAGGACCGTCTTGCCCGCCCGCAGGTCCGGCACGATCTCGTCGTACCAGTAGGGCAGCATGCGGTCGAGGACGTCGGCCAGGCACTCGGTGCGGGGCATCAGCTCACTGGGCAGCTCGGCGTAGCGCGCGTCGCCGACCTGGCTGAACTCCGAGTCGTCGGGCAGCGCCGGCGGCGGCGTCGAGTACGAGCGGCGCCAGGTCATGAACTGCTCCTCGCCGAACTCCTCGAGGGTCTCCTTCTTGTCCTTGCCCTGCAGGGCGCCGTAGTGACGCTCGTTCAGACGCCAGCTGCGCTTGACCGGGACCCAGTGCCGGTCGATGCCGTTGAGGGTGATCTCGGACGTGCGGATCGCCCGTCGCAGCAGCGACGTGTGCGAGACGTCCGGCAGGATGCCGGCCTCGCTCAACAGCTGGGGCGCGCGCAACGCCTCCTGCACGCCCTGCTCGTTGAGGTCGACGTCGACCCAACCGGTGAAGAGGTTCAGTGCGTTCCACTCGCTGTGTCCATGACGCAGCAGGACCAAGGTGCTCATGGATCCCACCCTAGTGCTGGGTGGCGATGGACTGCAGGGCCCGGAGGTAGTCGTCCTGGGAATGGACGCCCGCGAGCGTGTAGCGGGCCTCGACGACGACGAAGGGCGAGGAGGTCGCCCCGATGGCCGCCGCCGTCTCGCGCTGATCGGCGACCTCGGTCCGGAACTCGTCGCTCGCCAGCAGCGCGTCGGCGGTCTCGAGGTCGAGTCCGACCAGGGCGGCGCGGCTGGCCAGGACGAAGGAGTCCGCGATGTCCGTCCCCTCGAGGAAGTACGCGCGCCACAGTTGGTGCAAGAGCTCGCGCTGCACGTCGGCACCGGACTCGGCGGCCCAGGTCAGCAGGCGCCAGGCGTCGGTCGAGTCGGCCGGGACGACCTCGTCGGCGTTGAGCTCGATGCCGGTGATGCGGGCGGCCGCGGCGACGCCCTCGACGGCGGCCGGCGCCTCGAACGCGGCCGCACGGTACGAGATCTCGACCGGCTCGCCGGTCACGATCGTGTACAGGGCCGCGGCCCGCTCGAACCGGACGGCGCCGACGTAGGACCAGGCGTCCACCACGTCGGCGAACACGATGGCTTTCACGGCGACCACGCTACGCGACGGGACGGAAGGGTCAGTCCTGCGGGCGCAGGTGGCGGAAGGCGTCGAGATTGCGCGTGGACTCGCCGCGCGACTCGCGCCAGCGCCACTCCTTGCGGATGCTCGACGCGAAGCCCAGCTCGAGGATCGGGTTGAACGACTCGTCGGCGTAGGAGAGCACCGAGCCCAGGATCCGGTCGATCTCGCCGGCCGTGATCGCCTGGAGCGGGAGACGCCCGTCGAGGTAGATGTCGCCGGCGGCGTCCAGCGCGAAGGCGACCCCGTAGAGCTTGAGGTTGCGCTCGAGCAGCCAGCGGTAGACCGCCTCGTGGTTCTCGTCGGGGCGGCGCGCGACGAACGCGTGCACGCCGAGGGCGTGCTTCCCGACCTCCAGCCGGCAGGCGGTCTTGAGCTTGCGCACGCCCGGCAGCTCGACCTCGAACACGTCCTCACCGTGACGCACGTACTCGAGCCCGGCCTCGTCCAGTGCTGCGACGATCACGTCGCGGACGTCGGTCATCGGCTCTCCTTCCGCGCCACCGCGCGGTCCCGCAGGGCGGCGGCATAGACGTCGAGGGTGCGCTCGGCGGTGACGTCCCACCCGAACGACTCCGCGTGGTGGACGGCCTTGGCACCGGCCTCGCGCCGGAAGGCTGCGTCGGCCAGGTACGGCCGGATCGCCGCCGCGTAGTCGGCCGGATCGTGGCCGTCGACGAGCGTGCCCGTGACACCGTCCGCGACCGCCGTGGTGAGACCGCCGACCGCCGCCGCGACGACCGGGGTGCCGCACGCCTGGGCCTCGATGGCGACGAGCCCGAACGACTCGTTGTGCGACGGCACGCAGACGACGGCGGCGCGCGAGTACCACTGCGCCAACTCGGCCTGCGTGACCGGGCGGACGAACTCGACCCGATCGGCGATGCCGAGGTCGCGCGCGAGGTCGGTCAGCTCGGTCGGGCGGTCCAAGCCGCTGCCGGAAGGACCGCCGATGATCGCGACGCGGTGCGGCACGTCGATCAGGGCGGAGGCCCGCAGCACCACGTCGGGGGCCTTGAGCGGCTGGATGCGGCCGGCGAAGACGATCAGGGGCGGCTCGTCGTCGGGCACCGAACCCGTGAAGACGCCCAGGTCGACACCCGGATGCACGACGGCGACCGCGCTCGGGTCCGCGTCGTAGAGGTCGATCAGCTCGCGGCGCTCCTCGGCGGTGTTGGCGATCAGCCGATCCGCGAACCGGACGATCTCCTCCTCGCCGGCGACACGACCGACGGGCTCGGGGCGGTCGTTGCTGGCCAGCGCGGCGTTCTTGACCTTCGCCATCGTGTGCATCGAGTGCACGAGCGGGACGCCCCAGCGCTCGCGCAACACGGTGCCGACCTGGCCCGAGAGCCAGTAGTGCGAGTGGACGAGGTCGAAGTAGCCGGGGTCATGGCGTGCCTCGACGCGCAGCACGTCGCGGACGAAGGCGCACAGCTGACTGGGCAGCTCGTCCTTCGTGAGGCCCTCGAACGGGCCGGCGGCCACGTGGTGGACCCGGATCCCGTCGCCGGCGTCGACCACGGGCGGCAGGTGGCGCGACGTGGCGCGCGTGAAGACCTCGACCTCGACGCCGTGGGCGGCCAGTTGCCTCGACAGCTCCAGCACGTACACGTTCATGCCGCCGGCGTCGCCCGTGCCGGGCTGGTCCAACGGAGAGGTGTGCGCCGAGAGCATCGCGACACGACGGATCCCGCGAGCAGACATGCGATCCATTCTGGCACGCTGTCCCCATGCCCACAGCAGTCGTGACCGGCGCCAGCAGCGGGATCGGCGAGGCCACCGCCCGCGCCCTGTCCGCCGCTGGATACACCGTCTTCGCCGTCGCCCGCCGACGCGAGCGCATCGAGCGTCTCGCCGAGGAGATCGGCGCCACCGCCGTGCCCTGCGACATCACCGCACCGGACGACGTCGCACGTCTGGTCGAGGTCGTCGGCGACCGACTCGACCTGCTGGTGAACAACGCCGGCGGCGCCAAGGGGATGTCCCCCGTCACCGAGGCCGACCTCGCGGACTGGCGCTGGATGTACGAGACGAACGTGCTCGGCACCGTGGCCGTGACCCAGGCGCTCGCTCCGGCGCTGATCGCCTCCGGCGCGGGCACGATCATCAACGTCGGCTCGACCGCCGGGCACATCACCTACGAGGGCGGGGGCGGCTACACCGCCGCCAAGCACGCGCTGGCGGCCGTCACCGAGACCCTGCGGCTGGAGCTGAACGGCCAGCCGGTGCGCATCACCGAGATCGCTCCGGGCATGGTCAAGACCGAGGAGTTCAGCCTCACCCGGTTCGACGGCGACCAGGAGCGCGCCGACGCCGTGTACGCCGGCGTCGACGAGCCGCTCG
Organism: Aeromicrobium senzhongii; assembly: GCF_014334735.1. Classification (NCBI taxonomy): domain Bacteria; kingdom Bacillati; phylum Actinomycetota; class Actinomycetes; order Propionibacteriales; family Nocardioidaceae; genus Aeromicrobium; species Aeromicrobium senzhongii. The sequence goes on from NZ_CP060587.1 coordinate 2,712,162, forward strand.
TGGCGCAGGACATCGCCGACGCCATCTGCTGGGTCGCGACGCGACCCGCGCACGTCGACATCGACCTGATGGTCATCAAGCCGGTCGCCCAGGCCGCGCAGTGGAAGGTGCACCGCCGGCCCACGTGACCCGGACGACCGCTCGACTCAGTCGGACGCGGGGACGTCCGCCCCGGCACCGCTCTGCGGCGTCGCGGGCGGCGGGGTCGTCGTGCCGGTCGTCGACGGCGGCGTGCTCGCCTTCCGGGCGGCCGTCTTGCGACCGGGGGTCGCGGCGGCCTGGGTGTCCGGGGCGCCCGGCGTCGCCGTGGGCGACTTCTTCGCGGTCGTCTTCTTCGCCGTGGTCGCCTTCTTGGTGGCCGTCTTCTTCGCCGCGGTCTTCTTCGCCGCGGTCTTCTTGGCTGCGGACTTCTTCGCGGCCGTGGAGGTGCCGGCGCCCGTCGTCTTCTTCGCGGCCGCCTTCTTCGTGGTCGCCGAGCTGGTGCCGTTCGCGGACCTGGCCGGAGCCTTCTTGGCCGAGCTCTTCTTGGCCGGCGCCTTGCGTGCCGTCGTCCGGTTGGTGGGCTGCTCGTCGGTCGTGAACGTGGTGCCCGGCGTGGTCGTGCGATCCGGGACGTCCGGATCGGCCGCCGCGAGCTTCTCGGCCGCGGCCGAGGCCACGGGCGGCTCGGAGGACGGGGTGGAGTCGGCGGGGTCCATCGGCTGCGAGGCACCCGCCGGGGCGGGAGCGGCGGCAGCCGCCGAGGAGGTGGACTCCCCGCCACGTCCGGTGGCGTTGCGGGCCTGCTTCGCGATCTCGGACCGCAGCTGGTCGACGGCCGCGGTCAGGTCGGCGATCTGCTTGGCCGTGGTGTCACGGACCTGCGCCACGTCGGACTTCACGCGGTCGATCTGCTTCGACGCGGTCTTCATCGCCCGGTCGACCTGCTTGGCAGCGGTCTTCTCGGCGGACTTGCGAGCCTTGCCGATCTCCTTCTCGGCCGACTTGCTGGCCTTGCGGATCTCCTTGGTCAGGTCACCGACCTTCTCGTGGAGCTTCTTGTCGCTCTTGTCCTTGGCCATCGCGGATCCTCTCGAGGTTCATGTCGCCGATTTCCAACACCCTACGAGGGGAACGGCCGCCGCGCCCATCGTGACGACACGGATCTGAGACATCGCGAGGCGTGGACGATCAGCTGGTGCCGGCCTCGGCCCGGCCGCGCTCGACCGAGCCGTCGGGCCGCCATCCCGGAGGCCCGAGCACGTAGCCGAGCTTCTCGCGCCACGTGGCCGCCGCGCGGACGTCGGCGGCCATCTTGCGGTAGTCGCCGTACTGCAGCGTCAGCAGGTTGTGGGTCTCGACGGGGTGGGTCAGTCCGTAGCGCGGGCGGTGCAGCTCGGGCTGGAACGTGCCGAACAGGCGGTCCCAGACGATGAGGATGCCGCCGTAGTTCTTGTCCAGGTACTCCGGATCCGAGCCGTGGTGCACCCGGTGGTGCGACGGCGTGTTGAAGACCCACTCGATGGGCCGCGGCAGCTTGCCGACCATCTCGGTGTGCACGAAGAACTGGTAGATCAGGTTGGCCGCGAACGCTGCGAACAAGGTCCAGGGCGCGAAGCCCAACAACGGCAACGGCAGCCAGAAGAAGAACTCGAACCAGGGGTTCCACTTCTGCCGCAGCGCCGTACCGAAGTTCATGTACTCGCTGGAGTGGTGGGCCTGGTGTCCGGCCCAGCCGATCCGCACGCGGTGACTGAAGCGGTGGTGCCAGTAGTAACAGAAGTCCAGCGCGATGATCAGCGTCGGCCAGTACCACCAGGCCGAGGTCGACAGCTCGAACAGCGCCGCGTGGGCGAAGACGAACACGAACCCGAAGAACGTGATGACCTTGAAGGTCGTCAGGAACACGATGGAGCCGACGCCCATCGAGATCGACGTGCGCGCGTCCTTGAACGCGTAGCCCGTGACGTTGTCGTCGTGGTCGAGCCACCGCAGGGCGGCGACCTCGATCGCGATGCTGAGCAGGAAGAACGGCACCGCGTAGGTGACCGGGTTCTTCATCGGGTCCAGGAGTTCCTCGAGCACGCGACCACGATACGGCCTCGATGTGACTACGCTCACACGCCATGGGCATCGATCCGGCCGGACAGGTCATCGTCGTCACGGGCTCCTCCAGCGGGATCGGCGCGGCCGCCGCGCGACGCCTCGCCGCACGCGGTGCGACGGTGTGCCTCCTGGCCCGGCGCGCCGACGAGCTCGAGTCCCTCGCCGCCGCCATCCGCACCGAGGGAGGCGCCGCCGAGGCGTACCCGGTCGACCTCACCGACGACGACTCCACTGCCGCCGCCGTCGAGCAGGTCCTCGGTGACCACGGCCGCATCGACGTCCTGGTGAACAACGCGGCCCGCTCGATCCGGCGCCCGATCGTCGAGTCCTTCGACCGGCTGCACGACCACGAGCGGGTCATGGCGATCAACTACTTCGCGTCCGTGCGGTTGATCCACCTCGTACTGCCCTCGATGCTGGCGCAGGGCCGCGGACACGTGGTCGTCAGCTCGACCTTGTCGACCCAGGTGCCGATCCCTCTCTTCTCGGCCTACCTGGCCAGCAAGAGCGCCCTCGAGTCGTACGTCCGCTCCCTCTCTGCAGAGTTGGGTCACGCGGGGATCACGACCTCGACGGTGCACTTCCCGATGGTGCGCACCCCGATGTCCGGGGGCACCGAGATCTACCGAGCGATGAAGATGATGAGCCCCGACGACGCGGCCCGCTGGATCGAGCGCGCCGTCGTGTCACGCCCTTCGCGGATCGCGAGCGCGTTCGGCGTCGCCGGCGAGACGTCGATGGCCCTGGCCCCTGGCATCGTCACCCGGGCGACCGCGCCGTTCTTCCGCCGGATGGACCGTCAGTTGGCTCGGCGGACGGCCGCCGGCGACGTACCCGAGTAGCATCGGCCGCAGGCGGCCACCACCCCCGGTCGTCACCGATTCAGACCGGTCCGGAACCACCCCTCCCGGCCAGGAAGAAGGACTCATGGGCGCGCCCAGCAGCTTCGGAACCCACCACGAGCAAGTCGTGTTCTGTCACGACGAGGCCTCCGGTCTGCGGGCGATCATCGCCCTGTACTCCACCGCACTGGGCCCGGGCCTGGGTGGCACCCGCTTCTTCCCCTACGCCTCCGAGACCGACGCGCTCGCGGACGTCCTCAACCTCAGCCAGGGCATGGCCTACAAGAACGCGCTCGCCGGACTCGACCTGGGCGGCGGCAAGGCCGTCATCATCGGTGACCCGCGCACCGACAAGTCCGAGGCGCTGCTGCGGGCCTACGGCCGCTTCGTCCAGTCGCTGAACGGGCGCTATTTCACCGCCTGCGACGTGGGCACCTACTCCATCGACATGGACGTCATCGCGCGCGAGTCGGACTTCGTCACCGGCCGGACGGTCGACCACGGCGGCGCCGGCGACTCCAGCGTCCTGACCGCCTTCGGCGTCTACCAAGGCATGCGCGCCTCCGCCCAGTTCACGTGGGGCGACCAGTCGCTGGCGGGCAAGCGCGTCGGCATCGCCGGCGTGGGCAAGGTCGGACGGCACCTGGCCGCCCACCTGGTCGAGGAGGACGCGCGCGTCGTCGTCACCGACATCGACTCCGAGGCGGTGGCGCGTCTGGTGCAGCAGTACCCCTCGATCGAGGTCGCCGAGTCGACCGACGCCCTCATCGCAGCCGACCTCGACGTCTACGCGCCCTGCGCCCTCGGCGGTGCGCTCGACGAGAAGAGCCTCGAGACGCTGACCGCGAAGGTCGTCGCCGGCGCGGCCAACAACCAGCTGGCCCACGAGGGCATCGGCAAGCTGCTCTCCGACCGGGGGATCGTCTACGCGCCCGACTACTGCGTGAACGCCGGCGGCGTGATCCAGGTGGCGGACGAGCTGGATCCGAGCGGGTTCTCGTTCGAGCGGGCGAAGGCCCGGGCGACCGGCATCTTCGAAACGACCCTGTCCGTGCTGGAGCGCGCGGCGAGCGAGGACATCACGACCGCGGAGGCCGCGGACCGCCAGGCCGAGCAGCGCATCCGCGAGATCGGACGACTCGGGCAGATCCGGCTCCCCTGACCGTCAGGCGGCGCTCAGCAGGAGGGCCATCCCGCCGACCGCCGAGACGCACAGGATCCCCGCGCGGGCCGCGCCGATCGACAGCCGCGGCGCGACGACCAGCCCGACCACCGTGCCGACCCCGAGCGCGGCCAGCATCTGCCACGACGGCAGCACCAGGCCGACCACCACGGCGGTGACGAGGTTCTGCACGATCAGGAACGTGTGCAGCGTGCCGCGGGTCTGCGCGGGGGTCCAGGTCGAGTTGGCGGCGTAGAGACCGACGGGTGGCCCGCCCACTCCGCCCACCACGTTCAGGCCGGCGCTCATGATGCCCGTCGCGATGGTGCCCGCAGGCCGACGCAGCCATGCCGACCGCCATCCGGACGCGAGCATCGCCACGCCGACGACGACGCCGATCCCGCCGGCGACCGCGAGCCAGGTGTGGTCGAGGGGCGCCAGCGCCCAGGCGATCAGCGGTGTCGCGGCGAGTGTGGGGACCAGGAGCCGCAGCGCGTCGCGCCGCTGGGCGTGGCGCCCCTCCCGCAGGAGCGGCAGCCCCGACGAGCAGGCCGCCAGGAGCACGACCAGGGCGACCCCCTCCGCCGGCCCGCGCACGGCGATCAGCACGGGTGCGGCGACGAGGGAGAATCCCATGCCGGTCGTCGCCTGGGCGAAGGCTCCGACGAGGACGGCGAGCAGGACGAGGTCGCCGGACGACAGTCCGGCGAGGAGCTGATCACTCATCGGCGAGCGGGGTCGAGCCGGTAGCGGCGCTGGAACACGATCGCCACGACCATCAGTGCGGCCGGCAGCACGGTGAAGCCCCACAGCAGCGCCTTCATCGCCGAGTCGGGCTGCGTCACCTCGACGTCGGCGGTGCTGGAGACGAAGCCGCCCACGGCCAGCGCGGCCGAGTACAGGTACGGGCCGGCCGCCGTTCCCAGCGCCTCGGTGGCCGTCCAGACCCCCGTGTACGCGCCGGCCTGGGAGTCGCCCTTCTCCTCCGCGGCCGCGACGGCGTCCGGCACCATCGAGAAGGCGAACAGCTGCAGGCCGGCGAACGCGAAGCCCATGACCGCGACGACCACGACGGACACGGCGACCGCGTCCAGCCACGCGCCCAGCGCCACCGCCAGCGAACCGACGACGAAGATCAGCTGGGAGAGCAGCAGACCGCGCTGCTTCCCGATCCTGCGGGAGAGCCTCAGCCAGATCGGGCCGGCCAGGACCGCGGGAGCGAGGAAGCAGCCCATGAACACCGCCGTCAGGCCCGCGCTGTCGAAGACGTAGCGCGTGAAGTACGGCAGCGCCGCCATGAACAGGTGCGTCGTGGTGCCGGTGAACAGGTAGGACAGGACCAGCATGCGGAAGTCGCGGTCGGCCCAGGCCACCTTCACGTCCGCGATCGTCGAGTGCCCGGCGGACTCGGCCGGTGCCCGGAAACCGCACGCGTCGGTCAGCCGGCGCACGCCCAGGATCGCCACGAGAGCCGACACGACCATCACGACGGCCAGGACGGCGGCCATCGTCGTGTAGTCGCCGCGCTGCTCGCTGGACACGAGAGCGGGCGCGGCGACGCCGGCGCCCAGCAGTCCGACCGTCAGGAACAGCATCCGGAACATGAAGACGCGGGTGCGCTCGTGGTAGCCGATCCGCAGGTCGGACGGCGTGGTCAGGTAGGGCACCTGGAACATCGCGAACAGCAGGTTGCCGACGATGTACCAACCGCCGACCCATGCGGCGGCGGGTGCGCCCTCGAGCGAGGACGGGACCGTGAACATGGCCACCATCGCCAGGCCGAGGGCCACGCCCCCGGTCATCATGCGGCGCCGGTGTCCGAGTGCTCGCGCCTGGCGGTCCGAGCGCGAGCCGATCATCGGGTGGATGACGACGTCGATGATCTTCGGCAGCAGCAGGGTCAGGCCGGCGAGAGCGGCGGCGACCCCGAGGATGTCGGTCAGGAAGTACAGCAGCAGCAGGCCGGGCACCGTGACCCAGACGCCCATGCCGAACGAGCCGGAGGCGTAGGCGGACAGGGCGCCGACGGGCGCGCGGGTCGACTCGTCGATGGGCGCGTCCTCACGGGCGCTCATCGGACGCCCGCCGTTCCCCGGTGACGTGCGACGACGCCGGCGGCGAGCTCGGCACCGTCGAACGCGCCGGCGGCGGCGCGGCCGGCGAGGGTGCGGCGGACGATCCCGTCGGTGACCTGCGGCAGGTGCCGGGACAGGAAGAACTCCACCGCTCCCCTGCCCGTGGTGGTGATGTCGCGGCGGGCCCGAGCCGACAGCGCCGCGAGGTGGATCGCGTCGACGACGCCCTCGAGGGACTCGTAGCTGCTCATGCCCTCCAGGGACAGCCCCGCCTCGCGGGTGGAGTCGTGGATGGGGCTGCGGACGGCGGACGGATAGACGCAGGTGACCCCCACGTGCGTGCCCAGCTCGAGTCGCAGGGCATCGGCATAGGCGACCATCGCGCGCTTGGAGGCGCCGTACGCCGCTGCCAGCGGCAACTGCATGACGGCCATGCGCGAGGTGACCATGACGACGCGGCCGCGGGACGCGACGAGCGCGTCCACGCACGCCGCCGTGATCCGCCACGTGCCGACCAGGTTGATCTCGAGCTGACGACGGACCTCGTCGCCGGGCGCGAGCTCGGCCGGGGCAGGCCCGCCGATGCCGGCGTTGTTGACCAGCACGTCGAGCCCGCCGAGCAGGTCGATGGCCCGGGCGACACCGGCTGCGGCCGAGTCGTCGTCGGTGATGTCGCACGCGACGACCTCGAAGGGCTCGTCCCCCGCCGGGGCGATGTCGAGGCCGACCACGACGGCCCCCTCGGAGACGAGACGGCGGCCGAGCTCGCGGCCGAGCGTGCCAGACGCGCCGGTGATGAGGACGCGGCGCCCGGCGGCGGGCCGGCGGGGTGTCAGGAGCGAGAGCTTCATGCGGGGACCTCCTGGGAGACGGGACGGAAGGTGACGGCGCCGCGATCGGCGCGGGCGGCGCCGGCAGCGATCTCCTTCGGCACGGCAGCGACGTACTCGTCGAAGTCGATGCGCATCATGGGCCGCTTGTTCCCCCATCGGGCGACGGCGGCGGCATACGTCGACTCCACGACCGCTCGCTGCTCGTCCGGCGCGGGCAGGCCGTAGCGGCCGCCGAGGTGCGCCGCGACGAGCTTGCCCTGTGCCTCGACCACGGGCAGCGCGGCGCCCGTCGACTGCATGAGTCCCACGAACGCCAGACCGGGATCGTCGAGGTGGAACACCCGCTGGTAGAGCGGCAGTCGCTCCGGGTCGGCGCCGATCCACCGCTCACCCAGGAACGGGATCGTGACGCGATAGCCGGTCGCCCACACGATGACGTCGGCCTCGTCGGACGTGCCGTCCGTGAAGTGGACACGCGATCCCTCGAAGCGTTCGATACCGGGCCGCGGGACGACCTCGCCGTGCGTGACGCGGTGCAGGATCGTGTCGCTGATCGTCGGGTGGTTCTGGAACAGGCCGCCGGCGGGGGCAGGGAGGCCGTACGACTGCGGTGTGCCCACCGCGACCCGCAGCATCGTCTCGGCGACCTTCTGGCGAACCCGCCACGGCAGCGCCGACAACAGGGCGCCGGTCGCGTCGGCGGGCCGGCCGAAGAGGTACTTCGGCACGATGTGGACGCCGTGGCGCGCCGACAGCAGCACCGGGCCGCTGCCCACGTACGAGGCGTCGACCGCGATGTCCATCGCAGAGTTGCCCATCCCGACGACCATGACGCGCCGGCCCGCGAACTGCGAGGCGCTGCGGTAGTCGTGCGCGTGCATCTGCTCGCCGTCGAACGTCCCGGGGTACTGCGGCTCGGGCCAGCGCGGGTCCCAGTTGTGGCCGTTCGCGACGACGACCGCGTCGAAGGTCTCGGCGGTCTCGACGTCGCCCGTGCGGGACACGACGGTCCAGCCGGTGTCGGTGCGGTCGACCGAAACGACCTCGGTCCCGAATCGGATCCGCTCGGTGACGCCGAAGCGCTCGGCGTAGTCCGCGAGGTAGCCCGCGATCATCGCGGCGGACGGGTAGTCGGGCCAGTCGGCCGGCATCGGGAAGTCCGCGAACTCGGTGCGGCCCTTGCTCGTGTTGAGGTGCAACGAGTCGTAGGCCGGCGACAGGCCGCTGGCGTTCCCCTGGACCCACAGGCCGCCGGGCCGGTCGCCCAGTTCCAGGACGGTGACGTCCAGGCCCTCGTCCAGCAGTGACTTGGCGGTCGTCAGACCGGCGGCGCCGGCGCCGACAACGGCGACATGAGCAGGCATGTGGGTGATTCCTTCGTGTGACGTGCGTCTCGACGCGGTCATTCAATCGCATGATGGAGAGGAGCGCAAGCAACTCTCACCAGGAGAAACGGAATCCATCAACTGATGGAGCCATGGCGTAGGGTGACGCCATGAGCGAGCAGCCGTCGAGCCGTGACCGCATCCTGGCCGCCGCCTCGCGGCTGTTCGCCGAGCGCGGGTACGACGCCACCAGCACGCGCGCGATCGCTGAGGCCGTCGGCCTCAACATCGCCACGGTGGCCTATCACGTGGGCGGCAAGAGCGACCTCTACCGCGAGGTCATGCGCGAGGCGCACATCGCCCAGCGCGACTCCGTCGAGCAGGCGCTGACCACCCTCCCCGACACCGAGTCGACGCCCGAGGCGGCGCGCGCCGGACTGCACGCCTTCATCGACGCGTACCTGAGCTTCTGCGTGGCCCACCCCGACGTCCCCGCGCTGTGGATGCGACGCTGGCTCGCCGAGGGCGAGATGCTGTCCGAACTCGAGAGCGAGTTCACCGGCCCGCTCGTCGAGCGGGTCGCCGGTCGCGTCCGCGCGCTGCTCGAGAGCGCCCACGTCACGACGAACGCCGACCTGGACCTGCTCGTCTACACGATCGTGTGGACGACCCACGCCTTCAGCCGGGCCGGCGTGGTCGACCCCACGGGTACCCGGGCCCAGCCCACGGATCACCCGACATTCGAGCGATTCCGGCGCCACCTGCACGACCTCGTCGACGGCGCTCTCTCCCTGCCCGTCGCCTGATCCGCGTCACACGACACGGACCGGACTGAGCGGAATTTCGTTAGACAGTTTAACCTTCTAGCGTGAATCGCCGCGCTCAACGCACCTTTCCCCTGGCTCATCTCGTGGGCCCCAAGCGATCGATCGTGGTCGTGTTGCTCGGCCTCGTGGTCGCCGGCCTGATCATGGCGTTCGCGCCCGATCCGACCACCGGCTCGGAGGCCGGCTCGAACCTGCCGGACTCCGCGGAGTCGTCCCAGGCCCGGGCCGCGCTGAAGAAGCTGCCGAACGCGGACGAGGCGCCGGCCATCGTCGTCTACTCCAAGGACAGCGGACTCGACGGGCGTGACCTGGCGGCGATCGCCGAACGCTCGCGCGCCATCGCGTCCGAGCTCGGCGTCGAGGTCAGCCCGCCGGTGCCCGCCGAGGACCAGTCCGCCGCACTCGTCGCCGTGCCGTTCGAGACGGGCCTGGAGTCCGACGAGAACAAGGACCGGGTCAAGGAGCTGCGCGACCTCGCGAAGCAGGACCTGCCCGACGGCGTGAAGGCCCAGGTCACGGGCGCACCGGCCGTCCAGGCCGACCTCGGTGCCGTGTTCGCCGGTGCCGACGTGCGCCTGCTGGCCGTCACCGCCGCGGTCGTGGCCATCCTGCTCATCGTCACGTACCGCAGCCCGTGGCTGTGGCTCGTGCCCCTGACCGTCATCGGCATCGGCGACCGGGTGGCCGCCCGCGCGCTCGAGGGCGTCTCGGGCGCGTTCGACGTGGGCATCGACGGCTCCATCACCGGCATCACGTCCGTCCTCGTCTTCGGCGCCGGCACCAACTACGCCCTGCTGCTGATCGCCCGCTATCGCGAGGAGCTGCGCCGCCACTCGTCGCGGCACGAGGCCATGCGCACCGCCCTCGGCGGAGCGGCCCCGGCCATCTTGTCCAGCTCGGGCACCGTGGTCCTCGCACTGCTGTCGCTGCTGATCGCCGACTCGCCGTTCGTCAGCGCGATCGGCTGGTCCGGGGCGCTCGGCATCGCGGTCGCCGTGGCGTTCGCCCTGCTCGTGCTGCCCTCGGCCATGGTCATCCCGGGTCGCTGGCTGTTCTGGCCGTTCGTCCCGCACGAGGGCGACGCCGACCCGGCCGAGAAGGGCTGGTGGTTCCGCGTCGGCAAGGCGGTCACCTCCAGGCCGTGGCCGACCACGATCGCGGCCCTCGCGGTGCTGACGGCCATGGCCGCGGGCCTGCTGGGCCTGAACACGGGCCTGGGCCAGAGCGAGCAGTTCCTCGACACCCCGGAGTCGATCACCGCCCAGGAGACCCTGCAGGACGCGTTCCCCGCCGGCATCTCCTCGCCGACCACGGTGGTCACCTCACCGGACAAGGTCGAGTCCGTCGTGGCCGCGGCGAACCAGGTCGAGGGCGTCGAGAGCGCCCGGCCCGCGAACGCGTCGGACGACCTCGCCGAGGTGCAGGTCGTGCTCTCGGTCGAGCCCGAGAGCGAGAAGGCCCTGACCACCATCGAAGGCCTCCGCACGGCCGTGCACGACGCCGATCCGGACTCGCTCGTGGGTGGCACCGACGCGCAGGCCCTGGACGAGAACCAGACGGCGTCCGACGACCGCTGGCGCGTCATCCCGATCGTGCTCGTGATCGTGCTGATCATGCTGCTGGTGCTGCTGCGCTCGGTCGTGGCCGCGGTCCTGCTGTGTGCGACGACCGTGCTGTCCTACCTGTCCGCCCTGGGTGTCGGCTGGGTGCTGTTCGACCGGGTGCTCGGCTGGTCGGCGATGGACGTCAGCACGCCGCTGCTCGCGTTCATCTTCCTGGTCGCGCTGGGCGTGGACTACAACATCTTCCTGACCGCGCGAGCGCGCGAGGAGATGGTCGTGACGGGCGATGCGACGGCCTCGATCGTCAAGGCGCTCGCCGTCACGGGCGGCGTCATCACGAGCGCCGGCATCCTGCTGGCCGCCGTGTTCGCCGTCCTGGGCGTGCTGCCGCTCGTGCTGCTGGCGCAGCTCGGCGTCATCGTCGGATTCGGCGTGCTGCTGGACACCGTGCTGGTGCGTGGCGTCGCGACACCGGCCATCGTGGCGCTGTGCGGCCGCTGGTTCTGGTGGCCCAGCAAGATCTCCCGATGACGAAAGGCTCCGGCGGTCGGTGAGACCGACCGCCGGAGCCGCCCGGGCACCGCAGTGCCCCTACAGGTGTCGCTTCAGTGGAGTCCGTCGTCAGACGACGGAAGGAGACATCGCCCAGCTGCTCAACTGGCGGCCGGGCCTCCCAGTTCCTTGGCGAGATCTACGTACTGGTCCGGGATCGGGTCACCGGACTCTCCGTGAAGCTCTCGGGCCAGATCATTGAAATCGGTGTCCAATGTCCGGTACTTGAGATCGCGAGCGACCTTGGTCTGCTTCGCTTTCGCACGGCCGCGGCCCATGGGCTCGACCCCCTCGCACTCAGTGGTTCACAATGTCGTGCTCCCAAGCGTACCGAAACGTTCCCAGAAAGCATGCAGGGCCCCCGGTTCGGCGCGTTCGCGAACCGGTATTGCAGCGAATATTTCAGATGAGAGTGACCGAACCGCCCGGTCCGTGCTCGTCGGCGGCGCCGACCTCGCCCGCGATCCAGGCGTCGACGCCGTGCTCGGCCAGCAGGGAGACGGCCGCGTCGGCGGCGTCGGGGGCCACGATCGCGACCATGCCGACGCCCATGTTCAGCGCCTGGTCCAGGTCGGCCTGGGCGACGCCGCCCAGCTGACCGACGAGGCCGAAGACCGGTGCCGGGGTCCAGGACGAGCGGTCGAGCCGGACCGAGACCGACTCGGGCAGCACCCGCTCGAGGTTGGCCGCCAGGCCTCCGCCGGTGATGTGCGACATCGCGTGCACCTCGACGGCGTCGGCCAGCGCCAGGCAGGGCTTGGTGTAGAGCCGCGTGGGCGTGAGGAGCTCCTCGCCCAGAGTGCGGCCGAACTCGGGGACCTCGCGGTCGAGCTTCCACCCGGCGATGTCGAAGAAGACGTGACGCACCAGCGAGTAGCCGTTCGAGTGCAGACCCGAGGACGCCATCGCGATCACGACGTCGCCCGCGCGGACCCGATCGGCGCCCAGCAGGCGGTCGGCCTCGACGACACCCGTGGTGGAGCCGGCGATGTCGTACTCGTCGGGGGCCAGCAGGCCCGGGTGCTCGGCGGTCTCGCCGCCGAGCAGGGCGGTGCCCGTCTCGGCGCACGCCTCGGCGATGCCCTTGACGATGTCGGCGATCCGCTCGGGCACGACCTTGCCGGTCGCGATGTAGTCGGTCAGGAACAGCGGCTCGGCGCCGCAGACCACGAGGTCGTCGACCAGCATGCCGACGAGGTCGAAGCCGATCGTGTCGTGGCGGTCCATCGCCTGGGCGATGGCGACCTTGGTACCGACGCCGTCGGCACTGGTGGCCAGCAACGGCCGCGTGTAGGACTTGAGAGCGGAGGCGTCGAACAGGCCGGCGAAGCCGCCGATCCCGCCCACGACCTCGGGACGGGTCGCGCGGGCGACCCACTGCTTCATGAGCTCGACGGCGCGGTCGCCCGCTTCGATCGAGACTCCGGCGGAGGCATACGAGGTCACTGGATCACCTTCAAGGGCTCGGTCCCGTTGGCCGGCAGCTCCAGGAGGTGCTTGCCGATGAGGTCGTCGTCGGGCAGCTCGATCGGGTAGACCCCGTCGAAGCAGGCCCGGCAGAGGTTGTCGCCCGGGACGTTGGTCGCCTCGATCAGGTCGTCGAGCTCGACGTAGGACAGGCTGTCGGCGCCGATGGAACGGCGGATCTCGTCGACGCTCAGGCCGGTGGCGATCAACTCGGCGCGCGAGGCGAAGTCGATGCCGTAGAAGCAGGGCCACTTCACCGGCGGACTCGAGATCCGCACGTGCACCTCGGCCGCGCCGAACTCGCGCAGCATCCGCACGAGCGCGCGCTGGGTGTTGCCGCGGACGATCGAGTCGTCGACGACCACGAGGCGCTTGCCGGCGATGACGTCGCGCAGCGGGTTGAGCTTGAGTCGGATGCCGAGCTGGCGGATCGTCTGGGACGGCTGGATGAAGGTCCGCCCGACGTAGGAGTTCTTGACCAGGCCGTGGCCGAACGGGATGCCGCTCTCCTCGGCGTACCCGATCGCCGCCGGGGTGCCCGACTCCGGCACCGGGATGACCAGATCGGCCTCGACCGGGGCGGTGCGCGCCAACTTGCGGCCGATGCGCTCGCGCACGCTGAACACGCGCTGCTCGCTGATCGTGGTGTCAGGGCGCGCCAGGTAGACGTACTCGAAGATGCAGCCCTTGGGCGCGGCCTCGGCGAACCGGCTGCTGCGCAGGCCGTTCTCGTCGATGGCGACGAACTCGCCGGGCTCGATCTCACGGATGTACGAGGCGCCGACGATGTCGAGGGCGGCGGTCTCACTGGCGATGACCCAGCCGCGCTCCAGCCGGCCGAGCACGAGCGGGCGGATGCCCTGGGGGTCGCGGGCGCCGTAGAGGGTGGTCTCGTCCATAAACACGAGCGAGAAGGCACCACGCAGCTTCGGCAGGACCTCGAGCGCGGCGTCCTCGACCGAGCGGTCACGGTAGGACGCGAACAGCGAGGCCATGACGGAGGTGTCGGTCGTGGCGGTCTCGGCGTGAGCGGACTTCGGGTCGCCGGCCGTGCGCTCGAGCAGCAGCTGGACGAGCTCGTGGGTGTTCGTCAGGTTGCCGTTGTGGCCCAGCGCGACCGACCCCTGCGCCGTGGGGCGGAACGTCGGCTGCGCGTTCTGCCAGACACTGGCGCCGGTGGTGGAGTACCGCGCGTGGCCGATCGCGACCTCGCCCTGCAAGGACTCCAAGGTGGCCTCGTCGAAGACCTGGGAGACGAGTCCCATGTCCTTGTAGACCAGGATCTGGCGGCCGTTGCTGACCGCGATGCCGGCCGACTCCTGCCCGCGGTGCTGCAGGGCATAGAGGCCGAAGTACGTCAGTTTCGCGACTTCCTCACCGGGCGCCCAGACACCGAAGACACCACAGGCGTCCTGGGGTCCGGCATCGGCGGGGTCGAGCTCGTGGGTCAGGAGACCATCTCCGCGGGGCACGGATTCAGTCTAGCGGCCACCCACGGGCGCCATGACCACCACGGGAAGGTCGAGAAGCCGACACAAACAGTCATGGCTGCTTGGAAGTCTTCCACTCGGGACTCGGGCGGGCTACCGTGTGAGCCACCTCACAGTCACTGTCTCGTCACCGTCCCTCAGGAGACCCCATGACCGACGCCACGTTCATCGCCGACCACGCCCGCGCCGCAGCGGACGCCGCCCCCGACGAGACGGGGTGGATCTACGAGGGTCGCGAGTGGACGTGGGCGCAGGCGTGGGAGTCGGTGCGCCGTACCGCGGGCGCCCTGTCGGCCGACGGCGTCGGCCACGGCGACCACATCGCCGTGGTCGACAAGAACAACCCGGCGATCCTGCAGCTGGTGCTCGGCGCCAGCCTCGTCGGCGCGGCCACCGCGATCGTCAACTGGCGCCTCGCCGGCGACGAGCTGGACTACACGATCAACGACTCCGGCGCGAAGCTGCTGTTCGTCGGCGCCGAGCTGATGGACCAGGTCGAGGTCATCCGCGACCAGCTCACGACGGTCGAGAAGATCATCGTGATGGGCGGTGAGGCCGACGAGTTCGAGGCGTGGCAGTCGGCCGGCGAGCCGCTCGACCAGTCGCCCGACACGAGCCCCGACGACCCCGTCGTCGTGATGTACAGCTCCGGCACGACCGGGCGGCCCAAGGGCGTCCTGCTGACCCAGCGCAACCTCGTCGCCCACACCGAGAACGCCGATGCGGGCATCGAGTACCCCGAGGGCTCGAAGATGCTCGTGGCGATGCCGATGTTCCACGTCGGCGGCACCTCGTACGCGATGTTCGGGATCAAGAACCGGGTGCCGGGGCACATCATCCGCGAGGTCGAGCCCACGGCGCTGGCCGGCGCCATGATGGCCGGCGTCACCCACGCGTTCCTCGTACCCGCCGTCGTGGCGATGCTGCTGCAGGCCGGCGACGACGCGATGAAGCTGTTCAGCGGCCTGCGTGCGTTCTCCTACGGCGCGGCCCCGATGCCCCAGACGATCCTGCGCGGTGCCCAGCACCACTGGCCGGACACGGCGTTCTACCAGGTGTACGGCCTGACCGAGTTCTGCGGCGTCGTGACGATGCTGCACGACGACGAGCACCGCGACCTCGAGCACCCCGAGCGACTGCTCTCCGCCGGCAAGCCCATCCCGGGCGTCGAGGCGCGCGTCGTCGACCCGGCCACCCTGCAGGACGTGACCCCCGGCGAGGCCGGCGAACTGTGGTTCCGCACCGCGCAGGCCACGCCCGGCTACCACGGTCGGCCCGACGCCACGGCCGAGCTCTACGCCGGGGACGGCTGGGTCCGCACCGGCGACATCGGCCACATCGACGCGGACGGCTACGTCTACGTCGAGGACCGGATCAAGGACATGATCATCACCGGTGGCGAGAACGTGTACTCGCCGGAGGTCGAGCGCGTGCTGTCCGAGCACCCCGACCTGCTCGAGGTCGCCATCATCGGCGTCCCCGACGAGACGTGGGGCGAGTCGGTCAAGGCCGTGGTCGCCCTGCGACCGGGCGCCCACGCGACCGAGGCCGAGATCATCGCCTGGGCGCGCGAGCACCTGGCGCACTACAAGGTGCCCCGCACGATCGACGTCGTCGAGATGCTGCCGCGCAACCCCTCGGGCAAGATCCTCAAGCGCGACCTGCGCAAGCCCTACTGGGCCGGCGGCCGACAGGTCTGAGCCGTCGCGGTCAGGAGACCGACTCGATGACGACGTCCTTGGCGGGGGCGACGCCGTCCGGGCCGTTGCCGTCCTTCTCGATGGCGCGCGCGACGGCCAGGCCGGCGTCGTCGACCTTGCCGAAGACGGTGTAGCTCGGCGGCAGCTGGGCGTCGGCGAGCACGATGAAGAACTGCGAGCCGTTCGTGTCGGGGCCGGCGTTGGCCATCGCCAGCGTGCCCGCCGGGTAGGTCTCGTCGCCGCTCAGCTCGTCGTCGAAGCTGTAGCCCGGTCCCCCGGCGCCCGTCGCGGACGGGTCGCCGCACTGCAGCACGAAGCCCGGCACCAGGCGGTGGCACTTCGTGCCGTCGAAGTAGCCCTGCTCGGCGAGGGAGACGAAGGAGTTGACCGTGCAGGGCGCGGCGTCGGGCGTCAGCGTCAGCTTCATGTCCCCGCGGTTCGTGGCGACGGTGAGCGTGTCGGCGGACTTCGGCTCGGACGGCGGCAGCTTGGCCTCCTTCGCGGCCGAGCCCTCCTCGACGTACGTGCACTTCCCGGCGCTGGAGTCACCCTCGTCGTCGCCACCGCAGGCGGCGAGCACGGGCACGGCGAGGAGCAGCAGGGCCAGGAGTCGTAGACGCATGCGCCGGATTCTACCGACCCGTCCCCCGGTCGAGCGGGAGCAGTGGCGTGAGGTCGGACCGCTCGCCGCTGGCGCGCACCGAGGCGTCCGTCCACGCGAGCGTGCCGCGACCCAGGGCGATCCAGGTCTCGGGATCGGTCTCGACCACCGCCGGAGGGGTCCCCCGCGTGTGACTGGCTCCCTCGATGCACTGGATCGCCGCGAACGGCGGGATCCGCACCTCGACGCTGTGCCCGGGCGCCTTGCGCTGCAGCAGGGCCAGCAGGTGCTTGGTGGCGGCCTTCAGATCGGCGCGCTCGGCCGTGCCGTCGTCGATCCGCTCGCAGATCCGGGCGAACTCGGCCGCAGGGAGCGGGGTCAGCATGCGGGCCATCGGGAGACCGTCAGTCCGGCAGCCGCAGGGCGGAGTGGCGCGGGCGGGGCGCGGCGGCCTTGCCCGCCAGGTACTCCTCGGTCGTGACGCCGGTGACGTCCGCGGGATCGCGGCCCTCCTCGGCGAAGACGCGACGCGCGATGTCGGCCCACGTCTCGACCGGACCACGGCCGGTGACGTGGTGGATGCCGTACGGGGCGCCCGAACGGACCAGGTCGACGATGCCCTCGGCCAGCACCGAGGCCGGCGTGAGGCGGCCGAACTGGTCGTCGACCACCGACGGCGAGACGCCGTTGCGGGCGAGTCGGCGCATCGTGTCGACGAAATTGGCGCCCTCGCCGACGACCCAGCTGGTGCGGACGAGGTAGTTCTTCGGCACGACCGACGTCACGGCCTCGGTGGCCGCCTTGGTCTGGCCGTAGACGCTCAGCGGCGAGACCGCCTCGTCGACCTCGTGCTCCTCGACGGTGCCGTCGAAGACGTAGTCGCTCGAGACGTTGACGAAGGTGAGCCCGTGCGCGATCGCGATCCGCGCCATCGCCGCGACGCCCGTGACGTTGATGGCCCAGCACAGGGTGCGGCCCTCGGGCGTCTCGGCCCCGTCGACGTTCGTGTACGCCGCGGCGTTGATCAGCGTGCCGACGCCGTTCCAGTCGATCGTGTCGAGGGTCTCGGGCCTGGAGAGATCGACCTCGGGGAAGTCGTGGAACTCGGCGTCCGGGAGAAGCTTCTGCAGCGCCTTGCCGAGCTGTCCCCCGGCGCCGATCACGACCGTGCGACGCGGCGCCATGGGCTGGACGTCGGCCAGCATCGGGTGCGCCTTGTCCTTGTCGGACATCTCGGCGATGGGCAGCGGCCACGGGATCGCCAGCTCGGGGTCGAGCAGGTTGACGTTCGCGTAGACGGCGTCGGCGCTCCAGTGGTCGTTGACCAGGTACGTGTACGCCGTGCCGTCCTCGAGGACCTGGAACGAATTGGCGACGCCACGCGGCACGAACACCGCGGTCTGCGGGTTCAGCTCGACCCAGAAGGTGGCGCCGAAGGACTCACCCTCGCGCAGGTCGACCCAGGCACCGAACGCACGGCCGGCCGCGACCGAGACGTACTTGTCCCACGGCTCGGCGTGGATGCCGCGGATCGTGCCGGCGGTGCCGTTGAACGAGATGTTCTGCTGGACGGGCCCGAAGTCGGGCAGCCCGGCGTCGACCATCTTCTCGCGCTGCCAGTTCTCCTTGAACCAGCCGCGGTTGTCGCCGTGGACGTCCAGGTGGACGACGAGCAGGCCCGGGACGGCAGTGGTCTCGATCTTCATCGGCGCTCCCTCACTGTCCCGCTGCGGCGTACTTGGCCTCGGTGGCCGCCTTCGCGGGCCGCCACCAGTCCTCGTTCTCGCGGTACCAGCGCACCGTGTCCTCGAGTCCGGCCGAGAAGTCCGAGAACTGCGGGGTCCAGCCCAGCTCGGTGCGCAGCTTCGTGGAGTCGATCGCGTAGCGCAGGTCGTGCCCGGGGCGGTCCGTCACGTGCTCGAAGTCGTCGGGCTCGCGGCCGAAGAGCTGCAGCAGCGCCTCGACGACCTCGCGGTTGGACTTCTCGCCGTCGGCGCCGATGAGGTAGGTCTCGCCGATGCGTCCGGACTCGAGGATCGTCAGGACGGCCGAGTTGTGGTCGTCGACGTGGATCCAGTCGCGGACGTTGAGGCCCTCGCCGTACAGGCGCGGGCGGATGCCGTCGATCAGGCCCGTGATCTGGCGCGGGATGAACTTCTCGACGTGCTGGAACGGTCCGTAGTTGTTGGAGCAGTTCGAGATCGTCGCGCGGACGCCGAACGAGCGCACCCAGGCCCGGACGAGCAGGTCGGAGCCGGCCTTCGTCGACGAGTACGGGCTCGACGGGTTGTACGGCGTCGACTCGGTGAACCGCTGCGGATCGTCCAGCTCGAGGTCGCCGTAGACCTCGTCGGTGGAGATGTGGTGGTAGCGCACGTCGTGCTTGCGCACGGCCTCGAGCAGCGCGAACGTGCCGATGATGTTGGTGTCCAGGAACGGCCGCGGCCCGACGAGGGAGTTGTCGTTGTGCGACTCGGCCGCGAAGTGCACGACCGCGTCGTGCTCGGCGACGAGCGAGTCGACCAGCTCGGAGTCGGCGACGTCCCCGACGACGAGCGAGACCCGGTCCTCGGGCAGACCCGCGAGGGACTCACGGCTTCCGGCGTAGGTCAGCTTGTCCAGCACGGTGACGCGGTCGTCCGTGCGGTCCACCACCTGACGGACGAAGTTGGACCCGATGAACCCGGCACCGCCGGTGACCAGCAATCGCATGCGCACGAGCGTACCGTCCGCCCGGCGACCTCGGTCCCGCCGATCGCATAGGGTGCAACCCATGCGTGGCATCATCCTGGCCGGGGGAACCGGCTCGCGACTGCACCCGATCACCCTCGGCGTCAGCAAGCAGCTCGTCCCCGTCTACGACAAGCCGATGATCTACTACCCGCTGTCGACCCTCATGGCGACGGGCATCCGGGACATCCTGATCATCACGACGCCCCACGACGCCGAGGCGTTCGAGCGTCTCCTGGGCGACGGCTCCCGCTTCGGCGTGAACCTGACGTACGCCCAGCAGCCCTCCCCGGACGGCCTGGCACAGGCGTTCATCATCGGCGCGGACCACGTCGGCGCCGAGGGCGCGGCGCTCGTCCTGGGCGACAACATCTTCTACGGGGCGGGCGTCGGCACCAGCCTGCACCGGTTCGACCACACCGTGGGCGCGGCCGTGTTCGGCTACCACGTGGCCGACCCCACGGCCTACGGCGTCGTCGAGTTCGACGAGACGGGACGGGCCATCTCCCTGGAGGAGAAGCCCGAGAAGCCGCGCAGCAACTACGCGGTGCCCGGCCTGTACTTCTACGACAACTCCGTCCTCGAGCGCGCCCGCGTGCTGCAGCCGTCGGCCCGCGGCGAGCTCGAGATCACCGACCTCAACCGCACCTACCTGGACGAGGGGACGCTGCAGGTCGAGGTCCTCCCCCGCGGCACCGCGTGGCTCGACACCGGCACGTTCGACGACCTCGCCGACGCGGGCGCCTTCGTGCGCACGATCGAGAAGCGACAGGGACTCAAGGTCTCGTGCCCCGAGGAGATCGCCTGGCGCCAGGGCTGGCTGACCGACGACGAGCTGGCGACGCTCGCCCGCCCGCTGGTCAAGAGCGGCTACGGCGACTACCTCCTGGGCCTGCTAGAGGCCTGAGACGGGCCCCAGCCACGCGTCGAGCACCCGGCCGGTGGCCCCGCCGTCGTCCAACGGTGCGAACCGCTGCCGGAACGCGGTGCGGTCCGCGCCGGACGTGTCACCGTTCATCAGGACGTCGATCGCCTCGTCCGTCGAGGTGACGACGGGGCCGGGCGGCATCTCGTGCAGGTCGAGGTAGAAGCCGCGTTCGTCGCGGTACTCGGCGGCGTCGGGCACCAGCAGGATCTGCGGCCGCTCGGTGACGGCGAAGTCGAACATCACCGAGGAGTAGTCGGTCACCAGCACGTCCGCCGCCGCCAGCAGCGCCGTGATGTCGGGGTGGGCCGTCACGTCCACGACCCCCGGCGAGGCGAGCAGGCCGCGCCCCGCGGCCGCGTTGCTGTGGCTGCGGACCAGCACGGTGGCACCGGTGCGCTCGTGGACCCGGGCCGCGTCCAGGTGCGACACGAAGGCCCGCCGGCCGCGGGCGTCCCGGGCGGAGTCACGCCACGTGGGCGCGTAGAGGACGACGAGCTCGTCCCCGAGCCCGAGCGCCTCGCGGGTCCGTCGTCGCACGGGCCCGTCGTCACCGTCCAGCGCGAGCGCGTCGTTGCGGGGGTAGCCCTCGACGATCGTGCGCGCCCCGGACGCCAACGCCCGGGGCAGCACCCCGGCGGCGTAGGCGTTCTGCGCCAGCAGCGCCTCCCAGGCCTTGGCCTCGCGCTCCATGGCAGCCGTGTAGCCGGCCGTCAACCGCGGGTTCTCGATGTCGTGGCCGATCCGCTTGAGCGGCGTGCCGTGCCAGGTCTGCAGGTAGCGCTGGCCCTCGCGGAACCGGACGTAGTGCGGGAACTCGGCGTTGTTGACCAGGTACCGGGCGTGCGTGAAGGCCTCGTGCCACTCGCGCGAGTGCAGCAGCACCGGGCGCACACCCTCGGGCACGGCCACGGAGTGGTCGGTGACGATCCAGTCGACCGGGATGCCGCGCTCGACCAGGCCGCGGGCGATCGGGGCGACGCTGTCACCGGCGCCGGTGCCGCTGAAGCACATGACGACGGCGCGCTCGCGCAACGGCCCCGCGTGCTCGCGGATCTCGTCGAGCAGCAGCCGCTGGCGGCGGCGGCCGCGGTCCGCGACGGGGATCGGGTTGCGCACCACGAGCGAGACGTCCGCCTCGCCCGGCGACCATCCGCGCGCGGTGACGAACAGGTCGACGAAGTCGATCGCCCGGTCGGCCAGCGACCGGCACAGCGCCTCGGGGTCGTCGAGGTCCAGGGGCACCTCCGCCGTGACCGCGTAGCGGCCGGACGGGATCGTCGCGACGGTGCCGAATCGCTGGGCGACCGCGTCCAGGCTCAGCGGCGACGTACCGCTGCCCCACTCCTGCGTCAGGGCGGCCACCCGCAGGTCCACGCCGTCGGCCGTGAGTCGCACTCCGGAGTCCGTGGCGAGCACATCGACGGAGCGGACCCGCTGATCGAGCGCCGGGATCGTGATCTCGGTGCGACGGACCACGCCGTCGACGGTCACGGTGACGGCGAGGGTGATCGGCTCGCTGCGGTCGAGGTCGAGCCGGACCCACCAGGACGCCTCGGTCTGGTCGGCCCACCGCTCGCCGCTCTCGGCGTCGGCGACCGCGTCGGGCCGCATCGTCACCTCGGGCACGACCGTGCCGCGGCTCGTGGTGGCCTCGACGGCGACCGTGTCAGCCGTCGGGTCGAACGTGATGCCGGAGATGAACGACGTGCCCGCCACGTAGACGGGCGACGAGCCGGCCACCTCGACCGCGACGCGGGCCACGAGATCGTGCTCCTGGGCCACGAACATCCAGTCGGGCGCGTCGACCGGCTCGCCCAGCCGGATCCGGTGGGTGCCGCGCTCGACGAGGAAGGACGGACCGTGGACGGTGCGCGACTCGGCCAGCATGTCGACGACGTCGCGGTGGTCGATCGACGCGCTGTACAGGGCCACGCGATCGCGCACCGGCAGGTTCAGCCAGTCCTCACGGGACCAACCGGGAGCCGCCGCGGCGACCTCGGCGACGAGGGCACGCCAGCCCGGCTCGTCGAGGCGGAAGGCGGTGCGGACGCGCTTGGCCATCGCCGCAGGAGACGGCGCATCGCCGGCACTGTGCCGGCGCAACCGTTGAAGCGCTCTGCGCACGAGGTCCACGGCGTCAACCTACCGGCGCGACGACCCTCTCGCTGTTCCGGCGTCGCTCGCGAGGGAGCGCTCGGTAGCGGTGGTGACGTTGCCACGCGTGACCCTCGCGCCGTCTGAACCCGACCACGTTCTCGACCCGATCGAGCCGGAGTTGCCAGCCCTGATCGTGCACTTCACGGTGGTGTCGGGAGCAGAGCAGGACACCGTCGTCGACGGTGGTCGGGCCGCCTCGGGACCACGGCATGACGTGGTGACTCTCACACCAGCCGGGCGGTCGGTCGCGGCCCAACAGGACAGCATCACGTCGAAGGAGATTCCTCGGCCGCGTGGTCGCGCTGCCACCAGACGGTCAGTTGCTCGCGCGGGACCTTCGGCTGGACGACGACCTTGAGTCGGCGCGGGCCGGCGAGCGCCAGGTAGCCCTGGCGGTCCTCCAGCTCGAAGTCCCACGGCAGCTGCAGGGCGAGCGCCTGGTCGACCAGGCCGGGCACCTCGTGCTCACCGAGCTCGGCGGGGATCTCGACGTCCGCCGGGTCCGTCAGCTCGCCCTTCCACAGCACGACGTCGCGCCGGTCGAGCAGCCACGGCTCCTCACCCGAGAGCGTCGGACCGCCGGCGTCCTGCCGGATCGCAGCCGAGCCCAGCGGGTCGATCCGCGTCGCCACCGCGCGCTGGGTGCGGCCATGGTGCGTGACCTCCACGACGAGCTCGGACACGTCGACGTCGTCAGGGTCCGGCAACGCGAGCGAGAGGTCCCAGACGCTGTCCTCGTTGCTGCGACGCGTGGTGCGCACCCGGTGCCCGATGAACTCGTCGGCCGGGGTCACCGCGAACTCGCGCTCCCAGCCGGTGATGTCGCGCAGCCACGCGCGGCACGTCGGCCGGTCGCCGTCGACGTGGCGGAGCCAGGCCGCGACGGTCAGGCGCAGGCCGGACTCGTCGAGGTACGCCCGCAGGACCGTCGCATCGAGGGGAGTCTGACGTTCGGACAGGACCCGAGCCTCATCGGGGACGTCGGGATCGCCGGCGAACGGGAACACCAGCGCCGGCTGCCCGCCGACGTCGTCCGATCGCAGGGACGGCAGGTCGAGGCCGCCCCTCTCGACGAACGTCGCGACGTCGGAGGACCTCCCGGCTCGCAGCAGCGCGTAGACGACCCGGGCCTCGGCCGGCGACTGTGCGAGGTCGAGATCGGGTTCCGCGAGCAGGTCGAGCGCGCCGCGGAACAGGCGGTCGCGGTAGCCGTCGTCCGTGACCTTCGCGAGGGTGCGCAGGTACCGCGGCACGTCGTTCGACAGCACCTGCGACGCCCGCGACGCCCGGGCGCCGGGGACGGCCGCCAGCGCGTCGAGGCTCAGCGCGATCGCGTCGAAGAAGGCGCCGATCGACCGCTCGGTGGCCTCGCGGGTGATCGAGCCGGGACGGATGCGCCACAGGTAGGTCGGGAACGGCACGAGGTCGATCCGGTCCGCCGCCGCGAAGGCTCGCGCCGTGACCTCCTGGTCCTCGTAGAGGACGCCGGGACGGAACTCGAGCGCCGCGCGATCCCAGAACGAGCGCCGGTAGACCTTCGACCAAGCGGTCGCCTGGGCCAGCACCTCGGGGTTCTCGTGGGCCGTGACCGTCCGCGCCTGCGGCTCGTAGAGGTCGGCGACCCAGGGCGGCGCGGGGCTGGGGGCGTCCACGTCGCGGAACTGCGCGTACGGCAGGAGCGCGTAGTCCGCGCCGCTGCGCTCGAGCACCTCGACCGCAGCGGAGAGCCCTTCGGCGGACACCACGTCGTCGGAGTCGACGAACGTCAGGTAGGGCGCCGTGGCGTGCTCGATGCCGGTCATCCGCGCGGCGCTCAGGCCGCCGTTCGGGCGAGTCACGACCGTCACCCGGGCATCGCGTCGGGCGTACTTCCGGGCGATCTTCGCACTGGCGTCAGGAGAGCCGTCGTCGACCACGATCACCTCGAAGGGCGCCTGCGACTGCTCGAGGATCGAGTCCAGGCACTCCGCCAGGTACTCCTCGACGTCGTAGACCGGCACGATGACGCTGAGCAGCGGCTGGGGAGCCGCCCGCTTGAACAGCCTCACGCGTCCCACCCGAGCAGGCCGTCGACGACCCGCTCGGCGGCGTGCCCGTCGTGGAACCGGTTGAACCGCTCGTTGAAGGCGGCGTAGGCGTCGGCGTGCTCGGCCGCCCACGAGGTGTCACGGACGAGCCCCGCCAACTCACCGGAGTCACGCACGACCGGACCGGGCGCCGATTCCTCGAACGGGAACAGGAAGCCACGCAGCTCGTTCTCGTACTTCTCGAGGTCGGGGACGAAGAAGATCATCGGCTTGCCGGTGATCGCGAAGTCGAACCGCAGCGACGTGTAGTCGAAGATGGCGAGGTCGGCAGCCAGCACGAGGTCGTTGATCTCGGGATGGTCGGTGACGTCGACGACGCCTCCTCCGCTGCCGTGGCGCTGGTCCGACCGGGCGACGGAGTGGTGGCTGCGCTGCAGCACGACCACGTCGTCGCCGAGCTGCTCGGCCAGGGCCTTGACGTCGAGGAGTCCGGGGTCCGCCGAGGTGTTGTCTCCGCGTGACAGGTCCTCGCGCCACGTGGTGGCGTGCAGGACGGCCGTCTGGTCGTCGCGAATGCCGAACAGGCGACGCGTCCTGCGGCGCACTTCGGCGGCGTCGTCGGCCAGCAGCGAGTCGGTGCGCGGCAGTCCGTGATCGAACGCCGGACCGTCCCAGTCGTAGGCCTCGCGGTAGAACTCGGCAGCCTCGGGATACGGCAGGCAGATGACGTCCCAGTAAGCCGAGCGACGTGTGGTGGCCTCGTACTCGGCGCGCCACGGCGCCATCCGCCGCACGAAGTCGGGCCGGCCCATGCGCTTGAACGGCTGGCCGTGGAACGTCTGCAGGTACACCTGGCCCGGACGCAGCCGCGTGTAGGCACCCACCTCGGTGTTCTTGACGAGGAACTTCGAGGTCGCCAGCGCCGAGTACCACTCGCGCGTCCCGGCGATGACGCGCTTGGCGCCCTCGGGCAGGGCGACGGAGTGGTCGACGGTGCCCCAGTAGAGCCGCAGCCGCGGGTCGCGACGGCGCAGCTCGCGGTGGATCGCGGCCTGGCTGTCGGTGGCGACCTCGGCCCAGTAGCACTGGAACATCGCCGCACGCGCGTCGACGGGTGCCTCGAGGGCCTCGTACGCCTCGCGCAGGTAGCGCTGGCCGTACATCGTGTTCTCGTCGGGCAGCCGCGGCTTGATCAGCCGCAGCCCGTCGTGCGTGGTGTGTCCCACGAGCGGACCGTCGGCGAGGTCGGCGGGCCAGTCGACCAGCTCCGCGGCCAGCGGCACCGGCTGCCCGTCCGCGATCACGGCGTAGTCCCCCACCGGGAGCGGAAGCGGGCCCCGGCCCCAGCGGTCGGCGGTGCCCGGGAAGACGGCGCGGAAGCTGGAGCCCAGCCGGCTGAACTCGTCGGCCGTCACCGTGACGGACGCCGACTCCAGCGTCGGAGCGGTGGTCAGACCCCGTCCGCGCACCACGATCGTGCCGCGCTCGAGGTCGATGCCGTCGATGGCCGGGCCGATCGGGTCGGCGGGCACGACGAGGTCGAGGCGGCCGCCGGCGGTGCGTCCCGCGAGGCGCACCTCGACCTCGAGGTCGAGCGCCTGCTCGGGGCCCATCCTCGAGAGCGGCAGCTCGATCGCCCAGGTGCTGCGGTCGTACGTCTCGCGCCACATCGCGGCGCCGCCGCGGTGCCCGGAGGTCTCGCCGATCCACTCCGCCCGCACCCCGGGCGTGACGACGACCAGCTCGGGCACGGCACCGTCGGCGTCGATGTGCGCGAAACCGGCACGGACGACCGCCTCGAAGCGGTCGTCGACCACGCGCGCCCGGACGACCTCGCCGGCGAATCGCGTCTCGGAGGTGGCCAGCACGAAGGTCTCGCGCGGGATCGACGGATCGTCCCAGCCCGGCAAGTGCACGACCGGCTCGCCCTCGTGGAGTCCGGCGGCGAACTGGCGCACGTCGAGCAGGCCGTGGTCGAGCGCGGCGTGGAGGGCGGCCAGGTCGTCGTGCTCGAGATGGTGCAAGGCGACCTTCGCCCAGGACGGGACCCGACGCACCAGCGCCGCACGGTCGACGCCGTCCAACCATTCGGGCAGTCGCTCGCGCAGCTGCGCCTCGACGCTGCCGTCGAGGTCCTTGGGGAGCTTGCGGACCAGCGCAGGGAACTCGCGGGCGAGGACGTCGAGGGGCTTCGCCGGACCCGTCGCCAGGTCCCGCACCCGCCGCGTGAGCGACCGCAGCTTGCCCATGTCACCTACGCCTTCGCCGATCATCCCGGACGGCGTCGATGCTATACGCTCGCCGCGTGTCGCCATCTGCTGCAGCACCGGGCGAGCCGGCCACACCCTTCCCCGCCGGCGCCTGGTTCTCCGTCGTCGGGAACGTCCGGCTCGGTGCGGGCGGCCAGACCCGCATGGTCCTGCTCCGCCACCGGCTGTTCGTCGCCGCGGGGCTCGACTTCCCGATCCTGACCTACAACCCGGTCCCGTCCTACGACCCGATCCGGGCCGGCCTGCTGGCCGAGGGGCTGCTGTTGCCGCAGAGCCGATTGGTCAACCTCCACGAGGACCTGCGCGAGCGGGACCTGACCGCGCTCCCCTCCGTCGAGGCCCCGCCCGTCCCCGTGCCCGACCGGACGCAGGACGACGTCGAGGTCGGCTACCCGTGGCGGCGCCGTCACCTCCGCGACGACGGCACCGAGACCACCTGGGAGTATCTGCGGCCCGACGGCACGACGTACGCCTTCACCCCGGCGGACGACATGGCCGGCGACACCCGCGTGCTCGACCGCGACGGGCGCGTCGTGCTGGCCGGCGACGGGCTCGGCGACCTGTGGCGCTGGTGGACCCGCCAGGTCGTCCCCACGGACGGGCCCGTGTTCCTGGTCAGCGACAGCCGGTTCGTCGCCGAGGAGCTGGGCCTGCTCGACGATCCTCGGATCGTCCTGATGCACCAGATGCACAACCCCCACCTGCGCGGCGAACGCCGTTGGGACTCGCCTCTCGAGCCGTCGTACGCGTCCTCCTTGGCTCACGTGGACCGGTTCGACGCCCTGAACACCCTGACCGAACGCCAGCGGCACGACCTGCGGCTGCGCTTCGGCGACCTGCCCCAGTTCCACGTCGTGGCCAATCCCGTGGAGGCCGTCGAGCCGCCCTCGCCCCCACCGGCGCGGGTGCCCGGACGGATCGTCGTGATCGCCCGGCTGCACCCCCAGAAGCAACTGGACCGCGCCATCGACGCCTTCGCCCTCGTCGCGCCACGTCACCCCACCGCGACGCTGGAGATCTACGGCGACGGCGACGAGGAGCAGAGGCTGCGCGACCGCGCCGCCGAGCGTGGCGTCGCCGACCGCGTGGTCTTCCACGGACACGTCCCGGACGCGGCGGACCGGCTGTGGGAGGCCGACCTCGCCTGGCTGACCAGCCGCTTCGAGGGCTACGGCCTGTTCATCCTCGAGGCGCGCATGCGCGAGTGTCCGGTCCTGGCGTTCGACGTGCCCTACGGCCCTGCCGAGCAGATCGAGTCGGGCGTCGACGGGGTGCTGGTGCCGGCGGGAGACGCTGCACGCCTGGCGCACGCGACGCTCGACCTGCTGGCCGACCGCGAACGCCTCGAGTCGATGCGCGGCCGCGCCCGCGCCGGGGCGATCGCCCACGGCCACGAGTCCTTCCTGGCGGACTGGGCACAGGTCGCGCGCGAGGCACTCGACCGCAAGCCGACGCGCGTGCGGCTGGACGACGTCCGCGTCGACCTCCGTGGGCGTGAGGCCCGCGTCCACGTCAAGGGCACCGGAGACCTCGCCGATGTCCGACTGCGCTGGCAGGCGTGGCAGCCCGGCGACGCCGGCCCGACCGATCTGACCACCTCGCTGGACCGCGACGGCACGACGTTCACCGTGTGCGCCGGCCGGGCGCCCCGCGGCGCTCGCGAGCGGCTGCTGCTGACGTGGCAGAACGCCTCGTGGCAGCAGGACGTGCCCCAGCGCCGCTGGTGGCAGCGCCGCTGAGACCTACTCGGGCCGGTCGAAGACCTTGCGAGTCAGAGCCTGCACGTCACGGTCGAGGTGATCGAGCCCCATCATGACGACGGGTGGACGACGATGCCAGACCTCGCTGACACCCACCGCAGTGAGCGTCACGGATGGATACCGCGTTCAGGCAGGCGAGGGATCGGCGTCGGAGGAGCTGGCCTTCTCCTCGTCGTCGTCCGACGGAAGCTGGCAGGTCCACTCGAGGACGAGGGCAGCGATGAGCAGCAGCAGGGCGGCGCCGGCCGCGGCCGCCGAGCGCCAGAGCCTCATCTCGCCCATCTCGGTGGACGAGCCCAGGTAGGCCAGCGCGTACCCGGCGTAGCCGCCGGTGAACACGCCGCCGACCATGACCGCGGCCTTGGCCAGCGCCAACAACCGGATGCCGTGCTCGGCGGCGAACCAGCGCTGCCGGCGGTGCAGGTTCTGCCAGGTCCCCCAGGCCAGCGCTCCGATCGCGATGGCCCCGCAGAGCATCACGATCGCGGCCGCCCAGCCGGGGACCGGCGGAGACGCGCCGTCGAACCGGACGATGAGGGGCGGCAGCAGTCGACCGACGATCAGACCCGCCGCGATCAACGCGACGACGTAGAGCGGTGAACTGCGCCGAACCTGTCTCATCGCCGGGTCACAAGATGATCTCGACGTCCTCGCGCTTGGTCACCCCGGAGGCGTCGACGCCGGAGATCAGGTCCGCGACGAATCCGTGTCCGGGGATCTCGCCCTCGGGGTCGATCTCGAGCCACGGCACGAGGACGAAGGCGCGCTCGTGGGCGCGCGGGTGCGGCAGCGTCAGGGAGTCGTCCTGGGCCACGCGGTCGCCGACGACGATGATGTCGACGTCGAGGGTGCGCGGGGCACCCGGCTCGCTGCGCTCGCGCTCGAACGCGTCCTCGATCGCCATGGCGCGGTCGAGCAGCGTGTGCACGGTCAGCGTGGTGTCGATGAGCACGACGGCGTTGAGGAACGGGCGCGAGCCCTCAGGAGCCTCGACGGGCTCGGTCTCGTAGACCGAGGAGATCGCCACGACGGTGACCTCCGGAGTGTCCTCCAGTGCGGAGACCGCACCCTGCAGGCGGCCGGCACGGTCGCCGAGGTTCGAACCGATCGACAGCACGGCCTGACGAATGGGGCGCATGCCTCCGGTCATCGTGTCCGCGTCGAGTTCGTACGGGGTGGGTGCTTCGGTCACAGCTTGCTCCGCTCCATCGTCACGGTGACATCGGTGAATGCCACCTCGATCGGCGCCTCGGGCTTGTGCACCGTCACGCTGGCCCAGCGGACGGGCTCATGGCCCAGACATACGCTCACTATACGGAGGGCCAATGTCTCGATCAGGTCGACGGGGTCCCCCGTGATGATCGCGTGCACCTGCTCGGCCAACTCGCCGTAGTGCACGGTCCGGGACAGGTCCCCGCTCGTCGCCGCGGGCTCCAGGTCGACCGACAGCACGATGTCGACGACGAAGGTCTGGCCGTCCCTGCGCTCGTGGTCGAAAACGCCGTGGTACCCCACGGCCGACAGGCCCCGCAGCTCGATGCGGTCGCCGGGGTGCTGGTCGCTCATACGTCCTCCGGATCGATCAACGGCGAGGCGTGCCGCGCCCAGAACCGCCATCGTGCCCCATCGCGCACGAGGATGCTCGTCGCCACGGCGCGACCACCGTTGAAGGACTCGACCGACCCGCCGTCGGACAGGATGTTCTCGGTGCACACGACGATCGCCGTGGTCGGGTCGTTCGCCGGCAGCAGCGAGACCTCGACATCGGTCAGGAAGAACTGGATGTACCCGACCCCGGCCATCAACACGGTCCAGGAGCGCAGGATGGGCGCGGTGCCCTTCAGTGGCGGGGCGCCGGGGTGCACGCAGGTCGTGCCCGCATCGTCCACCCACAGCGCGGCCATGAGGTCGACGTCACCGGTCTCGACCGCGTCGTAGAAGGCCCGGTGGGCGGCCAGGACGTCACTCACCGGAGCGCTCCTGGCGCAGCCGCGCGACGACGCGCACGGCGTCCGCGCTGCGCCGGGGGTCGTGCACCCGCACGCCCCACGCCCCCGCCAGGGCCGAGAGGGTGCTGATCGCCGTCGTGGCGTCCTCGCGCTCGTCCACCGGGCGCGGTCCCACCTCGTCGGCCAGCAGCGCCCCCAGGAACCCCTTGCGGCTCGCGGCGACCAGCAGCGGCCGGTCCAGGCTCGTGAACCGGTCGAGGTGCGCCAGCAGGGTCCAGTTCTGGTCGCCCGTCTTGCTGAAGCCCAGGCCCGGGTCGAGCACGATCCGCTCGGGGTCGACGCCCGCGTCGCACACCGCGTCGAACTGCTCCCACAACTCCGTCAGCACGTCCTCGACCACGTCGCGGTACTCGGTGTGCTGCTGCATCTGCTGGGAGTGGGCCCGCCAGTGCATCACGACGAACGGGACCTCGGCGCGCGCGACGAGCGGGACCATCGCCGGGTCGGCGCGGCCGCCGGAGACGTCGTTGACCAGGACGGCGCCGGCCTCGATGGCCTGCTCGGCCGTCTCGGCCCACATGGTGTCGACCGAGACCAGGACGCCCGCGTCGGCCAGGCGGCGCACCACCGGGACGACGCGACGCAGCTCCTCCTCGCGATCGACCGGCAGGGCGCCGGGACGCGTGGACTCGCCCCCCACGTCGACCAGATCGGCACCGTGACGGACCAGCTCGAAGCCGCGCTCGGCGGCGGCACCGGGGTCGAACCAGCGACCGCCGTCGGAGAAGGAGTCGGGCGTGACGTTGACGACGCCCATGACGACGCACCGGTCCTGCGCCAGGCCGGGCAGCGGCAGCGTCACCACGAGAGGCCCCGGGTGCTCACTTGGAGATGAGCTGCATCGCCTCGGCCCGGGTCGCCGGGTCGAGCAGCTGGCCACGGACGGCACTGGTGATCGTGCGGGCGCCGGCCTTGGACACCCCGCGCATCGTCATGCACAGGTGCTCGGCCTCGATGACCACGATGACGCCCTGCGGCTGGAGCACCTCGACCATCGCCTCGGCGATCTGCGTCGTCAGGCGCTCCTGCACCTGCAGCCGGCGCGCGTACACGTCGACGAGGCGGGCCAGCTTCGACAGGCCGGTGACGTGCCCCGTCTCGCCGGGGATGTAGCCGACGTGGGCAACGCCGAAGAACGGGACCATGTGGTGTTCGCACATGCTCCACACCTCGATGTCGCGGACCAGCACGAGCTCGCGGTGGCCGACCTCGAAGACGGCGGAGAGCACCTCGCGGGCGTCCTGGTCGTAGCCGCCGAGCAGCTCGGCGTAGGACCGCGCGACCCGCGCCGGCGTGTCCTGCAGACCGTCGCGGTCGGGGTCCTCACCGATGGCCGCGAGCAGCTCGCGAACGGCCGCCTCGGCACGGGGATGATCGACGGACACGTGCCCTCCTCAGGCGGTCGGGGACTCGCCCGACAGGGGCTGGTCCGGTGACGGCGCGTCCGAGCCGGAGTCCGGACCCACCACGATGCCCTCCTCGGAGCCGGTGGAGTCGGAGGCGGCGCCGTTGCGGTGCGGCACGGTGATCGGAGGCTGCGACGACGGGCGACGCGTCTCCGAGCCGGTCCAGGCCGGGCGGACGTCGCGGCGGTTCAGGGCCTCGAAGATCCGAGCGACCTCGGCCTTGTCGAGGGTCTCCTTCTCCATCAGCTCCAGCACCAGCTGGTCGAGCACGTGGCGGTTCTCGACGAGGATGTCGAAGGCCTCCTGGTGGGCGTGCTTGATGAGCCCGGAGATCTCGTCGTCGATCGCGGCTGCGACGTCCTCGGAGTAGTTGCGCGAGTGGCCGATGTCGCGGCCGAGGAACGGCTGGCCGTTGTCCTCGCCGAACCGGACGGCGCCGATGCGCTCGCTCATGCCGTACTGGGTGACCATCGCGCGGGCCAGGTTGGTGGCCTTCTCGATGTCGTTGCCCGCGCCCGTGGTCGGGTCGTGGAAGACGAGCTCCTCGGCGGCGCGGCCACCGAGCATGTAGGCGAGCTTGTCGAGCAGCTCGGCCCGGGTCTGGCTGTACTTGTCCTCGTCGGGCAGGACCATCGTGTAGCCCAACGCCCGGCCGCGCGGCAGGATCGTGATCTTGTGCACGGGGTCGCTCTGCGGCAGCGCCGCGGCGACGAGCGCGTGGCCACCCTCGTGGTAGGCCGTGACCAGTCGCTCGTGCTCGTTCATGAGGCGCGAGCGCTTCTGAGGTCCGGAGATGACGCGGTCGATCGCCTCGTCGAGGGCGGCGTCGTCGATCGTCGTGGCGGAGTTGCGCGCGGTCAGCAGCGCTGCCTCGTTCAACACGTTGGCCAGGTCGGCGCCGCTGAACCCGGGGGTACGGCGGGCGACGGCCTCGAGGTCGACGTCCGGATCGATCGGCTTGCCGCGGGCGTGGACCTTGAGGATCTGGGTGCGGCCGGCCAGGTCGGGCGCCTCGACGGCGATCTGGCGGTCGAAGCGGCCCGGGCGCAGCAGCGCCGGGTCGAGGACGTCGGGACGGTTCGTCGCGGCGATCAAGATGACGCCGCCGCGGACGTCGAAGCCGTCCATCTCGACGAGCAGCTGGTTCAGGGTCTGCTCGCGCTCGTCGTGTCCGCCGCCCATGCCGGTGCCGCGGTGACGGCCGACGGCGTCGATCTCGTCGATGAAGACGATCGCGGGGGCGTTCTCCTTGGCCTGCTCGAACAGGTCGCGGACGCGGCTGGCGCCGACGCCGACGAACATCTCGACGAAGTCCGAGCCCGAGATCGAGTAGAACGGGACGCCCGCCTCGCCGGCGACGGCGCGCGCGAGCAGGGTCTTGCCGGTGCCGGGAGGACCGTAGAGCAGGACGCCCTTGGGGATCTTGGCCCCGACCGCCTGGAACTTGGCCGGCTCCTGGAGGAACTCCTTGATCTCGCCGAGCTCCTCGATCGCCTCGTCACAGCCGGCGACGTCGGCGAACGTGGTCTGCGGGGTGTCCTTGGTCATGAGCTTCGCCTTGGACTTGGCGAACTGCATGACCCGGCCGCCGCCGCCCTGCATCGAGTTCATCAGCCACAGGAAGATCAGGATGAAGATGACGAACGGCAGGAAGCTCAGCAGCACCGAGAGCAGCGTGTTCTTCGGCGGCATCTTGACGTTGTAGGCGTTCATCTTGTCGTCGTCGACGAGCTTCTGGGCCTTCGCGACGAGCTGCGCGCCCTGCTCCTGACCAAGCCAGGTGGCCTTGACCTTCTTGTCCCCGTCGCCCTTGAGGGTCGCGCGGACCTCCTGGTCGCCGTCGACGAAGGTGACGTCCTTGACCTTGGCGTCGTCGAAGTAGCCGACCATCGTCGCGGTCTTGACCTCGCGGTACCCGTCGGCCGAACCGGAGAAGGACAGCACGCCGATGACCACGGCCGCGATGAGGATGATCCACAGCCACGGGCCCTTGAACAGGCTCTTGAAGTTCATGCCGCCTCGTCGTTCATGCAGTTCGGATTCCGTCCGGTTCTGTTCCTGGGGTCAGGAATACACGTGCTCAGCCAGTGTGCCGATACTGCGCAAATTGCGGTACTTCTCGTCGTAGTCCAAGCCGTATCCGACGACGAACGCGTTCGGGATGTCGAAGCCGACGTACTTGACGTCGACGGGCATCTCCAGCGCCTCCGGCTTGCGCAGCAGCGTGGCGATCTCGACCGACGCCGGGCCGCGCGACTTCAGGTTGGCCACGAGCCACGAGAGGGTCAGGCCGGTGTCGATGATGTCCTCGACGATCAGCACGTGGCGACCGTCCAGGTCGGTGTCGAGGTCCTTGAGGATCCGCACGACGCCCGAGGACTTGGTGCCCGCGTAGGAGGAGACGGCCATCCAGTCGATCTCGACATGGCGGTCCAGCTCACGGGAGAGGTCGGCCATGACCATGACCGCACCCTTCAGCACGCCCACGAGCAGCAGGTCGCGCCCCTCGTAGTCGGCCTCGATCTGGCGAGCCATCTCGGCCAGTCGGGTCTGGATCTGCTCTTCCGAGAAGAGCGGCTGGGTCAGGTCGAGGTCGGCTTCGACGCGCTCGGTGTCCACGGTGCCAGCGTGCCACAGCACACCATTTCGCACGGCAGCCGGTCGCGAATCGCTGGCGGCTCCGCCGCTCCGGATGTGGAGCGCTACCCACCCGATTCGGGGCGCCGAGGTCACTTTGAGGTGCGTAGCGCTACAGATCTCGGGGCACGAAGTGCACGCGGTCGCCGTTCCTGACCGCCGTGACTCCCCCGGGCAGTTCGATGCGCTTGCCTCCTGCCGACTGCATCAGCGCGTCGAGAGCCACGGTGTGGGCGTGGGAGAGCTCGCCGGGCGATGCGCCCGCGTCGATGGCGAGACGGCGCCAGATGCGCAGTCGGACCGGGGTGTCGAGGTCGGCGAACGTCCAGAGGTCCTCGACCTCGCCCGACTCCGGCATCGCCCGGATCGCGAGGAAGTCGACGGCGTCCGCGTCCATGCGCACCAGGTCGGCCGTGCGCGCGAGGGCCTCGGCCACTCCCCCGCCGAGCACGTCCTCCATGAGCGGCAGCAGCTCACGTCGCACCCGCACGCGGCGGAAGGCCGGGTCCTCGTTGTGCGGGTCGTCCCACCAGTCGAGGTCGTGCAGGGCGCAGATCCGCTCCGTCTCGGCCCGGCGCAGCGACAGGAAGGGCCGGCACAGCTGACCGTTGGTCGGTCGCATGCCCTGGATCGCTCGCGGCCCGGAGCCGCGACCGAGACCGAGCAGGACCGTCTCGGCCTGGTCGTCGAGGGTGTGCGCGAGCAGGATCGGCGTGTCGTCGCCCGCCTCGTCGAGCAGGGCGCGGTAACGAGCGGACCTCGCCGCGTCCTCCGGGCCGGTGCCCAGGTCGCGCACCTCGATCGCGCGGACCGAGGCGGGCAGGCCGAGACGCTCGCACTGCTCCACCGCGCGGGCGGCCACCTCGGCCGAGCCGGCCTGCAGGCCGTGGTCGACCACGACGGCGCGCGCCTCGAACCCACGGCGCCGCACGAAGAACGACACGGCCGCGGCCAGCGCGAGCGAGTCGGCCCCGCCCGAGACCGCGACGATCGCGCCGGGCGCCAGGTACGGCTCGACCAGGTTCCGGGACCGCGCGACCAGCGGGTCGAGCCGGCTCATCAGCCGTGGACGCGGGCGACCCAGGACTTCGGGTCGATGATCTCGGCGCGGGTGGGCAGGTGCGCCGGGTCGGCCCAGACGGCGTCGAAGCCGTCCTTGCCGACCTGGTCCATGACGCGGCGCACGAAGGAGGCACCGTCGCTGTACTGACGCATCTTCGCCTCGTAGCCCAGGAGCCGGCGCACGACCTTCTGCAGGGCCGAGCCGGAGCCCCGGCGCTTGGTGAACTTGCGGCGGATCTCGGCGACGCTCGGGACGACCTCGGGGCCGATGTCGTCCATGACGACGTCGGCATGGCCCTCGAGCAACGACATCAGGCCGGTGAGGCCGTCGACGACCTCGCGCTGCTGCTCGTTCTGGAACAGGTCGGACAGGGACTTGTCGGACTCGCCACGGACGATGCGCACCAGCTCGGGCAGCGCCTCGGAGACCACGTCGGTGACGGCGCCACCACTCACATCGGTGGCGTCCATCAGCTGCTCGACCTTGCTCATCATGTGGTCGCGCATCCACGGCACCGCGGTGAACTGCGCCCGATGGGTCTCCTCGTGCAGGCACACCCACCGGCGGAAGTCCGACGGGTCGACGTCCAGCTCGCGCTCGACGTGGACGATGTTCGGCGCCACCAGCAGCAGGCGGCCGGGCCCGTGCTCCCCCTCGGCGAACGGATCGAACTGACCGAGCACCTTGCCGCCCAGGAACGCCACGATCGCGCCCAGCTCGACGCCGGCGACGCGGCCTCCGACGGCGCGCGGCAGTCCGGTGGGCAGCTTGCCGGCCTCCGCGAGCTTCTCGTCGAGCGGCGACATCAGCAGCCGGAACGTCGCCAGGTTGGCCTCGGCCCAGCGCGGCCGGTCGACCACGAGCACGGGCGTGGGGTACCTGGGCACGAGGCCGGTGAACTCGCGTACGGGTCCCTCGGCGACGAGCGAGGCCTCGCGCAGCTCGGCGACGACCTCACCGACCTCGGCCTGGCTGAGCTCAGGTCCGGGACGCATCAGACGCCGAGAGGTGGACAGCGCGACGTTCCAGTCGATCATGGCGCCCAACCTACGGCCTGGGACCTCAGCGCGGGCTGACGGACAGCACCCGGACGACCGGCTCGCCGGCCTCGTCCGAGGCATCGAGGTCGACCTCGGCCGAGATGCCCCAGTCGCGGTCCTTCTCGGGGTCGTCGAAGACCTGACGGACCTTCCACACGCGCGAGGTCTCATCTTCGACCATGAACAGCTCGGGGCCGCGGGCCGCAGGCCCGGTGCCGAGCTCGTCGTACTCCTCGCGGTACTCGGCGATCGCCTCGCGCCAGGCCTGCGCGTCCCAGCCCGACTCGGCGTCGAGCTCGCCCAGCGCGGTCCAGCGGCCGAACGCGGCCAGCTCGACCCGTCGGAACATCGCGTTGCGGACCAGCACCCGGAACGCGCGGGCGTTGGCCGTGAGCGGGCGCGGGGTGTCGGCACCGGTCGCCTGGGCGCGGACCTCGGCAGGGTCCTGCCCGGGAGCGATGAGCTCCTCCCACTCGTCGAGCAGGCTGGAGTCGACCTGTCGCACCAGCTCGCCGAGCCACTCGGTCAGGTCGGTCAGCTCGTCGTTGCGCACCGCCTGGGGCACCGTGCGGACGAGGGTCTTGTAGACGTCCGAGAGGTAGCGCAGGACCAGGCCCTCGGTGCGCGCCAGCTGGTAGTCCGAGACGAGCTCGGAGAACGTCATGGCGCGCTCCCACATCTCGCGCACGACCGACTTGGGACGCAGCTCGTAGTCGGCGACCCACGGGTGGCCGTTGCGGTACATCTCGTAGGCCGCGTTCAGCAGCTCCTCGAGCGGCTTGGGGTGCTCGACGTCCTCGAGCAGCTCCATGCGCTCGTCGTACTCGATGCCGTCCATCTTCATCTCGGCCACGGCCTCGCCGCGCGCCCGGAAGCGCTGGGCGTTGATGATCGGGCGGGGATCGTCGAGCGTCGCCTCGACGACCGAGACGACGTCGAGCGCGTACGTGGGCGACTCGCGGTCGAGCAGGTCGAAGGCCGCCACCGCGAAGGGCGACAACGGCTGGTTCAGCGCGAAGTTCGCCTGCAGGTCGACCGTCAGGCGCAGGGTGCGGCCCTGCTCGTCGGGCGGGTCGAGCTGCTCGACGACCTCACCGGCGACGAGCGCCTCGATGATGTTGTCGACCTGCTCGAGCAGCCGGTCCTGGGACTCGGGCGTCTCGCCGCTCTCGCGGATGAGGTG
Source organism: Aeromicrobium senzhongii (assembly GCF_014334735.1). Taxonomy (NCBI): domain Bacteria; kingdom Bacillati; phylum Actinomycetota; class Actinomycetes; order Propionibacteriales; family Nocardioidaceae; genus Aeromicrobium; species Aeromicrobium senzhongii. Next base: position 2,749,893 of record NZ_CP060587.1, read on the forward strand.
CTCGAGAGCCGCGCGGGCGTCGCCGGGGCGGGTGATGACGTCGAGCACCATCGCGTGGCTGACCTTCATCCGCGAGACGAGCGGCTCGGGCGTGCCGTTCACGAGCCGCTCGAACGTGCCGTGACCCCACGACACGAAGCCCTCCGGCGGCTTCTTGCGCTGGATCCGCTTGAGCTTCTTCGGGTCGTCCCCGGCCTTGCGCACGAGCCGGGCGTTCTCGACCTCGTGGTCGGGCGCCTCGACCACGACGTGGCCCACCGTGTCGTAGCCGGCCCGGCCTGCACGCCCGGCGATCTGTTGGAACTCGCGCACCTGCAGGTGCCGCTGGCGGGTGCCGTCGTACTTGGACAGACCGCTGAACAGCACCGTGCGGATCGGCACGTTGATGCCGACCCCGAGGGTGTCGGTGCCGCACACGACCTTGAGCAGGCCCCGTTGCGTCAGCGTCTCGACGAGGCGGCGGTACCGCGGCAGCATGCCGGCGTGGTGCACGCCGATGCCCATCCGGATCAGCCGCGAGAGCGTCTTGCCGAACGCCGAGGTGAAGCGGAAGTCGCCCAGCGCCTCGGCGATCGCGTCGCGCTCGGCCCGCGTGGCGACCTTGGCGCTGGTCAGCGCCTGGGCGCGCTCCAACGCGGCGGCCTGCGAGAAGTGCACGACGTAGACCGGGGTCTGATGGGTCTCGACGAGCTGCTCGAGGGTCTCGTGGATGGGCGTCGTGACGTACTCGCTGACCAGCGGCACCGGCCGCTCGACCGAGGTCACCGCGACGGTCTCGCGACCCGTCCGGCGGGCGAGGTCCGCCTCCAGCTTCGTCGTGTCGCCGAGGGTGGCCGACATCAGCAGGAACTGGGCGCGGGGCAGCTCGATCAGCGGCACCTGCCAGGCCCAGCCTCGGTCGGGGTCGGCGTAGTAGTGGAACTCGTCCATGACGACCGTCGCGATGTCGGCGGCCGCGCCCTCGCGCAGCGCCATGTTCGCCAGGATCTCGGCCGTCGCGGCGATGATCGGGGCGTCGGCGTTGACCGCTGCGTCGCCCGTGACCATGCCGACGTTCTCGGCGCCGAAGATCTCGCACAGGTCGAAGAACTTCTCGCTGACGAGGGCCTTGATCGGCGCGGTGTAGACGCTGCAGCCGCCGCGCGCCAGCGTGGCGCCCATCGCCGCGGTCGCGACCAGGCTCTTGCCCGAGCCCGTCGGGGTCGCGAGGACCACGTTGGAGCCGGAGACGCACTCGAGGATCGCCTCGTCCTGGGCGGGATACAGCGTCAGGCCGCGGTCCTCGACCCAGCCCATGATCGCCTCGTGGATGACGTCGACGTCGTCAGTCGGCTCCGGGGGAAGCAGGTCGACCAGTCGTGATGCCACCCGTGCAGCCTAGGCGCCGCGACCAGGGCGGCCTGCGGCGACGGGCTTCCTAGGCACCGCAGGCACAGTCGGCCATCGCGGCCACGACCCGGTCGAGGGCCGCCTGGGTGACGAACGGGTTCACGCCCTCGGTGTCGTCGGACATCAGCGCGAACGCGACCGGCCGGCCGCCCGACAGGGTCACCACGCCCGCCAGCGCATGAACACCCGTGAGGGTCCCGGTCTTGGCCCGGACCAGACCTCGTGCCTGTCCCGACTGCACGTAGCGATCCTCGAGCGTGCCGCTGAACCCGCCGACCGGCAGTCCGCTGAGGATCGACCCGAGCCGAGGCGTCTCGGAGACCTCGGCCATCGTCTCGGCCAGCGTCCGCGCGGAGATGCGGTTCTTGCGCGACAGCCCGCTGCCGTCGTTGATCACCAGGCCGGCCATGTCCACGCCGGCATCGGCGAGGACCTGCGCGACGACCTCGGCGCCCCCGGCGAAGGAGCCGGGCTCGCCCGCCTTGATCGCCGCCTGGCGCAGGAGCACCTCGGCGACCTCGTTGTCGGAGTCGGCGAGGAACTGCTCGACGATCCGCGACAGCGGCGCGCTGCGCACGGTGGCGATCGTCGTGCCCGAGGCCTCGGTCTGCGTCGGCGTGCCCGTGACGTCGACACCGCGTGCCTGCAGCAGCTCGGCGAACCGGCGGGCGGCGTCGGCGGCGGGATCGGTCGAGCGCCCGGCACCCACGCGTCCGCGATCGACCCACAGCGGGCTGACCGGCGCGACGACGCCGCCGACGTAGCCCTCCTCCCACGCGGGGCTGACCGCCGGGCCCACGAAGAGGGAGACGTCGTAGCCGAGCGTGACCGGCCCGCGACCCACCTGCTTGGCGGTGGCGGCGGCGAGGGTTGCGAGGTCCGCTCGCTCGACCGAGGAGCCCTTCGACTTCGTGTCCGTCAGGTACGGGTCGCCGCCACCCACGAGGACGAGGCGCTGCCCGTCGCGCACGACCGTGGTCTCGAACCGGGCGTCCGGCCCCCACTCCTGCAGTACCGCCACCGCAGTCAGCAGCTTCGTGGTGGAGGCGGGGATCTGCGCACCCTCGGCGTCGTCGATCAGCACGGCGCCGTCGCGGGCGTCGACGGCCACGAGGCTCGTCCGACCGCCCAGCGCCTCGGACTGCAGCGGTCCGGCGACGGCCGTGGCCAGGGCACCCGCGTCGATCGGGCCCGAGCCGACGGTCGCCGCCTCGTCGGGGTCGGGCGACTGCGTGGCCAGACCTTCCGGCGGTGTCACGTATTGCGGGGCGCACGGCCCGTCGCACAAGATGGGGTTCAGGTCACCGCGTACGTAGAGCGCCGCGATCGACGCGAGGGTGACCAGCACGAGCAACGGCAGCACCCATGCGGCAGGCGTTCTTCGCCCCCTGCGGGCGCCACGGGCTGTCACGTGCGTCAGACTATGTGACAGCCATTCCCAGCCAAGCCGGAGGAACCGTGTTTTTCGACGTCACCGTGGAGATCCCCAAGGGCGAGCGCAACAAGTACGAGCTCGACCACAAGACGCACCGCATCCGGCTGGACCGCACGCTGTTCACGTCGATGCAGTACCCGGCCGACTACGGCTTCATCGACAACACCCTCGGCAACGACGGCGACCCGCTCGACGCGCTCGTCATCCTGCCCTTCCCGACGTTCCCCGGCTGCGTCATCGAGTGCCGCGCGATCGGCATGTTCAAGATGACCGACGAGGCCGGCGGCGACGACAAGATCCTGTGCGTCCCCGCGGGCGATCCGCGCCACGAGCACCTGCAGGACGTCGGCGACGTGTCCGACTTCGATCTCAGTGAGATCCAGCACTTCTTCGAGACCTACAAGGACCTCGAGCCCGGTAAGTCCGTCGAGGAAGGCTCCGAGTGGGTCGGCCGCGAAGAGGCCGAGGCCGAGATCCACGCCAGCTTCAAGCGCTTCGAGGACAACGGCGGCTACTGAGCCACGCCCCGTCCCCGCGCGAGAATTGCTCCGGGTTCTACCTTTCGGGAGTCTTGAAAGGTGGAACCCGGAGCAATTCTCGGGGCAGGCGGCTATTCGCCGTCGCGCGCCTCGCGCCGAGGGCGGACCAGTCCGGCCAGCACGACCCCGAAGACGTCCGGGTCGACCTTCGGGTCGAGCGCGCGCAGACCGCCGAGGCCGGCACCCAGCGCCAGCAGCGCCGTGGCGACGTGCTCGACGGGGATCGTCGTCTCGAGGTCGGCCTCCTCGATCGTGGCCGAGATCAGCTGCCCGATCAGCCGGCGGATCTCGCGGTGACGCTTGACCAGCTCGGAGGCGACCCACGGGTTGTGCCGCGCGACCGCCGCGAACTCGACCTCCAGGGCCGTCCACTGCGGCTCGCCCAAGCCCGTCCGCGACCACTCGACGAAGCTCTTCAGCCGCGAGTCGAGGGACGTGTCCTCGGAGAACACCGCCTGCACGAGGCGGATCTTCTCGGCATGGATGGTGTCGAGCACCGCCATGCAGAGCTCTTCCTTGCCGGCGAAGTTGGAGTAGACGGCTCCCTTGGAGAAGCCCGCCTCGACGGCGACCTTGTCCAACGAGGTTCCGGCATAGCCGACGGCGAGGAACATCTGCGCCGCGACCTCGATCAGGCGTTCGCGCGTCTGTCGCTGACGCTCGGCCCGGCTCACCTTCGTTTCCGACACGATCGGCTCCTCTTCTCGCATACCGATGGTATCTGAGTTCGGGGGACAGTCTCCACCCTTCGGCGATTTCGCGCGCGGCTAGGGTCGGGCCATGACTTCACGGGCGATGTGGAATGCGATCGAGACCCTGCACGCGGGCGTCTACTTCGCGCCGGACTCCAAGGCCCGGTACGAGGCGGCCGGGCTCAAGGGCTACTGGATGGGCTACTTCGCCAGCCGGTCGGCCGCGCTCGGCACGCCCGGGCCGGCCCTGGTGGTCGCCACGTTCCACGGCTTCGCTCCGCGACTGGTCGAGCGAGCCGTGCCGGACGCGTGGCGCCTGGCCGAACGCGATCAGGTGCTCGAGGCCCGGTACGCCTTGGCCCGCGGCCTGCTCGACCCCATCAGCCACGGTGCCGCCGCCCTCGCGCCCCGGGTCCGGGCGGTGCTGAACGGCGTCGACTGGGCCGGCAAGCCGCTCGCGGCCGCCCACGCCGACCTGCCCGTCTCGGACGATCCGGTCGTCGACTTCTGGCAGGCGGTGACCGCCCTGCGCGAGTACCGCGGCGACTGCCATCTCGCGGTCCTCACGGCAGCCGGGCTCGACGGTGCCGCGGCCAACGCCCTGGCCTCGGGCACCGGGTGGGCGTGGTTCGCCGACCAGCGCACGATGCGCGGCTGGACCGAGCAGGAGTGGGCGCAGGCCATAGCCGGCCTGGTCACGCGGGGCTGGCTGAACGCCGACGGCACCGGCACCGAGACCGGCATCGCCGCGCGCGCCCAGTTGGAGGACGCCACCGACCGCGTCGTGGCGGCCGGCCTCGACCGCGAGGCGACGTCGCGACTGGTGACCCTCGAGGCAGAGCTGGTCGCCCTGGCGGACGACTGGGCCGCGGCGCACCCCGCCCTCGCGCCCAGCCGCACCGCTCACGCGCGCTGAGCCAGGCGTGGGCCCCACACCCCGGGATCCACGAGCGGCGCGGGACACTGGGCGCATGATCACGCCACCCTCCCCGACCGCTCGGGACGCTGCTCGTGACCGCCTCGCCGGGCTCGCCATCCCGGCCGGCGCCCTGGGCCGACTCGGGGAGGTCGCCGTGTGGTGGTCCTCGGTGCGCGGCGAGACGACGCCCGCTCCCCCGTCGCACGTGCGAGCCGTGGTGTTCGCGGGCGACCACGGTGTCGCCTCCCACGGGGTCTCGGCCTACCCGGCGGCCATCACCGGCGCGATGGTGCGCGCGTTCGTGAGCGGCGTCGCCGGCGTCTCGGTGCTGGCCCGCCAGCACGACGTGACGCTGCGCGTGCTGGACCTGGGCGTCGACGGCGACTTCCCCGACCTCGATCCCGCCCTCGGCGAGTTCAAGGTGCGCCGTGGGACCGAGCCGATCCACCTCGCCGACGCGATGACCGCGGACGAGACCCGCCGGGCCATCGACGCCGGCCGTCGGATCGCCGAGCAGGAGATCGCGGCCGGCGCCGACCTGCTGATCGGCGGCGACATGGGTATCGGCAACACGACCCCCGCCGTCGCCCTGATCGCCGCGGCCTTGGGCCTCCCGGCCGACGAGGTCGTCGGACGCGGCACCGGCATCGACGACGCCGGACTCGCGCTGAAGACGGACGTCGTCGCGACGGCGCTGGAGCGAGCCGGCGACCGGGTGTCCGATCCCGTCGAGTTGCTGACCGCGATCGGCAGCCCCGACCTCGCCGCGCACGCGGCCTTCATCGCGGCCGCCGCCGAGGCAGGCGTGCCGGTGCTGCTGGACGGCGTGATCTCCGTGGCCGCCGCAACGGTGGCCGAGCGGCTCAGCCCCGGCGCCACGGCCTGGATGGCCGCGGGCCACCGGTCGACCGAGAAGGCGCAGTGGCGCGCCCTCGAGGCCCTCGGCCTCTCACCGCTGGTCGACGTCGACATGCGCCTGGGCGAGGGCTCGGGCGCCGTGGCCGCTGTTCCCCTCCTGCGCTCGGCCGCGCTCCTGCTGTCCCAGATGGCTCTCCTGGACGAGTTGATGTGAGCCGGTTCTCCGACGCCGTCCGCCTCTCCGCGGGCACGTTCAGCGCCGTCCCGGTCCCGGCGCCGCGTCGCGTCGACCGCGAGACGGCCGGCATCGCCGTCGCGATCGCTCCCCTCGCGGTGCTGCCGGTGGGCGTGTTCGTCGCTCTCGTGGCGTGGGGCGCGCGCGAGCTGGGACTGGAGCCGGTCGTCGTCGGAGCACTCGCCATCGGCGCGGGCGCCTGGGCCACGCGCGGGTTCCACCTGGACGGACTGGCGGACACGGCGGACGCGCTGGCGTCCTCCTACGACCGTGATCGAGCCCTGACGGTCGCCCGCACCGGCGACGTCGGACCGGCCGGCGCGGCCACCCTCGTCCTCGTCCTGCTCGTCCAGGCCGCCTCGGCCGGCTTCGTCGCCGCCTGCTGGCCGTGGGGACCTGCGGCGGTCGGCGTCCTGTGGTGCCTCGCGCGCGCCGGCGCCACGGTGGGCCTGCGGCGGGGCGTCCCGGCAGCCCGTCAGGACGGCATGGGCGCCACCTTCGCCGGCAGCGTGCACCCGCTGGTCCTCGTCGTCGTCTGGCTGCTCGTCGCCGCGATCGCCGTGGCGACCACCGGCCTCACGGCTGCCCCCATGGCACACGGGCTGGTCACCGCCGTGGTGACACTGGTGGCCGTCTTCGCCGTCGTGACGCACGTCGTCCGCCGCCTCGGCGGCATCATCGGCGACGCCGTGGGCGCGAGCGTCGAGATCGCCCTCGTGGTCCTGCTGGTCGGGTTCTCGGCGGTCGTCGGATGACCTTCATCGGACCGGACGGCGCACCGCGCTGCGACTGGGCCGGCGGCGCGCCCGGATTCGTCGAGTACCACGACACCGAGTGGGGCTTCCCGGTCGACGACGACGTGCGGCTGTTCGAGAAGTTCTGTCTCGAGGGCTTCCAGTCCGGGCTGTCGTGGCGCACCATCTTGGACAAGCGCGAGAACTTCCGCGCCGCGTTCGCCGGGTTCGACCTCGAGACGGTCGCCGGCTACGACGAGTCCGACGTCGCCGGCCTGCTGCAGGACGCGGGCATCGTCCGCCACCGGGGCAAGATCGAGGCCACGATCAACAACGCCGCCCGCGCCCTGGAGCTGATCGAGACCGAGGGCTCACTGGCGGCGTACGTCTGGCGGCACGAGCCGGACCCCGCCGAGGTGCCCGTGCCCCAGTCGCTGACCACCTCGCCGACGGCCATCGCGATGTCGAAGGACCTCAAGAAGCGCGGCTGGAAGTTCGTCGGCCCCACGACGGTCTTCTCGTTCATGGAGGCCATGGGGCTGATCAACGACCACACCCACGACTGCGTCGTCCGGGCGCGGGTCGACGCCGCCCGCGACGCCTTCGTGCGCCCGTCCTGACCCGAGGTCAGAGCCGCAGGACGCGACCCGAGACCACGAGCAGCACCTCGTCGCAGTCGTCGGCGAACCGCTGGTTGACCGTGCCGAGCAGATCACGGAACAACCGGCCCGAGCGGGTCTCGGGAACGACGCCCCACCCGACCTCGTTGGTCACCACGACGACGTCCTCGGCATGGGCGGTCATCGCCAGGATCGCGTCCTCGACCCGCTTCCACAGCAGCGGCTCCCACTCGTCGAGCGTCTTGTCCCAGCCGTCGAGCTCGTCGATCAACGCGGTGACCCAGGTGCCGAGGCAGTCGATGATCACCGGGGTGTCGGCCATCGCGATCGCCTGCTCGAGATCGGCGGTCTCGACCGTCTTCCAGTGCTCGGGACGACGCTCACGATGTGCTTGGACCCGCGCCGCCCAGTCGGGGTCGAACTCGGGGTCCGGCGGCGGGCCGGGGGCGACGTACGTGACGTCGGGCGCGCCGACGACCAACGACTCGGCCTGGAACGACTTGCCGGAGCGCACACCACCGGTGATCAGGGTCCTCATCACCGCAGCCTAGCCCCGCCGGAGACCACGCGTCCCGATCCGTCGGCCGGGGTCACGGACGCCGGCGACGGGCGACGACGAAGGCGGCGACGGCCACCAGGAAGACCGCGCCGATCGCGATCGGCAGCACGGTCGTCACGGCCGTGGGCGACTCGTCGGAGGCCTTCTCGCCGTGGTCCGCCACGACCGCCGCCTCCCGCGTCTGCGCATCGGCGGCGGCGTTCACCTCGACCTTCTCGCCGTCGGACATCTGCTGGTACTTCAGGGCGACGAAGTCACCCGCGGCCAGCTCGTACTCCTGCAGGCCGACCGAGGCGTAGTCCCAGTCCTGGCCCTCCTTCGCCACCATGAACGCCCAGTAGCCCGGGCCGTTGAGCGCGTTGCCGCACTTCTCCTGGGCGGGCGTGGGCTGACCGTCGATCCGGCACACCATCGGCGGCGAGCCCGCGGTGTCCTGGACCTCGACGCCGGCGTCGGTCAGCGCCTTCAGGCCGGTCTGCCCCGCGGCGTGCTGCGCGCACAGGATCCGGTCCTTGCCGTCGAGCGCACCGAACTCCAGGACGATCGGCACGTCCTCGTCGGACTCGCAGGACTCGTGCGCGGTCGCAGCTGTCGGCACGACCGCGACGGCTGCGGCGAGGAGCAGGAGGGCGGCGAGGCGGGCGAACCAGGACTTCACGAAGGCTCCTTCGGGAGGTAGCGGGCGCGCCGGGCGGCACGCCTCAAGGTGGCCAGGACGGCCGGGCCCAGCGTCACGATCAACAGCACGTTCGTGATCGCGCGGCCCAGGTCCCAGCCCCAGAACGACGTCAGCAGGGTGAAGACGAGGAAGCGGTGCAGGTTGTCGAGGACCGGGTCGCCCGGGACCATCGACAGCGAGTCCTCGGCACCGGGGATCGCGATGCCGAGCGTGAAGGGCCACGACGAGAGGTTCATCAGCAGTCCGAACCCGTAGGCCGCGATGATCGCGTACCCGGCGAGCATCGCGATCTCGGCGCGGCCGGTGACACGGCGCGGCAGCAGGCCGGCACCCATCCCCACCCACGCGGCACACAGCATCTGGAACGGCAGCCAGGGCCCCACGCCGGAGGTCAACAGCGCCGAGGCGAACAGGCTCGTGCAGCCCAGGACGAAACCGAAGCCGGCGCCGAAGACGCGTCCGCCGAGGATCAGCAGGAAGAAGACCAGCTCGACGCCCGCCACGCCCGCGCCCAGCGGTCGCACGGCCGCGTTGATCGCGCTCAGCACCCCCAGCATCGCCAGCGCCTTGGAGTCCAGACCGCCCTCGGAGAGCTCGGCGATCACGACCAGGACCACGACGGGCATGAGAGCCATGAACAGGAACGGCTGGTCGACGCGCGTCTCACCGGCAGCCGGCGAGATGATCAGCGGCCACAGCAGCATGACCAGACCGGCGATGCTCGCGGCCGTCAGGACCAACGCCGAGCGCAGGGTCACCGGGACGGCGACACGGGTCCGGGGCGCGCTCACCGGACCACCTCCGACGGCAGCCGGGCCGCGACCTCGTCGACCGTGAGCCAGTCGTGACCGAGCACCTTGGAGACCTGCGGCGCGAACGCCGGCGACTCGGCCAGCACCTCGCGCACCGGGCCCGACGACACGACCTCGCCGTCCGCCAGGACGACGACCGTGTCGGCCACCGTCGCGACGAACTCGACGTCATGACTGGACACGACGATGCCGTGCCCGTCGGCGGCGAGGTCGTGCAGGATGCGGGCCAGCGCCGCCTTGCCCGGGTAGTCCAGACCGCGCGTGGGCTCGTCGAGCGCCACGACCGCGGGCTGGGCGGTCAGCACGACGGCCAGCACGAGAGCCAGCTTCTGACCCTCCGACAGGTCGCGCGGGTGACGGTGTCCCACGATGCCCGGCGCCAGGCGGTCCAGCAGACCTCGGCACGTTCCCGGGGCGACGCCCGCCTGGTCGTCGGCGGCGGCGCACTCGCGGTCGACCGTTTCGAGGTAGAGCAGGTCCGCGGCGGTCTGGGGCACGAGCCCGACGAGCATCCGGGCCTCGACCGGACGGACGTCGCCGGGGTCGACCCCGTCGACGTCGACGACTCCGGAGGTCCGGTCGCCGGTGCCCTGCACGGCCCACAGCAGCGAGCTCTTGCCCGAGCCGTTGCGCCCCATGAGCGCCACGACCTCGCCGTGCCCGACCCTCAGGTCGACGTCGTCGACGGCGGCGAAGTGGCCGTAGCGGACCGTGATGCCCCGTGCCTCCAGCGCCGGCGGACGCTCGGGGGTGTGCGGCCGTGGCGGCGACCCGAGCCGCTCGGCCAGTGGCTTGACCCGGCGCCGGGCCTCGCGCACCGACAGCGGCAGCGGACGCCATCCGGCCAGCCGTCCCAGGTGCACCAACGGTGGCGCCACCGGGGCGTCGACCAACAGCTCGGCCGGCTCGCCGATGCGGACCCGGCCGTCCTCGACCACCGCCAGCCGGTCGGCGAAGGGAACGACCCGCTCCATCCGGTGCTCGGCGACGACCACGGTGAGGGCCAGATCGTCGACGAGGCGGGCGATGGTCGCCAGGACGTCCTCGGCCGCGGTGGGGTCGAGCGCCGACGTGGGCTCGTCCAGCACCAGCACGCGGGGGTGCATCGTCAGGACCGATCCGATGGCGACCCGCTGCTGCTGACCACCGGACAGGGACCGCACCGACCGCCGGCGCAGGTCCGCGATCCCCAGCAGGTCGAGCGTCTCCTCGACCCGGCGGCGCATCGTCCGCGGATCGAGACCGAGGTGCTCCATGCCGTAGGCCAGCTCCTCCTCGACGACGTCGGCGACGAATCCCGAGAGCGGGTCCTGGGCCACGTAGCCGACGAGGTGTGCCAGCTCGCGTGGCGGACGGCCGACGATCGACGCGCCGTCGATGCGGATGTCGCCGGCGAGCGTGCCGCCGGTGAAGTGCGGCACGAGCCCGTTCAGCATCCCCAGCAGGGTCGACTTGCCCGACCCGGTGCGGCCGGACACCAGCACCAGCTCGCCCTCGTCGATCTCGAGGTCGACCCCGGCCAGCGTGGGCACGTCGGCCCCGTCGTACCAGAAGGTGACGTCGTCGAAGGAGATCATGCGGGCTCACCGCCGATCTGGTCGTGGGCGACGGGGGCCTGCGGGGCCACGAAGACCGGCGCGATCGCGATGGCCACGACCAGCAGCGACGTCACGCTCAGCGGCGGCCACCCCGGGACATCGGGGTAGAGCACGGCCACCTGGTGGGTCGAGAGCACCTTGAGTCCCACGGCGACGGCGATCCCGGACGCCGCCGTGAGGTACTCCGCGGCGTACCACCGCAGGGGCCGGTACCGGGTGCGGTGGACCCGCCGGCCCGCGGACCGCAGGGCCAGCACGGCGAAGACGAGCCCGACGACCAGCATCGGATAGGACAGCACCCGCGGCGCCGCGCCGTCGAGGTAGCCGTAGGTGCCGACGATCAGCCCGAACAGGCCGAGCAGCATCAGCACCCCGGTGACGAACCGCTCGCGCGGAGCCGCCGTGCCGCTGCGGCCATACCCGCGTGCGTCCATCCCCGCGGCGAGGGTCATCGAGCGGTCGAGCGCGTCCTCCAGCACCGGGATCACGACACGATGCATCGCGCCCGTGCCCCGGCTGGCGTCGCCGCGCAGCTTGCGGGCGCGGTTGACCCGGCGGACGCTCTCGGCCAACTGCGGGAACACCGAGACGGCCACGACCAGGGCGGCGCCGACCTCATAGAGCGCCGGCGGGGCCGAGGCGAGCAGCCGCTTGGGGTTGGCCAGCGAGTTCGCGGCGCCGACGCAGATGATCAGGGCGGCCAGCCGCATCCCGTCGTACAGGCCGACCAGCACCTCGTTGACGGTGACGTCGCCGAGGAGCTGGATCCCGCGCGCCGCCTCGGGCAACGGGATCTCGGGAAGGTGGAACAGCACCGGGTCGTCCGGGGCCGATCCGCCACCGAGCACGATGCGGAAGACCACCCGCATCACCACGATGAGCAGTCCGAAGTAGAGGTAGTACCGGAACGACAGGGCCCATGGCGCGTCGCCGCGGCATGCCGCCACCACGAGTCCCGCGATCGCGACCGTCGCCAGGAGCAGGAAGGGATTGAGCGTGAAGGACGCTCCGGCGGCGAGGCCGAGCGCCCACAGCCACCAGGCTCCGGGGTGCAGTTCGCGACGTGGCCGACCCGGAGACCGACCCGTGGTGGGTGCGGCGGGGTCGGCGAGCGTGGTCATCTCGTCCCCTTCCCCGCGGCACGGGGGCGGGGACCACGAGGAGTCGGCGCCCACCGGTTGTTGCGCGACAACATGTGGTGGCGGTCCGACACGGGTTCCCGACTCGCCCCGCGCGCCTCGGCGCGACGGAACTCACGGTTGCGGCACAGCACCGGATTCGCACCGGTTTCCCCTGGGCCGGACCTGGGTTCAACGCGGTCGAGTCTATCCCCCATCCCGGCTCAGACTCCCCGCCGACGGCGCCAGACGATGCCGGCCGCGGCAGCCAGCACGACCCCGACGGCGATCGCGGCGGCGATCACGGGGGCCCCGGTACCCGCCGCATCGGTCTCGGCGGCCGCCGGCCGTACGGACCTGTCGGCGCCACCTGCCGCGCCGATCGCGTCGCCGGGCGCGGACGTGGCGGTGGTGGGCGCCGTCGCGGAGGGCGAAGCCGTCGGGCCGGGAGTCGTCGGGGTTCGCGTCGGCGCGGCACTGGGCACGGTGGTGACCGATCCCGGCGCAGCGGTCGCTCCTGGCCGCGACTTCGCGACCGGAGCGTCCTTCGCCGTGGTGCCCCCGTCCGACGAACGCGGCGGCTTCTTCGTGGCACCGGCATCCGACGGAGCGGGGCGCTCGGGGGCCTTCGCCGTCGCGACCGGCGCAGGGACCGACGGCAGGGTCCGCCGCTGCGAGCGCTGGAAGACGAACGCCACCGAGCCGCCGGTGGGCACCTTGAGGGAGGTGACACCCAAGCTGGAGTACACCCACGAGCCGGACTTCCCGTCGGACCAGAACAACCCCCAGTAGGCGTCGTTGGGCGATGCCTCGACGCAGGGGTCGGAGGCCGGCGCACCGTCGACCCGGCACACGAAGCCCGGGGCTCGCGAGGCGTACTTCAGGGTGTGGCCCGCGTCGGAGAAGTTGTCGGACGCGCGACCGCCGCCGTCACGATCGCAGCCGACCGATCCGTTGACGACGACCGTGACCCCGGTTCCGGGCGCACAGGCCGCGGCATGGGCGGGCGCGGTCCCTCCCGCCACGCCGGCGGCGACCCCGAGCAGGGCCGCCGCCAGCGCGCGGACGAGACGTGTCGTCACTTCACGACCCGGAAGGAGGTCGCACCCTGGCGATCGGTGAACGCGCCGCGCACGACGACCTTGGCCGTGCCGGTCTTGCGGCCGACCTTGAACCGGTACGTGTACGTGCCCTGCGCCGAGGCGACACCGCGCCTGACGACCTTGCCCCGGTACTGGATCCGGACCGGCTCGCGGGCAGCGAGTCCGCGCACGACGACCTTCTGGACCTTGGCGCGCTTGACCTTCTTCCTGGCCTTCGCGACGGCGAGCTTGCGGGCGCCCAGGACCGTGACCGACGTGGAGCCGGCTCGGTTGCCGCGCGAGCCCGTGACGGTGACCGTGCGCGTGGCGGTGCCGGCCGGAGTCGCGACGGACGCCGTCACGACGCCGTTCGCCGGCACGGTGCCGCGGGCCGTGCCGCCCCCGGCGATCGTGGCCGTGTACTTCTCACCCGGTCGCAGTCCCGTGGCCCGCACGGACGCCGCGCGCCGGGCGCTGACGAACGTCCCGGACCGGGTCACCTCGACCTTCGTGGCCGACAGCTGCGCCTGGACCCCGGCGGCCGCCTGGGCGGTGGCACGGATCCACTGGTCGCGACTCTCGTCCGTGATCCCCTCGTCCGCGCCGGTCGCCATCGCGGCGGCGTCGTACGCGACCGCGCCGATCTCGTTGGCCAGGGCCGTGTCCTCGGCCTTGGCGTCCGTCACCTGGTGCTTCACGAGCCAGGCGGCCGCGGACCCGGCGGCTCCCGTCTGACCCGCCAGCCGCAGCGCCGTCGCCGCCAGACCGGTCGAGTTCGTGTTCGGGGTGCCGTTCCCGACGAACGATCCGTCCGCGGCCTGTGCCGACGCCAGCGCCTTCGCCGCGGCCGCGAGCTCGTCGGCGACGCCGGTGTGGCCGGCCTTCACCGCTTCGGCGAGGGCGATCGTCGCGAAGGCCGTCGAGTCGACCTCGATCGTGGACTCGCAGGCGGCGGCGTAGTTCTGCAGGAACGAGCCGTTCGGGCACTGCTTCGACAGCAGGAACGCCACGGACTCGTCGGCCTCGTCGCTGCCCGCCGCGACCAGGGCGCGCGTGGCCCAGGTCTGGCCGACGCCGCCGTAGGTCAAGCCGGGATCGATGGCTCCGGTGGTGTCGTCGGTGAGGCGCTCGATCTGCGCGACCAAGTCGGTGCCGTTCACGTCGGAGGCATCGCCGCCCACCGCTTCGACCGCGACCGCGAGCTTGCCACCCGAGCCGGGGTAGAACGTGACCTTCGACCCGTCGTCGTAGGTGGTGTAGTCCGCGACCTTCGCGCTGACGGCATCGACGATGCGGGTCTGCGTCGCCGTCCGCGTCCCGAGCTCGTTCAACGCGAAGAACACGTCGAGCGACAGTCCGTAGTCGTCGAAGCCGCCCCAGTTCGGGTTGTGCACGAGGCCGCCGGTGAGCTGGTCGTCCAGCCAGCGCGCGGCGGAGTACGCATAGCTGTTGGGGGCCGCGGAAGCGGCGGGAGTGACGGCGACGGCCGTCGAGAGGGCGATCGCGCCGGAGGCGACGGCGATCAGGGCGCGCTGGCGCACGGGTGACTTCATGGGGTTCCTTCCCGCTGCAGAACGGGAGGAGCCCGCGAAGGGCACCACCCGCTGTATTCCTCGACAGCGAATTGGTCGGTTCCGACAGGCAGGTGCTCCGGCTCGCCGGCCCGGGAATGGCCGATCTCACGGTTGCGGGTCAGCGCCGGATTCTCACCGGCTTCCCCTGACACTGCGGAAGATGTGTGGTTGTGGCGAGCACGCTAGCAGGTGCGGAAGACGTGCCCGGGCCGCCCACGGGCGATGAGATCACGATCACGCAGCACGACCGAGATCCGCGAGCCCCGCGCCCGGCAGGCCCGGGCGAAGGCCTCGCGGCCGTTGTCGGTGTACTCCACCTCGATCACCCGGCGGCCGTACATCCGCGTGTATCGGCCGCACTCGCGGTACACCTCGCACTCCTCGGCCACGGCGAAGTCGAAGCCCAGCCTCCGGCCGTTCAGTCCGGCCGTGTTCTTCTGCGCGATCGCGAGGCGCTCGGCGTGCGCGGCACGCACCAGGAGCCTCGCGTGAGCGCGGGCATGCGAGCGCTTCAGCAGCTTCTTCGAGCGGGTCCACGAGTCGAGGTTGTCCGGCTCGACGGCCCGGAAACCGCGGTCGGCACAGCCGGCGAACCACCTCCGGGCGATCCTCACCGCGGCGGCGCGCTTCCTCGCCGTGCGCAGGTCCAGCAGGACCTCGCCGGGCCAGTCGCGGTCGCGCACGAGGCGGCCCTTGCCATCGCGCAACAACAGCCCGGGGTGCTTCTTCCGCCACCACGAGAGGCGGCCCGGCTGCGTCTGGAACGCGTTCACGTAACAGACCGAGTACACGCCGGAGGCCGGTTTCGCGGTGCGATCACGGACCACGATCTCGACGTCGGACGCGGGCCGGTAGGCGCCGCCGAGCTGGTAGTCGGCCGTTCCGCCCGCCGGCGGCAGCGCGATCGGAGTGACCGCGGTGAGCACGGCCAGCGCCAGCGAGACCACGAACGTCATGCCTCACCTGTACCACTCTTCGCCGTGTCGCGGTGGGCGCTCGCCACTAGCCTGTGGCCATGAGTCTCGGTGAGGAACTTCGACGGTCGATCGACGGCAAGTGGCGCCACGTGCGCGAGCAGAGCCGGGTGGAGCTGGCGGCGCTGGACCTGGCGTACGACCACTCGCTGGGCCTGGACGAGGCCCGCGAGCGGGTGCTGGACCAGATGAAGCAGCTCGTGCCCACCGGCATCCCGGCGGCCGGGTTCCGCACCGAGAACGGCGGCACCGGCGACCCCGGCATGGCCGTCACGGGCATCGAGATGCTCGCGCAGTTCGACCTGTCGCTCATGGTCAAGGCGGGCGTCCAGTGGGGCCTGTTCGGCGGCGCCATCGAGAACCTGGGCACCGAGCGTCACCACGAGGCGTACATCCCGGCCCTCATCAACCTGGACCTGTTGGGCTGCTTCGCGATGACCGAGACCGGCCACGGCAGCGACGTCCAGAGTCTCGAGACGACGGCCACCTACGACCCGACGACGCAGGAGTTCGTGATCGACTCCCCCACGCCGTCGGCGCGCAAGGACTACATCGGCGGCGCGGCCAAGCACGCCCGGGTCGCCGCGGTGTTCGCGCGGCTCATCACCCTGGGCGAGGACCACGGCGTGCACTGCTTCGTGGTGCCGATCCGCGACGAGGCCGGCGACGACCTGCCCGGCGTCACGACGAGCGACTGCGGGTACAAGGGCGGCCTCGGCGGCGTCGACAACGGCCGCATCATGTTCGACCAGGTGCGGATCCCGCGCGACAACCTGCTGAACCGCTACGGCAACGTCGACGAGGGTGGCGTCTACTCCTCGCCCATCGAGAGCCGCAACGCGCGCTTCTTCACCATGATCGGCACGCTCATCCGCGGCCGCGTCAGCGTCGGCGGGTCGGCGCGAGCCGCCGCCGAGGTGGCACTCAGCATCGCCGGCCGCTACGCCCTGCAGCGTCGCCAGTTCGAGGGCGTTCCCGGCGAGGAGACGGTGCTGATGGATTACCGGATGCACCAGCGCCGCCTGCTGCCGCTGATCGCGGAGGCGTACGCCCTCCGGTTCGCGCACAACCAGCTCGTCGCGCGCATGGACCGGTTGCAGACCGAGGCCGACCCCGACGCGCACGCCCAGCGTGAGCTCGAGGGACGCGCCGCCGGCCTCAAGGCCGCGCAGACCTCGTTCGCGAGCAGGGCCATCCAGGAGTGCCGTGAGGCGTGCGGCGGCGCCGGCTACCTGGCCGCGAACCGCCTCACGACCCTGCGCGCCGACAGCGACGTCTTCACCACGTTCGAGGGTGACAACGTCGTGCTGCTGCAGCTCGTGGCCAAGGAGCTGCTGACGGCCTACGCCAAGGAGGTCACCGGCCTGGACCCCGTCGGCATGGTGCGCTTCGCGGCCAGCACCGTGGCCGACACGGTCAAGGAGCGCACGGCCGCGACGCAGCTGATCCAGCGCCTGATCGACGCGCGCTCCAACGACGACGAGCACAACCTGCTCGATCGCGGTACCCAGCTCAACCTCTTCGAGGACCGCGAGCAGCACGTCATCGAGACGGCCGCGCGCCGGCTGCGCCGGGCCGGCAAGGACCAGGGCGAGGCGTTCTCGACGTTCAACGCCGCACAGGACCACGTCGTGAAGATCGGCCAGGTGCACATCGACCGCATCGTGCTGGAGGCCTTCACCGCCGGCATCGCACGCTGTGAGGACGAGGAGGCCGCCGACCTGCTGCGCGACGTCTGCTCGCTCTACGCGCTCACCGTGATCGAGCGGGACAAGGCGTGGTTCATGGAGCACAACCGGATCAGCGACACGCGCGCCAAGGCCGTCACGACCGAGGTCAACGCCCTGCTGGAACGGCTGCGTCCGCACACGCTGGCACTCATCGACGGGCTCGGTGTTCCCGAGTCGAGTCTCGGCGCCGAGATGCTCGACTGAGAACTTCGCGACACGACCGGAGGAGACTCTCCAGTCCGCCTGCGCGACGGTCGGCGCCGTGCCAGAATGTCGCTCGCACCATCCATCTCATCTCGGGGAGAACCATGAACCGACGCTTCACCAAGGGCGCGCTGCTCGCGGCAGCCGCCATGACCATCTCGCTGGCTTCGCCGGTCACGGCCCAGGCCCAGGAGTCCGGCTCCGCGGCCACCGCCGTCCCGCAGCCCGCACCGGCCGCGACCGCGCAGTCCACGCTGCGCTCGTCCGGCGTCTCGGCCGCCCAGGCCGCGCCAGTCCAGATCACCAGCTTCACGCTGGCCCGTCGCTACTCGTCGGACCACCGCATCGCCAAGGCGGCGGAGGTCTCCACCGGCATCGCCGTCGGCGGCAGCGTCGCTCCGGGTTACTCGGTCCGCGACTTCACGGCCGACCTGTACATCAACGGCCGCCTGATCGGCCCGGTCACCTTCTCGCCCTACGCGAGCTCGGTGCGCTGGCACAAGCGCTTCGGCTACGGCGTCGCCCAGCTGCGCAACCTGCGCGCCAACGTCTACACGTCGGGCGGCGGCGGCCTCATGAACGTCAGCGGGGCCACCAACAGCAACCAGTTCCGCATCCTCCGCCAGTTCGACCACCGCCTGATGATGAAGTACAGCAAGCGCGGCTCCAAGATGACGGTCCGCGCGACCAAGTGGCGTGTCTACCAGCCCAACGGCAAGTTGGCCACCGTCCGCAAGGTGAAGCTGCAGCGCCTCAAGGGCGGCAAGTGGCGCAACTTCAAGAACATCAAGGTGAACAAGTCCGGCAACGGCAAGATCACCTTCAAGGCCAAGAAGAAGTACAAGTACCGCCTGAACTACAAGACGACGACGACGATCGAGGGCGCGCGCACGCACGCGACGGCCAAGTTCTGACCCAGTCACCGCCCCTGCGCCGGTCCACCTTCGGGTGGGCCGGCGCTTCGCGTTTGCGGCCGGCGTCAGGTCCAGTCGCCGCGGCGCAGGGGCGTGAGCAACTCGTGGATCGTGGTCTGGTCGCCCGGACTGATCTCGTCGAGGCCGAAGTCCATCGCGACCAAGGCCTGCGTCGCGTCGTCCAGCACCTGCCGACCGGCGTCGGTGAGCGAGGCCAGTGCGCGGCGCCGGTCGCTCGGGTCGATGCGACGATCGACGAGCCCGTCGGCGACGAGCCGGTCGATCACGTTGGTGACCGAGGTCGGGTGCACCATCAGCCGCTCGCCGATCTTCGACAACGGCAACGAGCCGGACGAGCTGAACGAGAGCAGCCGCAGCACCTCGTACCGGGCGAACGTGATGCCGAACGGCCGCAGCGCCGCGTCGAGCCGCGAGGCCAGGAGCTGGTGGACCCGCATGATCGACGTGGCCAGTCGCATCGACGTCGCGTCCCCGATCCGCTCGGCCCACAGCTGCGCCGCGCGCTCGATGGGATCGAAGTCCAGTCCGGCCATGGCCCCACCGTAGCGATCGGCCCGGATGCGCCCGCCGACGTGTGGCGCACCGCACGTTCACCTCGCAGATGAGATTAGCGTAGCCTTACCTAGTCACGCTCTTCATCGAAAGGCACTACCGTGCGCCTCGCACCCCTGCTGGCCGCCGCGACCCTCGCGTTCAGCCTGGCCGCCTGCGGCTCCTCCTCCTCCGACGACTCGAACGAAGCCTCGGGGGCTTCGGGTGAGAACTTCCCCGTCACGATCGAGCACGCCCTGGGCAAGACCGAGATCACGAGCGAGCCGAAGCGCGTCGCCACCGTCGCCTGGTCGAACCAGGACACCGCCCTCGCGCTGGGCGTCGTGCCGGTCGGCATGCCCAAGGCCACGTACGGCGACGACGACACCGACGGGCTGCACCCGTGGGTCAAGGACAAGATCGACGAGCTCGAGGGCGAGACTCCCGTCCTGTTCGACGAGACCGAAGGCATCGACGCCGCCGCGGTCGCCCAGACCAGCCCCGACCTGATCCTCGCGCCCAACTCCGGCCTGACGAAGGAGGAGTACGAGACGCTCTCCAAGATCGCCCCGACCGTCGCGTTCCCCGACGAGGCGTGGGGCACCACGTGGCGCGACGCCATCAAGCTGACCGGCCAGGCGCTGGGCAAGACCGACCAGGCGACGCAGCTGATCGCCGACCTCGAGCAGCAGATGGCCGACGCCGTCGCGAAGCACCCGCAGATCAAGGGCAAGACGGCCGTGATGAGCTGGATCGACCCGACCGACCTGAGCAAGGTCGGCTACTACACCGCCTTCGACACCCGCGCGGCGTTCCTCAACGACCTCGGCTTCTCGACGCCGGACTTCGTCACGAAGGCCTCGGAGTCGTCCGACCAGTTCTTCCTCGAGGTCAGCTCCGAGAAGGCCGACGAGCTCGCCGGTGCAGACGTCTTCGTGGGCTACGGCGACGCCGCGGCCCTCACGAAGGCCCAGGCCCACCCGCTGGTCGGCAAGATCCCCGCGATCGAGCGCGGATCCGTCGCCCTGTTGAAGGACAACACCCCGCTGGCCGCGGCCGTGTCGCCGTCGGCCCTCTCGATCCCGTGGATGCTCGACGACTACGTCGCGCTGCTCGCGGATGCCTCTTCGAAGGTGAAGTGACCGCAACGCTCGAACCGACCGTGGGGGACGCCGCCAGGACGCGGCGTCCCCCGTGGTGGTTGCTGGTCAGCCTGATCGCGCTGGCCGTGGCCGTGTTCCTCTCGGTCGCGTTCGGTGCACGGGTGGTCAGCCTCGGTGAGGTCTGGACGGCCCTGACGACCGACTCCGACGACGTCACCTCGGCCGCCGTCCGCTCGCGCGTCCCGCGCACCATCTTGGCCATCGTCGTCGGAGCGGCCCTGGCCATGGCCGGCGCCGTGCTGCAGGCCGTCACCCGCAACCCCCTCGCCGACCCCTTCATCCTGGGCATCAACTCCGGCGCCTCGTTGCTCGTCGTGATCGCCATCGCCTTCTTCGGTGCGGCCACCATGCCGCTCTACATCGTCTTCGCGCTGGCCGGCGCTGCCCTGGCCGCCGTCTTCGTCTACGCGGTGGGCTCGCTGGGCATCGGCGGACCGACGCCGCTCAAGCTCGCGCTCGCCGGCGCCATCACCACCGCGGCGTTCACGTCGCTGTCGAGCGCGATCCTGCTGCCGCGCATCGACGTCATGCGGGTCTTCCGCTTCTGGCAGGTCGGCAGCGTGGGACGCGCAGACAACCACGACACGCTGATGGTCCTGCCGATCCTGCTCGTGGGCGCGGCCGTGTGCCTGCTCGCCGCCCGGTCGCTCAACATCCTCGCGCTGGGCGACGATGCCGCCGCCGGGCTCGGCGTCCATGTCACCCGGACCCGCCTCGGCGGCGCGACCGGCGCGATCATCCTGTGCGGCAGCGCGACCGCGCTGGCCGGGCCGATCGGCTTCATCGGCCTGATCGTGCCGCACCTGGTCCGTCAGCTCGTCGGGGCCGACCACCGCTGGCTGCTGCCGATCTGCGCCGTCACCGGGGCCGCCCTGCTCACCCTCGCCGACGTCACCGGGCGCGTGCTGGGGCGCCCCGGCGAGATCGACGTCGGCGTGGTCACGGCCCTCATCGGTGGACCCGTCTTCTTGTGGGTCGTCCTGCGTGGCCGGGGAGCCCGGGCATGACCGCGAACCGCACGACCACCGCCACCGTCCGCGCCGTCCGCATGCACGGCGCCCGCCGTGCGCGCTTCGCGATCGCCGGCCTGGCCGTCCTGGTCGCCGTCCTGTTCCTCGTCTCGCTGTCCGTGGGCACGCCGATCTACTCGCCCGGCGACGTGTGGAAGGTGCTGACCGGCCAATTCGTCCCGGGTGCCTCCTTCATCGTCGGCGAGCTGCGCCTTCCCCGGGCGACGCTGGCCGCGGTCGCCGGCGCCTGCTTCGGCCTGGCCGGCGTCACCTTCCAGACGATGCTGCGCAACCCGCTGGCCAGCCCCGACATCATCGGCATCACCAACGGCGCCAACGCCGCCGCCCTCTTCGCGATCGTCGTCCTGGGCCTGAGCGGCCTGGCTGTCTCACTCGGCGCCGTCGCCGCGGGCGTCGCGACCGCCGCCGTCATCTACGCCCTGGCGTCCAGCGGCGCCGCCGTCGGCACGCGCCTGATCCTCGTGGGCATCGGCATCGCGGCGATGCTCAACAGTGTCACCGCCTACCTGCTGGTCTACGCGAACGAGTGGGACCTGAGCCGCGCCATGCGGTGGCTCAACGGCAGCCTCAACCTGGCCGACTGGGACGGCGTCGCTCTGGTCGCCATCCCCTTCGTCGTGCTGACGCCGGTCCTGCTGCTGCTCGGCCGGCGGCTGATGCTGCTGCGCCTGGGCGAGGACCTCGCAGCCGGACTGGGCGTTCCGGTCGAGACGACGCGGCGGCTGCTGGTCCTGGTGGCCGTGGCCCTCGCCGCGTTCGCGACCGCGGCGACCGGCCCGATCCTGTTCGTCGCCTTCATGGCCGGTCCGATCGCGACGCGACTGGTCGGCCACCGTGGCTCGCTCATGGTGCCGTCCGCCCTGGTCGGGGCGGCCCTGGTCCTGGCTGCCGACCTCATCGGCCAGTACGCCTTCGACGCGCGGTATCCCGTCGGCGTCATCACCGGTGCGCTCGGAGCGCCGTTCCTGATCTACCTGCTCATTCGCACCCAGCGCACGGGAGGCTCCCTGTGACCACCACCTTGACGACCGAGGCCCTGACCCTGGCGTACGGCGACCGCACGATCGTCTCCGACCTGAGCCTGTCCCTGCCGGCCGGACGCATCACGACCATCGTCGGCGCCAACGCGTGCGGCAAGTCGACCCTGCTGCGTGGGATGGCGCGCCTGCTCACGCCCGAGCGCGGCCGCGTCCTGCTCGAC
Source organism: Aeromicrobium senzhongii (assembly GCF_014334735.1). Lineage (NCBI taxonomy): Bacteria > Bacillati > Actinomycetota > Actinomycetes > Propionibacteriales > Nocardioidaceae > Aeromicrobium > Aeromicrobium senzhongii. Next base: position 2,772,505 of record NZ_CP060587.1, read on the forward strand.
GGGCAGGACATCCACACGATGGCGACCAAGGAGGTCGCCCGCCACCTGGGCCTGCTCCCCCAGTCGCCGATCGCCCCCGAGGGCATCACCGTCGCGGAGCTCGTGGCCCAGGGCCGCCACCCGCACCGGCGCACCTTCGCGCGCTGGACCGCTGCCGAGGACGAGATCGTCGCCGAGGCCCTGGAGACGACGGGCGTGCTGGACCTGGCCGACCGGGTCGTCGACGAGCTCTCCGGCGGGCAGCGTCAGCGCGTCTGGATCGCGCTCTCCCTGGCCCAGCAGACCGAGGTGCTGCTGCTCGACGAGCCGACGACGTTCCTGGACGTCTGCCACCAGATCGAGGTGCTGGACCTGCTGACCGACCTCAACCGCTCGCGCGGCACCACCATCGCCATGGTCCTGCACGACCTGAACCTCGCCGCCCGCTACGCCGATCACCTGGTCGCCGTGCGCGATGGCGCCGTGCATGCCCAGGGCTCGGCCGAGGAGGTCCTCACCGAGGAGACGGTCAAGATCGTCTTCGGCCTCGACGCGCGCGTCGTCGAGGACCCCATCAGCGGTCGCCCCCTGGTGCTGCCGCTGGGCCGGCACCACGTCAGCGCCTGAGACGACGGTTCCACGGCTCAGCGCACCCGGACGGTCACGCCCTTCGCGCTGGGCTTGAGCAGGCTCGAGCCGGCGTACCGAGCCGTCACCGAACGCTTGCCCTTGGCGACCTTGATCGTGACCGTGGCCCTGCCGTTCCTCAGCTTGACCAGACGGGTCTTCGACCCGACCTTGACCCGGACGGTGCCGGTGGGCGTGCCCGCACCGGACTTCACCGTGACCGCGACCCGGACCTTGCCCTGGCCGAGCGCCTTGGCCTTGACCGTCGTCCGGGACGCCGCCTTGGCGACCTTGACCGTGCTCGCGGCGGAGGTCGAGTTGAGGAAAGCCGTGCCCTCCGTCGGAACGAAGACGGCGCGCAGGGCGTGGGATCCCGGCCTGAGCCGCGCCACCCGCACCGTGACCGACCCGGACGGTCCCAGGTCGCGGGTCGCGAGGACCCTCGATCCCTCGCGGATCTCGACCCTCCCCTCCGGCGTCCCCCGTGCGGCGCGCACGGTCACCCGAGCGTTGATCGAGCGCGGGTAGGTCACCGAACCGGGGACCTTCAGGGTCGTCGTGGTCGAGATCGGAGCCGGGACACGTCGCCCTTCGGGAGCGGCCCAGAAGATGGCCCGCGCCGCCTGACTCTGACCGCCCTTCGTGTGCGTCCGGAAGAACGGCGCCGTGCCGAAGATGAAGGCGTTGGTGCCCTCCGGCGTCGAGGCGGACACCGCGGCGGCCCGGCCGGCGGCACTCGCGGGACCGTCGGTCCCGGTCGTGTCGCGCCAGTGGCCGGCCACCAGCGGGTTGCCTGTCGCGTAGGTCTGCTCCGTCTTGACCGACGCGGGCAGGTCCGTGAACCACGCCGCCGGATACACGAACGCGTGCGACTGGGCATACGGCGCCAACACACCATCGGCAGCGGTGTCCACCGCGACGATGCCGTTGCCGGCTCCGTTGCCCGTGACCGCCGTGCCATCGATGGCGCCGAACGCCTTCGCGGTGTTGAAGGCGTTCGCGGACCGGCCCACGATGTCGCCGCCGCCGTCCACGAACTCCTGGACGGCGGCGCGGCCGGCAGCCTGTGCCCCCGTGAAGTTCAGCCCGGCGCCCAGCCAGAGCACGTCGACCCCGTCGAGGGCGTCCGGGTCGGACGTGAGGGCCACGGCGTCCACCCGGCGGAGGTCGTAGAAGCCCAAATGGGTCAGCGACAGCAGGTCGTCCTGGTTGCCCGCGTAGGCGATGCGCGGCTCCCTGAGACCCTTGGTCGCTGCGTCGGAGAGCTCGGCCAGCTCCGCCGCCGTGGCGCGGGTGAAGTCCACGTCGAACTCGGCCGCGGCAGCTTCCACCGCGAGGCGGGTCTTCTCTCCCGCAGCGAGGATCGCCGAACCGTCCGCCAACAGCGAGGCGCTCACCCCGTACTCCCCGATGAGCAGGTTCAGGGCACGGAAGTCGTCGACGCCGGCCAGCTCGAAGGTGAGGTGCGAGGCGTCTCGCGGGACCGATCCGTCCTTCTCCGCGGAGACGACGTCGGTGCTCGCGGGCAGCGACCCGACGCCCGTCGTGCCGACGGCAGCGACGTCGGCGCCCCACAACCGTCCCCAGCTCCAGGCGGACACGTCGTACATCGCGAGGATCCCCGGATGGTTCGAGATGTCCGAGCCCGTCGCCAGCAGGGAGTGCGCCAGGTTCCGCTTGGGCTGGTGCATGTCGACGACGTACGAGCCGGCGGGATACCTCGTGCCGTCCCACGTCGCCGCGGCGTTCAGGCGACGCACCGCGATGTCGTGCAGGAGCAACCGTGAGACGAGGAAGCGCGCATCCGAGACCGAGCGCTGGTCCGCACCCATCGGGATCACGAAGGCGCGCGGGTACTGCACCGGAACCTGGTCGTCCGAGGCGTCCCACAGCGGCTTCCACTGGTCGGGTCCGGGCACCGCGGCGATGTTCGCCTCGGTGAGCGCCACGCGCTCCTGCCCGACATTGGCCCGGCGGAAGAACTCCACCTGGTCGGCCAGCATCGCCGCGTCGTGGTCGGCGACGTAGTCGACGAGGCTCTGCATCGTCCTCAGGGCCACCGCTCGGTTCACGACCGCGTTCGCCGGCGACTGGCTGGAGGAGTTCGGGCGGGAGATCGGCAGCTCGACCGTCGAGGTGACCGCCCCCGTGAACGCCGCGTACTGCGCCGTGAAGATCGGCGGGTAGTCGTCCCAGCCGGTCGGTGTGTCGCGGTAGGGGATCGCGATGTGCGCGGTGTCGGGCCCCGTGTTCTCGTCCACGACGTCGCCGGTGACGACGTTGTAGTACGTGTTGCCCGGAATCCGCGCGTCGACGACGTCCTTCTCGATCTGCAGCGCCGCGGCGTACCCGTGCGGGATGAACAGGTCGTACTCGTAGTCGTCACCGTGCGGCGGGCCGCAGGGCTCGACCTGCAGCACGCCGGTGTAGCCGTGGAAGTCGGCCGCATAGAGCGCCTGCACGGCGTGGGCCGTCCGGACGAAGGACGTCGACTCCGGTGTCGTGTTCGTGATCATGTCGCGGTTCTCGTCGAGATTCAGTGCCGTGGGGCGCTGACCGAGCGTCCGGCCGTCGGGGTTGAGCACGACCGTGAAGTAGAGCCGGTGCCCGCGCAACAGACCCTTCACGTCGTTCCACGGGGCCGACGCGAGCTGCTCGATGTAGTCCAGGGCTGCGTCCGTGCCCTCCCACTCGTTGCCGTGGATGTTGGCGGTGATCCAGACGGGGGTCTTGTAGCCCTTCTTCAGCGCCGCATCGGCCGCAGCCGCCTCGGGTGCCGTCCGGATCTTCTTGCGCCACGCGGTCTGCTGGGAGGTCTCGTCCTGCTCCTCCGGCGCGGTGACCGTCACGAGGTACAGCTGGCGGCCCTCCGTGGACTCGCCCACGATCTGGGTCGAGACCCGGTCGGACGTGCGCATCGCCGCCTGCAGGCGCGGGGCGATGTCGTCGTACCCGGTGAGGTCGGCCAGGTCCGCCGCGTCACGGTCGGGCTGCGGGTAGACGTGCAGCTTCGGCTGCACCGGATACGACCGGGGCATCGCCAGCGCGCCCTCGGGCTCCTCCTCCGCCGCCGCGGCCCGAGCCGCCCGGGCGGTGAGGGAACCGGGCGTCCTGGCCTCCGGCGCCGATTTGACGCCGGGGCCCGGAGGAGCCGGGTCCTCGGCGGTGGCCGGGACGGCTCCCAGGGCCGTCACGAGGAGCGAGGCACCGGCGACGGCAGCAAACAGACGAGGAGTGCGCACGATCGGGTTCCCTTCGAGCGGGTCCGGGGCCGACCTGCGCCCCGGGCCGGGGCGGTTCCTCGATTGTGACCCCGGTCAACCGCTCGTGGGAAGAGCCGACCTCAGGAACGGCGCGGGAACTGCGTGAAGTCGGGGGTGCGCTTCTCCTTGTAGGCGTCGCGCCCTTCCTGGGCCTCCGCCTGGCCGTAGAACAGCAGGTTCGCGTCGTGGGCCAGCTGCTGGATCCCGGCGTACCCGTCCTCGTGGGCGTGGAAGCTCATCTTCGACAGCCGCAGCGCCCACGGCGAGAGGGCGAGCATCTCGCGGCACCACTTCACCGTCTCGGCCTCCAACTCGGCCAACGGCACGACGGTGTTGACCAGACCCATGTCCAGGGCCTCCTGCGCGTCGTACTGACGGCACAGGAACCAGATCTCCTTGGCCTTCTTCGGGCCCACGAGGTCGGACAGGATGCTGGCGCCGTAGCCGCCGTCGAACGAGCCGACGCGCGGGCCGACCTGGCCGAAGCGGGCGTTGTCGGCGGCGATCGTCAGGTCGCAGACCAGGTGCAGGACATGGCCGCCGCCGATGGCCCAACCGGCCACCATCGCGACGATCGGCTTGGGCGTGCGGCGGATCTGCACGTGCAGGTCGGTGACGTCGAAGCGGCCCGTCGCGCCCTCGTCGGACTTGTAGCCCGAGTCACCGCGCACGCGCTGGTCGCCGCCGGAGCAGAAGGCCTTCTCGCCCTCGCCGGTCAGGATGATGGCGCCCACCGACTCGTCGTCACGCGCGATCGACAGGGCACGCGAGATCTCCTGGATCGTCTGCGGGCGGAAGGCGTTGTGGACCTCGGGACGACAGATCGTGATCTTCGCGATCCCGTCCTGCGTCGTCTCGTAACGGATGTCGGTCCAGTCGCCGGAGGCAGTCCACTCAGTCATGGTTTCCACCCTAGGCTGGGCGCCGATGCACGATGACCTCGGCTTCCACGTCGCCCTCCACGAGCCCGCGCGGCGCGTCGTCAGCCTGGTCCCCTCGTTGACCGAGGCGATCGCCGCGACCCGGCCGGACGCCCTCGTCGGGGCGACCCAGTGGTGCACCCACCCTGCCGACCTGGCGGTTCCCCGCGTGCGCGGCACCAAGAACCCCGACCTCGCGGCGATCCGCGCCCTCTCCCCCGACGTCGTGATCGCCAACAAGGAGGAGAACCGCGAGCTGGACGTGCGCCGGCTCCGCGAGGCAGGCGTCCCGGTGTGGGTCACCGACATCGAAACCCTGGACGAGGCGTTCGCGTCGATGCGACGACTGTTCGACGAGGCACTCGGCTGGGGCGTGCCGGCGTGGCTGGTCGAGGCCGAGCGCCGCTGGGCCGAGCCGGCCGAGACGAGCGGGCGCCGTGTCGCCGTCGCGATCTGGCGGGACCCGTGGATGGTCGTCGGGCGCGACACCTTCACCGGTGACCTGCTGCGCCGACTCGGCTTGGCGAACGCGTTCGCCGAGGCGCCGGAGCGGTACCCCCACGTGGACGTCGCCGCGCTGGACGCGGGCGACCTCGACCTCGTGCTGCTGCCCGACGAGCCCTATGTGTTCACTGCGGACGACGGCCCCGAGGCGTTCAGCACGGTGCCGACGGCGCTGTGCAGCGGCCGGGCGCTCACCTGGTACGGACCGTCGTTGCTGACCGCGCGGCAGGATCTCGCGGCCGCGCTGGCCTGATCAGGACCGGCTGATCAGGGCCGGGGCTCGTCGATCTCGTCGATGGTCTGCTGGGCCGCGGCCTTGCGGACCTGCGCCTTCTTGGAGATCGCCTTGCGGTTCGCGCGCGCGACCTTCTTGGCCGGGACCGGCTCGATGTCGGCGCCCGAGACGACCTTGGGCTCGTTGGCGATCACGTACGGGGTCTCGCCGACGATCGCGTTGTGGCTGCGCCACAGCAGGTACTTCAGCGAGAGGTTCGTCATCGTCGCGAAGCGGTTGCGGTTGCCCAACAGCAGGGCGACGTGGACGGTGACCCAGATGAACCAGGCCGGGAAGCCCTTGAGGCGCGGCAGGTAGCGCACCTGCGCGATCGCGGAGGCGCGGCCGATCGTGGCCATCGTGCCCTTGTCGAAGTACTTGAACGGCTTGGGCATGCGACCGTCCGAGACCTGCGCCGTGATCACCTTGGCGACGTGCTTGCCGGCCTGGATCGCGGGCTGGCCCAACTGGGGCAGCGGCGAGTCGGGGTTGACCGAGATGTCGCCGATGGCGAAGACGCCCTCCACGCCGCGCACCCGCTGGTGCTCGTCGACCTCGATGCGACCGCCACGACCCTGGGGCACGCCCCAGTCCTTGACGACGCCGTGCGCCGCGACTCCGGAGGCCCAGACCACGATGCCGGCCGGGAGGAACTCCTGGTTGCCGTCGTTCTCGATGAGGACGCCGTCGCGGCGGACCTCCTTCACGGCCGTCTTGAGGCGCAGGTCGATGCCGCGCTTGATGAGCTCCTTCTTGGCGTACTCACGCAGCTTCGGGTGGAAGGGGGCCAACACGTGCTCGCCCATCTCGACCAAGGAGATGTGGACCCGCCGCTGGTCGAGCTCGGGATACGTCGTGGGCATGTCGAGGTTGCGCATCTCGGCCAGGGCGCCGGCCGTCTCGACGCCGGTCGCGCCGCCACCGACGACGACGACGCGCAGGTCGCGGTCCTGACCGTTGACCGCGGCGTTCTCGAGGTTGGCGAAGAGCAGGTCACGCAGCGCGAGGGCCTGCGAGCGGCGGTACAGCGGCATCGCGAACTCCTCGGCACCGGGGATGCCGAAGTAGTTGGCCGTCACGCCGTTGGCCAGGACGAGGTAGTCGTACTTGACCGTGATGTTGCCCTCGAGCATGACCGACTTGGCATCGTGGTCGACCTGGGAGACGGTGCCCTTGAGGAAGCGCACGTTGTCCTGCTTGGCGCGCACGGCGCGCAGGAACCAGGTGATGTCGCCGGGGTTCAGGCTGGCCGTCGCGACCTGGTAGAGCAGCGGCTGGAAGGTGTTGTACGTGTGACGGTCGATCAGGGTGATGTCGACGTCCGTGCGCGCCAGCTTGCGCACCAGGGCGAGCCCGCCGAATCCGCCTCCGACGACGACGACGTGCGGACGATAGGAAGCGCGGACCTGAGCCATACGCTCAAGTCTACTGAGCGATTTCCGTGCTTTCACGGGAGGGGATCAGGGGTATGACCCCCGTCACGCGCGGTGGAACCAGGCCTTCGCCTCGGGCTTGGAGAGCTGGAAGATCACGACGATCGCACCCAGCATCCAGACGATTCCGACCGGCAGTCCGAGCGCGGCGGAACCCGCCGTGACGACGCTGGCAACCACCAGCGCCCACCAGCCGAGCCGATGCCCGCTGGCAGCCCACGCAGTCGCGACCAGGCCCAACAGGGACACCACGAGCCACCCGCCGAACAACCAGCTGCCGAGGGTGACCATCTCGGTGGCGGTGACCCCGGCGGACTTGAGCTGGTCGCGCAGCAGGTCGTTCTGCTCGTACTGCTTGACGACCTCGTCGCGCATCGCGACCAGGGCCAGCAGCACCAGCCCGGAGGCCGCGGCACCGATCAGCGAGCCGATGCCCGAGACGAGCAGCGCCACGGTGACCGAACGCGGCCGGGCTCCCGCCACGGGAACGGTGATCTGCTGGATGTGCTGAGGATGCTGGGTGGGGTCGTACGGGGGCGGCTGGGGGCCGCCGGGCGCGGAGGTCGGCGCCGGCGCCGACCCTTGAGCGGCTCCCGCCGTGGGGACCGAGGGCGTGGTGCCCAGGGACAACGGGGTGCGGCCGTTGACGACCGCGAACCACTCGCGCGCCTGGGCCGTCCACAGCAGATAGACCACCAGGATGCCCAGGATCGCGGGCAGCACACCGCCCACGCCGGTCAGCAGGAAGCCGACCGCGGCGAACCCGGCCAGGACGGTCAGACCGATCCGGGAGGCCTGGTGTCCGCGGGAGGCGTAGAAGGAGAAGACGGTGGCCGCGATGGCGGCCACGAGCAGTCCCATGCAGATCCAGCGCAGGATCGGCAGGATCTCATCGGCGTCGGCGCCGATCGGCTCGAGGCTCGAGCGCAGCGACTCCTGGATCTCGATGGAGCCCCAGTTCTGGAGCGTTCCGTACAGCGAGAAGGCGGCCAGGATGCCGCCCAGACCGCCGTACACGCAGGCGAGGGTGACGGACCGGGGCCTGGGCGTGGACATGACTCCGATCCAACCAGATCACTCCTGAACCGCCGGACGCGGTTTACCACGGGACCGTGGTAAACCGACGCCTCCCCAGGGAAGTTTCCCCGGGGAGGCGCGGAATTACCACGGGACCGTGGTAAACGGTCAGGCGCGGCGCACGACCAACTCGTCGGCGTCGGGCTCGCGGTCGACCAGCACGGTGTCGCCGTCGCGGACCTCGCCCGCCAACAGCTCACGGGCCAACCGGTCGCCGATCGCCTGCTGCACCAACCGGCGCAGCGGACGGGCGCCATAGGCCGGATCCCAGCCGGTCAGCGCCAGCCACTCCTTCGCGGCCGGGGTCACGTCGAGCGTGATCCGGCGCGGAGCGAGCCGCTTGGCCAGGGCGTCCAACTGCAGGTCGACGATCCGGGTCAGGTCATCGACGCCGAGCGCGTCGAACATGACGACCTCGTCGAGCCGGTTGAGGAACTCCGGCTTGAACGCCATCCGGACGATCTCCATGACCTTCTCGTGCTTCTCCTGGTCGTCCAGGGCCGGATCGACCAGGAACTGCGAGCCGAGGTTCGACGTCAGGATCAAGATGACGTTGCGGAAGTCCACCGTGCGGCCCTGGCCGTCGGTCAGACGACCGTCGTCGAGCACCTGCAGGAGGATGTCGAAGACCTCGGGGTGGGCCTTCTCGACCTCGTCGAGCAGCACGACCGAGTACGGGCGACGCCGCACGGCCTCGGTGAGCTGACCGCCCTCGTCGTACCCGACGTAGCCCGGAGGCGCACCGACCAGGCGCGCGACCGAGTGCTTCTCGGAGTACTCGCTCATGTCGATGCGCACGATGGCGCGCTCGTCGTCGAACAGGAAGTCGGCCAGCGACTTGGCCAGCTCGGTCTTGCCGACACCCGTGGGGCCGAGGAACAGGAACGAGCCGGTCGGACGGTCCGGGTCGGACACGCCGGCACGGGCTCGCCGCACGGCGTCGGAGACGGCGCGCACGGCCGGCTTCTGGCCGATCAGGCGCTTGCCGAGCTCGTCCTCCATGTGCAGGAGCTTCTCGGTCTCGCCCTCGAGCAGACGGCCCGTGGGGATGCCGGTCCAGGAGGCCACGACCTCGGCGATGTCGTCGGGGCCGACCTCCTCGTGCACCATGCGGTCGGAGGACGCCGACTCCTCGGCGGCCTGCGCGTCCGCGAGCTGGCGCTCCATCGCAGGGATCTCGCCGTAGAGCAGGCGGCTCGCCGTGTCCATGTCGCCCTCGCGCTGGGCGCGCTCGGCGGCGATGCGGGCCTCGTCGATGCCCTGCTTGATGCGGCCGACGGCGTTGAGGCTCTCCTTCTCGGCCTCCCACCGCTGCTCCAGCGAACGCAGACTCTCCTGCTGGTCAGCCAGCTCCTGGCGCAGGGTGGCGAGCCGCTCCTGGCTGGCCTCGTCCTTCTCGTTCTGCAGGTGCAGCTCCTCCATCTTGAGCCGGTCCACGGAGCGACGGAGCTCGTCGATCTCGACCGGGCTGGAGTCGATCTCCATGCGCAGCCGACTGGAGGCCTCGTCGATCAGGTCGATGGCCTTGTCGGGCAGCTGACGACCCGGGATGTAGCGGTGCGACAGCGTCGCGGCGGCGACGAGGGCCGAGTCGGCGATCTCGACCTTGTGGTGCGCCTCGTACTTCTCCTTGAGGCCGCGCAGGATCGCGATCGTGTCCTCGACGCTGGGCTCGCCCACGAACACCTGCTGGAAGCGGCGTTCGAGGGCGGCGTCCTTCTCGATCGACTCGCGGTACTCGTCCAGCGTCGTCGCGCCGATCATGCGCAGCTCACCACGGGCCAGCATCGGCTTGAGCATGTTGCCCGCGTCCATGGCCGAGTCGCCCGTGGCGCCGGCGCCGACGACCGTGTGCAGCTCGTCGATGAACGTGACGATCTGGCCGTTGCTCTCCTTGATCTCGGAGAGCACCGCCTTGAGTCGCTCCTCGAACTCGCCGCGGTACTTCGCGCCCGCGACCATCGCGCCGAGGTCGAGACTGACCAGCCGACGGCCGCGCAGGGACTCGGGGACGTCCCCGTCGATGATGCGCTGGGCCAGGCCCTCGACGACGGCGGTCTTGCCGACGCCGGGCTCGCCGATCAGGACGGGGTTGTTCTTGGTGCGGCGGCTCAGCACCTGCACGACGCGGCGGATCTCGGAGTCGCGGCCGATGACCGGGTCGAGCTTGCCCTCGCGGGCGAGCGCGGTCAGGTCGATGCCGTACTTCTCGAGGGACTGGTACTGGTCCTCGGCGTCCTGGCTGGTGGCGCGGGCGCCGCCGCGGACGGCCTCGAAGGCGGCCTTCAGCGTGTCGGGGGTGGCGCCGTGGGACGCCAGCACCTGCTGCGCCGGGCCGGTGACGGTGGCGATGCCCACGACCAGGTGCTCACTGGAGACGAACTCGTCACCGAGCTCGGAGGCGAGGTCGATCGCGCGCTGCAGCACCTCGTGCGAGGCACGGGCGAGCTGCGGATTGCCGACCGTGGAGCCGCTGGCGCTGGGCAGTCGACCGATAACGGCCTCGAGCTCCTGCTCGACGGCCGCGGGGTCGGCGCCGGCGGCGGACAGCAGCGGAGCGGCCGTGCCGCCCTGCTGGGTGATGAGTGCGGAAAGGAGGTGAGCCGGCTCCACTGCGGGATTGCCGGCCGCAGCGGCCTGCTGCATGGCGGCAGCGAGAGCCTGCTGACTGCGCGTGGTGAAGTGGTTCAGGTCCATGTCAATGTCAACGCGTCCAAAGTTGAGTCCATTCCACTCAAGTCCGAGATTTTTTCCTCCGCTCGCGGACCGGAGCCACCGGACAGCACGAAGGCCCGCCCCTCACGGGACGGGCCTTCGTGGAGCAGCGGATCACTCCGTGGCCGGAGGCTCCTTGTCGGCGGCGGCGGCGGCAGCAGCAGCCGCGTCCTCCTGCGCGAGGAGCTCGTCGCGGTGGGCGCCGGGCTTCCAGCCCGCGTCGACGACCTTGACCTGGAAGATCGAGGCCGCGACCACGAGCACCACGCCGATGAGGACGCAGAGCACGATGCCCACGCCCGCGCCGGCCAACAGGCTCGTGCCCAGCAGCGTGCCGAACCAGCCGAAGTCGGCGTCGCCGAAGGTCGAGTTCGAGAAGCCGAACTCCCCGAAGACCTTGAGCAGCAGCGCCGGCAGCAGCGTGATGAGCACGCCGTTGATGAAGCCGCCGACGGCGGCGCCGCGGCGACCGCCGGTCGCGTTGCCGTAGACGCCCGCGCCACCACCGGTGAAGAAGTGGGGCACCATGCCGGGCAGGATCAGCGCGAGGCCGAAGGCCGGCTCCAGCCACAGGGCCAGCAGGCCGAGCGTGACCAGTCCACCGGCGAAGGAGGACAGGAAGCCGATCAGCACGGCGTTGGCGCCGAACGGGAACACGATCGGGATGTCCAGCGCCGGCTTGGCACCGGGGACGACCTTCTCGGCGATGCCCTGGAAGGCGGGGACGAGCTCACCGAGCACGGTGCGGACACCGTAGAGGATGATCGCGACGCCCACGCCGAACTGCAGCGCCTGGGCCAGACCGGCCATGACGGCGGCACCGGCATCGGGCGAGCCGAGGATCTCCTTGGTGGTGTCCGGGCTGGCGATGAGGCCCCAGACCACGAAGACCTCGTAGATCAGGACCATCGACAGGGCGGTGGCGACCATCGAGTCGCGCAGGAACTTGAGGCCCTGCGGGAAGTCGATCTCCTCGGTGGAGCGGCTCTTCTTGCCGACCGCCTGGCCGGCCGCACCGGCGGCGATGTAGCCCAACGTGCCGAAGTGGCCGATCGCGAGCGAGTCGTCACCGGTGATCTTGCGGGTCCACGGCTGCGCGAACGCCGGCATCACGACCATGATCGCGCCGAGCAGCAGGGCGCCGACGATGACCACGACCCAGTCGTTCTTGTCGTCGAGGCCGACCGAGAGCACGACCGTCAGCATCAGGGCCATGAAGACCATGTGGTGACCGGTCAGGAAGATGTAGCGCAACGGCGTGAAACGGGCCAGCGCCAGCATCACGAGGAAGCCGAGCACGAGCACGTACGCACTCTGAGCTCCGTACTTCTCCGACGCGATCGCGGTGATGACCTCGTTGGTCGGGATGACGCCCTGGGCACCCGTGACGTCGAGGATGATGTCACCCAGCGGCGAGAGGGACGCCACGACGACGTTGGCGCCGGCGCCGAGGATCAGGAAGCCGAGCGCCGCCTTGAGGCCGCCACCGATCACCTGTCCGCTGGAGCGCTTCAGCGCGATGAGGCCGACCGCCGTGATGATGCCGATCAGGTACGCCGGCACGTTGAGGATCTGTTGCCCGATGAATTCGAGTACGTCGACAAACCAGTCCATGTTCACTTTCTCCTTGTTGGCCGCCGCTCCGATCAGGAGACGAGCGGGGTCAGCTTCTCCGTGATCTCGGCGACGTCCATGAAGTTGTCGATGATCACGACCTTCGCGGGCACGTCACCGAGCTCGGGGGCGAGCTCGGCCGACGTGAGCACGACCTCGGCAGTGCGGGCGGCGCCGCGCGCGGTGCCGATGTCGGCAGCCTCCACGTCGGCGTCCTTGCCCAGGGCACGCAGGGCCTTCTCGGCGTTCATCTTGAGCAGCACCGAGGTTCCGATGCCCATTCCGCACACTGCGACGATCTTCATGACGCTGGCCCTTCGTTGCCGGTTGTTGTCAGGATCTCCAGGACGCGCGCCGGGGAGTCGGCGTCGCGCAAGGTGTCGAGGAGCTCGGTGTCGCCCAGCACGGCGGCCAGGGAGGACATGAGCCCGATGTGTCCGTCGTGGTCGAGCGCGGCGAGCGCCACGACGAGCCAGACGGGGTCGTTCTTCTCGTGCCCGAACTCGATCGGCTCGGCGAGCTGCAGCCACGAGATGCCGGCGCGCTGGACGGCCGGGGACGGGCGCGAGTGCGCGAGCGCGATGCCCGGCGCGAGCACGATGTACGGACCGAGCTTCTCGACGGTCGCGATCATCTCGTCGGTGTAGTCGTCGGTGGTGACCCCGGTGGCCGTGAGCAGGGCCCCCGCCTGCCGGACGGCGTCGCGCCAGTCCTCTGCGTGGGCCCCGACCGAAATCGCGTCCGGAGTCAGTTCGTCGGAGAGTGTCATGAGTCGCCTCTCGGGTGGCCGCCGGGCGGCGGGTGTTCGGAGCGTACCGCGCTCCTCAGCTCTTTTGCCTAACACTAGGCATATATCACCCTGCCCCAAGCGGCGGCCCCCGACTCCGCAGCTCTAGGCGGGGCGGCGCAGGACGCGCAGGCTCTCGGTGTGGCCGATCTCGACGAAGCCGTCGCTCACCGCGCGCTCGTAGATGTGGAAGGGCGCCTGCCCGCCGTCGTTCGGATCGGGGAAGACGTCGTGGATCGCCAGGGCGCCGCCCGGGCGCACCCACGGCGCCCATCCGGCGTAGTCGGCCTGGGCGGCCTCCTCGGTGTGACCGCCGTCGATGAAGACCAGATCGGCCGGGGTGCGCCACCACGACGAGATCGTCGACGAGCGGCCGACCATCGGGACGACGACGTCCTCCAGGCCGGCGTGCCACAGCGTCCGGCGCAGCACCGGCAGGGTGTCGAAGGCTCCGGTCTCGGGGTCGACCAACGAGGCGTCGTGGTACTCCCAGCCGACCTGGTGCTCCTCGGACCCGCGGTGGTGGTCGATCGTGACCAGCGTGGCTCCGGCCTGGCGCGCGACGTGGCCCAGGTGGACCGTCGACTTGCCGCAGTAGGTGCCGATCTCGACGATCACTCCCCCGGCCGTGACGTGCTCGGCGGCGGCGTCGCGCAGGGCCTGTGCCTCGACGTCGGGCAGGAAGCCCCGCACGTCGGCGGCGATGCGGGCAAGGTCCTCGGGGAGTGCGTTCACCCGGCGCATCCTACGGGCCCCGGGCAGAAATCCGCGTTTGTGGCAGGTGTGACTCAAGTGTCACGTACGATCGACCGGTGAGTCGACGCGTGATGACGTGGGCCGCCACGTTCGCCGTGGCGGCCTCCTTGATGATGGCCCCCGGTGTCGCCTCGGCGACCGCCGACGAGACCGACCCGTCCACCGGGGACGGGGCCGCGCCCGTCGTCACTCCCACCAGCCCTGCGACCACCGCTCCGCCCGTCCCCACCCCGATCGACGGCGGCACCGGCGGAGGCGGGGGCGACGTGATCGTGCCCGACCCGACGGCCCCGGGCCCGTCCGCCCCGCGCGTCCTGGTCTTCGGGGACTCGATCTCCGCTCCCGGCCGCTACCGGGCCACCGCCGGCTCGAACCGCATCAAGGCCTGGTGGGCCTGGGTGGCCGAGGGCGCCGGCATGAATCCTCGTGAGGTCATGGTCAGCGCCGAGGCCGGCTCCGGGATCGTTCCCCGCGGCGGCGGCAGTGGCGGGCGGGTCTGCACGGGCTCGACCTTCGGCGACCGACTGGGCAAGGTGTCGCTGACCCGCCCCGACGTGATCATGGTCGAGGTCGGACGCAACGACATCTGGGACTGCGCCGGCACCCGGCGCGTCGCGGTCGATCCGCTGAAGCGCCAGCGTCTGGCCACCTCGTACTTCGCCCGGCTGGCCCAGGAGGCCGACCGCAACGGCGTCGCCCGCTCCAAGGTCTACGTCCTCACGGCCTGGGGTTCGCTGCAGAGCAACCAGCACCCCGCGGTCGCTTCGCTCTACGAGAGCCTCGCCCGGAGCCACGGATTCTCGTGGATCCCGCTCGCCGCCCTGCCCAAGGCCCAGACCACCGACGGCGTGCACCCCAACGCCCACGGCGCGCAAACCCTGGGCACCGGCACCCTGAAGGCCTCCGACGTGGCCGTCGCCATCGCGTCGCGCGGCAAGCGCTCGGGCGCCGTCGCGACCGCCCAGGGCCGCGTCCGCTGCCAGAGCCTGAGGACATGCAAGGCGGCCGGCGTGCGGACCTTCACCTACGCCAAGGCGCCGAAGCGCGTGTGGGGCGTCGCCGGACCGAGCCCGCGCCACTTCGTCGCGCACGCGCTCACCACCAGCGGCCGACCGGCCCCCGTCCTGCAGGCGGGCTCGGCGAAGGCCTGGCGCTCGGAGGCCGTGCGGTCGCGCAGCGCGGTCCAGACCGCGCACCCCAAGCCCGGCGACATCGCCTGGTGGCCCACCGCGCCGCCCGGAGTGGCTCCCTCCGCTCAGGGACACGTCGGCCTCGTCCAGCGCGTCTCGGCCGACAACACGGTCGTGGACGTCAGCGAGGTCACGAGCACCGGGCGGTTCCGGTCGGTGCGGTACAGCGGCGCCTCGCGCCCCCGGGGATTCCTGCGCTTCAAGCCCACCGACGGCAGCCCGCGCGGCGTCGTCACCTCGGTCAAGGCCAACCGCCGCGCCGTCGTCGTCAGCGGCCGGGCCGTCGACACCGACGCCGAGCGACGTGGCACCCGGATCCGCGTCACCGTCACCCAGGGGCGGCGCACCTGGACCCGGACGGCGAAGGCGACCCGGTTCGGCTTCTCGCACCGCATCGCGACGCCGGGCCTGCGCCGGGGCACCGCCACGGTGAAGGTCAAGGCGCTCAATGCGCCGCACAGTCGGGGCAAGAACCGCGCCCTGCTGACCCGCCGCGCCACGATCGCCTGACACCCGCGGGCGGGGCCTGCGTCGTACTCGACGTGACACAGGCCACAATCAGTCCATGAATGCGCAGCGTGACGTCGACGTCCTGATCGTCGGAGCCGGCCTGTCCGGCATCAACATGGCCCACCGGATCCAGGAAGCCTGCCCCGAGCTGTCCTACGCGGTCGTCGAGCGACGCGAGCGGATCGGCGGCACGTGGGACCTGTTCCGGTACCCCGGCGTCCGCTCCGACTCCGACTTCTTCACGCTGGCGTTCCCGTTCCGCCCGTGGCGGGGCAAGGACTCCATCGTGGACGGCGACCAGATCCTGGAATACCTCGACGACACGGCGCGAGAGTCCGGCATCGACCGGCACATCAGCTTCGGGCGCCGGGTCGACGCGGCGGACTGGTCGTCGGAGCAGGGCCGTTGGACCGTCGAGATCGACGGACCGGACGGACCCGAGACATGGACGACGCGCTTCCTGATCGCCTGCACGGGCTACTACGACTACGACGAGCCGTACGATCCCGGATTCGTCGGCCTGGAGGACTTCGGCGGCACCGTCGTCCACCCGCAGTTCTGGCCCGAGGACCTCGACTACGCGGGCAAACAGGTGGTGGTGATCGGCAGTGGAGCGACCGCCGTGACGATCGTGCCCGCGATGGCGGAGCGGGCCGAGCACGTGACGATGCTCCAGCGCACGCCGAGCTATCTGCTGGCCCAGCCGAAGGGCGACCCGATCGCCGACGTCGTCCGCAAGGTGGCGCCGCCGCGCGTGGCGCACCACGTCGTCCGCACCAAGAACATGCTGCTGCAGTGGACCCTGTTCCAGGCCTGTCAGCGCGCCCCGCGGACGATGCGCAAGGTCCTGCTGAAGGGCGTCGCCGCCGGCACGGGCTCGGCCGAGATCGCCGAGCAGCACTTCAGCCCGCCGTACGACCCGTGGGACCAGCGCCTGTGCGTCACGCCGCAAGGTGACATCTTCGCTTCGATCAAGTCCGGCGACGCCTCGGTCGTGACCGGCCGGATCGACCGCTTCGTCGAGGAGGGCGTGCGGCTCGAGGACGGCACCGTCGTCCCCGCTGACGTCGTCGTGACGGCGACCGGCCTGTCGATCAAGATCCTCGGCGGCGCGAGGCTGACCGTCGACGGAGAGCTGCGCGACCCCGCCGAGTCCTTCGCGTTCCACGGCGCGATGCTCACCGGCCTGCCCAACTTCGCCTTCTGCGTCGGCTACATCAACCTGTCGTGGACGATGCGCTCGGACCTGACGTCGCGCCTGGTCGCCCGGGTGCTGCGGCGACTGATCGACTCCGGGGCCACGTCGGTCGTGCCGGTCTTCCCCGGCGCCTCGGTGTCGACACCGCTGATGGACATGGAATCGGGCTACCTGCAGCGCGGCGCGCACCTCATGCCTCGTGCCACCAGCTCGTACCCCTGGTCGTTCAAGCAGAACTTCCTGGTCGACTCCTGGTCGACCAACCGAGCCGATCTCGACGACGGGCTGTCGTGGACCACCGCTCCGGCGCGCGCGGGGGTCGACGCATGAGGGCCGTCAGCTCGCACGAGGGCGTCCTCGACGTCGTGGACCTGCCCCAACCCGTCCCCGGTGCTGGCCAGGTCCTGCTGCGCGTGGTCCGCTGCGGCATCTGCGGCTCGGACCTGCACGCCCGGCACCACAGCGACGCCAGCGCCGACGTGGCGCGCGAGGTCGGCTACGACCACTTCATGCGCCAGGACCACCACGTCGTCATGGGCCACGAGTTCGTGGGCGAGGTCGTCTCCTACGGGCCGAGGACCCGCGGCCGCTGGGACGTCGGCACGCTCGTCGCGACCCTGCCGGTGTTGCGTCATGGCGACCAGGTGCACATGACCGGCCTGTCCGAGCTCGCGCCCGGCGGCTTCGCCGAGTACGTCATCGCGGCCGAGGACATGACGATGCCGGTCCCCGAGGGGATGGACGTCGATCTCGCGGCCCTGACCGAGCCGCTCGCGGTCGCACACCACGCTGTCCGCCGCGGTCGCGTCGGTCGCAAGGAGGTCGCCATCGTGATCGGTTGCGGCCCCATCGGGCTGGCGGTCATCTGCATGCTGAAGGCGGCGGGCGTGCGCACGATCGTGGCGAGCGACTACTCCGCGGGACGCCGTGAGCTGGCCCGGCGGTGCGGCGCCACGATCGTCGTCGATCCCGCCGAGCAGTCGCCGTGGGAGGCGTACGACCGACCGAAGAAGCACCACACGACCGCGACCGGCCTGTTCGGCGAGGCGATCGACGCGATGCACCTGCTGCAGAAGGTGCCCGGCATCCCGTGGTGGCGCGTCATGCGCGCGGCCGAGAAGGCCGGCGCCGTGCCCCGGGGCCCCGTCGTGTTCGAGTGCGTCGGCGTCCCCGGCGTCATCGAGGACATCGTCACGCACGCGCCGTTCCGCTCGCGCGTGGTCGTGGTCGGCGTCTGCATGGAGCCCGACACCTTCCGTCCGACGATGGCCAGCAACAAGGAGATCGACCTGATCTTCTCGTTCTGTTACGACCCCGCGGAGTTCCGCGAGACCCTGCACCTGGTGGCCTCCGGCAAGGTCGATGCCTCGCCGCTGGTCACGGGCGTGGTGGGCCTCGACGAGGTGGCGCAGGCGTTCGACGACCTCGCCGATCCCGAGAAGCACGCGAAGATCCTCATCGATCCGTCGCGCTGACCGAGGCAAACTGGCGCCTCCCTGGGGAAGTTTCCCCGGGGAGGCGTCGGTTTACCACGGGACCGTGGTAAACCGACGCCCCGCTCAGCGACCCATGAACCCGGCAGCGGGCGTGGTGCCGGTGAGGGCGTCGCGGGCGAGCAGCGCGGTGCCGGCGGTCCAGGTGGACTGCTCGACGGGCCAGCGCTTGTCGTCGTTGTAGACCAGGCCGGTCCACCAGGCGCCGTCCGGGTCGCGCAGGTGCGCGATGTCGGCGTAGAGCGCGGCGGCCGCGTCGGTGCGGCCGGCGCGCACCAGCGCCAGGACCAGCTCGAGCGTCTCGCCGCCGGTGACCCACGGGTTGACGGTGACGCAGCGCGTGCCGAAGCCGGGGACGACGAACTCGTCCCAGCGCTCGTCGAGGCGCGCGGCGGCCGCGTCTCCGTCGAGGACGCCGGTCATGACCGGGTAGTACCAGTCCATCGAGAACCGCGGCTTGGGCGTGAACAGCTCGGGGCGGTGCGTCAGGGCGTCGGCGATCGCCTCGGCCGCGTGCTGCCAGTGCGGACGGGGGTGGCCCCACCGCTCGGCCAGACGGGCGGCGCAGCGCAGGCTGAACGCGATGCTCGCGTTGCCCGTGACGAGGCACTCGTCGGCCACCTTGCCGTCGACGCCGCGCGCCCAGGCGATCGGGCCGTCGCCGACCTGCAGCTCCAGGACCACGTCGACGGCTCGCTCGAGCATCTCGAAGAACGACCGCGCGTCGACCCCGAGCAACTCGAGGTGCCACAGGCCGGTCGCGACGTAGGCGCAGTAGTTCGCGTCGGTCTCGGGCTCCTCGACGCCGTCGTCGTTCGAGCCGGGCCAGTACTTGCGTCCCCACGACCCGTCGGGACGCTGGGCGTGCCGCAGCCAGTCGTAGGCCGCGACGGCCTCGTCGACGAAGCCCTCGGTGGCCAGACCCATCGCGGCCTGCACGTGGTCCCAGGGGTCGAGGTGACCGCCCTCGAACCACGGGATCGCGCCGGTGGACAGCTGGACGGACGCGATCCACTTCGCCGTGGAGGCGGCCTCGGTGGGCGTCACCGCGCCCGCCTCTCGCCACTTTTGGAAACGGATCCACGTTCCCGCGACCCAAGAAGGTGGAACGAGTTCCAAAAGTGGGAAGGGGGGCGGTGAGCGGGGCGACGAAGGGAGGCGGGGCGACCGAGGAGCGACATCAGAACGGCTTCTGGAAGTACAGGGCGACGCTCTTGCCGATCAGCGGGTTGAGCGCCTGCTCGGCCCACCGGGTCGCCCGGGGCGCCTTCATCATGTCCCACACGAGCAGCTGGTGGTAGCCGCGGACGAGCGGGTGCTGCTCACGGCCGACGCCGACGGCGCACTTGATCCACCAGTACGGCGCGTGCAGCGCGTGGGCGTGGTGCTGGTGGCGGAACTGCAGGCCCGTGGCCTCCAGCTTGGCGCGCAGCTCATCGGCCTTGTAGATCCGGATGTGCCCGCCCTCGTTGGCGTGGTACTCGTCCGACAGGGCCCAGCAGATCCGCTCGGGCAGCCAGCGGGGCACCGTGACGGCCAGGACGCCGCCGGGCGCGAGGATGCGCTCGAGCTCGCTGATCGCCTGCACGTCCTCGGGCACGTGCTCGAGGATCTCCGACGCCAGCACGACGTCGAACGAGCCGTCCTCGTAGGGCATCTCGAGGATGTTGCCGACCTTGACCTGGCCGCTGCCGCCCGGCGGGACCTCGCCCTCGAGCTCCATCGCGCCGAACATGTTCTCGACGCCCTTCAGCTCGACCTCGTCGAGGTCGAAGGCGGTGACGTGGGCCCCGCGGCGCAGCGCCTCGTACGAGTGACGGCCCGCACCGGCGCCGACGTCGATGAAGCGCGTGCCGCGCCCCACTCGGAGTCGGTCGAAGTCAACGGTCAGCATGGGGGTTCCTTCCGTCCCGGTACTGGCGAGCTCGGTGATCGGCGATCACCCTCTCATAGGTCTGCGCGGTGGCTCGGGCCACGGCGATCCAGCTGAAGCGGTCGAGCGCCCGCTGACGCGCGACCCCCGACAGGCGCTCGCGCTCGGCGGGATCGTCCAGCAGCCGGCCGATCTGGGTGACCAGCTGCTCGACGTCCCCGGGCTCGACCAGCACGCCGGCGTCGCCCACGACCTCGGGCAGGGCGCCGGCGGCACTGGCGACCAGGGGCGTGCCGCAGGACATCGCCTCGACGGCGGGCAGGCTGAAGCCCTCGTACAGCGAGGGGACGACCATGACCTCGGCCGACGAGATCACCGCCGCGAGCTCCTCGTCGGAGATCCCGCTGTGCACCGTGACGATGCCGGCGAGATCGCCGTGGTGGATGCGCTGGTGCGCCGGGCCCTCGGGGTCGAGGTTCGAGACCAGCTGGACGTCGATGGCGCGATCGGTGCTGAGCTTGGCGGCCGCGTCCAGGAAGTGCGAGAGGCCCTTGAGCGGCGAGTCGGCACTGGCGACCACCACGAGGCGCCTGGGCACACGCTCGGCGGGCGGGCTGAACAGGTCGGTGTCGACGCCGAGCGGCACGACGGTCATCTGCTCGGGCTGCAGGCCGAAGTCGGCCACGGTGTCGGCGGCCGACGCGGTGGAGACGCCCAGGATCGTGCGGATCCGCCGGGCGACGAACGCCTGCATCCGGACGAACGCGTACCAGCGTCGCGTCGTCACCTGCTTGCGCAGCGGGGCGGCGGCGATGTCGAGCGCGCGGTCGCGGCTGATCGGGTGGTGGATCGTGGCCAGGAAGGGCTGGCGCCGGTTGATCGGCAGCAGTCCGAAGCCCAGGGACTGGTTGTCGTGCACGACGTCGAAGCCCGAGAGGTCGAGGCGACGGGCCCGCAGGCTGAAGGTGAGCGGCTCGGGGAATGCCGCCGTGAGCATCTGCAGGTATTCCAGGACGTCGATCCAGTCGCGGAACTCCCGCAGCTTCGGCGTCCGGAACGGGTCGTCGTCGCGGTAGAGGTCCAGGCTCGGCACCTTCTCCAGGCGCACGGCGGGGTGCAGGTCCTCCGGGTACGGCTGGCCCGAGAAGATCGTGACCTCGTGCCCGAGGTCCGCCAGTCCGGCGCTGAGATTGCGCACGTAGACGCCTTGGCCGCCACTGTGCTGCTTGCTGCGGTACGACAACAGTGCGATCCGCACGCGGCCTCCTCGATACTCGTCGGTAACCATTGTGCCGGTCGTCACGCCGTCGGCATCAGCGGGAGCCGACCTGGACGTCGGCCAGCTCCACGACCATGCCGCCTCGGACGGTCCCGTGCACCTCCGCGAGGCGGTCGGTCTCGCGCACGAGGGCGTCGACGACCTCCCGGTCCTCCGGGGAGTCGACGTGGACCGCGTAGGCCAGCCGGAGGGCCGGCTCGCCGGGGTCGCCCCAGTCGGACTCGACGGTCACCCGCACGCCGTCGATGCGCAGTCCGCGGGCCGCAGCCTCGCGGTACAGGTCGTTGACGAAGCAGGTCGCGAGCGCCGCCGCCAGCAACTCGCCGCCGTTGACGGCCGAGCCGCCCTCAGCGCGGGCGGCGATGTCCAGCGGAGTCGTCCGCTCCCCCGTCGTCACCGACACCTCGTGGCGCCCCGGCGCGTTCTCGACCGTCGCGGTGATCCTCATCCGTCGAGCGTCCTCCGCCGGGTCCGCGACGGCAAGGGCTCAGTATCCGAGGAAGGCGTCGCGCCGGACCTGCTTGGCACGGCCGCGCAGCCCGCGGGCGACCGCGTCGACGAAGTCGGGGCGGCCCGAGACGAAGGCCGTGCGGTCGGCCAGGTCGGGAACGTGCTCGGCGATCGTCGGGCCGTCGACCTCGTCGACGGGTAGCCGGACGACTCGAGCCCCGGCGGTCTCGAGCTCGGCCACGTACGGCTGGTCGTCCCGCTCGCCCAGCACGACGACCACGTCGCGGTCGCGATGCGCGGCGAGCTGGCTCAGGAACGGGGTGACCCCGATTCCGGCGCCGACCAGCAGGACAGGCCCGGACTCGGGCCAGACGAAGTCGCCGTGGACGGACGTGACCCGCACCCGGTCGCCCGGCTGCAGCGTGGCCAGGGCGCGCTTGTAGGACGAGCCCGGCTCGGGATGGCGCGTCGCCAGCACCACCTCCGGACCCGGGGCCGACAGGACGCTGAACATGCGCCGGCGGCCACGGGAGTCGGCGCGGTGCGGCACGTCGACCTCGACGTACTGGCCGGGCGCGAAGTGCAACGGACGGTCGGCGTCGAAGACGTACTCGACGACGTCGCCGGACAGCGGCCGCCGCTCCCGCAGCACGAGCGATCGCGATCCCTGCCGCAGCACCAGGGCGACCAGACCCGTCACGACCAGCGTGAGCTCGTACGTGCTGGTGAACGGCTCGACCGTCCACGGCTCGCCGAACAGCCGCGACGTGAGCAGCGGCCAGGTGAACAGCACGGCGGCCAGGGCCGCGACGCCCCACTGCTGGCGCTGGCGCGGCGGCAGCGTCAACGGCTCGCTCAGCATGAAGCCCGCGAAGAAGACGATCGGCGTCGAATACGCGGTGAAGCGCACCGCGTCGCCGATGTCCGCACCGATGCCGAGCTGCCACCAGATGGTGATCGCGGCGGCGATGACGGTGAAGATCGCCCCGAGCGCGAGCCGGCGGGTTCGGTACAGCACCACGAGGGCACCGACGAGGACGAACCAGAACAGCGACTCGCTGCCGACCCACCAGCCAGTGAAGGGCACGGGCCACCCGGTGGCCCAGCCCAGCATGAGAGTCAGCACGACGCCTGCCGCCGCCGGGTTCACGACGTGCCGGCCGCGCCAGGCGAACGCGTACTTCGAGGCCTGCGCCAGCGCGGCGACCAGCGCCAGCCAGCCCAACTGCTCGGCGTCGGTCGACGGCCAGAACAGGAACCACAGGATGAGGGCGGTCACCACGGAGGACTCGAGATGCGGGTGCACGCCCACGGACCGGCCGAACACGACGTTCGCGACCACCGAGGACACCACCATCACGACGAGGGTCAGCAGCATCGCGCCGACGCTGAAGATCGAGGGGTCCAGCACGCCGAGCGAGGCCTGGACGACCGCGACGGCGGCCAGCACCAGCAGCACCACGGTGACCAGCCGGTACATCGTGAACCGGCCGAGCTGTCGATCCAGGAACGTCATGCGAAGACCTCTCCGGGGAGTCCCCGCGCCACCAGGCGGTGGTCGCGGTCGAGGGCGGCCCACCAGTGTCCCGCGACCGGCAGGTCGGCGGTGAAGAAGGCCGCGCTGGCGAGGCCGTCGGCCCACCCCGCGTCCGGACCGCCCGCCCAGGCGGCGACGACCTCGCGCGTGGGGCGGCCCGACCGGGCGTCCAGGACGTGGTGCAGATCGTCGGCCCAGCGCCGCCGGTTGCTGGCCGAGCCGCAGATGGCCTGACCGTCGGGAACCTCGGCCACCGCGATCGCCAGCGTGGGGTCGTCGGGGTCCTCGAGGGCGACCCGCAGGGTGCGGCCGGACCGGTTGACCAGGTCGCCGCTGGCGTCGACGACGCACGGCTGGTCGACCATCGCGGCCACCTGACCGGCGAGCCAGCCCTTGCCGACCGCGCCGATGTCGAGCACGACGGGCTCGGGCACGCGCAGGACCGTCCCGTCCAGCTCGCAGTCCGCCCACGAGGGAACGCGCACCGGCCCGCCCTGCGGCGTCAGCCGGTATCCCGCGCCGTAGCCGAGCTGCTCGAGCGCACCCCCGACCAGCGGGCTGACGGAGCCGGCGGTCAGGGTGAACAGCCGGTCGTAGATCGCGAGGATCGCGGGTGCATCGGGCCCCAGGTCGACCGAGCGCTCGGTGCGCAGGCGCTGGACGGTCGCGTCAGCG
The DNA here is from genome assembly GCF_014334735.1 of Aeromicrobium senzhongii. Lineage (NCBI taxonomy): Bacteria > Bacillati > Actinomycetota > Actinomycetes > Propionibacteriales > Nocardioidaceae > Aeromicrobium > Aeromicrobium senzhongii. The sequence continues at coordinate 2,796,659 of NZ_CP060587.1, forward strand.
CGGAACCGCGACCACGTCCGGTCGAAAGTCTCGATCCGATCCGTGATCGCGGTTCGCTGTCCGGAGGCGATCGGGTCGGGGGTCCCGATCGACCACGGGGTTCCGATGGCGTCGAAACGCCACTCGGAGGTCATGCTCGGCTCAGGCCTTGGCCTGGCTGATGATCTGCTCGATGGCGTCGTTGAAGCCACCGCTGGTCAGCGAGGAGCCCGAGACCTTGTCGACGTCGAGCTCGGTGATCTTGCGACCCTCGACCTGCGCGTCGATCCCGCTCTCGAACTTCTTCTGGTACTGCTCGGAGTTGCCGCTCTCGGCCTGCCCGTCGGCGTCGAGGTCGGTGATGGTGCCGTCGGCGGTCAGGTCCACCTCGACCTCGATCGACTGCGTCTGCCCGTCGGGCGACGTGTAGGTGCCGGTCGCCTCGTACTCGCCGGGCCTGAAGGCGCCGCCGGCGGGAGCGGAGCCGGCGGGCTCCGACGGGGTCGCGGACGTCGCCGGCGGGGTCGCGCTCGAAGCCGCGTCCTGCTCGCCGCCGTCGTCATCGCCGCAGGCGGCGAGCGTCAGCAGGGCGGTGGATGCGGCGAGTGCGGCGTAGGCGCGGCGCTTCGTCAGGGTCATGCGGCTCCTCGTTCGGGGGTGATGGTTTCTGGTTCAACCGTCTGCGCCCAACGTAGTTGACCCGCTCGCCGATTTCGAGGCTGAGCCCCGACTGGCGGCCGGACGCACAGCGACTTCTCAGGCTCGCGGGCCCTTGTCACGATCGCGGGCCCGGAGCATGCTCGGGAGATCGGAGAGAAGGCGCGTCATGACCCAGCAGGACGACTCGATCCAACCCCTCGTGGGCCCGCAGCTCAACGCGCTCGCCGACGCCCTCGCAGCGCAGCCGGCGGACGTCGGTGACGCGCCCTCCCTCTGCGCGGGCTGGCCGGTGCGAGCCGTGCTGGCCCACCTGACGATGGCCGATCGCTACGACGCCGCAGCCTTCCAACGTGAGCTCGCTGCGGTCGGCCACGACTTCCAGACCCTCTCCGACACCATCGCGCTACGCGACGGGCAGCTGCCGATGGACACCCTGGTCGCAGGACTGCGCAGCGACACCATGGCCCACTGGGCGCCGCCCGGTGGCGGTCCCTCGCGGGGCGGGATCGGCCCGGGCCCGACCTGCGCCGTCCCGCCTGAGCCGCGCGGACAGCGTCAGCCGAGACAGAACTCATTGCCCTCGGGATCGCGCATCACCACGAAGCCGACCTCGAGCGGCGGATCGGGCGCGAACCGCTCCACCCGCGTCGCGCCCCGCGCGACGAGCTCCTCGGCGGCCGATTCGAGCGCCTCCATCCGCGCGTCGCCCTCGAGCTCGGGCGGCGCCGCCCGCACGTCGAGGTGGACCCGGTTCTTGGCCACCTTGTCCTCGGGCACCTGTTGGAAGAACACGCGCGGACCCCGGCCCTGCGGGTCCTCGATCGCGGCCTTGGACCGCCGTTGCTCCACCGGGACACCGACACGCTCGAGGAAGGCGTCCCAGGCCGGCCACGGGTCGGCGCCGGGCTCGAGCGTGACCCCGGGAGGGCCCGGCACGACGTAGCCCAGGGCGGCCGCCCAGAAGTCGGCCAGCGCCGGTGCGTCCTGGGCGTCGAAGGTGATCTGGACGTCGAGGCTCATGAGGGACTCCGTCTCGTGGGACCTGCCTCCACCCTGCACCCGCCCAGCACTCCCCCGCCACCGCCCGGTCCCGGCCGACGGTGCACCCCGTCCAGATGGCGGTCGGGTGCCGAACCGTTGGGCCGAGAGTCTTAGGCTTGCCTCATGACTGTGGACAGGAAGGTACGCGTCGCCGTCGTCGGCGCCGGGCCCGCGGGCGTGTACGCCGCCGACATCCTCACGAAGACCGAGGGTCTCGACGTCACTGTCGACATCCTCGATCGGGACCCGACCCCCTTCGGTCTGATCCGCTACGGCGTGGCGCCGGACCACCCGCGGATCAAGGAGATCATCAAGGCGCTCAAGCGCGTGATGGCCAACGACGACATCCGCTTCTTCGGCAACGTCAACTTCGGCACCGACATCAAGCTCGAGGACCTCAAGGGGTTCTACGACGCCGTCGTGTTCGCCACGGGCGCGCGCCGTGACCGCGACCTGCAGATCCCGGGCGTCGACCTCGACGGCTCGTACGGCGCGGCCGACTTCGTCTACTGGTACGACGGCCACCCGGACGCCCCCCGCGAGTGGGACTTCCAGCCCCACGCCAAGCAGGTTGCCGTCCTCGGCGTCGGCAACGTGGGCCTGGACGTGGCCCGCATCCTGGCCAAGACCGCCGACGAGCTGCTCGTCACCGAGATCCCCGACAACGTGTACGAGGGTCTGAAGAAGAACGTCACGACCGACGTGCACGTGTTCGCGCGCCGCGGCCCGGCCCAGGTCAAGTTCACCCCGATGGAGCTGCGCGAGCTCAGCCACTCCCCCACGATCGACGTCGTCGTGCACCCCGAGGGCTACGAGTTCGACCACGGCTCGATGGAGGCGCTCGCCGCCGCGAAGAGCCAGAAGCTCGTCGTCAAGGTCCTGGGCGACTACCTCGCCAAGGAGCCCTCGGGCGCCCCGCACCGCATCCACATCCACTTCTGCCAGAACCCGGTCGAGATCCTCGGCGAGGACGGCAAGGTCGTGGGCCTGCGCACCGAGATCACCGAGCTCGACGGCACCGGCAACGTCCGCGGCACCGGCCAGTTCAAGGACTGGCCCGTCCAGGCCGTCTACCGGGCGATCGGCTACTACTCCGACAACCTGCCCGGCCTGCCGTTCGACGCCAACACCGGCGTCCTGCCCAACGACGGTGGCCACGTGCTCGACATCGACGGCACCCCGATCGAGGGCGTCTACGCGACCGGCTGGATCAAGCGCGGCCCGGTCGGCCTCATCGGCCACACGAAGTCGGACGCGGCCCAGACCATCAAGATGCTGGTCGAGGACCTGCCGAAGCTGCCCGCCCCGGAGGTCTCCGAGCGCGAGGCGTTCGATCGTCACCTCGACAGCCGCGGCGTCGAGTACACGACGTGGGAGGGCTGGGAGAGGCTCGACGCCCACGAGGAGAGCCTCGGCGCGAACGACGCCCACCCGCGCGAGCGCAAGAAGGTCGTCCCCCGCGACGAGATGGTCTCCATCGCGCGCGGCTGACCCCGGGAGCATCGCGCTCCTAGACTCGCGACATGAGCCGACTGCTGCTGATGCGCCACGCCAAGGCCTCGTTCGGCGACGGGCTCGAGGACTTCGAGCGTCCGCTGGCCGACGTCGGCCGGCACGAGGCGGCGCGCGCGGGCGACTGGATCCGTGAGCACGTCGGCACCGTCGACGCGGTGCTGTGCTCCAGTGCGGTGCGCACCCGCGAGACGCTCGACGCCACAGGCCTGCAGGCGCCGACCCGGTTCCTCGACGAGATCTACGAGGGCTGGACGGGCAGCCTGCTGGACGCCGTCCGGTCCGTCGACGACGCCGCCTCGACGGTGCTGCTGATCGGCCACGCCCCGGGCACCCCCGGACTCGCCGCCCGGCTGGCGAACGACGCCTCCGACCCGGCCGTGGTCGACCGCGTGCGCGCCGGCTTCCCCACCGCGGCCATTGCCGTGCTGGAGGTCGACGGGCCGTGGTCCGACCTGGACGTCGGCACGGCCCGGCTCACCGACGTCGTCACGACGCACTGACCTCGTCCCGCGCGGCGGCCAGCACGGACCGGCCGAACCAGCCGGGGACCTCGGCACGCACGTCGCGCGGAGCATCGATCGCGACCCGCTCCGCCCGGATCGCCTGCTCCCACGAGACGTCGCCGCGCCAGACCCGCGTCAGGGTCCGCAGCGTGGTGCGCACCGTCGCGGTCACGTCGAAGCCGGGGTCGTAGTCGCAGACGTCGACGGTCCCGTCGGTCACCACGAGCCACCAGCGTCCGGCCCGCCGCAGATCGGTGAACTCGACGGCCACGCAGGTGCGCCCCGCCGGCCACGCCGCCCCGATCGTGCGCCGGACGTCCCACATCAGCAGGTGCGGGTCGAGGTCCTCGTCGCCGAAGTCCTCGATCCACCGCAGTCCCCAGACGCCCAGGCTCATCACCGCGGCGTGCAGGTCCCGCCCGCACTCCGTCAGCCGGTAGGCGCCGTCCTCGTGGTCGACGAGCCCGTGCCGCTCCAGTGCCTGCAGCCGCTTGGACAGCAGCGCCGGAGACATCCGCGGGACGCCGCGTCGCAGCTCGTTGAACCGGGTGCTGCCGAGCAGCAGCTCACGGACGATCAGGATCGTCCATCGCTCGTCGAGGATCTCCATCGCCTTCGCGAGGGGACAGAACTGGCCGTAGGACGTCGCCATGGGACTCTCCTTCGTTCCGACCATCGTGCGCCCTCCTCGCCGACCGGCGCCATCGTCCGGCCGGGTGGTACAGAAACAGAACTGGTCGGGCCACCGGTCCGCGACCGAGTCTGGGAGGCAGGACCCCGACACGGAGGAAGAAGACCATGAGCACCACCGACACCACGGGCGCCGACTCGGCGCCCCTCGACGACCTGAAGGCCCGACACCGGCGCATGTGGGCGCTGGGCGACTACCCGCGCGTCGCCCGCGAGATCGTGTCGCCGCTGGGCGGCGTACTCGTCGACGCACTCGACGTCGGGGCGGGCGAGCGCGTCCTCGACGTCGCCGCCGGCACGGGCAGCGCCGCGGTCCGCGCCGCCGGTCGCGGCGCGACCGTCACGGCCTCGGACCTCACCCCCGAGCTCCTCGAGGCCGGTCGAGCCGAGCATCCCGACGAGGACCTGACCTGGGACGTCGCCGACGCCGAGGCGCTGCCCTACGGCGACGCCGCCTTCGACGTGGTCCTGTCCGCCATCGGGGTCATGTTCGCGCCCCATCATCAGCAGGCGGCGGACGAGCTGGTCCGCACCTGTCGGCCGGGCGGGCGGATCGGGGTCGTGTCGTGGACGCCCGAGGGGACCATCGGCCGGCTCTTCGCGACCATGAGGCCGTACGTGCCCGCGCCGCCTCCGGGCGTCTCGCCTCCCCCGCTGTGGGGGACGGAGGACCACGTCCGCGGGCTGTTCGGCGACCGGGTCGACCGGTGGCGGGTGGAGCGCCGCGTCCTGCCGGTCGACCACTTCGACGACGGCGCCGGCTTCCGTGACTACTTCGCCGCCCACTACGGCCCCACGATCGCCGCCTATGCGGCCCACTCCGGCGATCCGGAGCGGACTGCCGACCTCGACCGCGACCTGGCGGCCCTCGGCGACCGCGAGGGGACGGCCGGACCCGACGGGTTCGCGATGCAGTGGGAGTACCTGCTGATGACCGGCGAGGTGGTCTGAGGACGGTCGAAGGCCGGCCCCGCGATCCGAGGGCCGGCCTTCGAACGTTCGATCAGCGCACGCGCACCGTGAAGGCGCGGGTGGCCGGCGAGGTCAGCGACGTGCCGCTGAACTTCGCCTTCAGCCGGATGGTCCCCTTCGACGTCAGCCTCGGCAGGGTGACCGTGGCCTTGCCGTTCTTCACCGAGCCGGACCCGAGCAGCTTCGTGCCGCGGTAGATCCGCACCTTGCCCGAGGTCTCGGTGAAGCCGGAGGTCCGGACCACGACCCGCACCTTGGCCCGCGTCTTCGTCGTCACCTTGCCCTTCAGGACCTGGGCCGAGAGGGACGCCGTCGCCTTCGCGACGGTGACCCGGACGGTCGTGTGACTCGGGTCGACGCTGGCGTTGCCGCCGTAGAAGACCGTGACCGGCGTGGTGCCGGGCCGCAGGGCGGTGCCGGGCACGCGCAGGATCGCCCGGCCGTCGATCATCAGTGCCGAGGCGACGATGCGCCCGCCCACGGTGGCGTACGTCGAACCGCTCGCGCCCGGAGCGCCCGTCACCGTGATGGTGGTCGGCTTCCCGTACGTGCCACGAGCCGCCTGCGCCGTCAGCGTGGACTCGGCACGCACCTCGACGGCGACCGTGCCGGCGGAGTCGGCGTAACGACTCTCGCCCGCGAAGGCCACGTCGAGCACCCGCCGACCCGCGCGCAGCGAGTCCGCCGGGATCCTGACCGTCGCGCTGCCGTCGGCGACGGCGGCCGAGCCGAGGACCTTGCCGCCCGACGACACGGTGACCGTGCCGCGAGGCGAACCCGTGGCCGAGCCGACCGCGACGGTGACGTCGAACGGCTCGTCCGCCCACACCGAGGAGGGGACGCTCGCCGTCGTCGTCGTGGCGACCTCGGCGGCCGTGCCGGGATCGAAGCCGACGATCACCGGATCGTGATCGCTGGCCCGGAACGGCGACGACGCGTCGAACAGGTTCGTCACGTTGTTGTTGAACCGGCTGTACTCGCGAGCGATGGACTCCGGCGCGTTGATCGTCCACACGTCGGCGCCGGTGACGCCGCTGAAGGCCGCGGTCGACGCGAAGACGTGGTCGAGCGAGCCGTGCATCCCGTCGAACTGGTAGGTCTCCTCGTCGGTCAGGCGCTGCTCGACGTTGACGAACCCGGCGTCCTCGATGATCGCCAGCGGATCCTCCTTGGCGTACGAGTTGAAGTCGCCCAGCAGGAACACCCGGTCGGTGTCGCTCCGCTCCTCCAGCGAGGCGACGAAGTCGACGAGCGCCTCGGCCTGGCGCACCCGCGCGCGGTTGGACGCGCCCTGGCCGTCGCCCTGGTCGGCGTCCGCGCCCTCGCCCGAGCCCTTGGACTTGAAGTGGTTGACGATCGCCAGGAAGTCCTGGCCCGCATCACCGTCGACCGGGCGGAACTCCTGGGCCAGCGGGGCGCGAGCGCTCTCGAACGCGGGAGAGTCGAGGATCGTCGACGGGCCGACCGCCTCGACGACGTCGCGCTGGTAGATGAACGCGGTGCGGATGACGTCGCGCCCCGTCGTGGGGATCGTCGCCGGCGACAACACCGGGGCCCACCGGTCGGTGCCGGCCTCGGCGTTGAGCGCCGCGACGAGCGTCTTCAGGGCCTCGTCGCGGTCGGCGCCGCCGAGCGAGCCGGTGTCCTCGATCTCCTCCAACGAGACCACGTCGGCGTCGAGCGTCGTGATCGCCTGGACGATCTTGGCCTGCTGCCGCACCAGGCTCGCGTCGTTCGCGGCACCGCGCGGGCCGTTGTTCGTGCAGCTGTTCACGGTGATGCGCTCGCCGTCGCGATCCGAGTACCAGGTGCACGTGCCGCGGCCCGAGGACACCCAGTCCTCGCCCGTGGTCGTGAAGTAGTTCAGGACGTTGAACGAGGCCAGCGTGACCGCGCCCCCGACGTCCTTCGGCTTCGCGTCGCGCGTGCTGGTCGGATCGATCGAGGCGGACTCGTCGCCGGCCGCGAACGGCTCGGTGGGCTGCAGCTTCCACGTGTTGTTGCGGTAGTCCATGACCAGCACGTCGTCGATCGTGACGGAGGCGCCGGTGCGGACCTCGTTGCCCGCGGTCAGCCACGGGACGGGCACGGCACGGTTGGCGCCCGACGTGAAATTGATGCTCTTGCCGTCGTCGAGGGTGATGAGCCGCGCGGCGTTGCGCGCCACGAGCGCGTCGTAGGCACCCGTGCGCGGGCGGACCTCGTTGGTCGGCTGCGGCAGGACCGTGTCCCCCGCGGCCAGACCGAGCTCGCCGTAGGTGTTCGTTCCGAAGTTGTTGGTCAGCGTGAAGGTGCCGTCCGTCGCGTCGACGAGCATGCCCTCGAGCGCCTCGCGCTGCTCCTCGGCCAGCGGGAACTGCGCCGGCGTGGGCGTGACGGTGCCCTCGACGGCGGCGTCCTGCCACGAGGCGGCGGTCAGCTGGGTCAGTCCGTTGAACTCCGACACGGCGCCGGTGACGTCGACCGTGTCACCGAGCTGGACGGCCCCGGCGAACGACGAGCCGTAGACGAACAGGCCGTGGGACGCCGGTCCGGCCGAGCCGCCCGTGCCGGGCGTCTGCACGTACGCGCCGTTGAAGCCGCCGGAGGCGTAGAGCGCCGTGACGACACCCGTCGTGGTGACGGTCTGGCCCACCCGCGGACTGGTCGTGCCGGTGCCCTGGATGTCGGCGATCGTGACGGTCGGCGTGGGCTCGGGCTCCTGGGGACCGGCGTCACCGGGCCCGTCACAGGCGGTGCCGCACGGAACCGGCGAGGGTGCTCCGGCGGAGAAGTCGGTCGCGTTGGTGTCGGTGTCGGCGCCGGCCGCTCGGGTGACGGACTGCGTCACGGTGTATCCGCCGGTCTTGACCGCACCTTCGAAGGTGTTCGAGGCGCCGTAGCCGATCAGGTCGGCCAGCGCCGCGTTCGCGCGGACGGTGGCCAGGTCGCCCGTGAGCGGCGTCTCGGACTTCACCAGGGCGATGGTCCCGCCGTTGGCGTTGCCCGAGAAGGCGACGCTGCTGGTCACGTCCGGCGTCGGCAGGTCGAGGCCGTTCGCGGCGTTCGCGTTGCCGCTCACCAGCAGGGTTCCGCCCGGCTCGACGTGGTGGTCGCCCAGCGGGATCGTGGCCGAGAAGTTGGCGGTCTGGTTGTACGCCCGGTACTGCACCGACCAGCCGTTGACGCTGATGTCGGAGTCCGTGGGGTTGTACAGCTCCACGAACTTGTTCTTGTACGTGGCGCCGGTGGAGCCGCCGTTGAGGTAGACCTCGTTGATGACGAGCCCGGACCCGTCGGGCGCGGCGTGCGCGGTGGTCGGCACCGCCGCGGCGGTGCCGGCGGCGAGAGCAAGCGCGGTCAGACCACGCAGGACAGGACGAGACATCGGTGTTCCCCTCGAGATGGATGCTGCCGGAGTGGACCCGAGGCGGTCTGCGTGCAGACCGCCCCGGGTTCTCTCACTTCTTCTTGACGACCGTGGTCTTCACGGAGGTCTTGGTGTTCTTGGCCACGGCACCGCCCTTGTAGTGGACGGTCAGCGTCGTGCGGCCGCGGCTGAGCTTGGCCAGCTTGACCCGCGCGACGCCGTTCTTGACGGTGGCCTTGCCCACGACCTTCGAGCCGCGCTTGACGATGACCGTGCCACCGGGCTTGAAGCCCGGCGCGGTGACGCGAGCCTTCAGGGTCGCGCGCTTGCCGGCCGTGATCTTCTTGGCCACGGCGGCGCGGAGCCTGACGTCGGCCTTGCTGACCGTGACGGTCGCCGTGGCGTCAGCCGGCTCGTACGAGCTGCTGCCGTTGAAGAACAGGCCGTAGCGGTACGTGCCCGGCTTGAGCGCCGTGCCGCCGAAGCGGAACGTGCCCTTGCCGTCGGACAGGAACGCCGTACCGACCGTCATGCCCAGCTGGTTGGCCACGTAGACGATGCCGGTCGTGCCCGGGGCCGCCGTCAGCGTGATCCGCGGGGCCGTGCCGTACGGGGTCGTCGAGCCCTGGGCCGAGAACGGGGTCTCGGCCTTGAACACGGTGACCGACACGGTCGTGGACGAAGCGCCGAGGCGAGGCTCGCCGGCGTACTCGACCGTGAGCCGGCGAGGGCCGACCCGCAGCGCGGACGCGTCGACCTCGACCGTGGCCGCGCCGTTCGCCAGCGTCGCCGAGCCCACCGTCGTGGCGCCGTCCTTGACGACGACCCGACCCTCGGGCGCGAGTGCGTCCGAGGACTCCACCGTCACGTCGACGTCGAACCGATCGCCCTTGGAGACGCTCGCGGGCGCCGTGGCCCGGGTCGTCGTGGTGGCCTCGGCCAGCGCGTCGACCGAGAGCGGGATGGTCGCGACCGTTCCGCTCGGCGACGCGGTCGCCCGGATGACCGGGCTCGCGTGGGCGCCGCGCGGCAACGTGAACTCGAACGTCCCGCTGGCGCCGTTGGCGACGGCCTGGGTGCCGAGGTTCTTCGTCGTGCCGTCGCCGTACTCGAGCGTCGCACTGACCGACGTGTTGGCCGGGCTGCCCAGTGACGTCAGGTCGAGCTTCGGCAGCGAGAACCGGACGGTGTCGCCGGCCGTGTACTCGTCCTGCAGACCCGTGACCGCGACCGCGCGGCGACCGAAGTCCGGCGTGATCGGGGACTTGGCGCCCAGGTACTCGATCCAGCCCTCGTAGTCCACGACGCCGGTGTCGACCCACGTGCCCTCGGTGAGGGCGCGGAAGTTGTCGCCGCCGGTGGCCAGGAAGGACGGGGCGATGACCCGGTAGGACTTCGCCGGGTCGATCGGCTGGTCGTCGATCCAGACGCTCGTGACGCGCTGGCCCTCGGGCCGGGTGGCGTCGTAGGTGTAGCGGACGTTGTCCGAGACGCCCAGCTGCAGGTACGGGCGGCTGGGGACGCTGCCGTCGGCGTTGCGCTGCCACTGCTGCTCGAACACCTTCTTCAGCGACGCGCCCGTGAGCGTGACGGTGTAGAGGTTGTTCGTGAACGGCAGGATCGAGTTCGCCTCGGCGAAGGTGACGACGCCGTCGGTGTTGTTCGGTCCGCCGGTGGACGTGTTGCCCGCGTAGAAGAGCTCGGAGTTGCGCAGGCCGCCGGGGTTGTTGATGGCCAGGTCGGCGGGGGCGTTGGTGCCCTTGGACTGGGCCAGCATGGCGTCGGGCACGAGGTTGCCGAGGGTCGACTCACTGGCGCGGTCGTCGGTCATGCCGCCCGTGTACGTGCCGTCCACGAAGCTGCCGCCACTGAACGCGCGCGTGATGTCGGCGGTGATGTCGCCGACCTTCTCGTTGCCGATGGCGGTGGCGTGCTCGAGCGCGTCGTCCACGACCTTCTTCACGGCGGCGACGCGCGGGAGCGACTCGTCGGCGGTGCCCACACGGGGCACGTTCGCGACGGTGCTCGAGGCGACGGCGCCCGTGTCGGGATCGACGGACAGGGTGACCTTGCCGACGTTCTCGCCGTAGCTGCCGGTCTGGATCACCGGACGGGTCCCGGACCCGCCGGGGATCGGGGCGTCCCAGGCGTAGGCCTTGTGGGTGTGGCCGGTGAAGATCGCGTCGACCGAGGCATCGGTGTTGTTGACGATGTCGGCGAAGGCGCCGCCATGGGCCAGCTCCTGCGCGAGCGACGATCCGTCGGGCGTGCCCGCACCGGCGCCCTCGTGGTACGCCGCGACGATGACATCGGGCCGGTCGGCCTCGGGCAGCGCCTCGAGGCGGTCCACCTCGTCGTTGACGGCGTCGACCGGGTCGGTGAACGTCAGGGTGCTGATCCCGGTCGGCGTCACGAGCGTCGGCGTCTCCTGCGTGACCGCACCGATGACCGCGAGCTTGAGGCCGCCCACCGTGAAGGTGTCGGACGCGGGCAGCGCGGCGGAGCCGTCGGCCTTCAGCCGCACGTTCGCGCCGAGGTAGGAGAAGTCCGCACGGTCCTTGACGCGGCCGGTCAGGTCGGCGAAGCCACGGTCGAACTCGTGGTTGCCGACGGCCGAGACGTCGAGGTCGAGCGCGTTCAGCACGTCGATCGTCGGCTCGTCCTGCTGCGTCGCCGAGGCGAAGGGCGAGGCGCCGATGTTGTCACCGACGGACAGGAACAGCGTGTTGGCCTCACCGGCGCTCCGGCGGATCTGCTCGAGGGTCGTGGCGAACTTGGTGGTGTTCGCGTCGATACGACCGTGGAAGTCGTTGATGTCGACGAGGGTGATGTCGACGGGATCGGCCGCGTGGGCCGAGGGTGCCGCCAGGATCGGGGCGCTCAGCAGCGCACCGATCGCGACGACCGAGAGGGAACGACGGGACTTCACGATCATCTGTCCTTTGCTTCGCAGGAGAACCGGTGCGCACACCGTAACCCTGAGAAACCCCCAAGAACGCCGACCGGCGATGACAGTTCGATTAAGAGCCGAGGAACAGTCGCTCAGTGCACGACGGCAGCCTGCATGCGGCACGGGCCGTCGGGCGCGGCCACGATCGGATCGAGCGCGAACGGCACGCTGGAGCCGGCCTTGACCTTGTCCAGGTCAACCGTCCGAGCGGGCCCGGTCTGCTGGCCGATGAAGACCGTCAGCCGGTAGTCGCGCACCTTCTGGCCCGAGTTCTGCACCGTCCCCTTGACCTTCCAGGCCCCGCCGGCGACCTTGCGGCAGGTGAACGAGGTGATCGCCAACGGATCGATCGTGCCGGCCGCCTGCGAGGCGACACCGGTGGAGCTGGCCGCCGTCGAGCCCGCTTCCGGGGTCGGCGCATCGTCACTTCCGCCACACCCCGCGAGGGCCAGGACGAGCAGCACCGAGATCCACGCACGCATGGGGCCATCCCATCACGCCCGCCGATGCCGCCCGCGGAGGCTCACCCGGCGGCCGATAACATCGAAAGTGAGGGATTCATCATCTTCTGGGAGGTCGCGTGACCATCGAACGCATCGGAGTCGTCGGCGGTGGCCTCATGGGCTCCGGAATCGCGGAGGTCAATGCCCGCGCCGGCATCTCGGTCGTCCTGATCGAGGTGTCCGAGGACGCCGCAGAGGCGGCGCGTGACCGCGTCCGCGCCTCGCTGCAGCGGGCCGTCGATCGCGGCAAGCTGTCCGAGCAGGACCGCGACGCGGCGCTCGACGCCATCGTCGTGTCGACCGACCTGAACGACCTGGCCGACCGCCAGCTGGTCGTCGAGGCGGCCAGCGAGAAGGAGTCGATCAAGCTCGACCTCTTCACCCGGATCGGCCGCATCCTGCAGGACCCGGACGCCATCTTGGCCTCCAACACCTCGTCGATCCCGATCGTGAAGCTCGGCGCCGCCTCGGGGCGCGCGGACCGCGTCATGGGCGTCCACTTCTTCAACCCGGCGCCCGTCATGAAGCTGGTCGAGCTGATCCCCTCGCTGACGACGTCGGACAAGACGCTCGACCGGATGCGGTCCTACGTGTCCGAGACGCTCGGCAAGCAGCCGATCGACGCCACCGACCGCGCCGGCTTCATCGTGAACTCGCTGCTGGTGCCGTACCTGCTATCGGCCATCCGGATGTACGAGGCGGGCTACGCCTCGGCGAAGGACATCGACAACGGCATGGTGCTCGGCTGCGGCCACCCCATGGGCCCGCTCGCGCTGGCCGACCTCATCGGCCTCGACACGATCAAGGCCATCGGCGAGTCGATGTACGAGGAGTTCAAGGAGCCGCTCTACTCCCCTCCGCCGCTGCTCGACCGCATGGTCGACGCCGGCCTGATGGGCAAGAAGTCCGGTCAGGGCTTCTACCCCTACCCCTGAGTCCCTAGTCCGTGGTGCGCTTCCCGAGCCCCTGCTCGGGAAGCAGCCGCAGGAACAGGCCCTCGCCCTCGGCGCACACGGTGTCGCCGTGGCGGATCTCGCCGCGGACGAACCACTTGCGGCCCTCGACGCGGTCGATCCAGGCGGCGGCCTGCAGCTCGGTGTCGATCGGGGTCAGCGCCCGGTAGTCGGTGTGCAGGTACGCCGTGCGGGTGATGCCGCCGGCCGCCAGCGACGCCAGGATGCCCAGCACCTCGTCGAACAGCAGGCTGACCGCGCCGCCGTGCACCGCCATGCCGCCGCCCATGAACCAGCGGCCGAAGCGGACCGTGCCCTCGACGCGCTCGGTCGTGCGTGAGGTGACCAGCAGCTCGGGCAGCATCGCGTGCCCTCGCACCGGCAGCTCGGCGACCCGGCCGTTGACCTGGTGCTGCTCGTCGGTGGTGCTCTTCTCGAGGCGGTCACGCCACACGGCGAGGTCGGCCGCGAGGCCGTCGATCGCCTCGCGGTCCATGCTCAGGGCAGCCAGCGCGTTCTGCACGTCGTGCAGGTTCTCGATCAGCTCGCCGTAGGCGCGGACGTCGTCGGCGGCGAAGTCGCCGCGGAACATCTCTTCCCAGCTCACGGGCCGAGGCTACCGAGCAGCCTCCGCCGGGCCGGCGCCACCTGTCTCCCGGACGGACCGGACCTGCTCGGCGATGCGGCCGATCGCGGCGGGCCCCACCCGGCAGCAGCCACCGATCCACGCGGCGCCGGCCCGGATCCATCGCGGCACCAGCGAGACGTCGTAGGTGGCCGTGCCGAGCCACTGCTGGGTCTCGGCGTCCCACACCTCGCCCGCGTTCGGGTAGGCGACGCCCGCCTTGCCCGTGGCGGCGGCCAGCTGCAGGGCGGGCAGCACGTCGACCGGCGCACAGCAGTTCACCCCGATCGCGACGACGGAGTCGACCTGCGCCGCCAGCGCGAAGGCCTCCTCCAGACGCTGGCCGGCACACGTCCGGTCGCCGTCGATCGAGTAGGACAGCCATGCGGGGTGGTCGTACTCGGCCAGCAGTCGCACGAGGACCTCGGCCTCGTCGGTGTCGGGAATGGTCTCGACCGCCAGCAGATCGGGCGCGGCCGCCAGCAGCGCCTCGATGCGCGGCCGGTGGAAGTACTCGAGCGCCGACACCGGCACCCCGTACCGGCCCCGGTACTCCGAACCGTCCGCGAGCAGGGCCCCGAACGGTCCCACCGAGCCGGCGACCAGACGGCCGGGGACCCCGTCGGTCGCCTCGCGGGCCAGGTCGACGCTCAGCCGGATCAGTCCGGGGTCGCGGCTCTGGTAGCTGGCGGTCGTCGCGACGTCCGCACCCGCGGCGAAGTAGTCGCGGTGCACGGCGACGATCGCGTCGGGCTCGGCGCGCAGCACGCGAGCCGTCCACTCGCCGCCGGACAGGTCGTGGCCACGCTCCTCGAGCGCGTTCGAGAGGCCACCATCGAGGATGTGCACGCCGCCAGTATGCCGTTCGGCCGGTGGCGTCCACCGCTCACCGATGCGCCCGGGCCCGACGTGCACACGGACCCGCGGAGTCGCCACAATGGCACCGTGACGTGACCCACGCGCTCACCGACACCGCACGCCGGAGGCACCATGATCGTCCCGCTGACCCTGCGCGACTTCCTCGACCGCGCCCGCACCGTCTACCCCGACCGCGTCGCCGTGGTCGACGAGCCGAACCAGGTCGCGGACTCGTGGGGGGAGGTCACCTACGCCCAGCTGTACGCGCGGGCGCGCAGCCAGGCCGCGACCCTCGACGAGCTCGGCGTCCCCCAGGGCGCGCGCGTCGCGATGATCTCGCACAACGCGGCCCGGCTGCTGGCCTCGTTCTACGGCGTCGCCAACTGGGGCCGGATCTTCGTGCCGGTCAACTTCCGGTTGGCGCCGGCCGAGGTCGCCTACATCGTCGAGCACTGCGGTGCCGAGGTCGTCATGCTCGACCCCGAGCTGGAGCACCTCGCCGCGTCCTGCTCGACCGCGAAGCACGTGTTCGTGCTGGGTCGCGACGACGACAAGATCTGGGCATCCCGGGCCGAGCCGGCCGAGTGGGAACCGGACGAGAACGCCACCGCCACGATCAACTACACCTCGGGCACGACCGCGCGTCCCAAGGGCGTCCAGCAGACCCACCGCGCGCGGTGGGTCAACGCCACCACCTTCGGCTGGCACGCCACGCTGACCGACCGCGACGTCTACCTGCACACGCTGCCGATGTTCCACTGCGACGGGTGGGGCCTGCTCTACGCGGCCACCGGCGTCGGCGTCAAGCAGGTCGTGCAGCGCCAGATCGACGGCGCCGAGATCCTGCGCCGCATCGAGGAGCACGGCGTCACCGTCCTGGCCTGCGCGCCGGCCGTCCTGACCGCGGTGCTCGACGCCCTCCCGGACTGGACCGGCGACACCGGCCGTGACCGCGTGCGCTGCATCGTCGCGGGCGCCCCGCCGCCGACCCGCACCATCCAGCGCGTCCGCGAGGAGCTGGGCTGGGAGTTCATCCAGATCTACGGCCTCACCGAGACCTCGCCGCTGCTGACGATGAGCCGGATGCGCGAGGAGTGGGAGGACTACGAGCCGCAGGAGCAGGCACGCCTGCTGTCGCGCGCCGGCGCCCCCACCATCGGCACCCGGATCATGGTGGACGACCACGGCGAGATCCTGGCGCGCAGCAACACCGTGCTGGAGTCGTACTGGGAGAACCCCGAGGCCACGCAGGAGGCCCTGGCCGACGGGTGGTTCCACACCGGCGACGGCGGCACCTACGAGGACGGGTACGTCACGATCGCCGACCGCAAGAAGGACGTCATCGTCTCGGGCGGCGAGAACGTCTCGTCCATCGAGGTCGAGGACGCCCTGGCGTCCCACCCGGCCGTGCGCGAGGTCGCCGTCATCGGCGTGCCCGACGACAAGTGGGGCGAGCTGGTGATGGCCCTGGTGGTCGTCGACGGCGACGTGACCGAGGACGAGTTGCGCAGCCACACCCGCGAGCTCCTCGCCGGGTACAAGGTGCCCAAGCGCGTCGAGTTCCGCGAGGAGCTGGCCCGCACCGCCACCGGCAAGCTGCAGAAGTTCAAGCTGCGCGCCGAGTACTGGGAGGGCCGCGACCGCCTCGTCAACTGACCGTCGGCCGGGGCGCGCGCCCCGGCCGGTCAGTCGACCTCGGTCACGATCGACTGCACCTCATCGACCCGGATCGGCGCCGATGCCACCGGCGCCTCGAGCGTCGTGGGCGCGCCGGGTACGACGACGGGCGTGCCGCCGACGGTGAACGACAGGTCGTACACGAGCCGGACCGAGGCGCTGTAGGCCGGCCGCCCCTCGACCGAGGTGCTGCCGCCGAGCGATGCCCGCCGGTACGCGTGCCGGCAGTCGCTCTCGGCCGCCGCGCGGGTGGTGGTCAGGGGGCACGAGAACGCTCCCGATCCGTCGCCCGGATCGACGCTCATCGACGCGAAGGTGGCCGTGGCGACGAGGTCGAAGGCCGACCCGGTGGCCGACGTCGAGGCGCCCGAGGCCCAGAACCAGGTGTCGAGGGTGACCAGCGTGCGGCCGGTGGGACTCGTGCTCAGCGTCGGCGTGGCCAGGTCGATCTGGCCGATGGCGCTCAGCGCACGTTCGAGCAGCGAGGGCGGCTCGTTCTCGCCGGTCCACCAGCTCGACTCCAGCTGGTACGCACCGCCGGTCGAGCACCACCGGTACCGCTCCTCGGAGTCCTCGTTCGGCGGCTCGCCGTCGGGCAACGCGAGCGGCACGATCAGATCGGTGGTGACGCAGAAGCGCGTCCCGAGGCAGTACGGCCCCTCGAGGAGGTGCTCGGCCACCAGGCCCGACGGGGCGGGCGCCGCCGCCAGGTCACACGAGGGCGCACCCGGGCCTGATGAGTCCTCACCACCGGGAGTCGTCGCGCCCGGCGAGGGCTCGTCGGCCGGGATGACGCACACGTACTGACTGACTCCCACCCATTTCACGACGGCCGGTGGGACGCACGTCGGCGCCGCGGCCGTGGCGCTCGACGACATCGCGACCAGCGCGCCGGCGAACGCGAGCGCCCCCACCGCGATCGCGACGATGGCACGTCGCACGTGGATCAGCATGGCGTCTCCGCATCGTCATATCCGCTCAACAACCACCGGCCGCCGGACTTCTCGAGCCGATAGGTGGCGGGCAGCACCTCCCCGACGTTCGTGGAGCCCGGACCGGCCGCCTTCGCACTCCGCGGCACCAGGAACATCGCCGTGAGGTCGAGGCAGCCGCTGACCGCGGCCTCGTCGCCCTCGATCTCGACCTCCGAGGGCTCGAAGGTGTAGGGGCCCAGCCACTTCAGGCCGGCGTCCTCCACCTGCGCCTTGTTGGTCTTGATCAGGTCGGCGCCGAACTCGTCCGTGACCAGGTCCCGGGAGGTCTCGGCGATCGGCTGGGTGCCGCGGTCGTACGCCGCGACCAGGAACGCGTCGACCAGGTCGAGCGCCTCACGCTGCTCGGTGGTGTACCCGTCGGCGTCGAGCGAGGGCGGGGCCGAGGCGGTCGCCTCAGGGTCGACGGCGTCGCCCTCCCCGCACGCTGACAACAGGGGGAACGCCAGCATCAGCGCCCCCAAATATCCCACGAATCGCATGGATATCGCCACCGTCGCTCCCCTCGTGCCGACCGAATGGCCACCACCCTAGGGGCAATCGCGCGCTGGCGGCGCGAGTCGTCTCAACCCGTGTTCCGCATGCCGTTCGCGATCGCGTTGACCGTCTGCAGCAGGGCGGCGCGCATGTCCTCGTCGACGGCGTCCGGGTCCTCGCGGTACCTGGCCAGCAGGTCGACCTGGGCGAACGAGATCGGCTGCAGGTAGACGTCGCGGATGTCGAGGGTGCGCTTCAGGGCGGGCTGGTCGTCGAGCAGATGCTTCTCGCCGGTGACGCGCAGGACCTCCTCGACCGTGACGGCGTGCTCGGCACGGATCAGGTCGAAGATCGGCCGCAGGTCGACCGGCACCAGCGTCTCGACGTAGTGGGCGGCGTCATCGAGGTCGGTCTTGGCCAGCGTCATCTCGACGTTGGAGATGAAGGTCCGGAAGAAGTGCCACTGCTCGAGCATCGCGGTCAGCACCTTCTCCTCGCCGGCCAGGCGGGCCGCCCGCAGGCCACTGCCGACGCCGAACCACCCGGGCACGATCTGGCGGCTCTGCGTCCAGCCGAACACCCAGGGGATCGCGCGCAGGGACTCGATGCCGCCGCCGGCGTCGGGACGGCGGGCCGGACGGGACCCGATGTTCAGTCCGCCGAGCTGGTCGACGGGCGTCGAGGCCAGGAAGTAGTCGAACAGGCCCGGGGCGTCGATGAGCCGACGGTAGGCCGCGTATGCGGCGTCACTGATGCGGGTCATCGTCTCGTCCCACTGCTGCATCGTCTCGGGAGGAGTCCGCGCCTCGAGGTGCAACGTCGAGGCCTCGAGCACGGCGGCGAGCGACAGCTCGAGGTTCTCGTGGCCCAGTCGCGGCAGCGAGTACTTGTCGCTGATGACCTCGCCCTGCTCGGTGAACTTGATGTCGCCGGTCAGGACGCCGTAGGGCTGGGCCAGGATCGCGTCGTACGTGGGGCCGCCACCGCGGCCGACCGTGCCGCCGCGACCGTGGAACAGCCGCAGCCGCACCCCGTGCCGCTGCGCGACGTCGCGCAAGGCCCGCTGGGCCCGGTGCAGCTCCCACTGGGAGGTCGTGATGCCGCCGGCCTTGTTCGAGTCGGAGTACCCGAGCATGACCTCCTGCACGTCGCCGCGCAGCGCCACCAGTCGGCGGTAGTTCGGGTCGGAGAGCAGTTGGTCCAGCACGGTGCCCGCGCGGCGGATCTCCTCGATCGTCTCCAGCAGCGGGACGAAGTCCAGACGTGCGTAGGGCTCGATGCCCTCGCCGCCGACCAGGTCGACCAGACCGGCCTGGCGCGCGAGCACGATGGGCGCCAACAGGTCGTCGCCGTCGAGGGTCATCGAGACGATGTAGGACTCGATGACGTCGTCGCCGAAGGTCTGCTTCAGCTCGCGCACCGCGGTGAAGACGCCGTAGGTGCGCGCGCCCCACTCGTCCAGGGGCGGCGGGTCGAGGGCGAGGGGACGCGGCCGGACCAGCTCGTCGGACAACAGCGCGAAGCGCTCCTCGCGGCTCAGCTCGGAGTACGGCCGGTCGGACTCGCCCAACCGGTCGAAGAGCAGGCCCAGCGCGTGGTGGTGCGCGTCGGCGTGCTCGCGGATGTCCATCGTGGCCAGGTGCAGGCCCACGGCGGCGATCGTGCGGATGGCCCGGGCCAGCATGCGGTCGGCGACCAACTCGCCGCCGTGCGCGCGCAGCGACGCCTCGACGATCGCGAGGTCGGCCAAAAGCTCGGCGCGGTCGGCGTAGTCGCGCCCCGGGACGTGCGGCCCACCCGAGGCGACGCGCTCGGCCGAATGGGCGACCTTGAGCTTCATGCACGAGAGCTTGAGCCGGTACGGCTCGTGGGCGTTCACCGAGAGCAGCCGGGGATCGAGATCGGGCAGCGCATCGATGTCGGCCGCCAGTGACTCCGCCAGTTCCACGCTGATGTCGACCAACTCGGCCGACGACGACAGCTCGCGGATCAGCACGTCGAGGTTCGTGTCGATGATCCGCGTGGCGATCCGGTTCTGCAGCTGCAGGATGTTCAGCGTGACCTCGGGCGTGACGTTGGGGTTGCCGTCGCGGTCGCCGCCGATCCACGTGCCGAACGAGAGTGGACGACGGGTCGGGTCGAGTCGGATGCCGTGCTCGGCGAGCAGGTCGGCCAGGTCGGCCGACACGTCGGGCAGCGCCTCCTCGAGGATCTGCTGCAGGAAGAACACCAGGTGCCGCGCCTCGTCGACCGGGGTGGGCCGGGTGCGCCGGACGGCGTCCGTCTGCCAGATCAGGTCGATCAACTGGGCCAGGTCCTTGTCCTGGGCGGCGCGCCGGCGGGTGCCCGGCTCGGCCGACGACGCCAGCAGGTCGGCGATCTTCCGCAGCTTGGTCAGGACCGTGCGGCGGCTGACCTCGGTGGGGTGGGCGGTGAAGATCGCGCGGACGTCGAGTCGGTCGATGCCGGCGGCCAGTCCTTCGGGACCCTGTTCGGCGACGATCTCGCTGATCGTGCTGGCGAGCCATCCCAGGTCGTCGGGGCGGGCCTCGATGGCGCGCACCCGGGCGACCTGCTCGGCCACGTTCGCGAGGTTGAAGTAGACGCCGAAGGCCCGGACGAGCTTGCCCACGGTGGGCAGGTCGAGCCCTGCCATGATCTCGCGGATCAGGGTGCCGGCCTGACGGCGCTGGGCCGGGTCGTCGGACTCCTCGAGGAGTCGGCCCTGGGCGCGCACCTGCTCGACGAGGTCGAGGAACTCCTGACCCTCGAGGCGCCGCAGCGTCTCGCCGAGCAGGTCCCCGACCCGGCGGACGTCGGCACGCAGTGCGCGGTCCTTGGAGTGGGCGATGGCATCGAACTCGGAGGCGGTCATGGGGCTCCCCTCGGCAGGCGGACATGAGTGGGCGCCGTTGCCTGCTCCCACCCTAGCCACGCGACAGCGGAGCGGCAGGGCTCAGGTGGCGCGGTGGACGACGGCCTCGACGAGGTCGCGCCACGGACCGTCGACCTGCTGCTCGGGCAGGACGGCCGCGCGCTCGTTGGCGTGCAGCTCGTAGACGAACCCGTCGGGACGGCCGTCATCGGGAGCGTCGTCCCAGGGACAGGCCTCGACCAGGGGCCACCAGGCCTGCGCCTCGTCCTCGGACGTGGCCTCGACCTCCCACTGCCGGCGCAATCCGGCGAAGCCGCCCGTGCGGATCACCCGGACGACGAGGAGGGGCTGGTCGATGTGGTCCATACCCCCACAGCCTGCCACGCGTCCCTGACCACGTCAGCCGCGTCGTACTGCCCGGCGACCGCGATCGTGGCCCGGGCGAACTGATCGAACGTGGCCTGCCGGGACAGGGCGCCGCCCAGGAGCGTCTCGAGCCAGATCCGGCCGGCGACCTCCCACGCCCGACCGCCCAGCGTCGTGGCGACCAGGTGGAAGGCCTTGTTGGGGATGCCGGAGTTGAGGTGCACGCCACCGCTGTCCTCGGTGGTCTCGATGTAGTCGTCCATGTGACCGGGCTGGGGGTCCCGGCCGAGCACGTCGTCGTCGTAGGCCGTGCCCGGAGCCGACATCGAGCGCAGGGCCGCGCCATCGACCTGGTCGGTGAACAGCCCTGCGCCGATGAGCCACGACGCCTGGTCGGCGGTCTGGCCGGCGGCGTGCTGCTCGACGAGGGCGCCGAAGACGTCGGCGATCGACTCGTTGAGGGCGCCGGACTGGTCGCGGTAGTCCAGGGCGGCGGTGAACTCGATCAGGCCGTGGGTGAGCTCGTGACCGATCACCGAGAGCGACGCGGTGAAGCGGCCGAAGATCTCGCCGTCACCGTCGCCGAACACCATCCGGGAGCCGTCCCAGAACGCGTTGTCGTAGGCCCGTCCGTAGTGGACCGTGCCCACCAGCGGCAGGTCGGCGTCGTCGATCGATCGCCGTCCGTACACCCCGCGGAACAGCGCATCGGTGGCGCCGAACCCGTCGTAGGCCTCGTCCACCGCGACATCGCCCGTGGCCGGATCACCCTCGGAGCGCACGAGCCGCCCGGGGAGGCTGGTGGCGTTCTGGGCATCGTGGACTCGTCGGTGCAGGCCGGGTCCGGCCGGCGCCGGCCGGGCCACGTTCGGGTGGTGGTGGTGCTCGGTCCGCTCGGCGAGGGCACTGCGGGCGGCCGCGACCGCGACCGAGAAGCGCTCGTCCTCGAGCGAGGCGATGCGACGGAGCAGGTGAGGCGGGACGATCCCCCGAATCGTTTCCATGTCTCGACCGTAGGGCCCCGCACCGACAGAGCGCGCGTCGTTAACTGCCACGTGAGACTCGGGACCACCAGGTGGCCGACGGACGTGGCCTTCTCAGCGTCCGCCCGCGTCCGACTCCTGATCCCTCTCGTGCTGGAGGGTCTGCACGCCCTGGAACGCTGTCGGCAGGGTGGCCCGCGCGGCGTGGTCGGGGGTCTGCTTCGCCAGGACGTAGGTGGTCAGACCGAGCCCGACCACGGTCATCGCGATCCCGACCACCCAGGCCCACCCGGTCTCGCCCTCGTTGCTCAGCCAGACGGTGGCCGTCGGCACGGCGAAGATCAGGATGACCAGGACCGCCAGGGCACGCGCACCGGCGGCGTTTCCTGCCGCCGCCTCGGCACTCGTGTCCATCATGTTGGCCCGGATGAACTGCCCCGGGCGGAAGAAGGCGAACCACGGCAGGACCACGAGCACGACCAGCCCGAGGGCGACCAGCATCGGCATGAACATGTTCGCCAGCACCGTCAGCGGCAGCTCGGAGGCGATGTCGCCGCCGCCGCGGGAGAAGTCGTACCAGTAGTGCCAGCCGTCGGGCCGCCGGTTGGCCGCGATCGTGTCCTCCACGCCGGGCCGCAGTCGGACCAGGCTCGCCGTCACGCCGAGCACCAGCCCCATGAGCAGCGGCAGCACGATGGTGCGCGCGAACGCGACGATGATCCCCGGGCTCTCGAACCTCCGCCAGATCGTCTCCAGGATGGCGAACGACACGGGCACGCAGGCGGCGAACATCAGCACCAGGCCCCAGGCGGTGTCCCCTTCGCCGTCGGCCGCCACCTCGTCGACGAGCGCGTACTCCAGCGCGATCATGACCAGCACGAGCACCCACGGAACGACGGGCAGGAACAGCCGGCGCCACGGCGCGGGCTCGCGCCGCTCGTTGACCGTGCGGAAGGCGACGTCGTCCCGCAGGAACTCGGGTCCGGAGCCGCGGCTCATGGGGCGACCCTAGGCGAGTCCTTCCCGTCGGGCACCGCGCGTGGGAGGCTCGCCGTCATGTCACCGTCGTTGACCGCATGGTCCCGGGCCCTGCTGACCGTGCTCGTGCTGTTGGGGGTCGGCGCTCTCGGGCTCATGGTGTTCGGCGCCGCGCTCATCTGGAAGGACGCGCATGACTACGCCGAACGCTGGGACGGGGTCGCGGCGCTCCTCGGCACGCTCGCCGCAGGCGCGGGCCTCGTGGCACTCGTCGTCGCGGTGGGACTGGTCCGTCGGATCAGGGCGGCGCAGGCCGCCGCCGACGCCGGTCGACTGGCGGTCGCGGGAGGCTTCGCCGTCGGGATGGCGACAGTCCTCCTGATCGCAGGTCTCTTCATCTCCGAGCTCTGGGGTTCGCTCGTGCCGGGGACCTGGGTCCCCGCCCTCGCCCTGGCCGTTCCGGCGGTCGGCACTGTCGCCGCGGGATTCAGCGCCGGCTCTGCCAGACGGTGACCTGACGCTCGCCGTAGAGCGCCGGGAGGTTCTGCGAGGAGATTCGGCTCTCCGCCAGCTCGGCCTGCAGCTCGGCCACCTTGGCCTGCAGGGCCGCCACCTGGTTCTCGAGCGCGATGACGCGCTTGACCCCTTCGAGGCCGAGCCCCTCGGCCGTGAGCTGGGCGACCTGCCCGACTGGAACCTGTTCGACTGGGTCCCCCACGACTTCGGCTGGGTGCCGCCGCTCTTCGCGTGGTGGCCGGACTGGGACCTCGGCTGGCTCAAGATCGTCTTGGGCATCGCGGTGGCGATCGGCCTCACGGCAGGCGAGATCGACCGCCGCAGGAAGCTCAGCCGGCGACGCGACGCGCCGCCGCCCGCCGGCGACGGTTGACCGGAGTCGGCGGCGCTCAGTACTGCGGATCGTCGGGACGGAACGCCGACCCGCGGGTGTGCCGACCCTGCGCCCACTCCGGCAGGGTGCGCCACTTCTCCTCGTCGACGACCTGTCGGCGCATCACCACCCGCACCAGCCAGAGCCCCACGAGCGTCATGGCGACGCCCACCGTCCAGGCCAGCGCGGTGTGCTCGGCGTTGGAGAGCAGCACCACCGCCGTGGGCACGGCGAAGACCAACATCAGCAGCACCGACATCACGCGCGCCGCCACGATGTTGGACTCGACCACCGACGGGTGCAGCTCCAGCATGTTCGCCTCGAGGAACGCCCGCGGTCGCACGAAGGCGAACCACGGCAGGACCACGAAGATCACCAGCAGCAGCGCGACCAGCATCGACGCGCCGATGTTCACCACGAGGTAGAGCGGCAGGTCGGCCAGCATGCTGCCGCCGCCCCGGGAGGCGTCGAACCAGTAGTGCCACCCGTCGTCCCGCCGCGACGAGACGACGATGTCCTCGACGCCCGGCCGCAGCCGCGCGAGCGATCCGGTCAGCCCCAGGACGGTGCCCATCACCAGCGACAGGCCGAGCGTCCGCGCGAACGCCAGGTGGATCGGTGACCCCGCCGTGCGGGTCCACAACGTCTCGAGCAGTGCCCACGCGACGGGGATGACGGCACCGAACATCACCACGTAGGCGGTGAAGGTCAGGTCACCGCCGACGTCGGCCGCCATGTCCGGGATCACCACAAACTGGGTGACCGCCACCGCGATCGCCAGGATCCACGGGAGGACCGGAAGGAGGATCGTGCGCCACGTCATGCCCCGAGTCATGGTCGCGAGCGTAATCGAGATCCGCGACGACGACCGCCGGATCGAGGACGGTCAGTCGGGGTCGGTCGACCGCTGGCGCCGAAGATGAGGCCACCGACCGAGGGCGCCGCAGCCAGTGGCGCGAACCGGGGCGGCGGTCAGCGCCGGCGCCAGCGGGCCAGCTGGGTCTCGCCGTAGAGCGCCGGCAGGTTGCGCGGCGTGCGGGTCTGGGCCAGCTCGGCCTGGAGCTCGGCGACCTTGGCCTGCAGCGCCGTCACCTGGTTCTCGAGCGCGATCACGCGCTTGACGCCCTCGAGGCCGAGACCTTCGGCGGTCAGCTGGGCGACCATCCGCAGCAGCTCGATGTCGCGCAGCGAGTACCGCCGGCCGCCGCCGGAGGTGCGGCCCGCCTCGACCAGGCCGATCCGGTCGTAGGTCCGCAGGGTCTGCGGGTGCAGGCCCGAGAGCTCGGCGGCGACGCTGATGACGAACACCTTGGCCTCGGGGCCCGGGGGGACGAAGTCACTCATGACGTCGCTCCTGTCCTCGCTGTCCGATACGCCTCGACGGCCGCCCGCATCTCGTCCGAGGGCTTCGACGGCACCTGGACCTCGACGGTGACCAGCAGGTCACCGCGCGAGCCGTCGCGACGGGTGCCGCCCTTGCCGCGCGCCCGGAAGGTGCGCCCGTTCGGCGTGCCTGCCGGGACCTTGAGCGTGACGGTGGGCCCGTCGATCGTCGGAGCGCTCACCTCACCGCCGAGCACCGCGTCGTCGAACGGCAGCGGCACCGTGACGGTCAGGTCGTCACCCTTGCGGCCGAACCGCTCGTCGCCCTCGACGTGCACGATCAGGTACAGGTCGCCCGCAGGCGCACCCGCATCGCCCTTGGCACCCTTGCCGCGGATCTTGATCCGCTGGCCGTCCTTGACGCCGGCGGGGATCTTGACGTTGATCGTGCGGCTCGACGGCGCACGGCCGGAGCCGCCGCACAGGTCGCACGGGTGCTCGACGATGAGTCCGCGGCCGCGGCACACCGAGCACGGCTCGGTCATCGCGAACACGCCGCCGGACGCGCTGGTCTGCATGCCGCTGCCCTGGCAGTTGCTGCACACCTTGGGCACGGTGCCCGGCTTGGCACCGGTGCCGTGACAGATGGTGCACGGCTCGTCACTGGTCAGGCGCAGGGGCACGGTCGCGCCCTCGACGGCCTGACGGAAGCTGATCGTGGCCTCGGTCTCGAGGTCGTCGCCCCGGCGCGGCTGGGCCTGCCGACGACGGCCACCGCCGCCGCGCGTCCCGCCGCCACCGCCGAAGATCCCACCCAGCAGATCGCTGAGGTCGAAGTCGACTCCACCGCCGTACGTGGCACCGCCGGGACCGCCCGCGCCGCCGGGCGGGAAGCCGCCCTTGAACTGCCCGAACAGGGAGCGCTGCTCGTCGTACTGCTTGCGCTTCTCGGCGTTGCCGATGACCCCGTAGGCCTCGGAGATCGCCTTGAACCGCTCCTCGGCCTGGGCGTTGCCGGGGTTGGAGTCGGGGTGGTTGTCGCGGGCCAGCTTGCGGTAGGCCTTCTTGATCTCGTCCGCCGAGGCGTCCTTCTTGACGCCCAGGACCTTGTAGAAGTCCTTGGTGGCCCAGTCAGTCGGTGCGCTCATCGTTCACCCCTCCTCTCGTTCGTTCTCGTGAGGCCGCGGTACGCCGCTCGCACCCGAAGGCACGAGCGGCGTACCGGACCATGCGTCATTCCTCCGTCGTCACCGGCGCTTCGGTGGCCTCGGCGGCGACTCCCGGGTCGACCACACCGACCACCGCGGGCCGCAGCACGCGATCGCCGACACGGTAGCCCGTGCGCATCACCTGGGCGATGCTCTGGACCGCGACGTTCGGGTCCTCGCCGGCGTGGAACACGGCCTCGTGCAGGTTCGGGTCGAAGGGCTCGCCCGTCTCGCCGAACGGCTCCAGGCCGAACTTCGCCAGCGTGCTGCGCAGCTGGTCGGCGACCGCCTTGAAGCCACCGGTCAGCTCGCCGTGCTCCTGCGCGCGGGCCACGTCGTCGAGCACGGTCAGCAGCTCGATCAGGACCTTCTGCTTGCCCGTCTCGATCGCCTGGACGCGAGCGTCCTCGACTCGGCGCTTGTAGTTGATGAACTCCGCCTGCACCCGCTGCAGATCGCCGGTGCGCTCCGCCAGCTGGTCCTCCAGGCTCGGTCCCTGGGGTTCAGGCTCCACGACCTCCGTGGGCTCCTCCGCCGACGGCTCGCCGCCGGCGGGCGCCTCCCCCTGGGGGGAGGTCGCCTCGTCGAACGGCTGCTCGGTCACTTCTGCTCACCCTCGTCATCGACGATCTCGGCCTCGACGACATCGTCGTCATCGGCGGGGGACTCGCCGGCCGGGGCGTCCGTGGCCTGCGCATCGGCGGCCGCGGCGGCGTACATGGCCTCGCCCATCTTGGAGCTGGAGGCGCCCAGCTTCGCGATGGCCTCCTTGACGAGGTCCGTGTCGTCCGTCTCGAGCGAGGACTTCACGGCGTCGAGGTCGATCTGGACCTCGGACTTGACGTCCTCGCCGACCTTGTCGCCGTTCTCGGCCAGGAACTTCTCGGTCGAGTGGACGAGCGTCTCGGCCTGGTTGCGGACCTCGACGGCCTCGCGGCGCTTGCGGTCCTCCTCGGCGTACTGCTCGGCGTCCTTGACCATCTTGTCGATGTCGTCCTTCGACAGGGCGGACCCGCCGGTGATCGTCATCGACTGCTCCTTGCCGGTGCCCCGGTCCTTCGCGGACACGTTCACGATGCCGTTGGCGTCGATGTCGAACGTGACCTCGATCTGCGGCACACCACGCGGCGCCGGCGGCAGGCCGGTCAGCTCGAAGGTGGCCAGCAGTTGGTTGCCGGCGGCCATCTCGCGCTCGCCCTGGTACACCTGGATCGCCACGGAGGGCTGGTTGTCGTCGGCGGTCGTGAAGACCTCGGACCGCTTGGTCGGGATCGTCGTGTTCCGCTCGATGAGCTTCGTCATGACGCCGCCCTTGGTCTCGATGCCCAGCGACAGCGGGGTCACGTCGAGCAGCAGGACGTCCTTGACCTCGCCCTTGAGCACGCCGGCCTGCAGGCTGGCGCCGATCGCGACGACCTCGTCGGGGTTGACGCCCTTGTTGGGCTCCTTGCCGCCGGTGAGGCTCTTGACCAGCTCGGAGACGGCCGGCATACGGGTCGAGCCGCCGACCAGCACGACGTGGTCGATGTCCTTGACGGTGACGCCCGCGTCACGGATGACGTTGTTGAACGGCGCCTTGGTGCGCTCGAGCAGGTCCGACGTGATCTTCTCGAACTCGGCGCGGGTCAGCGTCTCGTCGAGGAAGACGGGGTTGCCGTCGACGACCGTGATGTAGGGCAGGTTGATCGACGTCGAGGACGAGCTGGACAGCTCGATCTTCGCGCGCTCGGCGGCCTCGCGGATGCGGGGCATGGCCATCTTGTCCTTGGTCAGGTCGACGCCGGTCTGGGCCTTGAACTTGTTGACCAGCCAGTCGACGACCGCGTTGTCCCAGTCGTCACCACCGAGGTGGTTGTCACCGCTGGTGGCCTTGACCTCGATGACGCCGTCGCCGATCTCCAGCAGGGACACGTCGAACGTGCCGCCGCCGAGGTCGAAGACGAGGATCGTCTGGTCGTCGGCCTTGTCCAGGCCGTAGGCCAGGGCGGCCGCGGTGGGCTCGTTGATGATGCGGCTGACGTTCAGGCCCGCGATCTCGCCGGCCTCCTTGGTGGCCTGGCGCTGGTGGTCGTTGAAGTACGCCGGCACGGTGATGACCGCGTCGGTGACCGGCTCGCCCAGGTAGGCCTCGGCGTCTCGCTTGAGCTTCTGCAGCACGAAGGCGCTGATCTGCTGGGGGTTGAAGGTCTTGCCGTCGATCTCGGTCGTCCAGTCAGTGCCCATGTAGCGCTTGACGGAGCGGATCGTGCGGTCGACGTTCGTGACGCCCTGACGCTTGGCGACCTCGCCGGTCAGGACCTCACCGTCCTTCGCGAATGCGACGACGGACGGGGTGGTGCGAGCGCCCTCGGCGTTCGCGATGACGGTGGGCTCGCCACCTTCGAGTACGGCGACGACGGAGTTCGTCGTGCCCAGGTCGATGCCTACTGCGCGGGCCATGGTTCCTCCTGTGGTGCTTCGCGGTCTTGCTCGGATGCCTTGAAAACTGTGGGTCAAACAACTTGAGTCATACGTTATCAACTTCGCCCGAGGGCCAGACATTCCCTCGGAGGCATGACGTGTGTCACATCCGCCCCACGCAGGACCAGACCACGGTCTGACGACGGGGCGGACCGGGGCCCCTAGGCTCGGGCGCATGAAGGAGCAGGTCGACGTGTCCCGGAGCCCGTGGCGCCTCGGCCCCCGGGCGGCCCGATGGTTCGACTTCCTGCTCGCCTCGGCCCTCGTCCTGCCCACCTTCCCGCTGACACTCCTGGTCGGGCAGTCGCCCTATCCGGCCCTGCTGTCGTTGGCCCAGACCGTTCCCCTCTTCTGGCGGCGCAGGCACCCGGTCGCGGTGTTCGCCGTCGTCGCGGGCGCCAGCGTGCTGCAGGCCGCGACGTACGACATGCCGGTCTGGGGCCAGGTCGGATTCCCGGCCGCCCTGTACGCGCTGGCGCGCTACGGCTCCGGTCGCTCCGCTCTGGTCGGCCTGTTCGTGGGCCTGTGCGGTGCCGTCGTCGCCTCGTGGGTGTGGACGTCGGCCCAGTTCGCCGCCTATCCGCCGGGCTTGGAGTACATCGACTACGACATGGGGTTGGAGGACCTCCTGCCGTACCTGCTGTCGATCACGGCGATCGTCCTGGCGGCCTGGGCCCTGGGATCGCAGGCACGCATCCGCCGGGCGTACGAGGCAGGTCTCGTCGAGCGCGGTCGCCAGCTCGCACTCGAGGCCGAGCAGCGGGCCGTGCTGGCCGCCGCCGAGGAACGCACCCGGATCGCGCGGGAGATGCACGACGTCGTCGCCCACGGCCTGTCCGTGATGATCGTCCAGGCCGACGGCGCCCGGTACGCCGCCGCCAAGGACCCCCAGATCGCGGTCCGCACCCTCGAGACCGTGGCGAAGGTCGGACGAGAAGGACTCACCGAGATGCGGCGACTGCTGGGCCTGTTGCGGGGCACCGAGGATCCCGCGCTGGCGCCTCAGCCCGGGCTGGCCGACCTGCCCTCGCTCGTCACGGCGAACGACCACGTGGACCTCGAGGTGCCCGATCCCCTGCCCGACGTCCCCGACGGCGTCGCGCTGACCGTCTTCCGGCTCGTCCAGGAGTCGCTCACCAACGTCCGCAAGCACGCCGGTCCGCAGGCGCGGGCCATCGTCCGCCTCCGAGCGCCGGGGGATGCCGTCGAGATCGAGGTCGTCGACGACGGCCACGGCGCCTCGGCCGCCGAGACGTCCGGACTCGGCCTGCTGGGCATGCGCGAGCGGGTCGAGGTGCACGGCGGCACGCTGCACGTCGGTCCCGCGGCCGGAGGCGGCTGGGCCGTGCGTGCGAGGATCCCGCTGTGACCACCCCCATCCGCGTCGCCCTGGTCGACGACCAGCAGATGGTGCGTGCGGGCTTTCGGATGCTGGTCGAGAGCCAGGACGACCTGGTCGTCGTGGGCGAGGCCGGCGACGGCGAGGAGGCCCTGCGCCTGCTGGCCGACGTGGAGGCCGACGTCGTGCTGATGGACGTGCGGATGCCGCGGCTCGACGGTGTCGAGGCGACGCGGCGCCTGGCGCCGGGCGAGGCGGGACCCAAGGTCATCGTGCTGACCACCTTCGACCTCGACGAGTACGCCTTCGCTGCGTTGCGGGCCGGCGCATCGGCGTTCCTGCTCAAGGACGCGGCGCCGCCGGACCTGCTGGGTGCGATCCGCGCCGTCCACGCCGGGGACGCCGTCGTGGCGCCGTCGACCACCCGCCGCCTGCTGGACCACTTCCTGGCCGATCCCGGGCCGGTGCGCCGCACCGACGACGCCGCCGCGCGACGCCTCGCCGCCGTGACCGAGCGCGAGCGCGAGGTGCTGGTTCTCATCGCCCGCGGCCTGAGCAATCCCGAGATCGCCGCCGAGCTCTTCCTGTCCGAGGCCACGGTCAAGACCCACATCGGGCGACTGCTGGCCAAGACGGACTCACGCGACCGGGTGCATCTGGTCCTGCTGGCATTCGAGGCCGGACTGACCGACTGAGGGGTCCGGGTCATACCGTGGTCTGACCCGAAGATCCGTCCGTACGGCGACGCCCCGGACCCGTCCGCGCACCTAGCGTCGAGCCATGACCTCGACCTCCTTCTCCCACCCGCTCCCGGCCCACGACGCGCCGCCCGCGGCGACCGTGCGCGGCCTGTCCAAGACCTACGGCCACGGCGACACCACGGTGCATGCGCTGCGGTCCGTGGACCTCGATCTGGCGCCGGGCCGCTTCACCGCGATCATGGGCCCGTCGGGCTCCGGCAAGTCCACGCTGATGCACTGCCTCGCCGGCCTGGACCGTCCGACCGAGGGCACGGTCGCGATCGGGGGCGTCGAGCTGACCTCGCTCGGCGACGACCAGCTGACCCGCTTCCGTCGCGACCGGCTGGGCTTCGTCTTCCAGGCGTTCAACCTGCTGCCGATGCTGACGGCGCGGCAGAACATCATGCTGCCGTTCGAGCTGGCGGGCCGGCGCCTCGAACCCGGCGCGACCGAGCGGATCGAGCAGGTCATCGACGTCCTGGGTCTGCGGGACCGCCTCGACCACCGCCCCGGCGAGCTCTCGGGCGGCCAGCAACAACGCGTGGCGATCGCGCGCGCCCTGGCGTCGGACGCCGACGTCGTGTTCGCCGACGAGCCGACGGGCAACCTCGACAGCACGGCGTCCGGCGAGGTGCTCTCGTTCCTGCGCCGCAGCGTGACCGACCTCGGCCACACGGTGATCATGGTGACGCACGAGCTCGACGCGGCCGCGTACGCCGACGACGTCGTCGTCCTGGCCGACGGCAGGATCCGCGAGCACCTGGTCGCGCCCTCGCGCGAGCAGGTCGCCGCCACCCTCGAGGCCGGTGTCCGATGAGGACCGTCCTGATCGCGTCGCTGCGGACCTACACCCGCCGGTACGTCGCCGCGCTGCTCGCGGTCACGATCGCGGTCGCCTTCGTCGTGGTGATCGACGCCCTCGGGTCGGGCGCGCGCAACGCCGTCGCGGTCACCGTGGAGAAGGCCTATCCGGACGCCGAGCTCATCGTCAGCGACGGGTACTGGATGGCCCAGGACGAGGACGTCGCCCGGACACTGGCCGTCGCTCGCGAGCGCGGCGACCGCGCGTCGGTCCTGGCCACGGCCAAGGGGCAGGTCGACGGGCCGTCCGGGTCCTTGGGCAGTGACGTGGAGATCGGCACCGTCTCGACCTATTCCGGCCTGCGCTCGCAGGAGATCGCCGAGGGCCGCGCCCCGCGGGCCGACGACGAGGCGCTCATGACCCGCAGCATGGCCACCGCCCATGAGATCGGGCTCGGCGACCGCATCACCGTGGGCGACGGCGACCTGGCGCAGGAGCTCACCGTCGTCGGATTCAGTGGCCCCTCCTCGCCTGCCGGCGGCGATGTCGACGTGCCGTGGCCCGCCCTGCAGGCGGCGACCGACACGATGGCCGAGTCCGTCGCGTACGACGTCCGCGACGGAGACGTCGCCGGCGCCCGGCAGGCTCTGTCCGAGGCCGTGGAATCGCAGGTGCAGAGCCGCGACGACTACGTCGCCGAGCGCATCGTCGCGATGAACAACGGCGTCGACATCCTGGCGATGCTGCTGCTGCTCTTCGCCGCTGTCGCCGGGTTCGTCGCCGTGCTGGTCATCGCGAACACCTTCACGATCCTGTTCGCCCAGCGCAGCCGCGACTTCGCGCTGTTGCGCTGCGTCGGCGCGACCCGCCGCCAGGTCCTGCGCTCGGTCCGGACCGAGGCGCTGGTGCTCGCCCTGCTCGCCGCCACCGCCGGCATCGTCGCGGGGATCGCCGGCGGGATCGGACTGGGAGCGCTCGTCCGCCTCCTCGCGGGCGAGGAGAACTTCGGTGCCGTCTCGTTCTCGCCGGTCTGGATGGGCGCGGCCTTCGTCGGTGGCCTGCTGACGACGGTCGTCGCGGCCTGGTTCCCGACCCGCTCGGTCCTGCGGGTGAGCCCGCTGGCCGCACTCCGGCCGGCCGAGCAGCCGACGGCGCGGACGACCTCTGGTCGTGTGCGGATCGCCCTGGGCCTGCTCGTCACGGCCGCGGGCGCCGCCGGTCTGGTCACCGCCGACCTGGTCACCTCGATGGAGCTCATGCTGGTCGCCGGCATGGTGTCCTTCGTCGGCGTCCTGCTGCTGGGGCCGGTCCTGGTGCCGGCGATGCTGCGACTGGTGGGCCGCGCCGGCGGCCGGGCGGGCGGGCCGTTCCGGGTCGCCGCCGCGAACGCCGTGCGCAACCCCCGGCGCAGCGCGGCCACCACCGCGTCGCTGCTGGTGGGCGTCACCCTCGCCACGGCCGTGCTGACCGGCATGACGAGCGCGCGTCAGGTCGTGGCCCAGGGGATGAACGCCGAGTACCCGGTCGACTACGCGCTCGCGGGCGGCGGTCCGATCGCCGTCGAGACGATCGAGCGCGTGCGCGGACTCGAGGGCGTCGACGAGGTCCTGCCCGTCACCGGGGCGGTGGTCGAGACCGAGATGGGCCGGCTGCCCGTCATCGCACCGTCCGACGCCGCGCGCGCCCGGACGCTCGATCCGGGCAGCACCCGGGCTCGCGACACCGAGATCATCGTGCCCCACGCACTGATCACGACGTTCGACGAGGGCGTGCCCGACCGCTTGACCCTGCGCACGAAGGCAGGCACCGTCGCGGTCGACACCCGACTCGAGCCCTTGGGCTCGGGCGCCGCCGCGATCGTCTCACCCGCCGTGCTGGAGCAGCTCACGACGGAGCCCACCACCCAAGCGCTGTGGGTCCTGGCCGACGACGGAGCGGACGGGGACGAGCTCGGCGAGGCGCTCCGGACGGCCACGCGGAGCACCGGCCTCGACGTGACCGACAACCTCACGGACCAGCAGTGGGTGGCGACGCAGCTCGACGTCCTGGTGTGGGCCGTGCTCGGCCTGCTGGGCGTCGGTGTCCTGATCGCCCTCGTCGGCATCGCGAACACGGTCGGGCTCTCGATCCTGGAGCGGTCCCGTGAGCACGCGCTGCTGCGGGCGCTCGGCCTGACCCGGCGCGGGCTGCGGCGGATGCTCGCTGCAGAGGGGATGTTGCTGGCCCTCGTCGCGGCCGTGCTCGGCACGGGGCTCGGGGTCCTCTACGCCTGGTTCGGCGTCCGGACGGTCGTGGCACCCCTCATGGAGGACGCGCGCCTCGTCGTGCCGTGGGCCCAGCTGGCGGCGGTGCTCGTGGTGGCCGCGCTGGCCGGCCTGGCGGCGTCGACCCTGCCCGCCCGCCGCGGTGCACGGATCACGCCCGCGGAGGGGCTCACCCTCGACTGAGGCACACCGAGGCCTCCGGGACCGCTCCGTCAGGGAGCCGGCTCCGGGGGCCTCGGTCGCGCGTCACGCCCAGGTCAGCTCGGCCGGCGCGCCGACCGGGACCTGCGGATTCCGCGGCGCCACGAGCGGCACCCGGCGGTAGGGCTCCCCGAGCGGTGGGCGCTGGTCGGCGTCACCGCGGTTGGGCCACATCGCCAGGGCGCGCTCGGCCTGGGCGGTGATCGTCAGCGAGGGGTTCACGCCGAGATTGGCGCTGATCGTCGAGCCGTCGATCACGTGCAGGCCCGGGTGCCCGAACATCCGGTGGTACGGGTCGATCACGCCGTGCTCGGGCGTGGCACCGATGACGCAGCCGCCGATGAAGTGCGCCGTCAGGGGGACGCCCACGAGGTCCGCCATCGATCCACCCGCCACGCCTCCGAAGCGTGCGGCCAGGCGTCGCGCGATCTGGTGGGAGACCTCGATCCACTCCGGATTCGGGTCCCCCTCGCCCTGACGTGTCGTCATGCTCAGTCCCCAGGGCCGCCGCCGCAGGAACGTCGTCACCGAGTTGTCCAACGTCTGCATCGTGAGGATCACGAGCGACTGCTCGGCCCAGCGCCGCGGGTCGTGCAGCCGCCACGCCGCCCGGAATCCGAGCTTGCGATAGGTCCGGATCGCCGCCCGCCACCGCGGCAGCCCTTCGACCGGGTCGACCAGGTGTGCGTTGAGCAGCCCGATCACGCCCGAGCCCGGCCCGTACCGCACCGGCTCGACGTGGGTCTGCGGATCGGGGTGGAACGACGAGGTGATCGCGAGGCCGCGGGTGTGGTCGGCCCGGCGATCGGTGTCACGGGCCGTCAGGACGGACTCGGAGTTGGTCCGCGCGAGCTTGCCCAGCATGGGCGAGATCCGCGGCAACGAACGGCGCTTGAGCCGGTGCAGCAGGTTCTGGGTGTTCAGCGAGTTGCCCGCGAACACGACCTGCTCGGCCGTGAGCCGGTCCCGCTTCCACGCCGCTCCCGACGCCCGCGTCGACACGCGGTATCCACCGCGGTGAGGCTTCACGTCCACGACCGTCGTCAGCGGCCGGACCTCGACCCCGGCCTGCTCGGCCAGGTACAGGTAGTTCTTCACGAGGGTGTTCTTCGCCCCCACGCGGCAGCCGGTCATGCAGGCGCCGCACTCGGTGCAGGTCGTGCGCTCCGGCCCGCGCCCTCCGAAGAACGGGTCGGCCAACGGCAGCCCGGGGCGGTCGCCGAACAGGACGCCGACGTCGGCGGGGTGCACCGTGTCGGAGACGCCCATCTCGGCGGCGATGTCGGCCATCCACCGGTCGGGCTCGGTCATCCCGGGGTACGTGACGACGCCGAGCATCCGGCGGGCCTGGTCGTAGTGCGGGGCCAGCTCGTCACGCCAGTCGGTGATGTGCGCCCAGCGCGGATCCTCGAAGTACTCGTCACCGGGTTGGTAGAGCGTGTTGGCGTAGACCAGCGATCCGCCGCCCACCCCGGCGCCGCTCGCGATGAGGACGTCGCGCAACGGCGTGACCCGCAGCAGGCCGAAGCACCGCGCCCACGGCGCCCACAGGTACCGGCGGACGTCCCACGAGGTCTTGGCGAACTCGTCGTCCGCGAAGCGCCGGCCGGCCTCGAGGACGACCACGCGGTAGCCCTTCTCCACGAGGCGCAGCGCCGTCACACTGCCGCCGAAGCCCGAGCCGACGATGGCCACGTCATAGTCGAAGTCCTTCACGCGACCTCACAGTAGGGCTCTATTGACAATCTGCCAATAGGCTCACGAGACTGCTCCCATGTCCCCCGCCCGCACCCGACTCGCGCCCGACTCCCGACGCCGGTCGATCCTCGACGCCGCGGCGGTGCTCTACGCGAGCCGGCCCTACGACCAGGTCTCCACCACCGAGCTCGCCCGGGCCGCCGACGTGACCCGCGGCCTGGTCCACCACTACTTCGGCAGCAAGCGCGAGCTGTTCCTGGAGGTCATGCGCGAGTCGGTGATGATGCCCGACGCCGCGCTGCCCGACCTCTCGACGCTCCCCCTGCCCGAGCGGGTGTCCCGCACGATCGACTGGATCCTGGACGCGGCCACCACCTACGGCCAGGCCTGGGTCGCCGCCTCCGGAGCGGCGAACCTGCACGGCGACTCCGACGTCCAGGTCATCGTCGACGAGGCCGACGACCGCGCCGCGCGACTCGTGCTGGACGCCCTGGCCCTGCCCGACGACGCCGCCCTGCGCGCCCGACTCCGCCCCGTCGCCGCCTACGTCAAGGCGCTGTGCCGCGAGTGGCTCGTGCAGGAGACGCTCGACCGCGCGACGGTGCACGCCGACGTGTGCTCCGCCGTCCTGACCGTCACCGGGACGGAGGCACCATGACCTCGATCGGCATCATCGGCACCGGCTTCGGCGGCATCGGGACGGCCGCCGAGCTGCTCACGCACGGGTACTCCGACGTGCGTCTGTGGGAACGCGCCGAGACCGTCGGTGGCGTCTGGCGTGACAACACCTATCCGGGCGCGGCGTGCGACGTCCCGGGCCCCCTCTACTCGTTCTCGTTCGCGCCGAACGGCGACTGGACCCGCCGCTACCCCGCCCAGGCCGAGATCCTCGCCTACCTGGGGCGGGTCGCGGACCAGTACGGCGTCACGGAGCGGACCCGCTTCGGCGCGCGCGTCGTCTCGGCCCGGTGGGACCAGGACGCCTGGCACGTCGGGTTCGACGACGGCACCACCGAGTCCGTCGACGTGCTGATCAGCGCCGTCGGACAGCTCTCCGAGCCGAGCGCGCCGGACGTCGAGGGGTGGGAGTCGTTCGCGGGCACCGTCCTGCACGCCGGCAGCTGGGACGACGCGGTGGACCTGACCGGTCAACGGGTCGCGGTGGTCGGCACCGGTGCCTCCGCGGTGCAGATCGTGCCGCGGCTGGCCGAGGTCGCCCGCGAGCTCGTGGTGCTGCAACGCTCGGCCAACCACATCCTGCCCAAGCCGGACGGCGCCTATCCGGACTGGTACCGCGACCGCGCCCAGCGCGAGCGACGCCCGATCGACTGGGTGACCCAGCAGTTCTCCCGCGGCCTGGACCCGGACTCGACCGTGGCCACCGTGATCGAGCGACTCGCCTCGGCGCACCTGCGCCTGCGCGTCCGGGACGAGGAGCTGCGCCGGCACCTCACGCCGCGTCACCAGGTCGGCTGCAAGCGCATCCTGTTCTCCAACGACTACTACCCGACCCTGACCCGGGACCACGTCCGGCTGGTGCCCCACGCTCTCGCCGAGGTGCGGCCGGACGCGATCCGGACGGCGGACGGACCGTGGCACGAGGTGGACGCGATCTGCTTCGCCACCGGCTTCGACACCCAGGACTTCCTGCACGGCATCGAGGTGACGGGGCCCGGGGGTGACCTCCACGAGGCGTGGAGCGGCGGGGCGCGAGCCCACCTGGGCATCCACGTGCCCGGGTTCCCGAACCTCTTCCTGGCCTACGGGCCGAACACCAATCTCGGCGGCGGATCGATCATCACGATGCTCGAGGCCCAGGCCCGCCACATCCGCGCCACACTGGACCGGATGGATCATCACGGAGCACGCCGCGTGCAGGCCCGTGCGGAGGCCGAGCAGCGCTGGGACGACCGCGTCCAGCACGATCTGGCCCACTCGGCCTGGGCGTCGTGCACGAGCTGGTACCACCACCCCGAGACCGGCCGGATCACGTCGAACTGGCCCGGCGGGACGCACACCTACGAAGCGGCGGTCGCCGAGGTGCACGACGAGGAGTTCCTGTGGACGTGACGAGCTTTCCCAGCGAGCCGTGGGACCTGTACGGCCACGGCCTGGTCACCGTCGGGCTGTTGCCGGCGCAGGGCCTGAGCGCCCCTCCCGGCACGCGACTGGTGACGATCCGGGGACGGGCGATCGTGGGGGCCGTGCTGCTGCAGTACACCGCGCCGAGCCCGTTGACCTATCACGAGCTCATGGCGGCGGTCCTCGTCCGCCGTGGCCTGCGGCTCTTCGTGCACATCCCCGACATCTGGGTCGACAGTCCCGCCTCGCGTGCCGGCGGGCGGGCCCTGTGGGCCATCCCGAAGGAGCTCGCCGACTTCGAGGACCACGGGCTCCGGGCCGTCGGGATCGCCTCGGCCCGCCTGCGTCGCATCCGCGGGACGCTCAAGACGCCAGCCGGTTTCCGGGTGGCCCAGGAGCGCGATGGTCGCGCACTGGTCACGCCCGTCCGCGGCTCGGCCGCCGTCTCACCCGCACGGGTGGGCTGGACCTTCGAGGCCGCGGGCCCGTTGGCGCAGCTCGCCGACCTGCGCCCGCTCGCTCACCTCGTGATCCGACGTTTCCACCTCGTCTTCGGCCCCGCCGACCGCTGACCTGGCGAGGCCACTTCCTGGCCGCCGGTTCGGCTGACCCGTGCTCATTCGTCCAATCTGGGGCAGCATGGTTCTCATACGTGCGTGAGCGCGCATGTCCGGATCGGGGGATCCACATGGACAACAGGGGAATCTGGACCAGGCGAACCGGCCGCTTCATGGCGTCCGCAGCGGCGCTGCTGCTGCTGGCTGTCCTCGGAGCACCGCCCATGGGCGCTGTACCGACAGTCCTGCCTGCGGAGGTCCCGCCGGCAACGGGCAACAACGCGGTCATCAACGTCCAGGTCGGCGCCGACCGCGTGGGGACGAACGCCGTGTCGAGCCTGGCCGGCGTGACCCTGCGGCTCTACAACGGGACCACGGCCCCCACGACCCCCGTCGCCGACGCGTGGGCGACCTGCGTGTCGGACGGGGACGGTGACTGCAGCTTCGTCGTCCCGGACACCCAGACGAGCGCCATCAACACGTGTATCGGCATCACCTCCGGAGCCAACTGCGATCGCCGTTTCTGGGTGGTGCAGGTCGGCGCGCCGGAGGGATTCTCGGTCAACTCCTCGTTCCGGACGGGCAACGGCGACGGGACGAGCTCGCAGACCACGGCGTACGAGTTCCGGACCGGGTCGACGCTCCGTGCCGGGAACACCTACAGCTCGACGTCGGACTTCATGATCGCGACGGGCAACACGAACCGTGCTGCCTCCGGCGGAGTGTGGCAGCAGTCCCGGATCAATCCGGCCCCGACCCAGAGCTGTGGCCTCGACGTGGCGGTCGTCCAGGACCTGTCTGGCTCGGTGACGTCGTCGCAGCTCGAGGACCTCAAGGCGGCGACGGACACCTTCGCCGACTCCCTCGTCGGCACGCCGTCGCGGCTGGCCCTGTTCTCGTTCTCCACCGTGTCGCCGGCCACCGGGGCGACGCAGAACTACCCCGGACTCACCTCGGTCGCCACGCAGCAGGGCGCGGACACGTTCAAGGCGCGCTACCAATCCTGGACCTCCGGCGGCGGAACGAACTGGGACCGAGGGCTCGCGGCTCCGGCACAGGCTGCCCCCACCTACGACCTCGTGGTCGTGATCACCGACGGAGACCCGACCTTCTACTCGCAGCCCCAGCAAGGACCGGGTAACTTCAGCCGGATCCGCGAGGTGGAGAACGGCGTCTTCTCCGCCAACGCCCTGAAGGCCAAAGGCACGCGCGTTCTGGCCGTCGGCGTCGGCGTCGGCGTGAGCACCCCCGCCACCGCCCTGAATCTGCGAGCGATCTCCGGTCCGACGGCCTACGACGGCAGCAACGCCGAGACCGCCGACTACTTCCAGGTCGCGAACTACGACGCCGTGGGAGCCGCCCTCCGACAGCTCGCCCTCGGCGACTGCGAAGAGTCGCTGTCGGTGATCAAGCAGATCGTCGGTCCGGACGGCGACATCACGAACGCGACGCCGGGCGGAGCAGGATGGACGTTCGACGCGGCGACCACCACGCCGGGCGTGAGCCTGCCGACCACCAGCGCAACGACCGATGCCACCAGCGGCGTCAACTTCCCGATCACCTTCGGCGGTGGCGTGACCACGGGTGCGATCACGGTGAACGAGACCGAGCAGGAGGGCGAGGCGCTGTTCCCCGTCGACGGGTTCAACGGCGTCTGTCGCAACCTTGCCACCGAGGAGGCTGTCCCGGTCACGAACTCGGGTGCGACCGGTTTCACCGTCGATGTGCCGAGCTCTGCCCCCGTGAGCTGCATCGTCTACAACCAGGCCGTCGCGCCCGCCTCGATCACCGTCGACAAGGAATGGGTCATCAACGGTGCTGCCCCCGTCCCGAACGGCAACCAGCCCGGTGGACTCACGGCGGAGCTGACCCTGACCGGCCCCGACGGCGCAGCCGCCTCCCGCCAGGACTGGGGTGTCACACGTCCCGGCTACAGCGAGGGCGACACCGTCACCGTGGACGAGGACGTCGTCATCGCAGAGTCGAGCATCGACCCCGACCTGTGCACGATCGGCGAGCCCGCGATCGTCGAGGTCAACGGCGCCGCGGTCACGCCGATCCCGATCCCGGACGGGTCCGACCGGACGCTGGCAGCCGGTGCCAACACCTTGACCATCCGCAACACCGTCGACTGCGAGTCCCGACTGACGCTCGCCAAGAACGTGGTCGGGACCGAGCCCCCGACGTCGTGGGACCTCTCGGCGCTCCCGGCGCCGGACGAACCGGCCGGCCAACTGCCCGGCCCGAGCGGCACGGCGGGGAGCGAGGCCGTCACTGATCAGGTCGTCACGGCACTGGTTCCGTACCAGCTGGCCGAGGCAGGCGGACCTCCGACGTACGTCCAGAACGACGTCCGGTCCACCGACACCTATCCGTTGTCGACGGGCTCCTGGGCGTGCATCCGCATCGATGCCGACGGCGAGCAGGTCCCGGGCTTCGCCGACGGCCTCAACGGCGCCGTCACCGTGCCGTTCGGTGAGCGGGTGCAGTGCACCGCCACGAACCAGACCGGTCGCCTCACGCTCATCAAGGACGTGGTGAACGAGGGCAGCGGGACCGCCGAGCCCGGCGACTTCACGCTGAGCGCGACTCCCGGCGACGACCCACCGGTGGCAGGTCTCGAGACCTACTCGGGGCCCGGGACCACGGCCGGCACGACGTACGAGGTGCGACCGGGCCACCCGTACGCGCTGGGTGAGACCGGGGTCCCCGGATACACGTTGATCGCGGTGAACTGCGAATCCGATGGTGCGACCCGCGACATCCGGACCGTGACGGTCGGTGCCGGGGAGACGGTGGTGTGCACCTTCGTGAACGACGACGACCCGGCGCAGCTGACGTTGCGCAAGCAGGTGGACACCGGGGAGACCGGCGCCACCGACGAGCCAGCGGACTGGACGCTGACCGCGACGCCGGACGGGATCGCCGGCCAGGACCCGGTCAGCGGCAACGGCGCGAACGGCGTGACCGACGAGGACGTGATCTCGGGAACCTACGACCTGAGCGAGGACGGACCGGCCGGCTACGACGCAGGAGACTGGACCTGCGAAGGGGACGGCGGGACGCTGGAGGGGACGTCGCTGACGTTGGCCAACGGCGCCGACGTCACGTGCACGATCACGAACACGGCACAGCAGCCCACCTTGACGTTGGTGAAGGACGTGGTGAACAACGCCGGCGGGACGGCGGAGCCGACCGACTGGACGCTGTCCGCTGACGGTCCGACGCCGCTCAGCGGTACGACCGGCACCGACGCGGTGACCGGCCGTGCCGTCGAGGTCGGGTCGTACGCTCTGTCCGAGTCGGGCGGGCCTGCGGGTTACGGGGCTTCGGACTGGGTCTGCATCGGTCCGGATGGTCCCGTCCCGGTCGTGGATGGTTCGGTGTCGGTGGGTCTGGGCCAGGACCTGACGTGCACGATCACCAATGACGATGCGCCGGCGGCGTTGACGTTGGTCAAGGAGGTCGTGAACGACAACGGCGGCACGGCCGAGGCGACGGAGTGGACGCTGACTGCTGACGGTCCGACGACGATCAGCGGTACGACCGGATCCGAGGCGGTGACCGGCGCGACGGTGGAGGCCGGATCGTACGACCTGTCGGAGGCCGACGGGCCGGCCGGCTACACCGCCTCGGACTGGACCTGCACGGGCGCGACCCTCGAGGGCACGACCGTGACGGTCGCCAACGGCGGTGACGCGACCTGCACCATCACCAACGACGACCAGCCCGCCACGCTCACGTTGGTCAAGGAGGTCGAGAACGACAACGGCGGCACGGCCGAGGCGACTGCCTGGACGCTGACCGCCGAGGGGCCGACGCTCATCACCGGCACGACCGGTTCCGAGGCGGTGACCGGCGCGACCGTCGATGCCGGGCAGTACGACCTCTCGGAGGCTGGCGGTCCGGGCGGGTACCTCCCCGGTGACTGGAGCTGTGCCGGTGGAGAGCTCGAGGGAATCACCGTCACGGTCGCCAGCGGTGCCGACGTGACCTGCACGATCACCAATGACGACCAACCCGCCACGCTCACCCTCGTCAAGGACGTCGTGAACGACAACGGCGGCACGGCCGAGGCGACTGCCTGGACGCTGTCTGCTGACGGCCCGACGACGATCTCCGGCACGACCGGCTCCGAGGCGGTGACCGGCGCGACGGTCGATGCCGGGCAGTATGACCTGTCCGAGGCCGACGGGCCGGCCGGCTACACCGCCTCGGACTGGACCTGCACGGGTGCCACGGTCGAGGGCACGACCGTC
Organism: Aeromicrobium senzhongii; assembly: GCF_014334735.1. Taxonomy (NCBI): domain Bacteria; kingdom Bacillati; phylum Actinomycetota; class Actinomycetes; order Propionibacteriales; family Nocardioidaceae; genus Aeromicrobium; species Aeromicrobium senzhongii. The sequence goes on from NZ_CP060587.1 coordinate 2,839,427, forward strand.
ACGGTCGCCAACGGCGGTGCCGTGACCTGCACCATCACCAACGACGACCAGCCCGCCACGCTCACGCTGGTCAAGGAGGTCCAGAACGACAACGGCGGCACGGCCGAGGCGACCGACTGGACCCTGACTGCTGATGGTCCGACGCCGATCTCCGGCACGACCGGCTCCGAGGCGGTGACCGGCGCGGCGGTGGACGCCGGAGCGTACATCCTCACGGAGGCCGACGGTCCGGCCGGCTACGACGCCGGCGACTGGACCTGTGAATGGGCCGGGGGGACGTCGGAGGGGTCCTCGCTGATCCTGGCCAACGGAGAGACGGCCACCTGCACGATCACCAATGACGACCAGCCCGCCACGCTCACCTTGGTCAAGGAGGTCGAGAACGACGACGGCGGCACGGCCGAGCCCGGCCAATGGACGCTGACCGCTGATGGCCCGACGACGATTTCCGGCACGACCGGCACTGAGGCGGTGACCGGCGCGACGGTGAACGCCGGACAGTACGACCTCTCGGAGGCCGACGGTCCGGCCGGCTACGACGCCGGTGACTGGAGCTGTACGGGCGGAGAGGTCGAGGGCGCGAGCCTCACGGTCGCCAACGGTGGTGCCGTGACGTGCACGATCGTCAACCGCGACCGGCAGGCCACGCTGACCCTGGTCAAGGACGTCGTGAACGACAACGGCGGCACGGCCGAGGCGACCGACTGGACGCTCTCGGCTGACGGTCCGACGGCGGGGATCACCGGCGCTACCGGCAGCGCGGAGGTCACCCGGGTCCCGGTGCAGGTCGGAGCGTACGACCTCACGGAGGCCGACGGCCCGGCCGGCTACACCGCCGGCGACTGGAGCTGTACGGCCGCAGAGCTCGAGGGAAACACGGTCACGGTTCCGATCGGCGCTGACGTGTCGTGCACGATCGTGAACGACGACCAGCCCGCCACGCTCACCTTGGTCAAGGAGGTCGTGAACGACAACGGCGGCACGGCCGAGGCGACCGACTGGACGCTCTCGGCTGACGGACCGACGCCGATCTCCGGCACGACCGGCACCGAGGCGGTGACCGACGCGACGGTCGATGCCGGACGGTACGACCTCACGGAGGCCGACGGCCCGGCCGGGTACACCGCCGGCGACTGGGCCTGCACGGGGGTTCGCCCGCCCGAGGGCCCGTTGCTCACCGTGGCCAACGGCACGAACATCACCTGCACGATCACCAATGACGACAACGCGACGCCCACCCCGCGCACTCCCCCGAGTCCCGGTCCCCTCAGCCCTGACGGGGACACCAACCCCGCTGGCCCGTGGTACGGGGAACTCCCGGGAGCCGGTGGTCCTGCCGGTTGGATCACCGCGGCGGCCCTCCTGTTCGTCGCCGCCGGTGCGTACCTGATCGCCCGGCGTCGCAGCGAGGACGAGGGACCGCAGGGCTGACGGCCGAGTGACCAGCGGGGCGTCCACAGGGCTTGTCCCACCCGGGACAATGGAGACATGTCCCCCCGTCGTCTGTTCCGCACGGTCGCCATCGCCGAGGCCATCACCTGGGCCCTGCTGCTGACCGGCATGTTCCTCAAGTACGTCACCGACACGACCGAGCTGGGAGTACGCATCGGCGGAATGATCCACGGTGTGGTCTTCGTCGCCTACGTCGTCACCACCGTCGTCGTGGCGATCGATGCCCGGTGGAGCCTCAAGCGCACGACCCTGGGCCTGCTGGCAGCCGTTCCCCCGTTCTTCACGATCTGGTTCGACGTCGCGAGCGAGCGCCGCGGTGCCCTGCCCGACCGCTGGCGGCTCACCACCGAGCAGCCCGCCGGCACGCTCGATCCCGTTGTCGCCTGGCTCGTCCGCAAGCCCGTCCAGGGCGTGGCCGTCGGCCTCGTGGCGGTCGCCGTCCTGACCGGTGCGGCCCTGCTCGTCGGACCGCCCACCAGCTGATCCTCAACGACGAAGGACCCTGCATCCGAGCCCCAGAGGGCGGGATGCAGGGTCCTTGTCGTTGGACGCCTAGTTTTCGAGTTGGTTGATGCGGTCTTGGGCGTCGGTGAGTCCGTGGGTGTCGGTGCCGGCGACGCGGTGGAACCAGGTGATGGCTTCTTGGGTGCGTCCGGCTGCGGCGAGGGTGTCGGCGTAGGCGTAGCGCAGGCGGGTGATCCAGTCGTGGCGGCTTTTGGTGTTGAGGGGTTCGGATTCGAGGAGTTGGAGGGCGGCGTCGGTTTGGCCCAGGTCGCGGCGGGCGCCGGCGATGACGATGGTGAGTTCGGTGTTGCCGGCTTCGTCGAGGGCGGCGCGGGTGGTGGGGGTGTCGTATTCGAGGGCTTTTTCGGGGCGGCCGAGGGCGCGTTCGGCGTCGGCCATCATGGGGGCGTAGTGGCCGCGGCCGGTCATGCGTTTGGCGGCGCGGAACTCGGCGAGGGCTTCGGCCCAGTTTCCGAGGGCGTAGGCGGTTTCGCCGGTGGCTTCGCGGACGAGGCCGACGCGCATGGCGCGGGCGCGGGCGGCGAGGGCGTGTTTGTGGGCCAGTTCGGGGTCTTCGTGGAGCAGGATGCCGGCCATGACGAGGTGTCGGGCGACTTTGTCGGCGAGTTTGTCGGGCAGGCCCTGGAGTTCTTGGCGGGCGAACTTGTCGAGGTCTTTGGCTGAGACGTCGTCGGGGATCGGGGGTCCGTCGTAGGTCTTCTGGGCGTCGGAGCGGTCCGGGCCGGAGGCGCGGCGGTCGCGGTTGGGGCCGCCGGTGGTGGGGCGGTTGCCGGTGGTCGAGCGCGGGCCGCCGTTGGGGCGGTTGGTGCCGGGTCGGTCGGAGTTGCGGCGGGCGCCGGACCCGGGGGTGCGGGGGCCGCCGCTGTTGGAGGGCCGGCTGCTGCCGCTGCTGGTGGGGCGTGAGCCGGAGCCAGTGGGCTTGCCGCCGCTGCTGGAGGGCCGGCTGCCGCTGCCGCTGCTGCTGGGACGCGAGGTGCCGCCGCTGCGGGAGCCGCTGGTGTTGGGGCGGTTGGAGCCGTTGCGGGATCCGCCGCTGTTGTTGTTGCGGCCTCGGCCGGCGGGGTTGCGTGATTCAGCCATGTTCTCGGGTCCTTCCGCGAGGTGTGCCCTCACGATAGGGGCACAAATGCAGCAAGGCCGCTCCCAAAGGGAGCGGCCTCGCGCTAATGATTGTCCGGCGACGTCCTACTCTCCCACACCGTCTCCAGTGCAGTACCATCGGCGCTGAAGGGCTTGACTTCCGGGTTCGGAATGTTACCGGGTATTTCCCCTTCGCCATGGTCGCCGAAACTCTATAGAGATATCAACAAGCCTTGGTGACTCTTTCGAGTCTGGCTCCCGATCATATCTCGGGAACCTCACAGTGGACGCGGTCAAACTTTGTAAGAAACAAGCCCTCGGCCTATTAGTACCGGTCAGCTCCATGCATTGCTGCACTTCTACTTCCGGCCTATCAACCCAGTGGTCTGCTGGGGGCCTTACCTGGTTAACCAGTGGGAAACCTCATCTTGAAACATGCTTCCCGCTTAGATGCTTTCAGCGGTTATCACTTCCGAACGTAGCCAACCAGCCGTGCTCTTGGCAGAACAACTGGCACACCAGAGGTTCGTCCACCCCGGTCCTCTCGTACTAGGGGCAGCCTTTCTCAAGTTTCCTACGCGCGCGGCGGATAGGGACCGAACTGTCTCACGACGTTCTAAACCCAGCTCGCGTGCCGCTTTAATGGGCGAACAGCCCAACCCTTGGGACCTGCTACGGCCCCAGGATGCGACGAGCCGACATCGAGGTGCCAAACCATCCCGTCGATATGGACTCTTGGGGAAGATCAGCCTGTTATCCCCGGGGTACCTTTTATCCGTTGAGCGACGCCGCTTCCACATGCCAGCGCCGGATCACTAGTTCCGACTTTCGTCCCTGCTCGAGCTGTCACTCTCACAGTCAAGCTCCCTTGTGCACTTACACTCGAAACCTGATTGCCAACCAGGCTGAGGGAACCTTTGAGCGCCTCCGTTACATTTTAGGAGGCAACCGCCCCAGTTAAACTACCCATCAGGCACTGTCCCTGATCCGGATAACGGACCTAGGTTAGATATCTAGTACGACCAGAGTGGTATTTCAACGTTGACTCCACCTGAACTGGCGTCCAAGCTTCACAGTCTCCCACCTATCCTACACAAGTCGAACCAAACACCAATACCAAACTATAGTAAAGGTCCCGGGGTCTTTCCGTCCTGCCGCGCGTAACGAGCATCTTTACTCGTAGTGCAATTTCGCCGAGTTCATGGTTGAGACAGCGCCCAAGTCGTTACTCCATTCGTGCAGGTCGGAACTTACCCGACAAGGAATTTCGCTACCTTAGGATGGTTATAGTTACCACCGCCGTTTACTGGGGCTTAAGTTCTGTGCTTCGCTTGCGCTAATACGTCCCCTTAACCTTCCAGCACCGGGCAGGAGTCAGTCCATATACGGCGTCTTTCGACTTAGCATGGACCTGTGTTTTTAGTAAACAGTCGCTTGGGCCTGGTCTCTGCGGCCTTCAACGCTTCTCAGAGCAAGTCTGATAACGCATCCGGCCCCCCTTCTCCCGAAGTTACGGGGGCATTTTGCCGAGTTCCTTAACCATGATTCTCTCGATCACCTTAGTATTCTCTACTTGACCACCTGAGTCGGTTTGGGGTACGGGCGGCTTTGAATCTCGCTAGATGCTTTTCTCGGCAGCATAGGATCACTCACACTCCGCTAAGCGGGTGGCATCGGCTCTCAGACATATGAGTGACGGATTTGCCTATCACTCGTCCTACGACCTTACCCGTGGACTACCATCGCCACGGATGAGCTACCTTCCTGCGTCACACCATTGCTTGCCTACTACCAGATCGGGTCATGCGCTCTGCCGCACCATTGTCTCCGAAGAGACGGAAGGTGCGGTTTCGGGCACTTAGCATCACTGGATTCAGCATGGGCGATTCAACGCCGGTACGGGAATATCAACCCGTTGTCCATCGACTACGCCTGTCGGCCTCGCCTTAGGTCCCGACTTACCCAGGGAAGATTAGCTTGACCCTGGAACCCTTGGTCATTCGGTGGAAGAGTTTCTCACTCTTCATTCGCTACTCATGCCTGCATTCTCACTCGTGTCGCATCCACGGCTGGGTTACCCCGCCGCTTCGCTCGCGACACGACGCTCCCCTACCGATCCACACGGCTGGACCACGAAGGCCTACCTCATGTGTGAATCCCATAGCTTCGGTGGATTGCTTGAGCCCCGCTAAATTGTCGGCGCGGAATTACTTGACCAGTGAGCTATTACGCACTCTTTCAAGGGTGGCTGCTTCTAAGCCAACCTCCTGGTTGTCTCTGCGACTCCACATCCTTTTCCACTTAGCAATCGCTTTGGGACCTTAGCTGATGGTCTGGGCTGTTTCCCTCTCGACAATGGAGCTTATCCCCCACTGTCTCACTGCCACGCTCTCACTTACCGGCATTCGGAGTTTGGTTGAGTTCAGTAAGCTTGTAGGCCCCCTAGCCCATCCAGTGCTCTACCTCCGGTAAGAAACGCGTGACGCTGCACCTAAATGCATTTCGGGGAGAACCAGCTATCACGGAGTTTGATTGGCCTTTCACCCCTATCCACAGCTCATCCCCCCAGTTTTTAACCTAGGTGGGTTCGGTCCTCCACGCGGTCTTACCCGCGCTTCAACCTGGCCATGGATAGATCACTCCGCTTCGGGTCTAGATCGTGCAACTCAAGCGCCCTATTCGGACTCGCTTTCGCTACGGCTACGGCACTCGCCTTAACCTTGCTACACAACGCTAACTCGCAGGCTCATTCTTCAAAAGGCACGCTGTCACAATTCCCTAAGGAACAGCTCCAACGGATTGTATGCACACGGTTTCAGGTACTATTTCACTCCCCTCCCGGGGTACTTTTCACCTTTCCCTCACGGTACTAGTCCGCTATCGGTCATCGAGGAGTATTTAGGCTTAGCGGGTGGTCCCGCCAGATTCACACCGAATTTCAGGGGTTCGGTGTTACTCGGGATGACGCACAAGAGCCATGAGCTTACGGTTACGGGGATCTCACCCTCTATGTCACGACTTTCCAGTCGGTTTCACCTTCACTCATGGTTTATGACTCTTTGACTGCTCGGCAGAACAATCTGTGCGGTCCCACAACCCCCTGGATGCAACGCCTGCCGGCTATCACACACCCAAGGTTTAGCCTAGGTCCGGTTTCGCTCGCCACTACTACCGGAATCACTATTGTTTTCTCTTCCTGTGGGTACTGAGATGTTTCACTTCCCCACGTTCCCTCCAAACGCCCTATGTGTTCAGGCGCAGGTACTCAGACTTTCCTCTGAGTGGGTTTCCCCATTCGGACACCCCCGGATCACAGCTCGGTTGTCAACTCCCCGGGGCTTTTCGCAGACTCCAACGTCCTTCATCGGCTCTCGATGCCAAGGCATCCACCATGTGCACTTAGTAGCTTGTTATTACTACAAAGATGCTCGCGTCCACTGTGAAGTTCTCAAAATACGATCGGTCCCGTACAAATTTCCACGCCTACATCATTCCGAAGAATCATGTGGTTCGTGGGGGTGTACGGTCCGAGGAATCCAACATTAGATGCTGATCCCTCAGGACCCAACAGTGTGCCTGAGTTGACGCCGTGTCCCACCGAGTTTCCACGCTCCCCCGAAGAGGAGCAGTACTGACGATGTTCCGCCGGCGACAAGCCAAATAGTCGACGTCCACTAGTGAGCTGGACCGCGTCAGACATTTGCTGACGAACGAGTCCGCCTGGACTCCACGAGGGAGCCAGATGCTCCTTAGAAAGGAGGTGATCCAGCCGCACCTTCCGGTACGGCTACCTTGTTACGACTTCGTCCCAATCGCCAGCCCCACCTTCGACAGCTCCCTCCGTAAACGGTTGGGCCACTGGCTTCGGGTGTTGCCGACTTTCATGACGTGACGGGCGGTGTGTACAAGGCCCGGGAACGTATTCACCGCAGCGTTGCTGATCTGCGATTACTAGCGACTCCGACTTCATGGGGTCGAGTTGCAGACCCCAATCCGAACTGAGACCGGCTTTTTGGGATTCGCTCCACCTCGCGGTTTCGCAGCCCATTGTACCGGCCATTGTAGCATGCTTGAAGCCCTGGACATAAGGGGCATGAAGACTTGACGTCATCCCCACCTTCCTCCGAGTTGACCCCGGCAGTCTCCTATGAGTCCCCACCATTACGTGCTGGCAACATAGGACGAGGGTTGCGCTCGTTGCGGGACTTAACCCAACATCTCACGACACGAGCTGACGACAGCCATGCACCACCTGTATACCGACCACAAGGGGGCGCCTATCTCTAGGCGTTTCCGGCATATGTCAAACCCAGGTAAGGTTCTTCGCGTTGCATCGAATTAATCAGCATGCTCCGCCGCTTGTGCGGGCCCCCGTCAATTCCTTTGAGTTTTAGCCTTGCGGCCGTACTCCCCAGGCGGGGCGCTTAATGCGTTAGCTGCGGCACGGAGACCGTGGAAGGTCCCCACACCTAGCGCCCAACGTTTACGGCATGGACTACCAGGGTATCTAATCCTGTTCGCTCCCCATGCTTTCGCTCCTCAGCGTCAGGTAATGCCCAGAGAACCGCCTTCGCCACCGGTGTTCCTCCTGATATCTGCGCATTCCACCGCTACACCAGGAATTCCGTTCTCCCCTGCATACCTCTAGTTTGCCCGTATCGTAAGCACGCTCAGGGTTGAGCCCTGAGTTTTCACTTCCGACGTGACAAACCGCCTACGAGCCCTTTACGCCCAATAATTCCGGACAACGCTCGGACCCTACGTATTACCGCGGCTGCTGGCACGTAGTTGGCCGGTCCTTCTTCTGCAGGTACCGTCACTTTCGCTTCGTCCCTGCTGAAAGAGGTTTACAACCCGAAGGCCGTCATCCCTCACGCGGCGTTGCTGGATCAGGCTTTCGCCCATTGTCCAATATTCCCCACTGCTGCCTCCCGTAGGAGTCTGGGCCGTGTCTCAGTCCCAGTGTGGCCGGTCACCCTCTCAGGCCGGCTACCCGTCGTCGCCTTGGTGAGCCATTACCTCACCAACAAGCTGATAGGCCGCGAGTCCATCCCATTCCGCCGGAGCTTTCCACCACCAGAAGATGCCTTCGGTGGTCGTATTCGGCATTAGCCAGCGTTTCCACTGGTTATTCCGATGAATGGGGCAGGTTACTCACGTGTTACTCACCCGTTCGCCGCTCGTGTACTCCCGAAGGAGCCTTACCGCTCGACTTGCATGTGTTAAGCACGCCGCCAGCGTTCGTCCTGAGCCAGGATCAAACTCTCCGTTGAAAATCTCCCACACCCGAAAGCATGGTCAACATCTAGAAAATTTGATTCCTGACAAGTTATGACTGCTGACAGTCATTAGTTGTCGGAATTGTCCCTGCGGCTCCGCGCGAAAACCAAACCACTTAAGGCCCAGAATTCCTTCGTTTGCCGCCGGGGTACTGATAATAATTCGTCGACTTTTGGCACACTGTTGAGTTCTCAAGGATCAGACGCACACCACCAACCCACCATCACTGGCAAGCCCGCAGGGCAACTCGTCTAATTTACATCGCCGTTTTCACCAGGTCAAACCCGGGTCGGTCACGATGTAGCGCTACGTTTTCCGCGGCCAGTCTCCGGCCCTCTCACGAGTGCCTGGCGTTAACCGCTTCGGTCTGCGCTTCGCTGCGCCGTTCGGTGCAACAAGAAGAACATTACATGACCCCCTGAGGGGGGTGCAAACCACCCCCCCCCTCAGTGCGTCTCAGAGCAGCGCGCGGCTGATCGGGTCGATGGCGAAATACACCACGAAAAGCAGGGCAATCAGCCACAGCAGCAGGTGCACCTGACGGGCCTTGCCCATCGCCACCTTGAGCACGACGTACGCCAGGAAGCCCGCGCCGATGCCGGCGGTGATCGAGTACGTGAAGGGCATGACGGCGATCGTCAGGAAGGCCGGGATCGCGATCTCGGCGTCCGTCCAGTCGATCCCCGTGACCTGGGTCATCATGAGGAAGCCCACGAGGACGAGAGCTGCCACCGCCGCCTCGTTCGGGATGATCTGCACGATCGGCGTGAAGACGGTCGCCAGCAGGAAGCACAGGCCGGTGACGACACTGGCCAGACCCGTGCGGGCGCCGTCGGCCACGCCGGCGGTCGACTCGACGTACGAGGTGTTGCTGGAGACGCCGGCAGCGCCGCCCACGGCGGCTGCCACGGAGTCGACGATGAGGATCCGCTGCGTTCCCTCGGGAGCGCCGTCCTTGTCGTTCAGGCCGGCCTCGGCGCCGACGGCGGTCATGGTCCCCATCGTGTCGAAGAAGTCGGCCAGCATCAGGGTGAAGACCAACAGGATCGCGGCGACCGCGCCCACCCGCTCGAACGAGCCGAACAGGTTGAACTCACCCAGCAGCGACAGGTCGGGCTTCGAGACCAGCTGGTCCGGCCACGCCGGCACGTTGAGGTTCCAGCCCTTGGAGGTCGGGTCGCCGTTGGCGCCCGGGGTGTCGGTGATCGCCTGGACGATGATCGCGACGATGGTCGTGACGACGATGCCGATGAGGATCGCGCCGGGCACCCGCCGGGCGTGCAGGCTGATCATCAACAGCAGGCCGAAGCAGAAGACCAGGACCGGCCACCCGGACAGCTCGCCACCGATGCCCATGCCGATCGGCGGGGACGCGTTGCCCGTGGCGCGCACGAAGCCGGCGTCGATGAGGCCGATCAACGTCAGGAACAGGCCGATGCCGACGGCGATCGCCGTCTTCAACTGCGCGGGCACCGCGTCGAACACGGCCTTGCGGAAGCCGGTCAGCACCAGCACGAGGATCACGATGCCCTCGAGGATGACCAGGCCCATCGCGTCGGCCCACGTCATCTGGGTCGCGACCGAGAAGGCGACGAAGGCGTTGAGGCCCAGGCCGGTGGCCAGGGCGAGGGGGAAGTTCGCGACGACCCCCATGAGGATCGTCAACAGTCCGGCGACCAGCGCCGTACACGCCGCGATCGTGGCGAATCCCGAGCCCGGCTCGGAGCCGCCTCCGAGGAACTTGCCGTCCGCGTCCGCGACACCACTGAGGATGATCGGGTTGAGGACGATGATGTAGGCCATCGTGAGGAAGGTCACGACTCCGCCGCGTACCTCCTGGCCGAACGATGAACCGCGCTGGGAGATCTTGAAGTAACGATCGAGGGTAGTCAACACGTCTGGCGATTCTGCCAAAGCCTGCAATTCCGCGGCTCATCGGGGTTCTCAGGAAGTTCTCGGGCGGCCCTCGGCGAACAGACAGGTACGCTCGCCAGACTGTTCGGCGTACGCCATCTAGAGGAAACGAGAACCCCACCCATGCGGAACCTGAAGGCCCTCCCCGTCGTCCTGCTGCTGGCCGCGGCCCCCTTGGCCGCCTGCAGCTCCAGCGACGACGACAAGGACGACGCGAAGAAGGCGGACTGCACCGAATACCCGTCCGGCACGTCCAGCGAGGCCGTGAAGGTCAGCGGCGAGTTCGGCAAGCCCGGCCCGAAGGCGACGTTCACGACGCCGCTCACCGTCAAGGCCGACGACCTGCAGCGCACCGTCGTCGACGAGGGCAAGGGCGACGACACGGCCGAGGGCGAGCAGGTCGAGGCCGTCATCACGGTCTTCAACGGCCGCACCGGCAAGCAGGCCCTCAGCGAGCAGGCCACGCTGACCGCCGGCGACGACAAGACGTTCGAGGCGTTCCGCGCCGGCATCGAGTGCGTGCCCGTCGGCTCGCGGGTCGTCACCACCGTCGTGGCCTCCGACGTCTACGGCGACCAGGGCTACCCCGACCTCGACATCAAGCCCGATGACTCGTTGGTGGTCGTGACCGACGTCGTGGACGTCCGCGAGGAGGTCAAGGCCAAGGAGTGGAAGAAGGACGTCCCGGAGGTCTCCCTGGAGGGCGACGAGCCGCAGGTCACCCTGCCCACGACCGCTCCCCCGAAGGACGTCCTGGTCAAGGTGCTGAAGGAGGGGGACGGCAAGAAGGTGAAGGCCGGCGACGTCCTCACCGTCAACTACCAGGGACGCACCTGGGAGGACAACGGCAAGGTCTTCCAGCAGACCTTCGGCAAGGACGGGCAGCCGGCGCAGCTGAGCACCGACCAGGTCGTGCAGGGCTTCAAGGCCGGGCTGATCGGACAGAAGGTCGGCTCGACCGTCCTCATCACGATGCCGCCGGAGTACGGCTTCGGCGCCGAGGCCTCGAAGGAGAACCCGCTCGCGGGCAAGTCCGTGGTGTTCGTCGTCGAGATCGTCTCGATCGACTCGTGACCGCGTCGCGGCGTCAGAAGAACCCTTCTGGCGCCGCGACCATCGAGTCCGACCCCCGGAACGGCTCCGCCGCCGCCGCGATCTGCCCCAGCAGCGCCGTCCACCAGGCCTCGTCGCGCTCGGTGCGCGCCTCGTCCCACGTGTCGCCCTGACCGTCGATCCCCTCGCGCAGGATGTCGAGATGCCCGGCGTGCTGCGCGGTCTCGGAGATCAGGTGCACCAGCAGTCGGTCGAACGTGGTGTCGCCCTCCGACCACCACGGCACCGTGGCCGGAGAGTCGATCGGCAGAGTGGCGGCGGCGCGCTCGGTGTGCGCTGCGGCGGCGACGTAGAGGGAGATCACCGACTCCGCGCTCTCGTCGGCCGCCAGCCACAGGTCGGCGTTGGTCGCCTCGTCCGCGTCCTTCCACGGCGTCCCGAGGTCGCAGGGGAATCCCGCACAGTCCGAGACGTACTCGAGCTCGACGAGCGCCAGGTGCTTGACCACTCCCAGCAGATTCGTCCCCGTCCGGGTCAGCGGACGCCGGGCGTCGTACTCGGAGACACCGTGCACGGCCCGCAGGACGGCGCGGCGGTCACGGCGCAGGTAGTGCAGGCACGTCTGTCGATCGATCATCGGCTCTGGCTCCACTCGGGATCGCGGCCGATGAAGCCCATGAGCCGCACCACCGCGTCCCGTTCGGGGGGCACCGGGACGGCCGGGCCGTACTGCCCGGAGTCCCGCAGCAGCTGCTCGTGTGGACGCATGCCCTCGAGGACCTGCGCGCACTCGACCGGGTCCAGTCCGGACGGGACGCCCGCCGACTCCGCCAGGTCCCACGAATGCATCAGCACGTCCGTCGTGTAGAACCGGTCGATCACGGCGTCGAGCGGATCGGTGCCCAGTTGCGGATGCGTGAAGTCCTGCGCCGCGGCGGGCGACTCGAGCAGGGCCTGGATCTCGGCGGCGTGGGCGTGCCACGTGCCGGCCGGATCACCGGAGTCGACCTGACGGGCCAGGTCGATCCCGCCGGCCCTCAGGAATCCCTGCGACCACGTCACGAGGTGCAGGACCACGTCACGGGCCTGCCACTGCGGAACGGGCGTGGGAGCGTCCCAGTCCCGGATGTGCTCGACCACGGCTCCGAAGCCCTCGGCGATCCGACGATGGCGATCGGCCGGCGCGCGGCCCGGTGAGACGTCCTGTGGTGTGGGCATCCTGTCCTCCTCCGACGACTGGGACCAGTCGACCCCCCGCGAGGACGGACGTCAAGGCACGACCACCACGGCGCGCGCCCTTGATCGGCTCACTCCCGCGCGAGACGGTGGGCGACGTGACCGAACTGCACGAACTGGACGCACACGACCTGGCCGCCACGATCGCGCGGGGCGACGTCTCCTGCGTCGAGGTGACCCGACACTTCCTGGAGCGGGTCGAGGCCGACGAGCTCGGCGCGTTCGTCACCGTCACGCCCGAGCGCGCCCTGGCTCGCGCGGCGGACCTCGACACGATGACCGAGCGGCCGGCGTTCGCGGGCGTCCCCACCGCTTTCAAGGACCTCACGATGACGGCCGGCGTGCCGACGTCGATGGGGTCGCGGCTGATGGCCGAGAACGTGCCGGACCACAACGCGCACGTCGTGGACCTCGTCGAGGCCGCCGGTTTCGTCAGCCTCGGCAAGACGAACACCCCCGAGTTCGGTCTCAGCTCCTACACCGACAACGACGTCGTCGGACCGGCCCGCGCCCCGGCCGACCCTCGGCTGAACGCCGGCGGCTCGAGCGGCGGCGCGGCGGCCGCCGTCGGATCCGGTCTGTTGCCGTGGGCGCCGGGCAGCGACGGAGGCGGCTCCATCCGCATCCCGGCCTCCTGCTGCGGGGTGATCGGGTTCAAGCCCTCACGCGGGCGGGTCGGAGCGGGTCCGGACTCCGCCACGTGGAACGGTCTGGCGACCGACGGCGTCCTCGCGCGCTCGGTGCGCGACGTGGCGGCCGTGCTCGACCTGCTCGCCCGGCCGGTCCCGGGCTCGTCCCGGGTCTGGCCCGCCCCGTCGGTCACGTTCGCCGAGTCGACCACCCGGGACCCCGGCCGACTCCGGATCGCCAGCTGGACCGACCCCTACCTCGACTTCGCCACGGCCTCCCCCGGCTCCGTCGCCGCCGTCGAGGCCGCTCGCGACGCGCTCGCCGCGCTGGGTCACGAGATCGTCGAGATCGCGAACCCCTGGCCCGCGGAGCTGGAACAGCAGTTCAACGTGGTCTGGTCGGCCGGCATGGCCTCGGTCCCGCTGCCGGACGCGGCGATCGCGCAACTGCGGCCCACCACCCGCTACTGGTACGAGCGCGGCGGACGGGCGTCGGCTCCGGAGCTGGCGGCAGCGCTGACCCACCTCGAGCTCACCACGGCGGCGGTCAACGCCTCACTGGCCGACATCGACCTGTTCCTGACCCCGACCCTCGCGCTGCCGCCCCAGCCCCACGCCTGGTTCACAGAGTCGGGCGACCCCGCCGAGGACCACCGGCGCGAGCTGCTGTTCACCCCGTACACGGCGTTGATGAACATGAGCGGCCAACCGGCGGTCAGCGTGCCGGGCCACGTGCACGAGGGCCTGCCCGTCGGTGTGATGATCGCCGGCCACGTGGGGGCCGACGCACTCGTGCTGCAGGTCGCCGATCAGTTGGTCAGTCGCGCGCGGTCATGATGATCGGGTCACCCTCGGTGATCGCGATCGTGTGCTCACTGTGCGCGCCGCGGGAGCCATCGGCGCTGCGGATCGTCCAACCGTCGTCGTCCATGCGGATCTCGTCGGTGGAGGCCAGGAACCACGGCTCGATCGCGATGACGAGACCCGGCTTCAGCGGGAAGCCCCGACCGGCCTTGCCGTCGTTCGAGATGTGCGGGTCGCCGTGCATCGTGCGCCCGACGCCGTGTCCCCCGAACTGCGTGTTGACCGGGTAGCCGTACTCGCGGGCCGTCTCGCCGATGACCGCGCTGATGTCGCCGACCTTCTTGCCGGGCCGAGCGACCTCGATCGCACGCGCCAACGCCACCTCGGTGGCCTCGATCAGACGCAGGTCCTCGTCGCGGGGTGTGCCGACGACCCTGCTGACGGCGGAGTCGCAGACCCAGCCGTCGACCGCGACCGCGAAGTCGAAGCTGACCAGGTCGCCGTCGCGCAGCTTGTAGCGGTGCGGCAGTCCGTGCAGCACGGCGTCGTTCACGCTGGTGCACAGCACGTAACCGAACGGGCCCCGGCCGAACGACGGCGCGTAGTCGATGTAGCACGACTCGGCGCCTCGATCACGGATCATGCGGTGAGCCAGGGCGTCGAGCTCGATCAGGTCCGTCCCCACGTCCGCCGTCTCGACCAAGGTGGTCAGGACATCGGCGACGAAGCGACCGGCCGGCCGCATCTCGTCGATCTGGGTGGGGGTCAGCAGCTCGATCGCCATGGACCCAGCCTACGGACTGCGGTCAGCGGCGGACCCGGAAGGTCGCGGCGTACGAGCCGCTGATCTTGCCCGGAGCGACGACACCGGCCCGGCGCTGTGACACGCCCTTGGACTTGCGCAGCTTCCACTTCCACTGCGCCGACACGTCCGCACGATCGACGCGCACCAACGCGTCGAGCCTCTCGAGCAAAGAGGCGAAGGTGCCCGGCCCGGTGCCCTCCGTGCCGAAGTCGGGGCAGACGACCTCACCGTCGTCGAGCTTGATGCACTCGTCCTCGTCGCCGTCCTCTGACGCGCGCGCCGCGAAGGCGATCTGGGCCCGACCGACCGCGTTCCGACCGATCTTGAACGACTTGACGGGGCCGGTCGAGGTGCCGCGAGGACGCCCGTTGACGTACTGGCGGTAGACGGGGCGCACCTTCACCGTGCGGCCGGCCTTGACCGACGAGCCGCGGAGCTTGACCCACTTCTTGCCCGTCCAGCGCTGGGCGCCCGAGAAGCGGTAGGTGATCGCGGCGTCGCTGAGCAGGGTGAGGGTCGAGCTGACCGAGGTGATGGAGGCGTCCGCCAGGTCCGTGGAGGCGATGGCGGCGACGTCGTTGCCGATGTCGGTGCTGATCTCGTCGGCCAGCTCGCCGGAGTTGGCGTAGACCTGCGAGTTCGACAGGCTGCCGGTGCGGCCGTTCGCGAGGCGGTAGCCGATCCGCCACGAGAGCTTGGCCGTGCCGATGCCCAGGTTGTCCAGGACGTCCTGCACCGCGTAGGCGGGACCGTACGCCGCACCGAACGGGGCCACGGCGGGGTCGACCACACTGCCGCGGTAGGAGCCGAGCGTCGTCCCGGCGGCGTTGCGGACGTGCGTCACGACCGGGAACCCGCGGATCAGGCCGACCTGGCCCTTGACGCCGGAAAACCCGTCCGTCGTGATCGTGCCGATCTGCCGTCCCACCTTGCCGACCTGCTTGTACGAGCCGTAGACGCCGGTGGCGTCCGGCGCCACGAGCGCGGCCGAGGCGTTGTGCATCGACAGCGACGTCGGTCCGGCGAAGTCCATCGGGTGGCCGAAGGCCCACACCGTCGAGCCGCAGATCGCGGTCACCGTGCCCACCGCGCCGGCGAACAGGTCGCCGGTCGTGTAGCCGACGGCGATGTTGCCGCCGGGCACGAGCGGCAGGTCCAGACCCGACGGGGCCGCGACGGCACCGAAGCCGCCGGCTCGCACCGAGCGAGCCGATGCGGAGTCGGCCGGGACGCGCGCCAGCGTGCGGTTCGCCAGCGCATTGGCGGCGTTGCCACCGGCGACGACCCGGACCGCCTTGAGCTGCCGCGCGGAGTGACCGGCCACCGAGCTGGACGTCCGGGCCGACGCGCCGCGCAGCGCGGTGCGCTTGATCTTGAGGGAGGCCGGGGCCTTCAACCGGTCGGTGCCCAGCCGCTTCATGGCGTACGCCGGGGTGATGCCCGCGATCGCGATGTTGTCGGGCGTGAGCCCGTAGGCCACCGCTCCGATCAGGCGGCCGTCCGGCAGGTAGACGGGCGATCCCGACATGCCGGCCCAGATCCCCGCCGGCGTGGCGTCGGCCGGCGTCGACGCCCGGTCGATCCCGGCGCCCTTGAGCGAGAACAGGAGCATGTCCGTGCCACCGTCGGCCGCGCCGAGCGCGTTGTCGACCGCGCCGACGAACGTGCCCGTGAACTCGACCGGGGTCGTGCCCTTGACCACCGTCAGGCCCCGGACCACCGTCGAGTCGTCGAAGGCCTCCGTCTCGGCCTTCGGGACCATCGGCTGGGTGCCGTCCGAGCAGAACGCCGCGTCCTCAGGCGCCGCGTGCGCCGCCGGCGCGACCAAGGTGGTCGCGGCGACGCCCGCGAGGACGGCGCCGGCAAGCAGGCGCAGGGACGAACGGTTCATCGGAAACCCCCGTAGACGGACACAAGTCGGATGATCGTACCGACGCGGAGGGGGCGCGCGGCGCTGATCGGCGAATCAGCCGCCGAGCGTCGTCCTGAACCGTTGCATCCCGGTGACCCAGTGGTCGGTGTCCTGCGCCTTGCGGGCGTACATCGTGCCCACCGACTCGTGCGGGAGCGCCAGCAACCGACCGGTGTCGATCGCCTCGAGCAGCACTCGGGCGGCCTCCTGCGCCGTCAGCGTCTCACCGGCCGCGCTGACCGAGGCGTGCGCCAGGCGACCCTCTGGATCCGTGACCGTCTCGCCGGCCTCGGCCATGGGCGTGGCCACGCCCATGGGGCACAGCGCGGCGACCTGGACACCCCTGTCGCCATACGTCGCGGCGAGCCACTCGGCGAAGCCGACCGCGGCGCGCTTCGTCACGGCGTAGGTGGGCGAGCCCAACTGCGTCAGCAGGCCGGCCGCCGAGGCGGTGACGGCGAAGACGCCCGGATTCTCCACGCTCCAGCGCGGGACGAGCGCGCGAGCGGCGCGGACGTGGGCCATGACGTTGACGTCCCACGACAGCGACCAGTCGAACTCGTCGGCCGCCAGCCCGAAGCCGCGGAAGACACCGGCGTTCGCGACGTAGAGGTCGATCCCGCCGAGTTCCGCGTCCGCCTTCTCGATCAGCGCCGCGATGCCGGGCTCGGCTGCCACGTCGCCGGCGATCCAGGGCTGGCCGAGACGCTCCCCGGCCTCCGCCAGGCGCTGCTCGTCGAGATCCGCGAGCAACACCCGGTCGCCCCGCTCGACGAGCGCCTCGGCGATGGCCAGCCCGATGCCGCCCGCGGCACCGGTGACGACGCAGCGCCGGCTCATCGCAGGCCCTGCCGCTTCAGCTCCGCCTTGGCCAACGAGTTCTTGTGCACCTCGTCGGGGCCGTCGGCGAACCGCAGCGTGCGGATGCCGGCGTACATCTCGGCCAACGGGAAGTCCTGGCTCAGGCCGCCGCCGCCGTGGGTCTGGATCGCCTTGTCGAGGATCCACTCCACGGTCCGCGGGGTGGCGATCTTGATCGCCTGGATCTCGGTGTGAGCACCCCGGTTGCCGACCGTGTCCATCAGCCACGCGGTCTTGAGGACGAGCAGGCGCAACTGCTCGATGCGCACCCGCGACTCGGCGATCCAGTCGCGGATGACGCCCTGGTCGGCGAGCGGCTTGCCGAACGCCGTACGGCTCTGCGCCCGCTGGCACATCAGCTCGATGGCCCGCTCGGCGATGCCGATCGAGCGCATGCAGTGGTGGATGCGTCCAGGTCCGAGGCGGGCCTGGGCGATCGCGAAGCCGTCGCCCTCGCCGGCGATGAGGTTCGTGACGGGCACGCGCACGTCGGTGAACCGCAGCTCGGCATGGCCGCCGTGGTCGCGATCGTGGTAGCCGAACACATGCATGCCGCGGACGATCTCCAGGCCCGGGGTGTCGCGCGGGACCAGGATCTGCGACTGCTGGCGGTGCCGCGCGGCCGTCGGATCGGTCTTGCCCATGACGATGAAGACCTGGGCCCGGGGGTTCATGGCCCCGGTGATCCACCACTTGCGGCCGTTGATGACGTACTCGTCACCGTCGCGCACGATCGAGGTCTCGATGTTCGTGGCGTCACTGGACGCGACGTCGGGCTCGGTCATGGCGAAGGCCGACCGGATCTCGCCGGCGAGCAGCGGCTCGAGCCACTGCTTCTTCTGCTCGTCGGTGCCGAACTCGTTCAGCACCTCCATGTTGCCGGTGTCGGGGGCGGCGCAGTTGGTCGCCGGAGGCGCCAGCTGGATGCTGCGACCCTGGATCTCGGCCAGCGGCGCGTACTGCAGGTTGGTCAGGCCGGCACCGCCCTCGCCGGGCAGGAACAGGTTCCACAGACCCCGCTTCTTCGCCTCGACCTTCAGGTCCTCGATCACGGCCGGGATGTCCCACACGTCGTTCGCGTAGTTGGCCTGGATCTGCTCGTGCGCGAGTGGTTCGGCCGGGTGAACGACCTCGTCCATGAAGGACTGCATGCGCGCGATGAGGTCCTGGGTCTTGTCGTCGAAGGCGAAGTCCATGGAACTCAGCCTTCCGCTACGACGTAGACGACGTCGGCGATGCACGCCGGCTTCTCGACGCCGTCGATCTCGACGACGACGGTGAGCACGATCTGCGTGCCGATCGCGATGTCCTGCGTCTCCTTGAGGGTGGCCGTGCCGCGGATCCGCGAGTCGACCGGCACCGGGTGCGGGAAGCGCACCTTGTTGGCCCCGTAGTTGACGCCCATCACGGCGCTCTTGACGGCGTAGATCTGCTGGGTGAAGACCGGGAGGAGGCTCAGCGTGAGATAGCCGTGGGCGATCGTCTTGCCGAACGGGCCCTGGGCGGCGGCCTCGGGATCGACGTGGATCCACTGGTGGTCGCCGGTGGCGTCCGCGAAGAGGTTGATCTTGTCCTGGGTGACGGTCACCCAGTCACTGGTACCGAGCTCCTGGCCGACGGCGGCCTTGAGGTCGGCGATGGTCTCGAATTCACGGGTCATGTCGCGGGTCTCCTGACTAAGCGCTTGCTTAGCCCTCACCGTACCGCGTGATGGTCGTCACGAGCAACGACGTGCCGACATGTCTCCGCTGGACGATTGTCCCGGCGGCACGCAGGTGTGACACTCGTTACCGTGACCCCCGACGTCGGCCCACCGCGCCGTGAGCGCCCCGAGCTGAAGCCGACCCCTCAACTGCGCCCGATGCGCCTGCTGGCGACTCTCGTGACCGTGGCGCTGCTGGTCGGCGCGGGGTGGGCCGGGTGGAAGTACGTCGGCACGAACGTCGTGGCCAAGCAGCGTCAGGGCGAGATGGCCGTGGCGCTCGCCGACGACTGGAAGGGCAACCGGGAGGGCGACGCCGCCACCGACAAGCTCCGGATCGGGCAGGTCTTCGCCGTGCTGCGGGTGCCCCGCTTCGGTGACGACTTCGAGGTGCCCGTCGTGGCCGGGGTCGACGACACGGCCCTGACCTCCGGTGTCGGCTGGTTCCCCGACACCCAGCGCCCGGGCCAGCTCGGCAACTTCGCGGTGGCCGGCCACCGCGTCACCAACGGCCAGCCGTTCAAGAACTTCCCCGACCTGCGCGCCGGCGACCGGGTCGAGGTCGAGACCCGCACCCACGTCTACACGTACGAGCTGCAGAACTCCGGCACGGACACCATCGTCGACTTCACCGACATCTGGGTCGTCCAACCCGTCCCCGAGAAGGCCAAGAAGGCGAAGGACCAGCGCTCCGGCGCCAAGCCCAGCGAGGCCCTCCTGACCCTGACGACGTGCTCGGAGATCTTCCACACCGACAACCGCTCGGCCGTCTTCGGCACGCTGGTCGACGCCAGACACGTCTGACGGTCGCCACCGAGGACCTCAGCTGGTGGTGAGGTCGCCCACCAGCCAGTCGCCGTCGACCTGGTTCATCTCGACCACGACCGCGAGCGCCGCCGGGGACCCCGGCTTGCCGGCGATCGTGCGGTTCTGGTCGACGAATGCCAGGACCCGGACCTTCGAGGTGGAGCACTCCTGGCCGCACTCGAGCGGCGCGATGGTGCGCACCGTGGCGACGACGTCGATCTGACGCTGCCCGGCGGTGGCGACCAGCTGCGGCGCGAGCTCGGAGTACTTCTTCGCGAACTTCTCGGTCATCACCTTCGTCGCGTCGTCGAGATCCTGCTCCACGGTGGCGTGCTTGTACCCGAGCATCTCGGGCAACGCCTTCGAGGCGGCCGCCACGGCGGCGTCCTGGGCGTCGACCTGGTCCTGCGCCGACGCCTCGGCGCGTTGCACGACCAGGAGCGACACGAGAGCGAACACGACGGCGCACACGGCCAGGGCGAGCAGCGCCGTGCCGGCGCGGGGGCGACGGAGCCTCACGGGGCGGCACCTTCCTCAGGAGCGGTGGTCTCGACGGGGATGTTCGCGAAGTTCTCGACGACCCATGCGCCCTCCTGCTTGACCAGCGAGACACGCCACCGGAGCCGGGGCTGGCCGAACTGGACGTCGGCGGGCTCGGTGCTGATCGTGATCGCGGCGATCACCTCGGCGCTGTCGCGATCCATGCTGTCGATGGCGACTTGGCCGACCTTGCCCTTCGAGACGATCTTCGCCGCCTCGAACTTCGCCAGCAGATCACGCGTGGACGCCTTGAACTGCTCGGCCAGCTCGTCGGTGAGCAGCGGCTCGACCCGCTCGACGTACTCGTCGAGGTCGGTGACGTCGTAGGTGTTGATCGCCGTCGCGAACCGCTCGGTCGCCGCGCGCACGTCCTGGCGGCTCGCGGAGTCCGCGGAGGCCGGGATCTGCGGACCGCGGACCAGCAGCGCCGTGCCGGCCGCCAGCGCGACCAGCGCGACCACCACGAGACCGACGACGATCGACCGACCGCGAATCACCGCGCCACCGCGGGACCGAGCATCATCCACTTCCACGACTCCTCGCCGAGATCGAGCGCCGGGGGGATCGTCGAGGTCTCGTCGCCCTCCACCAGCTGCTTCGTCGCCACATCGTACGTGCCCAGGACGACGCCGCCATCGGCTTCGGCGGATGAGGACGACGCGGTCGTGCCAGACGTCCGCGACCCGCGCTCCAGCTTCTGCGCACAGGCGAACGAGCGGTCCCACCTCTCGACCGTGCGGTCGTAGGGGGTGCGCTGCTTGGACTCGGGCTGGTAGCCCTTCAGGCACGGCGAGTTCTCGGGCTGCAGGGACAGGCTCATCCGGGCGGCGAACTGCCCCGTCCGCGAGTCCTTCGCGATGATCGAGAAGGCGCTCTCGACACCGTAGGGCGCGATGACCAGCACGCCGCGGACGCCGGGCAGATTGGCACGGACCACCGAGTTCACGGTGATCGCGTCGTCGAGCAGAGCCGCGATGTCGTCGCCGTTCTCGTCGATGAGGGCCCGCAGGGTCGTGGCCGTCGGCGCACCGGAGTCGATCACCTGGCGCAGGTCCTGGTCGGACGAGCGCACGGCCGTCGACAGGGCGCGCAGGTTCTTGGCGAAGGCGCGGATGTCGTTCTGCGAGTCCACCTGCGTCTGCAGGACGGTCGTCGAGTTCTTGATCAGCGCCGCCGTGACCTCGTACTTCTGGTCGGCCTCGGTGATGAAGGAGTTGGACGAGTCGATGATGGTCCGCAGGTCCTGCGACGAGCCCTCGAACGCGGCGCCCAACTCGGTGATCACGGTGCTGAGGTCCTCGTTGTCCACCGACCCCAGGAGATCGCTGACGTTCGACAGCAGCGTCCGCGTGTCGACGGGCACCTGGGTGCGCTCGCGCGCGATGACGGAGTCGTCGTCGAGGAACGGGCCGCGGTCCGTGCGCGGCTGGAAGTCCAGGAACTGCTCACCGACGGCCGAGCGGCTCGCGATGACGACGTCGGTGTCGGCGGGGATGTCCGGGGCACCCGGATCGACCCGCACCTCGACCTTCACGCCGTCGCCGTCGAGCCACATGTCGGTGACGCGGCCGACGCTGACGCCGCGGTAGGTGACGTCAGCGGTCGTGAAGATGCCGCCGGACTCGGCCATCTGGACGGTCACGGTGTATCCGCTGCCGAAGAGGCGGTCGACGTGGGCGTAGTTGATCCCGATGTAGGTCATCGCCACGAGCGTGCCGACAAGGAAGACGGCCAACTGGACCTTGACGCGCTGGGTGATCATGGCGCGACCACCGTCCCGGCCATGACGCCGGCCACCGAGTCCTCGCGCAGCGCCTCCTTGAGGGCCGCGCGCTCCGCCTCGGTCATGAGTCCGATCGTCGTGGAGAAGTCGGTGTTGAAGTCGATCGAGACGTTCATGTAGTCGCCCATCTGGTAGGCGTTCGCCTCTTCGGGCGTCCGGCCGACGAGCGCGTCCGGGAACGGGAAGGTGGGCAGCACCTCGAGGGAGGTGACCAACGCGTCGCCCGCCGATCCGAGGGCGTCCAGGATCGGCGCGAGGGCCTTGAGGTCGGCCACGACGGCTTCCTTGCTCTTGACGATGACGTCCGACCCGACGGCGCCGAGCTTGGACAGGGCCTCGAGCATCTTGACCAGATTGGCGCGCTGCTCGTTGACCGTCCGCAGCGCGGCCGGCAGGTCGTCCAGCGCGGCGTCGATGGCCTGCTTCTGGTCGTTGGTGTTCTTGGCCAGGCGGTCGATCTGCTCGATCGCCGCGACGATGTCTCCCTTGGAGTCGTCGGCCACGGCGATGAACTCGTCGAGGCGGCGCACCAGCGTGCGGACGTCGGCCTCGCGGCCCGACAGGGCGGTGTTCAGCTCGCGGCTGATGACCTGGGCCTTGCCAAGGGCACCGCCGTTGAGCACGAGCGACATCGCGGCCAGGACCTGCTCGATCTCGGGTGCGTTGCCCGAGCGCGCCAGCGGGATCACGTCGCCGTCGCCCAGTCGGCCCGTATCGCCGCCGCCGTCCTCGGGCGGAGCGAGCGAGACGAACTTCTCGCCCAGGATGGACGTCTGGCGGATCGACGCCACGGACTGGTCGGGCAGCTCGACGTCGCCGTTGACCTTGACCGTGACCTTCGCGCGCCACCCGTCGAGCTCGACCTTGGTGACGCGGCCGACGGAGACGTCGTTGACCTTGACGGCGCTCTGCGGCACCAGGTCGAGGACGTCCTGGAACTCGATCACGACGGTGTACGGGTCGTCGCCGAGGTCGGCGCCGCCGGGCAAGGGCAGGTCGCCCACGCTGGAGACGCAGCCCGAGACGAGGGCGATCGGCGCCACGATGGCCACCAGGGCGTGCCGGGCTCGCAGTCCGGTGATCATCACGACACCCCCATCACTTCGGCCAGCGGGTCGGTCGAGACCGGGTCGGCCTCCTCGGCCGGTGCCCCCTCGGCTGCAGCCGACGAGGGCTTGGCACCCGGCGCGTTGGCGGCGAGCCAGGCCAGGACGTCCTGGAGCGCGTAACACGCCTCTTCGTACTTGGGGTTCTGATCGCTCGCCAGACCGCAATAGCCGACGACGATGTCGGCCTCCGTCAACACGGAGAACTTCCGGTCTATGGAGCCCTTGACTGAGGCGCGAGAGTCGAGCGTGCCGGTCGTGGGGTTGTAAGCGAGCGCGAGGTTGGACAGCGCCTTCGGGCCCTGGTCGAGGATCTTGTTGAGGTCCTTGCGCTGCTTGGCCAAGGAGTTGGTGACGCGCGAGAGACCCTTGACGTTCTTGCGCAGGGCCGTGCGGTTCTCGGACACGTAGGACTGGACCTGCTGCAGCGCGGTCGCCAGCTCTGCGACGGCCAACTGCAGGTCGTCGCCCTCGTCGGCCAGGACGCCCGAGACCCCGGCGAGACTCGTGTTGAAGTCGCGGACACTCTGGTCGTTGGCCTCCAGCGCCGAGACGAAGCGCTCGATCTTCTCGACGGAGGTGAAGAGCTCGGTCTTGTTGCCGTCGACCGTCTTGGTCAGCTTCGCCAGCGCCGCGATGCTCTCGCGGATCTCGGCACCCTTGCCGTCGAGGTTGTCGGCCGAGTTGGCCACCAGGTCGCTGAGGGTGCCGTCCTCGTTGATCCCCTTCGGCCCCAACGTGGTGGCGACGCGGTCGAGGGCGGCGTAGGTGTCGTCGAGCTCGGTGGGGGTCGCCGTCCGCGACTGGTCGAGGTGGGCGCCGTCCTCGAGCTTCGCGCCACCGGTGTACGCGGGCGTCAGCTGGACGAAGCGGTCGCCGACCACCGAGGGCGACACGATGACGGCCTTGACGTCAGCCGGCACCTCGTAGTCCGCGTCCCAGGCGATCCGCGCGCGGACGTTCTGGCCGCGCGGCGTGATCTTCTCGACCGTGCCGACCGTGACGCCCAGGATGCGGACGCTGGACCCCTCGTACAGCGAGACCGTGCGGTCGAAGTCGACGGTGACGACGTTCTCGTTCGCACGTGACAGGACGACGAACGCCGCCGCGGCGACGACGGCCAGACACACGACCGCCACGGCGATCGTCACGGCCCCACGGGAGAACCGACTCGCGAACGCGGACATCACAGACCTCCCGGGACGCCGAGGATGCTCAGCAGGTTGTAGATGTAGGAGTCCAACCACGGCCCGTTGGCGCCGTTGTTGGCGACCATCGCGTAGTACGCGGGCAGCTGCGCGATCGCGGCCTCGATGTTGGCCTCGTTCTGGCGCAGGACCTTGACCACACCGGCCAGGCGGTTCAGCGCCGGCTTCAGGTCGTCGCGGGTGTCGACGACCAGCTTGTCGATCTCGTCCGACATGGCCGTGACGCTGACCAGCACCTGGTGGATCGCGTCGCGGCGCGCCGTCAGCGCGTCGAACAGCACGGTGCCGTCCTCGAACAGCTTGATGAACTCGGCGTTCCGGTCGGCCAGCACACCGGAGATGCCGTCGATGTTCTTGAGGAGCGCCTCGATCTCCTGGTCCCGCTCGGCGAGGTTGTTGGACAGGGCCGTCACGTTCGTGACCGCCTCGCGGAACTCCTCGGGCGTCTTGGCGGCCACCTCGCTGACGGTCTTCAGCGCCTGGGCGAGCTGGTCCTGGTCGATCTCCTGCGTGGTCTCGGTGAGCCCCGAGAACGCCTGGACGATGTCGTACGGGGGCTTGGTGCGTGAGGCGGGGATGACCGCGCCCTTCTCCAGCGTGCCGGGACCCTCGGGCTCGAGACTGACGTACATCGTGCCGAGCAGGGACTTGATCCGGACCGAGGCGCCGGTCTGGCTGCCGAGTCGCTCGCGGTCCTTCTTCATCCGGAAGGTGACCCGCACCTTGTCTCCGCGCAGGTCGAGGCTGGAGACCTCGCCGACGCGGACGCCCGCGAGGCGGACGTCGTCGCCCTTCTTGAGACCGCCCACCTCGGTGAACTCGGCGGCGTACTTCGCTCCCCCGCCGATCACCGGCAGGCTCGAGGCCTGGCTGGCGACGGCGAGCACCAGGGCGATCAGCAGCAGCGCGACGGCTCCGACGGCGGCCGCGTTCCGGTCGCGGAACGGCTTCATGGTCAGCGGCATCGGCTCGCCCCCGGCCCGGTCACGGTGACGCGCTTCGTCGTCTTGAAGGGTCGCTTCTTCTCCCAGCCCGGGACGCCGCTGAGCGACGGCAGCTCGCCGTTGACGCCCACGTCGCACACGAAGAAGCTGAAGAACGAGCCGTACTCGCCCGTGCGGCCGATCCGGTCGATCTTGATCGGCAGGACGCCCAGCGTGTTGTCGAGGTCGCGGAGCGCCTTCTTCGTGCCGACCTTGTCGGTCACGCGGCGCAGGTTCTTGATGTCGGCGGTGAGCGCCGGTCGCGACTCCTTCAGCAGGCCGGCGGTCTCGCCGGTCAGGGTCGCGATGTCGTCGAGTGATCCTGTGAGCACGCCGCGGTCGTCCTTCAGTCCGGTGATGAGCTGCTGCAGGGTCGAGATCGCCGTCGACAGCTCGTCGTCGCGCTCGTTGAACGAGGTCAGGACGACGGTGAGGTTGTCGATGACCGAGCCGATGAGCTCGTCGCGCTCGGCGAGGGTGCCGGTCAGCGACGCGGTGTGCGACAACAGGCTCTCGACG
Source organism: Aeromicrobium senzhongii (assembly GCF_014334735.1). Lineage (NCBI taxonomy): Bacteria > Bacillati > Actinomycetota > Actinomycetes > Propionibacteriales > Nocardioidaceae > Aeromicrobium > Aeromicrobium senzhongii. The sequence goes on from NZ_CP060587.1 coordinate 2,865,626, forward strand.
GTTCCGCTCTCGCCCTGGAAGACCTGGATCAGCTCGTAGGCCAGCTGGTTGGTGTCCTCCGGCGACAGCGCCTCGAACAACGGCTGGAAGCCGCCGAACAGGTCGGTCAGGTCGAGCGCCGGCGTGGTCCGGTCGAGGCCGACCGTCTGGCCGGGCTTCAGTCGACCGGCGGGACCGTCGGTGCCCTCGGCCAGCGCCAGGTAACGCTGACCGATCATGTTGCGGTAGCGCAGGGTGGCCTCGGTGCTCTGGGTCAGCGTGATGTCGGAGTCCACGCGGAACGTCACCTCGGCGGTGGAGCCCGATCGCACCCGGACGTCGGCGACGTTGCCGACGCGGACACCGGCGATGCGGACGTCGTCACCCTCGACGAGGCTGGTCACGTCGGTGAACACCGCCTTGTACTCGTGCGTGCGGTCGAACGAGGCGTTGCCGATGACGGCCGCCAACAGGGCCGTCATGACGCCGGTGATCACGAGGAACGCCATGAGCTTCGTGAAGGCGATCGTGGTGCGGCGGTCGAATCCCGTCCTACTCATCCGAGGCTCACCTCCGCGCCACGCAGCACCGGACCGAACAAGGGCTGGGCGATGTCGGGCACGTCACCGGGCTCGACGCCCGTCGCCGAGGCCACGATGGCCTGGATCTGCTGGCGCTCGATCTCGCTGCCCGCCGGGCCGGCGACCGACGGTGTGGACAACGGCGACGTCTTGCCGAGGTCGTCACCGACCCCGAGCTGGCCCATCAGCCCGTCGCTCATGCCCGGCGACGGCCGCTTGCCCGAGTACGGGGTCTTGGGCAGCGTCGCGCAACTGGGCATGACGGAGCTGGGCCCGCCACTGGCCGCGGGCACGCGGGGCGAGTCGCCACCGGCGTACGTCCGCGGGGAGCGCGCCGCGAACTCGATCGAGACGTGCGCGCGCTTGTCGCGGAAGGTGTTGTCGATGGCCGGCTTGAGGCGGTCGATGCCCTTGAGGACGCACTCGATCGTCGGCGAGTAGCGGGCGAGGAGGTCGAGCGTGGGCTGGGAGTCGCGCGACAGGGTGATGAAGTCCTGACCCGAGCGGTCGACGAGCTGCTCGGCGGACGTCGCGAAGGCCGCGGTCTCGGTGAACAGCGTCTGCAGCTGGGCGCGGCGCGCGGTCAGGGTGTTGCCCGTGACGACGGCGTTGCGCAGCGTCTGACCGATGTCGGGCATCGCGTCGGCGTAGGTGTCGGCCGTCTCGCCCAGCAAGGTGATGTCCTTGACGATGTCGTCGGCCAGCGGGGTCATCTTCTGCATGTACGCCGACAACGTCTCGAGGGTCTGACCGACCGACTCGCCCTCGCCGGACAGCGCGTCGGACAACGCCGTGAGCACGAACGACAGGTCGGTGGGGTTCAACGCCGTCAAGAGCGGGTCGAGGTCGGCGAGCAGCTTCTCGACCTCGGTGGGCAGCGCCGCCTGGACGATCTCGTCACCGGCACGGATCGGGGTGCCCGACGACTGTGCGACCGGCTGCAGGTCGATGAACTTCTCGCCGAACAGCGTCTTGGGGGTGACGAACGCCTGGACGTCCGACGGGATCACGCTCTGCTGGTCGGGATCGATCTTGAGGTGGATCACCGCCTCGCCCTTCTCGGAGCTGATGCGCTCGACGCGGCCGACGATCACACCGCGCAGCTTGACGTCGGCGTTGCGGTTGAGCTGCAGGCCGACCCCGTTGCTGCGGATCGTGACCGGGACGTCGTCGGAGAACAGCTTGGTGAACATCGCGTACGTCAGGAACACGCACGCGACGATCAGGCCGATCATCACGACGCCCAGGGCGCGGACGACGGCCGGCTTCTCGAGGGTGGGGACGCGCGCCATCAGCCGGCCAGCCTCACGGTCGTGGTGGTGCCCCAGATCGCCATCGACATCATCAGGTCGGCGACGTTGATGACCACGATCGACGTGCGCACCGCGCGGCCCACGGCCACGCCGACGCCGACGGGGCCGCCGCTGGCGTAGTAGCCGTAGTAGCAGTGGATCAAGATGACCAGCGCGGCGAACACCAGCACCTTGAAGAACGACCAGAGCACGTCCTCCGGTGGCAGGAAGAGGCTGAAGTAGTGGTCGTACGTGCCAGAGCTCTGCCCGTAGATCGCGGTGATGGTGATCCGCGTGGCGAAGTAGGACGACAGCAGGCCGAGCATGTACAGCGGGATGATCGCGATCATGCCGGCCAGCACGCGGGTGGTGACCAGGTACGGCAGCGACGGGATCGCCATCGTCTCGAGCGCGTCGACCTCCTCGGAGATCCGCATGGCGCCCAGCTGCGCCGTGAAGCCGCAGCCGACCGTGGCCGCCAGGGCGATGCCCGCCACGAGCGGGGCGATCTCGCGGGTGTTGAAGTACGCCGAGAAGAAGCCCGCGAAGGCGCTGGTGCCCAGTTGCTCGAGGGCGCTGTGGCCCTGCATGCCCACCTCGACGCCGGTGAAGAACGACATCGCGGTGATGACGCCCACCGTGCCGCCGATGACCGCCAGGGAGCCGCGACCGAAGGTGACCTCCGACAGCAGCCGCATGATCTCGCGCGGGTAGCGCGTGATGACGCGCGGCATCCACGCGATCGTGCGCAGGTAGAAGGCCAGTTGCAGGCCGAGATTGTCGAGGGCGCTCAGGGGCGCGCCGTACACGCGTGTCACGTCGACCACGTCACAACGCCTTCGACGGGACGAGCTGGAAGTACAGGGCACTCATGACGAAGTTGGCCATGAACAGCAGCAGGAACGTGATGACGACCGACTCCATGACCGCCTGGCCCACACCCTGGGGGCCGCCGTCGGCGTGCATGCCCATGTAGGTGGAGACGATCGCGGCGATCAGGCCGAACACGAGCGCCTTGGCCATGCCCTGGTAGAGGTCGGGGGTCTGCGCCAACGCGGTGAACGACGCGAGATACGCGCCGGGCGTTCCGCCCTGGAGCACGACGTTGAAGATGTAGCCGCCCAGCACGCCGACGACGCTGACCAGTCCGTTGAGGAAGACCGCCACGAGCATGCAGGCCAGCACCCGGGGCACGACGAGCCGCTGGATGGGGTCGATGCCCAGCACCATCATCGCGTCGAGCTCCTCGCGGATCTTGCGGGCGCCGAGGTCGGCGGCGATCGCCGAGCCGCCGGCACCGGCCACCAGCAGGGCGGTCGCGATGGGGGCCGCCTCGCGCAGCACCGCGAGCACCGCGGCGGAGCCGACGAACGACTGGGCACCGAACTGCTGGACCAGGCTGCCGGTCTGCAACGCCACGACGGCACCGAAGGGGATCGCGACCAACGCGATCGGGATGATCGTGACCGAGGCGATGAACCAGGCCTGCTGGACGAACTCACGGAACTGAAACGGCCGCCTGAACACGGCGAGCAGCACGTCGGCCCCGAAGGCGAAGAGATTGCCCGCGGTGGAGAGGGGTCCCGTCAGGAACTTGACCATGCTCACCGGGCACCTCCGGGCAGCGAGGTCTGGGGCGGCACGGTGAAGCTGGAGCCGTCGTCGAGGAACGAGCCGGCCGGCGGCACGACCCCGTTGGCGGCGCACCACGCACCCGGTTCGGACTGGGTCGCGCGCGGGCGACCGTCGGACGGGAACAGCTGCAGCGGGATCGGCGGCAGCGGGGGCAGGGTGCTGTGGTCCTCGGCGGCCAGCTCGTCGGCGTCCTTCTCCTCGCTCATGCCGATCGGGCCGACGGTCTGCGCGTTGAGGAACTGGCGCACTGCCGGCTCCTCGCTGGACAGGAGCATCTCGCGCGGGCCGAACATCGACAGGTGCCGGTGGTAGAGCAGTCCGATGTTGTCCGGGACCGTCCGCGCCGTGTTGATGTCGTGCGTGACGATGAGGAACGTCGCCTCGGTCTGGGCGTTGAGGTCGACCATGAGCTGGTTGATGAACGCGGTGCGCACGGGATCGAGGCCGGAGTCGGGCTCGTCGAACAAGATGATCTCGGGCTCGAGCACCAGGGCGCGCGCCAGTCCGGCGCGCTTGCGCATACCGCCGGAGATCTCGCCGGGGAGCTTGTCCTCGGCACCGACCAGGCCGACCATCGACATCTTCTCCATGACGATGTCGCTGATCTCGGACTCGGACTTGCGGGTGTGCTCGCGCAGCGGGAAGGCCACGTTGTCGAACAGGGTCATGGAGCCGAACATCGCGCCGTCCTGGAACAGCACCCCGAACAGCTTGCGGATCTCGTAGAGGTCCTTCTCGCTGCAGGTCGCGATGTCGACGCCCTCGATGAAGATGTGGCCCTCGTCGGGCTTGATCAGACCGATCAAGGTCTTGAGGAACACCGACTTGCCGGTACCGGAGGGTCCGAGCATGACGCTGATCTGCCCGGCGGGCAGGCTCAACGAGACGTCGCGCCAGATGGTCTGCTTGCCGAAGGCCTTCGTCAATCCTTCAACTCGAACTTCGACACCCATCAGGGCTCCTTACCAAGGGGGACTGAACCGCCTCCGGGGCGGCCACACAGGATCGGGACGTCAGGCCCTGCGACGTCGCGACCGGAGGACGAGCGCGATCCGCGCCAGGACGAGTGCGCCGAACACGCCGAGCAGGCCCGGGCCGAACGGTGAGCCCGTCGCGGGGAGCTCGGTCGTCCGGTACGAGCCGCCGCCGCTCGCCGCGTCGGCGGGGCTGACGCCGTAGTTGTCGTCGTTGTACCCGTCGATCTGGGTGACGGGAACCGGCTCGCCGGGTTCGATCACCTCCGGATCGGTGCCGCTGCCGTCACCGGGGGTGTCGCCATCACCGCCGGGGTTGGTGGGGTTGGCGTCCGCGGCCGGCAGCGGGCACTCGGTCTCGCTGCAGCCGGCGCCGATCTTGATGGTGCCGATGACGCGCGAGGCGGCATCGCTCTTGTCGCGGATGCAGTTGAGGTCGGCCTTGTCGATCGCGCCGATGACCGGCGGGTTCATCTCGGAGTGCAGGACGAACTGCGGGGGCATCTGGACGTAGATCAGGCCGTTGCCGCCGTCGACCTGGGGCACGGGGACGGCGCTGACGTCGCCCTCGGCGACGATCGCCACCTCCTGGTCGGGGCGCAGGTCCACCCAGTTCTTGACGACGAGGTTGCGGACCGGCTCCTTGCGCGTCTCCAGCAGGCCGGCGCCGGGCGCCACGGCCTGCAGGATGGTGTCGGAGGTGGAACCGCCCTTGACCTGGCGGACCTTCATCGGCCCGTACAGCCGGTTGACCAGCTTGGGCGGGAGGAAGAGGGTCAGCTTGGCCTTCGTGGCCGCGACCGTCTCGCCGGGCTGCACGCTCTCGGGCAGCGTGGTCTCGGCGGTGACGTAGAACTGCTGCGGGCCCTGGAGCGAGGTGTTGATGACGGAGTTCGTCGCCTTGCAGGTGTACCCGACCCGCTCGACCTTGGCGTCAGCCGCGGTGGCGGTGGGTGCCAGCTGCACCAGTCCTGCGGCGACCACGCCGGTGGCGATGGTGAACCGAAGTCCTCGACGTACTGCTGAGGCGCTCTTGCGCATCGGGTCTCCTCGCTTCAGAACAACGGATCACCCGGAGGTCTCGGCTGTGACCCGGGCAACGTCGAAGACTGTAACCTCTAGTTGCACTGTGATGCAAGCCACTTTACCGGGGTGTGACCTCAGGTGCCGATGAGGCGAAACACCACGGGGAGTGCGCCCAGGACCGCCGCGGTAGCGAGCGCCGCGACGTCGAGTCGGGTCCACACCGCGGGCTCGGCCCACGTGCGCCGATGAGCCGAGGCGAATCCCCGCGCATCCATCGCGATCGACGTGCGCGTCGCCTCGCGCATCGTGTGGACGAGCAGCGTGAACGCCATGGCCCCGGGCCGGCGCGGCAGATGGCGCGCCCGCCGTACCCGTTCGAGCTCGTGCCACGTCTGCCACACCCCGGTGACCCGCTGCAGCGCCGCCGAGAGCGCCGCCGCGAACCGCCCCGGGAACCGCAGGGTCTGCGCGAGGTAGTCACCGAGCCGCGCGACGTCGACGTAACCGACCGCCACCGCACCGGGCCACGTCATCACGAAGGTGCGCAGGCCCGCGACCGCCGCCACCTCGAGGTCCCGTCCGCCGAGCAGCCAGGTGGACCACGTGATGCTGGCGACCGGCAGCGCGACCAGGGCCAGACACAACGCGGGGTAGCGCCACGACGGCACCAGGAACGCGAGCGTGACGACGTACACGGCAACGCACACCAGCGCGACCGGCAGCGTCCGGATGGCCGGTGACCCCAGCGCCGCCGTGAGCGCGATCGCCACCAGCACGATGGGGTTGAAGCGGGTGATCAGTCCGGTCACGCGACGACCACCCCGTCCTTGAGGACGACGTCGCGATCGCGCGGCAGGTCGGCGTCGTGGGTCGACACCGCCACCGTCGCGCCGCAGCCGGCGGCCGTGCCCAGCCATCCCGCGACGACGGCCCAGGTGCCCCGGTCCTGCCCGACCGTCGGCTCGTCCGCTAGCACCAGGCCCGGCCGGTGCGCCACCGCCGCGGCGAGGGCGAGACGACGCTGCTCCCCGCCGGAGAGCCGGTACGGATGGTCGTCACCGCGGCCGGGCAGGCCGATGACCTCGAGCAGCGCATCGACGTCGACCGGGCGACCCAGCGCACGGGGCGTGGCCTCGAGCTCCAGGCGCACGGACCTCGCGACGAAGCCGACCTCCGGATCCTGCGGACACCACCCGAGCTCGTCCGGCCCGGTCCGGTGCCCCGACACGGGTTCCAACAGTCCCGCCAGGCCCAGCAGGGCACTGGACTTGCCCGCACCACTGGGCCCGACGAGCGCCGTGGTCGTGCCCGGCGAGAGGGTGAGCGTCAGCGCATCGACCGCGCGCGTGCGCTCGGTGCCTCGCAGCGTGCGGGTGACCTGGTCGATCACGAGGTCGCGCGCCTCGACCGTCGCCTCGACGACCGGCCGGACCAGCTCCGCCGGGATCGTCGCCGGCACCGGCGCGGGACGCCCGGGCATCCAGAGTGCGTCCGGCACCGCCGCGCCCAGGAACTCCGCCACCGAGCCGTCGAGGACGACCCGCCCCGCATCGAGGACGATCACCCGGTCGACGTGGTCGAGCCAGGGCTCGAAACGGTGCTCGACGACGATCAGGGTCCGATCGCCGACGACGCGCAGCACGGAGTCCCGCACCTCCGCCGCGAGGTCCGGGTCGAGCATCGACGTGGGCTCGTCCAACAGCAGCACGTCGGGTCGGGTCGCCAATGCCCCCGCGAGGGCGAGGCGATGACGCTCACCGCCCGAGAGCGCGCTGGTGAACCGATCCAGCTCGTGGCGCAGGCTCACCGACTCGAGTGCGGCCCGGACCCGCCGCCAGATCTCGTCGCGCGGCACACCCAGGTTCTCGGGCCCGAAGGCGACGTCCCGGCCGATCCGGTCCGCGACGATCGACGAGGACGGGTTCTGGGTGACCATGCCGATCCGGCCCGAGACCTCGACCGACCCACTGGACTCGCCCACCAGCGTCGCGCCCAGGGCGCCGGCGGCCGCATGGAGGGCGGTGGACTTGCCTGAGCCGCTCGGGCCCACCAGCAGGACCCGCTCACCCGGCTCGACCGTCAGGTCGAGTCGGGTGAGCACCGGCCGGGACGCGTGCGACGGCGTCCAGGAGTAGTCGCGGAACGCGAGCGTCACGGTCGGCCGGCAGGGAAGGAGTCGAGCGCTCCCGCCTGTGCCAGCCGGCGGACGAGCAGCCAGCCGCCGAGACCCGCGATGACGATGCCGGAGACGGTGAAGAAGCCGAGGTAGGCCAGGCGCCACTGCAGGTCCCAGTCCGGCCAGTAGTACTGCCACTCGTAGAGGCAGGCGAAGACGGCCGCGAGAGCACCGGCGAGCATCGCGGTCACGACGTCGAAGCGGCGGTAGAGGAACAGGGCGAAGATCAGCTCGGCGCCCAGACCCTGGACGATGCCGGACAGCAACACGGTGCCGCCCCAGGCGGTGCCGCCCAGCACGAACATCGAGATCATGGCGGCCACCATCTCGGTGGCGAAGGCCGCGCCGGGCCGGCGGACGATGAGCCCGCCGACGACACCGGCGATCAGCCACATCCCGGCGAGCAGGCCGGTCGCGGGCTTGAAGCCCACCGCCGCGCCCAGGTCGATCACGTCGTAGAACTTGCCCCATCCCCAGAAGACGACTCCGAACGCGACGCCGAGCATGGCGATCGTGACCAGGTCGAGCGTCCGGTATCGGATGGAGGTGGAACGGATGGCAGATGTCATCGTGACTCCCTTCGCCGGTGCTAACCGGAGCAGGTTCAAGGGTCTGCGGCTGTTCCGCACTCTCAGCGCCCTCTGCATGGCGCTCCCCTGTCGTGTTCGGCCAGCCTAACCGTTCCCGGCGCAGACGTCAGCGGGGGCGGATCCGAAGATCCGCCCCCGCCTCGGTCCTACGGACTCAGTCCCGACGTGCCCTGCGGCGCATCAGCACGACACCCGCACCGGCGAGGACCAGGACGCCACCGAGGGCGGCCAGGCCGGCACTCGGACCGCCGGTGGAGGCGAGCCAGTCGGAGTCGTCGTACGCGTCGTCGTTCGACCAGTCGTCATCGCCGCCGGCATCGGCGGCCACGATCTCGATCGGGATCGCGGCGATGACACGACCGTTGTTCGCCAGCTCGACCGTGTGCTCGCCGAGCGGCGCGTTCTCGGGAACGCGCACGGACGCGTGGCCCGACACGTCCACGGTCCGCGTGCCCATGGCGATCGGATCGGAGTGCAGCTCGAAGGCGACCTCGCGACCGACCCAGTTCTGCCCGAAGGAGAACGTGAGCACGTCACCGGGCGACACGACGTCGGAGCTGATGAGCTCCGGCGCCTCGCTTCCGGCTCCGTCCGTGGGCTCCGTGGTCGGCTCCGACGTGGGCTGGCCGGTCGGCTCGGACGTCGGCTGCGACGTGGGCTCCGACGTGGGCTGGCTGGTCGGCTCGGACGTGGGCTCCGAGGTCGGCTGCGACGTGGGCTCCGAGGTCGGGGAGGTGACCGGGTCGCCGTTGACCGGGATGCTGCCGAGATCGAGGTCAGCCGGTCCCGTGCAGGTCAGGTCCGAAGGGATCGTCTCGCCCGCCGCGGGATGGATGGTCGCCTTGACCGTGAACCCCTGGGGCATGCCCAACTCGACCGTGCCGACCGCCGAGGCGGGCGTGGTGATCGCGGGGACCTCGCCCGAGGCGGGAATCAGCCACGGCGCGTTCGTCGTCTGCGGGATGTCGGTACGCGGCGCCGCCAGTCGCGGGATCGCCACGGTCGACGTCTGTCCCCCGGTGGTGAGGGTGATGGACGAGTCCGTCGAGGCACCTTCGGCCGCGACGCCTCCGAGGAGGTCCACCGTGGAGGCGCGCAGCTTCTCGGGCATCGTCAGCGTGATGCCGACCGGACGCGGGGAGATGACCTCGCCCGGACGCACCGACCCCGGAACCGTCGTCTCGGCGAGGACTCCGACCTCGTGGAGGCCGAGGTTGAGGCCGCCGGCCGTGACCTTGCATTCGTAGTTGAAGCTCTTGGACAGATCCACCGGACCGGCGGGCGGCGGGTCAGTCGGGTCCGTGGTCGGTTCCGTCGTGGGCTCGGTCGTCGGCTCCGTCGTGGGCTCGGTCGTCGGCTCGGTCGTCGGCTCGGTCGTCGGCTCCGTGGTCGGCTCGGTCGTCGGCTCCGTCGTGGGCTCGGTCGTCGGCTCCGTGGTCGGCTCCGTCGTCGGCTCCGTCGTGGGCTCCGTCGTCGGCTCCGTCGTCGGCTCCGTCGTCGGCTCCGTCGTCGGCTCCGTCGTGGGATCCGTGGTCGGTTCCGTGGTCGGCTCGGTCGTCGGCTCCGTCGTCGGCTCCGTCGTCGGCTCGGTCGTGGGCTCCGTCGTGGGCTCCGTGGTCGGCTCCGAGCTGGGCTCGGTCGTCGGCTCCTCGGTCGGCGTGACGCCGATCGATCCCAGGGTCAGGTCCTTGCCGGCGACGGCGGTGCAGGCCAGGGTCGCCGGAACCTGGTCATCGGGCGCGGGGGCGGCCGTGTAGATCGTCGCGACGACGTTGAACGCTGCCGGCAGGCCGACGTCGACCTTGTCCACGGCGTAGTCGGGCACGGTGATCTCGGGCACGGTGCCCGCCGCGGGGATCGTCCACGGCGCGTTCTCCTCCTGCGGGATGTCCCGGCGCGGCGAGGAGAGGTTGGGGATCGCCACGGAGGTGGTCTGGCCGCCGGTCGTGAGAGTCACGACCGAGTCGGTCGACCCACCGCTGGCCGCGACGCCACCGACGAGGTCCACCGTCGACGAACGCAGGACCTCGGGCATCGCGAGAGTGATGGTGACCGGGGTCGGCGCGATCTTGTCACCGGGGCTGACGCTCTCGGGCACCGTCGTCTGGGCGCGCACGCCAACGGGACGGTTGCCGAGGTTGAGGCCACCGGCCTTGACGACACACATGTAGTCGAAGCTCTTGTCGAGCGTGGTGTCGGCGCTGGCAGGACTGAAGACGCCGCCACCGACGGCACCGACGAGCACCACGGCACAGGCGGCGGCAGCGGCACTGACGCGGCGGGACGGTTGGAGCAAGGTCACGAAATGAATCCCCTCATCGATGGCCTGCGCAACGGACACGAGGCCGAACACGGCGTGTGATCCACCTCACCATAAGTGCTGTAACTCCCAGTGACAACATCTTTTGCAAGACGACTCGCCCTGCCGTCGTCCCCGGATCGACCACAATGGGCCCATGCCCTCCGTGCGTACCCCTGATCCGAATCCCGGCTGGCTCTCGGAGTTCCAGCTGGAGGAGACCCGCTCTCGCGTCCCGATCCTGTACGTCGAGGCGGTGCCCGTCCGGCTCGACAGTCTCGGCCAGGTCGAGCAGGTCGGCCTGTTGCTGCGCGGCTCGGCCACCACGGGCTCACTGGCCCGCTCGTTCGTGTCGGGCCGGGTGCTCCACGGCGAGCCGATCCGCTCGGCGCTCATGCGCAATCTCGAGAAGGACCTCGGCCCCACGGCGTTCCCCCAGCTGCCGGCGAACATCGTGCCGTTCACCGTCGCCGAGTACTTCCCGATGCCCGGAATCACCCCGCTGCACGACGCGCGCCAGCATGCCGTCGCGTTGGCGTACGTCGTGGCCGTCACCGGCGAGTGCGATCCCCGCCAGGACGCGCTCGAGCTGAGCTGGCTCACGCCGCAGGAGGCGCTCTCCCCCGCGATCCTCGACGAGCTCGAGGGCGGCCGCGGGATCCTGCTGCAGCAGGCGATGGCGCACCTCGGCGCTCTGATGTGACCGGGCGGGTGGACGGGCGGCGCCCCAACCCCTGGCTCATGCTCACGGCCGCGATGGCCGCCCAGGTCACGGCCACCGCGATCGTCTCGACCCCGCTGCTACTGATCCCGTTCCTGCACCTGGACCAAGGCCTGTCGCTCGTCGCGAGCGGTGGCCTGGCTGCCGCGCCGACCGTCGGCACCCTGCTGACGCTCGTGGCCTGGGGCGCGGTCGTGGACCGGGTCGGCGAGCGCATCTCGCTCACCGCCGGGCTGCTGATCCTCGTGGCCGGCAGCGCCGTGGCCCTGACCGGCGCGCGCGCCGACGAGGCGACCCTCCTGGCCGCCGGGTTCGCCCTGTGCGGCGTGGGGGCGAGCAGCTCCAACTCCGCCAGCGGCCGCCTCGTCGTCGGGTGGTTCCCGGCCGAGCGACGCGGGCTGGCGATGGGCATCCGCCAGACCGGTCTCCCGCTGGGCGTCGGCCTCGCGGCACTCGTCGTCCCGGGCTGGGCCGACCAGCGCGGCATCGCCTCGGTCGTGGGCCTGTGCGTGGGCCTGGCCGTCGTCTCGACGATCTTCGTCGGGCTCACCGTCGTCGATCCGCCGCGGCCCCGGAGCTCCGATCCCGTGGCCGCGGCGAACCCCTACCGCGGCGACGTCCGCCTGGTGCGCATCCACGCCGCGTCGGCACTGCTGGTGATCCCGCAGTACGTGGTCTGGAGCTTCATGCTGCTGTGGCTGATCGACCGACACGGCTGGAGCGCCGCGGCCGCCGGAGCGCTCTACGCGGGATCCCAAGTACTGGGGGCGGCCGGACGCGTCGGCGCCGGCTGGTGGTCGGACCGGGTCGGCGACCGCCTCGGCCCGATGCGGCAGGTCGCGACCGCCGCGACCGTGGTGATGGTCGCCCTCGCGGCCTTCGACGCGACTCCCCTGGCCATCGCGGTCATGGTCGTGGCCGCCGTCGTCACGGTGGCGCCCAACGGGCTGGCGTTCACCGCGGTCGCCGAGATCGCCGGCCCGTTGTGGTCGGGACGCGCCTTCGGGATCCAGAACACCGGCCAGTACCTGACGGCCGCAGCGGTGCCTCCGTTGATGGGCGCGGTGATCCAACATGCGGGCTACGGCTGGGCCTTCGCGGGAGCCGCGATCTTCCCCCTGTTCGCGATCGCGCTCGTACCTGTTGCTACTCGCAGGTAACATCTGGGCAGGCCTTTGGCAGGCCTAACTCAGCAACGCTGATCGCCGCAGATTAGGGTCAGCACAAACTGCTTGAACCGCGAGAGGAATCGGCATGGAACCGATCAACATCATCGCCGGCGTGATCACTGTGGTCTCGACGGCGTTGGCGGTGTACTACCTGGCACCCGGCATCAAGCGGATGCTCGGAGTCATCCGCGCCGGCACGCCTGCGTACGGACGCACCGACAACCCGAAGAGCCGCACCAAGAACATGCTGGTCGAGACTCTCGGTCACACCCGCATGCTCCAGTGGCACTGGGTGGGCATCTTGCACTGGGCGGTGTTCTTCAGCTTCCTGATCCTCAGCACCGCGGTCGCCACCGCGTACCTGCAGGTCTGGAACCCGCACCTGGTGCTGCCGCTGATCGGACACTTCTTCCTCTTCGAGTGGGTCAGCGAGGCCATCTCCTGGCTCGGCCTGATCGGCATCGCGGCTCTCATCGTGATCCGCCAGCGCAACCACCCGCGCAACCTCGGCCGCAAGAGCCGCTTCTTCGGCTCGCGCTTCGGCCAGGCCTACTTCGTCGAGGCGATGGTGGCGCTCGAGTGCGGCGCCGGCATCCTCATCCGCGGCGCCGAGTACCAGCTGATGAAGCTCGAGGGCGACAGCCATGCCAGCGCCTTCCACTTCCCCACCACGAGCTGGATCGGCGAGACCCTCTGGTCCGGCCTGTCCGTCACCGGCCTCGAGGCCGCCATCTCCATCATCGCCGTGGTCAAGGTCGTCTCGGCCACCGTCTGGCTGATGGTCATCGGCAAGAACCTCACGATGGGTGTCGCCTGGCACCGCTTCCTGGCCTGGTTCAACATCTACTTCAAGCGCGAGTCCGACGGCAGCACCGCACTGGGCGCCCTCGTCCCCCTCTACGTCGGCGGCAAGCCGCTCGACCTCGAAACCATGGAGGACATGGAGGAGGAGGAGTTCGAGAAGCTCGGCGTCGGCAAGGTCGAGGACTTCTCCTGGAAGAGCATCCTGGACTTCTCCACCTGCACCGAGTGCGGCCGCTGCCAGAGCCAGTGCCCCGCATGGAACACCGAGAAGCCGCTGTCGCCCAAGCTGCTGATGATGGGCCTGCGCGAGCACGCGTACGCCAAGGTCCCCCTGCTGGGCGCCGATCCCGAGACGCTCACCGAGGAGCAGCAGCGCGAGCTCGAGCGTCCGCTCATCGGCACCGAGGACCTCTTCGGCGTCATCGATCCCGACGTCCTGTGGTCCTGCACCAACTGCGGCGCCTGCGTCCAGCAGTGCCCGGTCGACATCGAGCACGTCGACCACATCGACAACATGCGCCGCTACCAGGTGCTCGTCGAGTCGAACTTCCCCACCGAGCTCAACAACATCTTCAAGGGCTTGGAGCGCAAGGGGAACCCGTGGGGCATGAACCCGCGCGACCGCATGAAGTGGGCCGAGGACCTCGACTTCGAGGTCAAGCAGGTCGGCGTCGACGTCGAGTCCCTCGACGAGGTCGAGTGGCTGTTCTGGGTCGGTTGCGCCGGTGCGTTCGAGGACCGCGCGAAGAAGACCACGCAGGCGGTCGCCGAGCTGCTGGACATCGCGGGCGTCACGTTCGCGGTGCTCGGTGACGGCGAGACCTGCTCCGGCGACTCGGCTCGCCGCGCCGGCAACGAGATCGTCTTCAAGCAGCTCGCGATGGAGAACGTCGCGACGTTCGAGGAAGTCAACGTCAAGAAGGTCGTCTCGACCTGCGCGCACTGCTTCAACACGCTGAAGAACGAGTACAAGGAGCTCGGCGTCGAGCTCGAGGTCGTGCACCACACGCAGCTGCTCAACCGCCTCGTGCGCGAGAAGAAGCTCAAGCCGATCGCGCCCGCCGCTCCCGCGGCGAAGGTCACCTACCACGACCCGTGCTTCCTGGGCCGCCACAACCAGGTCTACTCGCCGCCGCGCGAGCTGATCGGCGCGACCGGTGCGGACTACGTCGAGATGGATCGCGCCAAGGAGACCTCGTTCTGCTGTGGCGCCGGCGGCGCCCGCATGTGGATGGAGGAGAAGATCGGCTCGCGCATCAACATCAACCGCACCGAGGAAGCCATCGGTACGGGTGCCGAGAAGATCGCCGTGGGCTGCCCGTTCTGCCGCGTCATGCTGGCCGACGGCCTCACCGCCAAGCAGGCCGACGACGAGTCGCTGCTGAACGTCGAGGTGCTCGATGTGGCGCAGCTGCTGCTGCAGGCCGTCAAGCGCTCGGAGGAGGACGTCGTGGCCGAGGCCGAGGCGCTCGCCGCCGCGGCGGCCGACTCGCACGCCGCGGGTGACGAGCCCGAGGACGCCGAGCCGGGCCCGGAGGCGACGGCCGACGCCGGCACGCTGACGGACACCGAGGACGTCGGCGCTGCCGCCGACGCCCACGAGTCCGCCGAGGCGCCCACCGACGCCGGTGCCGACCTCGACAACCCCGAGGGCGACAGCCGGGCCGCGGACGCCGAGGTGGCCGCGAAGCACAACATCGCGGTCGACGACCAGGGCACGGCGGGCGGCATCTTCGAGTCCGGGGACGCGACGCCCGAGGGCGCTGCCGACGCCGAGGGCACCAAGCCCGTCTCCGTGGCGACCGAGCCCGAGGACGAGCCGGCCCAGTCCGATCCCGAGCCCGAGGCCGTCGGCACCGCGGTGTCGCAGCCGGAGTTCGGCTCCGAGGACGGGGCCGACCAGCCCGAGGCTGAGCCGACGCCCGAGCCCGACGCTGAGCCCGCGGCCGAGCCGACGCCCGAGGAAGAGCCGAAGGCCGACGCCACGCCGGCGACCGAGCACGAGCAGCCGTCGCTGCTCGACTCGATCGAGGACGAGCCGAAGCCCCACACGGCGGCCGAGGACGAGCCGAAGCCGGAGCCGCACCCCGAGAGCGGCGACACGACCAACCCCGACGCGGAGTCGGTCGTGTACGACGACCCGAGGCCCGAGATCCCGGCCGAGAAGCACGCCGAGCCCACCCCCGAGCAGGAGGAGCTGGCGGCCATCACGCCCGTCGAGGATGCTCCGGCACCCGATCCGGTCTCCGAGGACGCCGCGCCCCTGAGCGAGGCGAACCCCTCGGGCGAGGACCTGAGCGGATCAGCGACCGACGCGTCGAACGTCGAGAGCGACGACACGAAGGCCTGACGGCCCTCATCCGACATCGCGCCAGTGCCCCTCAGGGGCGCTGGCGCGATGTCGTTCCCGAAAGGGCTCAGGCGTCGCGCCGCTTCACCAGGATCCACGCGACGGCCAGCACGACGGCGATCTCGACCACGAAGGCTCCGTACCCGGGCCAGGGATCGAGCAGTCCGGGGTTGAACGCCACCGGGGTGGCGATCGAGGCGCCCGCGTTGCCGGGCATGAGCTTCTCGATCCACTCCCCCACGACACCGGGGATGAGCGGTGCCATGGCCGAGAGGACGAACACCAGGGCCAGCAGCAGGGAGATGACCCCGGCGGTGTGGCGCAGGATGAAGCCGGCGCCCACGGACATGAGTCCGAGGCCGGCCAGGTACAGACCCGACCCGTACATCGAGCGCAGGACGTCCCCCTCGAGCGCCATGCCGATGCCCTCGCGGTCGAGGAACCAGTTGCCGCCGACGTAGCCGAGCAGCGCCGTGACCGTGCCGGCGACGAACAGCACCACGGTGACGACGAGGGCCTTGGCGGCCAGCACCCGGCCGCGCGCCGGCGTCGCCGCGAACGTGGACCGGATCTGTCCCGAGCCGTACTCGGTCGTGACGGCCAGGGCGCCCAGCACGACGGCGCCGACCTGGGCGATCATCATGCCCCAGGTGATGAAGGAGCCGACCGCCTCGTCGGCGTCGTCACTGGCGAGCCAATCGGCGCTCGCCGCGCAGATGATCGTGGTGAGCCCGGCGCCGAGCACCACGATCGCGGCCAGCGTCCACCACGTGGATCGGACGCTGAACAGCTTCTGTCGCTCGGCGCGGACGGCGTCGAGCCAGGTGGGTCCCGCGCTGGCGGGAGCGGTCACGGTGGTCATGCGGGCACGTCCTCGGGAGTGTGGGACGCGGCGTGGAACTGCACCGCGTCGGCGGTCAGGGTCATGAAGGCGTCCTCGAGCGAGGACCGCTGGGGGGCGAGCTCGTGGACCCGCACCCCGGCGCCGAAGAGGGCGTCGCCGATCTCGGCGGCGCCCATCCCGCGCACGACCAGGGCGTCGCCCTCGCGGGCGAGCTCGGCCCGCGGCAGGGCGTGCGCCGCGGCCGCCGGGTCCGGGGTCCTCACCCGCACGGTCGAGGTGGCGTGGTCCTGCATGAACTGCTCCATCGAGCAGTCGGCCAGGATCCGCCCGCGGCCGACCACGACGAGGTGATCGGCCATCAGGGCCATCTCGCTCATGAGGTGACTGGAGATGAAGACCGTCCGGCCCTCGTCGGCCAACCGGCGCGCCAAGGATCGCACCCAGCGGATGCCCTCCGGGTCGAGCCCGTTGACCGGCTCGTCCAGGACGACCACCGCGGGGTCGCCGATGAGGGCACCGGCGATCCCGAGCCGCTGGCCCATGCCGAGGCTGAACGTCCCGGCCCGGCGATCGGCGACGTCGCTCAGTCCGACGAGGTCGAGGACCTCGTCGACCCGTGACGCCGGGATGCGGTTGCTGGTGGCCAGCTGCCGCAGGTGGTGGCGAGCCGTGCGCCCGGGGTGCAGGGCGTTCGCCTCGAGGAGGGCGCCGACCTCGCGCAGGGGCGCGGCCAGCTCGGTGTAGGACCGTCCGTTCACGGTGACGGTCCCGGAGGTCGGTCGGTCGAGGCCGAGGATCATGCGCATCGTGGTGGACTTGCCGGCGCCGTTGGGTCCGAGGAAGCCGGTGACGTATCCCGGCCGGACCACGAGGTCGATCCCGTCCACGGCGACGGCGTCGTCGTAGTGTTTCGTCAGGGAGTTTGCTTCGATCATGCGCCCAGCGTCTGCCCGCGGAGTCCGTCAGCACATCGGGCGACTCCCCCGGCCAGCCCCCACCCGACCCCGAGGTCGGCCGGGGTCCGGGCTCAGGGTCGGGCGCCGCGCTGCTGGACGCAGCGGCTGGCGGCGCCGATGCCGCCCTGCAGTGCCGTGCGCGGCTCGCGCTGCGACACCCACGAGGCGAGGAAGCCCGCGGTGAAGGCGTCGCCGGCTCCGGTCGTGTCCACGACCTGGATCCGTGGCGAGGCGACCTGCTCGCGGATGTCCCCCGCGACGTAGGCCGCGCCCATGGACCCCAGGGTCACGACCACGTGCGGATACATCCGGGTGAGGGCGTCGAAGTCCACGAACGGGCCGGTCGCGCCGATCAGCAACCGTGCCTCGTCGAGGTTGGGCAGCACGAGGTCGGCGCCGCGGGTCCACTCGACGAACGCCTCGGGGGTGACCTCGCGCAGGAACGCGGTGGTGCTGGGGTCGACGCTGACGCCGGCGCCGCGTTGCTTCGCCCGGGCGATCAGCTCGATGGCCGCATCGCGGGTCTGCGGGTCGAAGAAGGTGTACCCGGTCAGGTGCAGCCAGTCGACGTCCTGCAGGAGGTCGTCGGGGATCTCGTCGACCGTGAGGGTGCCGTTGGCCGCGCGGTCGACGTACATCGTGCGGTCGGCCTCGTCGTCGAGCGTCAGGACGATGGTGGCGGTCGGCAGCAGCGGGTCGGCGACCAGACGCGGGTCGACCTGGTGCTCACGCAGCGCGCCGCCGTGGCGCTCGATGCCGTCGTTGCCGACCTTGCCGAAGAACCGGGTGTCCGAGCCGAGGAAGCCCAGCCAGGCAGCGGTGTTCGCTGCGGAGCCCCCGGGCGTCATCCGGATCTGCGAGCGGGTGTCACTGCGCGGAGCCACGGGCTCGAGGGGCAGGACGCCGATGTCGTCGACGACGTCACCCACGACGAGGATCACGGGTGCTCCACCGCCGCCTTCGCGATGCGTGCCGCGACCGCGATGTTGTTGCGCGCGATGTCGAGGTTGACCGCGAGGCTGTCGCCGCCGGTCAGCTCGACGATCCGCTGGAGCAGGAAGGGCGTGACCTCCTTGCCCGAGAGGCCCTGGGCGTCCGCCTCGGCGAGCGCCCGCTCGAGCGCCTCGTCGTGGACGACGGGGTCGAGCTGCTTCTCCTCGGGCAGGGGGTTGGCGACGACGATGCCCGAGGTCAGGCCCATCGCGTCGCGGCTGCGCATCACGGCAGCCACGGCGTACGCGTCCTCGGCCCGCCAGTCGAGCTGGTGCCCCGAGGACGTCAGCCAGAAGCTGGGGAAGTCCTTGGTCTGGAACCCGAGCACGATGACGCCCAGGGTCTCGAGGCGCTCGAGGGTGGCCGGGATGTCGAGGATCGACTTCACGCCGGCCGAGACCACGGTGATGGGCACCTCGCCCAGCACCGTCAGGTCGGCGGACTCGTCGAACGTCTCCGACGCGCCGCGGTGCACGCCGCCGAGGCCGCCGGTGGCGAAGACCCGGATGCCGGCGCGGTCGGCGATCCATGACGTCGCCGCGACGGTCGTGGCGCCACTGCCCGCCATGGCCAGCACGACGGGCAGGTCGCGCACCGTCAGCTTCGGGACGTCCTCGTTGGCGATGCGGGCCAGTTCGTCGGCCGTCAGACCGGCCTTCAGCTCGCCGTCGAGCACCGCGATCGTGGCGGGCGTGACGCCCTGTGACCGCAGGATCTCCTCGAACTCCTGCGCCGCGGCGAGGTTGTCGGGGCGCGGCAGGCCGTGGCTGATGATCGTGGACTCGAGGGCGACGACGGGCCGTCCCTCGGACAGCGCGGCGGCGACTTCGGGGGACGGCTGGACGTTCACGTCGTGACTCTATCCGCCGTGAGCGTCGTTGTCGGGGAGTCCCGGAGTCACGTCGTGACCTCGGCACTCCCCGATGACGCTCAGATGCCCAGGACCGTCCGGACGGTGGTGATGACGCCGTTCTCGGTGTTCGGCGGGGCGGTGTAGTTGGCGACGTCGATGATG
This sequence comes from Aeromicrobium senzhongii, assembly GCF_014334735.1. Lineage (NCBI taxonomy): Bacteria > Bacillati > Actinomycetota > Actinomycetes > Propionibacteriales > Nocardioidaceae > Aeromicrobium > Aeromicrobium senzhongii. The sequence continues at coordinate 2,885,030 of NZ_CP060587.1, forward strand.
TCGGGGTGGGCGTTGCCCATGGCGAACGACCAGTCCGCGGCCTGCAGCATCTCGTAGTCGTTGAGGTAGTCGCCGAAGGCCATCGTCTGCGTGGCGTCGATGCCCATGGCCTTCTGCAGCTCGCGGACGGCGAGTCCCTTGTCGACGCCCTCGGCCATCACGTCGACCCAGTGGGCGCCCGAGACCGCGACGGGATTCGGGTGGCAGTACTCGCGCAGGAACGGCGCCGTGACCGCCTCGAGGTCGCCGAAGTCGTGCACGGCGAGCTTGATGATCGTGTCGTCGATCGTGGTCAGGTCGTCCGTCACCTCGAGGCGCCGGTAGTACGGCTCGACCTGGTCCAGGAACGGCCGGTCGGTGCGGGTGATCCAGGCCGATTTCACGCCGCACACGACGATGCCCAGGTCGACGCCCTCGTCGGCCAGCTCCTGGATCCGGGCCACGCTCGTCGAGACCCACGCGGCGTCGAGGGGGTGCACGGCCACCTCGGTCCCGCGGTCCGTGACGTAGGAGCCGTTCTCGGCGATGATCACGAGGCCGTCCGAGACCGGTTCGAACATGGCGGTCAGGGTCGCCCACTGCCGGCCACTCGCGGGGGCGAACGCCACACCCGCCGCCTGCAGATCGCGGATCAGGTCGATCGTCCCGTCCGGGAGGCGCTTGTGCTCGTCGAGCAGGGTGCCGTCGAGGTCGGCCACGACGAGTCGGATGTCGGGCGCGGTCATGCCCTCTAGTCGATCACACTCCGGTGGAAGTTCGCGTGGGACCGGGAGGCCGTCGGTCCACGCTGGCCCTGATAGCGGGAGCCGTACTTCGTGGAGCCGTAGGGGTTCTCGGCCGCCGAGGTCAGCCTGAAGAAGCACAGCTGCCCGATCTTCATGCCGGGGTAGAGCTTGATCGGCAAGGTCGCGACGTTGGCGAGCTCGAGGGTGATGTGGCCCTGGAAGCCCGGGTCGATGAAGCCGGCGGTGGAGTGCGTCATGAGGCCGAGGCGCCCCAGGGAGGACTTGCCCTCGAGCCGCGCAGCGACGTCGTCGGGCAGCGTCACGTACTCGTACGTGGAGCCCAGCACGAACTCGCCCGGGTGCAGGATGAACGCGTCGTCGCCGTTGACCTCGACCTCGCGCGTGAGGTCGGACTGGTCCTGCGCCGGGTCGATGTGGGGGTACTTGTGGTTGTCGAACACCCGGAAGAACTTGTCGAGGCGCACGTCGATGCTCGACGGCTGGATCATCGAGGGCTCGTAGGGGTCGAGCGCGACCCGTCCGGCGTCGATCTCGGCGAGGATGTCGCGGTCCGAAAGCAGCACAAGGAGAACCTAACGCACGGGCGGCGCGCGGAGCCGCGCCCCGGAGCGGAACGGCTCTTCACACTCGGCGCGTGAACCCCACGTGTGCCATCGTGCGAGAAACCAATCGTGAGGAGCAGCACGTGTACAAGAACATCCTGGTCGGCGTGGACGGCAGCGACAGCGCCCAGCGCGCCGCCGAGGTCGCGGCCGGACTGGCCTCGGCCACCGGCGCCACCCTGCACATCGTGACCGCCGTCGACGAAAAGGGCGGCGCACCCTCCGACCTCCCCGAGGGCATGCATCCGCTCAGCCCCGGCGAGCGGGCCGAGGCCATCGCGCGCCAGGTCGCCGAGAGCCTGTCCTACAAGGGAACCGTCCAGGCCAGCCCGGCGCCCGGCAAGCCCGCCGACGCCCTGGTGCAGGTCGCCAGGGAGATCGACGCCGACCTCATCGTGGTGGGCAACCGTCGCGTCCAGGGCATCAGCCGACTGCTGGGCAGCGTCGCCACCGATGTGGCTCACCACGCGCCCTGCGACGTCTACATCGTCAAGACGGTCTGACTCCGGAACGCCCGGGGCGGGAGCCTTTCGAGGCCCCGCCCGGGCGCTGCTCGCGACGTCCGTGGAGGGTCGGTCGGGAAACTCGGAACTGCCTGTGAACTCAACTCGTTCCGTCTCGGGTGTTTCGACGGATTCCACGCTTAGCTGCAGGTTTTCCACGGCCGACCTCGGCTTCCGACCTTCTCGCTGACGATCTACGACGCTTCGGAACGTTCAAACGACTTGGCGAGATGCGTGTCGACCAAGAACTGTGCGACGCCGAATGCCATCGTGACGGCGAACCGTGCATGCCTAGGGCCGGGGGCCACTGCTCGTTTGCTCTTGCCGTGTGCATCGCTCAACGCGTTTCGTAGGTGTCGGCGAGGAGGTCGTTCTCGAGGAGGACGGAAGTGCCGGAGTGATCGACGTCGAGACCGGTGAACCGGTCGCCGCGATCGAGAAGCCGTGGGCCGTGGACGCGAACGGTGTCGAAGTTGCCACTCGGTACGTGACGGACGGAAGTAACCTCGTTCAGGTGGTCGACCATCGGCAGGCGGACATCGCTTTCCCGGTGACCGCTGACCCGAAGTACTTCACGTGTGACGCATACACGCACCTCTGCGTGAAGTTCAGCAAGTCCGAGACGAAGAAGATCCGCAATCGTGTCGATGAGGGCGCCACAGCGGCCATCTTCGCGGGGGTCTTGTGCACGGGGATCCCGGCCCTCATCGGCAAGGCGACGTGCGCGGCCGCGGTCGCTCTGGTGGGCACGAAGTTGAGGAAGTCGTTCGTAAGCGCAGCAAAGAACGGGAAGTGCATCGAACTGCACTTCTTCATTCCGTCCGGAGTGTTAACTAGGTGGAAGACGGTGAACTGTTGATGAAGGAAATCGTGAACACCGCAGTAGTCGCGACGATGTTCTTCTGGTTTGGTCTGGTGTTTGCCCCCGGGGACATGGCAGCCGGAGCGGACATCGTGAAGGCGGGTCTCATCGGGACGGTATCGATCATCGCCGGGAGCGTGGTGGTCGCGTACTTCAAGGGCGAGTTCAAGCGCCCGAAGCAGACGGGCACGTCGACCCGTCACAACTGACGAACGACGAGTCGGCGCCGTCGAGGTTTCACCCCACCGGGTGCGCCTCGGCGGCGCTGTCACGTCTCGTCAACGCAGCGCAGCGAGAATTTGGCGAGCGTGGCCATCGTCGGTTTGTGCGGCAGAGACCCGCTTACTCGCGACGGGACGCTGACCCAGCACCAGATGGGGTGTCGAGAAGGCATTCCCACTCCCCGCGTCCAACGTGCCGTCAGCGAGCCACTCGATGCGTGCCATCGCGAAGTTCCTGAGCAAGGTTCGCGACCGTGACACAAAGGCGGCCGCTCCGAAAACGCGCAAGCGTCGCCGTCTCCACGAGATGACCCTCGGTCAGTGGAAGCCCGGCGAGCCACTCGTCACGAACTGGGACGACGACGACCCACCAGAACGGACCTGAGTCCTCACCGGACTCGAACCCGCTCATCTTCCCCGCGTTGAACTGAACGCGACCCACACCGCCACAGCCAGCAAACTTGGCGACCCCGAAAACAGCCCGACGCCCCGTCCGATCACTGATCGGCGGGGCTTCGTCGTTGTTGACACGGCGTTGACATGGGCCTGACCGGCCCCAACAGAGAACTCCCGCCCAAACGTCAGTTTGAGCGGGAGTTTCCCGACTGAAATTGCTCAGTTACCCGAACAACCCGTGGAGCCGGTGACGGGAATCGAACCCGCGTATCTTGCTTGGGAAGCAAGCGCTCTGCCATTGAGCTACACCGGCGGTGCTGCGTCGATCGTACAAGCACCGGCGACCGGGGTCAGAACTGGCGCAGGAAGTCGCGCACCTGAGCGATCAGCTCGGCGGGCTTCTCCTCGGGGATCCAGTGGCCGGAACCGGGGATCGCGGTCACGGTGACGTTCGGCGGGCCCTCGGCGCGACGCACGATGGACGGCGCCAGGACGGTGTCGGCCGTGCCCGGCAGGAACAGCAGCGGAATCTCCTCGACGCGGCGCGCGTAGCCTCGCCCGACCTTCGGGATCTCCTGGAGCATGAACGTGCGATAGAGCGCCTGCCCGGCCCGGGCCCGGGCCGGCTCGCGGAAGCGCGCGAGGTACTCCTCACGGTCCGAGCGCTGCCACCGGTAGCCCGAGGCGGCCCCCAGCTTGAAGATCGTCTTCAGGACGACCTGCCCCGCCTGCCGCTGCAGGAAGGCACCGCCTGGACCGCCGACGATCGGCTGGTAGGCGAAGCGCCACATCTGGTGCAACGGGATGTCGGCCCAGGGCGCGACGATCGCGGCGGCGACGACCCCGCGGACGGCACCCTCGTGGCGGCTGGCGACCAACAGCGAGATCCAGGCACCCCAGTCGTGCCCGACGAGGATCGGCCGGTCGAGGCCGAGCTCCTCGATCGCGCGGGCGATCTCGTCGGCCATGACCCGCTTGTCGTAGGCGCCCGGGCCCTCCGGCACGTCACTCCAGCCCGCGCCGCGCAGGTCGACGGCGACCACGTGGTGCGTCTCGGCGAGCGCCGGCATCACGTGCCGCCAGCAGAACCAGTGCTGGGGCCAGCCGTGCACGAGCACCACGGACGGACGGTCGACGGACTGATGGGCCAGACCCGCCTCGGCGACGTGCAGACGCACCCCGTCGACATCGATCCATCGGTGTTCGACGCCGGGAACGACCGGCAGGGTCGGAGAGGTCATAGGGCGATCGTAAGGTTGATCACATGCCTCTCGTCGAACTCGGCCGCGAAGACACCGTCCGCACGATCACCCTGAACGCCCCCGACCGGCTCAATGCGCTCGACTGGCCGCTCCTGCAGGAGTTGCGTGCGGCCGTCGAGTCCGTGGCCGCCGACGACGAGGCCCGTGCCCTGGTGGTCACCGGCGCGGGCAAGGCGTTCTGCTCCGGCGCGAACCTCGAGAGCCTCTTCGGCGACACCAGCCGCCCCGCCGACGTCCTGCGCGAGCACCTGATGAACGTCTACTCCTCGTTCCTCGGCATCCGCAGCCTCTCGATCCCCACGATCGCCGCCGTGCAGGGCGCCGCCGTCGGCGCCGGGCTCAACATCGCCCTGGCCTGCGACGTGATCATCGCCGGTCCGCAGGCAGGCTTCGGCCCCACGTTCAGCCGCATCGGCCTGCACCCCGGCGGTGGCTGCACCTGGATGCTGACCCAGCGGATCGGCTCGGCCAACACGGCAGCGGCGCTGTTCAACGGCGACATCATCGACGCCGAGACCGGACTGCGCCTGGGCATCGCCCAGGAGATCGACAAGGACCCGAAGGCCCGTGCGGCGGTCCTCGCCCAGAGCTGGGCCAAGCGCAACCCCAAGCTGATGGCCGACATCAAGAAGTCCGTCGGCGTCGCGGTGCGGTCCGACCTGCACGAGTCGCTGAACTTCGAGTCGTGGGCGCAGGCCGAGTCGCTCAGCAGCGAGGAGTTCGCGGCCTTCGCCGCGAAGTTCGCCTCGCGCTGATCCCCCGCGACGGTCGACCCCGACCCGTGGGAAAGTAAGGGTCCATGTGGACCCTGCATGGTGACGGCACGAACGTGAAGCCCGGCGCGATCGTCCTGCCCGAGGAACGACTGTCGTGGCCGCGCACGATCGGGTTCGGCGCCCAGCACGTCGTGGCGATGTTCGGTGCGACGTTCCTCGTGCCGCTGCTCACGGGCATGCCGCCGACGACGACGCTGTTCTTCTCCGGCTTCGGCACGCTGTTCTTCCTGCTCATCACGTGGGGCCGCCTGCCCAGCTACCTGGGCTCGTCGTTCGCGTTCATCGCCCCGGTCAAGGCGCTCGTCGAGGACGGCGACATGGGCTCGGCGCTGTTCGGCATCATGTGCACGGGCATCCTGCTGGCGCTCATCGGCGCCCTCGTGCAGATCACCGGCGCGGCGTGGCTCGACCGGCTCATGCCGCCCGTCGTCACGGGTGCGATCGTGGCGCTCATCGGCTTCGCCCTCGCCGGCGCCGCGACGGAGAACTACGGCAAGGCGCCCCTCGTCGCGACCATCACCCTCGCCGTCGTCTGCCTGTCGGCCGTGGTGCTGCGCGGCTTCGCCGCCCGCCTGTCGATCCTCTTCGGCATCATCGTGGGATACCTCGTGGCACTCGGGCTGGGTGACGTCAGCTTCGACAAGGTCGACAAGGCCGCGTGGATCGGGCTGCCCGACTTCCACCACCCCACGGTCGACTGGTCCGTGCTGCCCATGTTCCTGCCCATCGTGCTCGCGCTCGTCGCCGAGAACGTGGGTCACGTGCGCAGCGTCGCGCACCTCACGAACCGCCCCGCGATCAACCGCGAGTCGGGCCGTGCGCTGATCGCCGACGGGGTCGCTACGACCGTCGCCGGCGGCTTCGGCGGCTCCGCCACCACGACCTACGGCGAGAACATCGGCGTCATGACCGCGACGCGCGTCTTCTCGAGCGCGGCCTACGTCGTCGCCGGCGTCGTCGCGATGCTGCTGAGCCTCTCCCCCAAGTTCGGCGCCCTGCTCATGACGATCCCCGAGGGGGTCATCGGTGGCGTCACCGTGGCCCTCTACGGCCTCATCGGCCTGATCGGCGTGCGGATCTGGTCGGACAACCACATCGACTTCGCCGACCCGGTGAACCTGTACACCGCGGCCGCCGCCCTGATCATCGGCATCGGCAACCTGACGGTCGCCCGGGGCGACGTGTCCCTGTCGGGCATCACGCTCGGGTCGATCGCCGCGATCGTGATCTACCACGTGATGCGGGCGCTCCAGCGCGATCCGCACGAGACGGTCTCGAAGGACCCGGTCGACCCGGGCGCCTGACGCGCCACCCGGCGCTGCGGGCCTCGAGACGGTAGACACGTCCCGTGGGCCTGGAAACGGTGGTGCTCGTCGGCGTGTGCGCCGTCGCCACCTCGGCGCTCACCGCGGTGCTCGGCTTCGGCGGCGGGATCGTGCTGCTGGCCGTCCTCGTCGCCTTCGTCGACCCCCTCGTGGCCATCCCGTTGCACGCGGCCATCCAGGTGGTCTCCAACGGCACGCGTACCGTCGTCCGGCACCGGGACGTCGACTGGTCCGTCGTCTGGAAGACCTCGCTGCTGCTCCTGCCGGCCGGAGCGCTGACGCTCCCCCTCGCGCGGGAGGCGCCGGAGGCGGCGTTGCAGGCGCTCATCGCCGTGGCCGTGCTGGCCGCGACCTGGCTGCCCGAGTGGCTCTCGCGGCCCTTCCGTGCCCCGGGCACCGCCGGGTGGATCGGTCTGGGCGGCGTGATCGGCGCGCTGAATCCCGTGGTCGGTGCGACCGGCCCGCTGGCTGCGCCCTTCTTCCGAGCCGGCACCAGCGACCGACTGGGCTTCGTCGGCACGTTCGCCGCCACCCAGGTGTCCGGGCACCTCGCCAAGCTGGTGCTGTTCGGCGTGGTCGGCCTGCTGCCCGCGTCCCAGGCGCCCGCGGCCGCCGCCGGCATCGCCGGTGTCATCGGCGGGACCTGGCTGGGCAGCCGGTTCCTCGACCGCATGCCCGAGCGCAGGTTCGACCGGCTCTACCTCGTGGCCATCACCCTGGTCGCCCTCTGGCTGCTGGTCGACGCCGCCCGGTGAGGGTCAGAGCGCGCCGTGGCGATCGGCGACGGCGCGAGCCTCCTCGCGCAGGGCCTGCACCACGAACCGCACGCTGGGCCGCTCGAAGCGGTCCGGTCGCAGGACGGCCGTGATGTCGCGCCGGGCACGGATGCCGACCAGCGGGCGCGTGACGAGCCCGTTGTCGCGGGTCCGGGTCGTGAACCGCGGCAGGATCGCGATCCCGTGCCCCGCGCCCACGACGGCCTCGACGACGCCGTTGTCGTCGAACCGCTGGGCGATGCGCACCGACTCGCCGGTGACGGTCACCAGATGCTGCAGCACGCGGTCGTAGGGGAAGTCGCGCGGTGCGCCGATCCAGGTCTCGCCGACGACGTCCTTGGGCGAGAGGCTCGGCCGGTCCGCGAGCCGGTGGTCCTCGGGCAGAGCGACGTCGAGGGGCTCGCGCATGAGCGGGACCAACTGCAGGCCGCGGTCGTGCCACTCCTCGGTGGCCGACGGGGAGTCCGCGACGACGATGTCGAAGTGGGCCACCATGTCCAGGACCTCGAACCGCTGCGTCGGGTCGCGGTCCGAGCAGATCAGGTTGACCGCCGGCTCGGCGCCCACCCGCGACAACAGTCCCGGCAGGAGCATCTCGCCGCCGGTCGGGAACACCGTCAAGGTGACGTCGCCGGCGGGGCCGCCGAGGTACTCGCGCCACTTGGCCTCGGCCCGCTCGAGTGCGACGGCCACCTCGGTCGCCGTCTCGGCCAGCGCCCGCCCTGCGGCAGTCAGCCTCACGCCGCGGCCGGCCGGCTCTAACAGCGGCACTCCCGCCTCTGCCTCGAGGATCTTCAGCTGCTGCGACACGGCCGAGGGAGTGACGTCCATCTCATCGGCGACCGCCCCCACGGTGCCCCGTTCGGCCAGTTCCCGCAGCATCGCAAGGCGTCGCGCATCCATGTAGACAAACTACATCTTCGATGAAGTTCTGTTGGATTGTCCTTGACAGTGGCACGACGCAGAATGGAGGGAGAACGAAAGGAGCACCCATGACCTTCCTCACCCTCGCCGCTGTCGTCGCCCTCACCGCGGGCACCATCCACACGGCCTACCTGGTCGCCACCGACGGCCTGACCCGCGTCCCTACGCGTCGCGTCTGACGGCACCTCCCCAGAACCGACCCGCTCTCCGCACGGAGACGGGTCGTTTTTCTTTCCGGGATCGCCTTTCGCACTGGTACGACGCTGGAGTACGATCTAGTTACTGGCCAGTAGAACCCGCCAGTAACACTGGCAGCTTCATCTTCCCGGAGGTCCACGGCCCATGAGCCACTACAAGAGCAATCTGCGCGACGTCGAGTTCAACCTCTTCGAGTTGTTCGACCGCCAGTCCGTCCTCGGCACCGGTCCCTTCGACGAGGTCGACGTCGACACGGCGAAGAGCATCCTCGCCGAGGTCGAGCGCCTGTCGCGCGAGGACCTCGCCGCGTCGTTCGTCGACGCCGACCGCAACCCGCCGGTCTTCGACCCGGCCACCCACACGCTGAAGCAGAACCCCGAGTTCGCCAAGAGCTACCAGGCCTGGATGGACGCCGAGTGGTGGCGCCTGCAGCTGCCGACCGAGCTCGGTGGCCAGCCCGCCCCCTCCTCCCTCGTGTGGGCCATGGGCGAGTTCGTCCTGGGCGCCAACCCCGCCATCTGGATGTACGGCGCCGGCCCGGCCTTCAGCCGCGTCGTGTGGGAGAACGGCAACGAGCGCGACCAGAAGATCGCGCAGACCATGATCGACCGCAAGTGGCTGACCACGATGGTCCTCACCGAGCCCGACGCCGGCTCCGACGTCGGCGCCGGCCGCACCAAGGCCTTCCCGAACGAGGACGGCACGTGGCGCATCGAGGGCGTCAAGCGCTTCATCACCTCGGCCGTCAGCGACCTGGGCGAGAACACGATGCACATGGTGCTGGCGCGTCCCGTCGGCGTCGAGGGCGCCGGTGGCCCGGGCACCAAGGGCCTGTCGCTGTTCCTGGTCCCCGAGCACCACTTCGACCTCGAGACCGGCGAGCTGACCGGCGAGCGCAACGGCGTCTACGTCACCAACGTCGAGAAGAAGATGGGCATCAAGGTCTCGGCCACATGCGAGGTCACCTTCGGCGATCCCCAGCTCGGCGGCCCGGCCACCGGCTGGCTGCTCGGCGAGGTGCACGACGGCATCAACCAGATGTTCCGCGTCATCGAGAACGCCCGCATGATGGTCGGCTCCAAGGCCATCGCGACGCTGTCGACCGGCTACCTCAACGCGCTCGAGTACGCCAAGGAGCGCGTCCAGGGCGCCGACATGCTGAACCCGGCCAAGGACGCCCCGCGCGTCACGATCACGCACCACCCCGACGTGCGCCGCTCGCTGCTCACGCAGAAGGCGTTCGCCGAGGGCCTGCGGTCGTTGATGATCTACACCGCGTCCTTCCAGGACGAGGTCATGGTCAAGAAGGAGTCGGGCGAGGACGCCAGCCTCGAGCACTCGGTCAACGACCTGCTGCTGCCGATCGTCAAGGGCTACGGCTCCGAGCGCTCCTGGGTCCTGCTGGGCACCGAGTCGCTGCAGACCTTCGGCGGCTCGGGCTTCCTGCAGGAGTACCCGCTCGAGCAGTACGTCCGTGACGCCAAGATCGACACGCTCTACGAGGGCACCACGGCGATCCAGGGCCAGGACCTGTTCTTCCGCAAGATCGTGAAGGACCAGGGCCGCGCGCTGGGCTACCTGTCGGACCAGATCAAGGCGTTCATCGACAACGAGTCGGGCAACGGCCGCCTCAAGGTCGAGCGCGACCTGCTGGCGAAGGGCCTCGAGGACACCACCGCCGTCATCACGGCGATGTTCAACGACCTCATGGCCTCGAACCCGGCCGACGAGAACGGCGACGCCCGCAACGTCTACAAGGTCGCGCTGAACACGACGCGCCTGGTCTACGTCCTGGGCGACCTGGTCGTGTCCTGGCTGCTGCTGCGTGGCGCCGAGGTCGCGCAGAACAAGCTCGATGCCGGCGCCACCGGTGCGGACAAGTCGTTCTACGAGGGCAAGGTCGCCGCGGCGTCCTTCTTCGCCAAGACCGTCCTGCCCCGCCTGGCCGCCGAGCGTGCGATGGCCGAGGCCGTCGACCTCGACGTCATGGAGCTGGACGAAGCGGCCTTCTGAGCCACTGACTCACTCGAGCGGCGCGCACCCGGTGGGTGCGCGCCGCTCGTGCGTGGGGACGTCCCTCACCCCGACCCCGGCTCCACTTTTGGAACCGGATCCACGTCGATCGGCCGGTGGAACGTGGATCCAGTTCCAAAAGTGGAGGGAGTAGGACGGGGACGAGCGACGGTCAGGCCGGCGGGCTCAGCAGTGCGTCGGCGTCGACCGAGGTCTCCCAACTCGGGTTGGGGCTGCGGCCCGGCCACACGTAGTTGCCGCCCCTCGAACCCTTCAGCCGTGCCAGACCGACGTAGGCGTCTGCGCCCCGGGTGGAGTCCGGTCCGACGACGATCAGCACCTGCTCGCCAACCCCGGCGTGCTCCACGCCGTCGGACCGGAAGTCGACCCACTCGTCAAGCTCGCCCGGTTCCAGTTCTCGGCCGAGCTTGCCCTCGAAGTCCGAGCGGACCTGGGAGACCTGGACCAGACCACCCTGTTCGCGGACCTCGACGGTCGTCGGCCGCGAATCGTCCCGCTGCCGAGTGACGTCCACGGTCAGGATCGTCTCGACGACGTTCGCGGGCTGGGTCACCAGCGGGCGAGTCGCGGTGACCGTGCCCTCGATGACGTTCGTGACGGAGGCCTCGTGCGCGAACTCCGCGAGCGTCGGCACAAAGAACGTCCTCACCCGTTCGCCTTCCATCTCCACCACGTGGCGTGGGGTCGGGACCGTCGGGCTCGGGTCCGTGCGCCATCGGTAGCCGGGCGCGTCGCCGCTCTGTGCGTTGGGGGTGCACGAACCCAAGGCCACGACGGCCGCCAGCAGCAAGCCTGCTGCATGCCTGCGGCCCCACTGTCGGGCTGGAGTCATCACTCACCCATCCGTCGGACCGATCTCTGAGAGCGCACACTATCGACCATGTGACCCGGAGTTACACCCAACAGGTTGAACCGGCCGGAACGACCCCACGCCGACGAGCACCGAAGAATGAACGGGACGCGCTCCGCCGATGAGTCCTCGACGAGATCGCGGCGGCGGCCCTCTAGGCTGACGAGGTGCACCTGACCCGACGGCGTTGGTACCTCGTCGCGGCGCTGATCGCGGCGCTCGCGTGGGTCGCCGGTACCGCGTTCGCCGCCTCGGCGTGGGATCCGTTGCGCTCGGCCGAGGTCGTCCCGGTGGGACAGCCTGTCGCGTCCAGCGGCGAGGACGACCTCGCCGTCCTGACCGACCTGCCACAGGCCGAACGTGACATCAGGTGCGTCGCCCGATCCGGCAAGAAGCGCACGCCGGTGCCTCCGGCCACCGTCGACATCGTGGTCGACAGTGACGGCAGCCGCTGGCACCTCCTGGGGGTGGTGTCCGACGCCCCCGACCAGACCCGGATCGTCTGCAAGCCCCGGGACGGTCAGACCGACACCGCTCGCTACGGCACCGCCCTGGTGGACCTCTCGAGCCGGGTCGGCACCGGACAGGCGATCGCCTGGACCGGCTTCATCGCGGGACTGGGGCTGGCCGGAGCCACCCTGACCGCTCGCACCCGCAGGACGTTGGCCCATGACTGATCTGTCCCCCTACCTCGACGCCTGGCGTCAGTCCGTCTCCTCCGTGCTCGCGCTCGAGCCCGACGACTGGGACGTCCCGACGGACCTGCCCGGGTGGACCGCGAAGGACGTGCTGGCTCACCTGGTGCATCTGGAGCGCGTCATGGTCGAGGGCGAGACCACGCCGATCGGCGGTTCGGCCGTGCCGGGCGACTACACCGACGCCGGCGTCGCCGCCCTGCGCGACGTCCCCGTGGAGCAGCTCAAGAAGGACCTCACCGACCTCGTCGAGCGGCGGGCCGGGGCACTGGCCGACCTGCCCGATCCCCAGGCCCTCGCGGTCAACACCCCGGCGGGCGTGGAGTGGACGTGGGAGGTGGCGCTGCGCAACCGGGCCATCGACCTGTGGACCCACGAGCAGGACATCCGCCGCGCGGTGGGCCTCCCGGGCGGCCTCGGCGACATCGGCGCCCACGTCACCACGGCGACGTTCGCGGCCGCACTTCCCTTCATCCTGGGTCGGCGCGCGAAGGCCCCGGTCGGCAGCGTCGTCCGTTGGGTCGTCACCGGCCCGGTCCCGGTGGACGCCACGATCGGCGTCGGCGAGGACGGCCGAGCCCGACCGACCGACGCCGCACCGACGGCGACCCTGACCATGGACACCGAGACGTTCACGGTGCTGGGCGCCGGCCGCCGTGGTCCCGACGCAGTGACCGTCGAGGTCCAGGGTGACGAGGAGCTGGCCGGGCGCGTCCTGGCGTCGATGGCCGTCACGCCCTGATGCGCGTGCGGCCCGCGGACCCCGTCCGGGCGGTCGTGCGCCTGGCGCGGTGCGGGCTCGCTCGGTGGCAGCGGCCTGCGGCAGCGCGTGAGCGCGGACCCGCGACCGCCGTCACCTGGCCACCCGAGGTGATCGGCCGACTCGAGGCCCACGTCTCGCAGCTGTCCGTCGCCGAGCGACGAGCCCTCGACCCCACCACGCATCCTCGCGACTTCCGCCAGCCCGACCAGCTGTCGTGCGGGGCGGCCGCCCTGGTCGTCTCGCGCCTGGTGCACGACCGCCCGTACGCCCTGTGGATGGCGACCGGCCACGACCCGCACGGCGATCGCACGGACTCGTCCACCGCTGCGGATCGGTGGCGGTCCGAGGTGCTCGCGATGCACCGCCGGGTGACCGGCCTGCGGGACCACGACGGCGACCTGCAGTGGCCGTGGCTGCGCATGGTCGGCACCTCGCCGTGGGGTGCCGCACGGCAGATGACCGGCGACGGCGGCTCCGGCGTGCCCGGCGCCCGGTACACGGCCCGCACGCTGGACCCGGAGGATCTCGGCACGGAGTTCGATCGGCTCATGGCCGCGGTCGAGGCGGGGCACACGGCACCGCTCTACGTGGGCAACGACCTCCGCCCGGCCCATGTGGTGCTGGCGGTGCGCGCGGCCGGCCACGACCTCGAGGTGTACGAGCCGAGCGCCGGCCGGATGGTTCGTGTCGCGCGCGACGAGTTCGCCGCCGGTAGGTTCAGCCTCGGCGGATGGACGGTGCCGTGGTTCGCGGTCCTGCCTCGCTGAGATCGGAGAGAACATGGGTTGGGACACGTCCGCGATCGGTGACCTGACGGGCCGCCGCGCCCTGGTCACCGGGGCCACGAGCGGGATCGGCACCGAGACGGCGCGCGAGCTGCTGCGCCACGGCGCCGAGGTGGTCATCACCGCACGCGACGATCGCAAGGCCGCCGCCACGGTCGCCGAGCTCGGTGACGTCGAGGTCGTCACGCTCGACCTGGCGGACCTGCCCGGCACGATCGCGGCCGCCCAGGGCGTGGTCGACGCGGGCCGTGGCTTCGACATCGTCGTGAACAACGCCGGCGTGATGATCCCGCCGTTCACCCGCACGATGGACGGCTTCGAGCTGCAGATCGCGACGAACCACCTCGGCCACTTCGCGTGGAACGCCACCCTCTGGCCGCTGCTGCGCGAGGGAGGCACCCGCATCGTGACGGTCTCGTCGCTGGCCCACTCGATGACCAAGGGCATCGACCTGCGCTCGCTGGAGCCGAAGGGCGACCCCCGCCGCTACAAGAAGTGGCGCTCGTACGCCGAGTCCAAGCTGGCGAACCTGCTGTACACGAAGGAGCTCGATCGCCGGGTCAAGGCAGCCGGGCTCGACGTCGTCTCCGTGGCCGCGCACCCGGGCCTCAGTTCGACGAACCTGACCAAGCCCGGCGGCATCGCGCTGCACAGCCTCTCGACCGCGTTCACCCAGCCGGCCCGCGCCGGGGCGTGGCCCTCGCTGCGCGCGGCCACCGACCCGGAGCTGACCGGCGGTGAGTACCTGGGCCCGGACGGCTTCCGCCAGACCCGCGGCCGGCCCCGGTTGGTCGGCATGACCCCGGCCGCGCGTGACCCCGAGTTGGCGGCCGAGGTGTGGTCGGCCAGCGAGACGGCCACCGGCGTCGTCTTCGACGTGGCCTGAGCGCCTCCCCCCGTCCCGAGATTTGCTCTCTTTTCCACCTTTCAACCGGTCTCAAAGGTGGAAATGGGAGCAAATCTCGGGACTGGGCGGGACGGGGTGGGTCAGCCGATCCGCGCGTGGCGGGCCCAGCGGCCCGGGTCGTCGCGGATCATGCGGGCGCGGGTCTTCACGCGGTAGCGCCAGACCTGCAGCAACCCGAGGGCCCAGAGCACGTACTGGAAGCTCATCGCGGCCTTGAAGTTCTGGCCGGTGGCGTCGAGGATCACGCCGACGGCGATGACCGTGATGAGACTGGCGAGGAACCCCGCCTGGTTGACGATGCCTGTCGCGGTCGACAGCCGGTCGATCGGGTTGGACGTGCGCACGAGGTCGAAGCCGATCATCGAGGCCGGTCCGCCGACGCCCACGACGATCACCATCACGACCAGCAGCCACCCCGGAGCGTCGCCGGGCCACGCCAGCACGGCCGTCCAGACCACGACGATCGCCGAGACGATCGTGAGGACGATCGTCGACCGGTGCCACGGATGGTTGCCGATGAGCCGGCCCAGCACGGGCCCGGCAATCATGACCGCGACGACCATGAGGGTCAGCAGCGTGCCGGCGAACGTCTCGGAGGTGTGCTCACCGCGCACGAAGAACGGGTAGCCCCACAACAGCCCCAGCACCGTCGAGCTGAACTGGGTCACGAAGTGCATCCAGAAGCCCAGCCGGGTGCCCGGGTGCTCCCACGAGGCGCCGAGGGACGTGCGGATGTTGGTCCATGACAGCGCGGCGCCGCGCACCGAGCGCGCCTTCGGCTCATCGCGGACGAACGCGAGCACGGCGACCGTGATGACCAGGCCGAAGCCCGCGGCGAGCAGATAGGCCTTCGTCCAGCCGAGCTGGCTCAGGGCCCAGGTCATCGGGACGGCCGCGATGATCGCGCCGAGCTGGCCGATCGGACCGGTCAGCAGCGTGATCTGGGGGACCTTCCCCGGCGAGAACCAGGCGTTCACCAGGCGCAGCAGGCAGACGAAGGTCATGGCGTCGCCCATGCCGACGAAGAAGCGCGCCGCCAGCGCGGTCGCGTAGGACTCCGAGAACGCGAACGCCGCCTGCGACAGGGTCAGCACGACGGCGCCGGCCAGCATCACCGCGCGCGGGCCGAACCGGTCGACCGCCAGACCCACGGGGATCTGCATGCCGGCGTAGACCAGCAACTGCAGCATGACGAAGGTCGAGAGCTGCGCGGCGCTGATGTCGAAGCGCTCGGAGGCGACCAGACCAGCGACCGCGAGGGACGAGCGGTGGAAGACGGCGAGCAGGTAGGCGGCCAGACCGACCAGCCAGACGAGGTAGGCGCCCCGGTGATTCTGCTCCTGGACGCTCACCCACCCATCCTAGGTTCGTGTCACCGGGGACGTCGCGCCGGATCAGTAGGCGAGAGCCATCGCCGGGTCCTGCAGGATCGTCGCCACGTCGGCCAGGAACCGGGAGGCCTGTGCCCCGTCGGCGACGCGATGGTCGAACGTGACGGCGAGCGTCGTGACCCACCGCGGGACGACCTGCTCGTCGACGACCCACGGACGACGTGCCACCTGGCCCAGCGCGAGGATCCCGGACTGCCCCGGCGGCAGGATCGGCGTGCCGCCGTCGACCCCGAAGACCCCGACGTTCGTGAGGGTGAAGGTGCCACCCGACATCTGGTCCGGCTGGATCCGGCCGGCCCGGGCCGTCGCGACGAGCTCGTCGATGGCCCGGCCGAGGTCGACCAGCGGCAGACGCTCGGCCTCGCGCACCACCGGGACGACCAGTCCGCGATCGGTCGCGGCGGCGATGCCGAGGCCGACCGACGCCGGGTGCTCGATCGTGGACTCGTTCCACCGGGCATGCAGGTCCGGCGTGCGCGCCAGCGCGAGGCAGACCGCCCGCGCGGTGAGCAGCGTCGAGGTGACCTTGACGTCCGCGAAGCGGCGGTCGGCCTTCAACCGGTCCATGAGATCGACCGTCGCCGAGACGTCGACCGTCACCCACTCGGTCGCCTGGGGAACCTGCACGGACGCGATCATCGCCTCGGCGGTCGCCCGACGGACGCCCGTGACCGGAGCCGCTGTCGTGGCGGTGCCGGACATCACCCGGGCGAACTCCTCGACCTCGGCGCGGGTCACGGCATCACCGCGGGACGGCACCTTCGACAGGTCGATGCCGAGGTCCTTGGCCAACTTGCGCACCGGCGGCTTGGCGAGCACGCGCAGTGACAATCCGACGCTGCCGTTCCGGACGCGGTTGCGGGTGCGGCGCCGACCCGAGCTGGGGCCGTAGCCGACGAGGACCTCGCGCCTCTCCTCCGCAGCCGGGGACTCGACGAGCGGCTCCGCCAGGGGCACCCCGCCGCCGATGTGCACGATCGCCGTGCCGACCTGGACCATCTCGCCCTCCTGCACGAGCAGCGCGCCGATGCTGCCGGCGAACGGGCTGGGCAGCTCGACGATCGACTTCGCTGTCTCGATGTCGACGAGCGGGTCGTTCACCTTGACCTCGTCGCCCACCGCGACGTGCCACGTCACGATCTCGGCCTCGGTGAGACCCTCGCCCACGTCGGGCAGGCGGAACACCTGCGGGCTGTCGGCGCTCATCAGAACTCCCCCGTGACGGCCACGGCGTCGAGGATCCGCTCGACGCTGGGCAGGTGGTCGTGCTCGACCCGGCACGGCGGGTACGGCAGGTCGTAGCCGGTGACGCGCTGGACCGGCGCCTCCAACGAGTAGAAGCACTCCTGGGTGATCCGGGTCGCCAGCTCCGCGCCCAGGCCCAGGGTGCGGGCCGCCTCGTGCACCACCACGGCGCGTCCGGTGCGACGCACCGACTCGAACACCGGACCGAGGTCCAGCGGCGACAGCGAGCGCAGGTCGATGACCTCCAGCGGGACGTCGGACTCGTCGGCGGCCGCCAGGCAGGTCTTCACGACCGGTCCGTAGCCGACGACCGTCACGCCGTCACCGTCGCGGACGACGCGACTCTCGTGCAGGCCGAGGCCGGGCTCGTCACCCACCTCGCCGGTGTCCCAGTAGCGCTGCTTGGGCTCGAGGAAGACGACCGGATCGTCCGACGCGATCGCCTGCTGGATCATCCAGAAGGCGTCGTGCGGGTTCGACGGCGAGACGACGGTCAGGCCCGGCGTCATGACGAACTGCGCCTCCGGGCTCTCGGAGTGGTGCTCGACCGCGCCGATGCCGCCGCCGTACGGGATGCGGATGACGATCGGCATCGCGACCGCGCCCTCGCTGCGGAAGCGCAGCCGGGCGACCTGGCTGACGATCTGGTCGTAGGCCGGGTAGACGAAGCCGTCGAACTGGATCTCGACCACGGGCCTGAACCCGCGGTACGCCAGTCCCACCGAAGCGCCGACGATCGCCGACTCCGCCAGGGGCGTGTCCATGACGCGCTGGTCGCCGAAGTCCTTCTGCAGACCGTCGGTGACGCGGAAGACGCCACCGAGCCGGCCGATGTCCTCACCGAGCAGCAGGACCTTGGGGTCGTTCTCCATCGCTGCGCGCAGGCCCGCGTTGAGGGCCTTGCCGATGCTCAGCTCCATGACCGGACCTCCTCACGCTGCGCGACGAGCTCGGGTGGGATCTGGTCGTAGACGTGCTCGAAGAGCTCGGCCAGATCGGGATCGGGCAGCTCGCCGCAGACCTGGCGCAGGTGCTCACCGAGCTCCTCGGCCTCGGCCTGGACCTCGGCGTCGAAGTCGGCGAAACCGGGGTCCGTCCGCTCGAGCAGCGACCGCAGCCGCAGGAGCGGATCGCGCTCGGCCCACTCGTCGGCCTCGTGGGGGTCGCGGTAGCGGCTCGGGTCGTCGGACGTCGTGTGCGCGCCCATCCGGTACGTGATCGCCTCGACGAGGGTCGGACCACCGCCGGCACGGGCCTTCGCCAACGCCTCGGTGGTGACCTGGTGGACGGCCAGCACGTCGTTGCCGTCGACGCGGACGCCCTCGAAGCCGAAGCCGGCGGCACGCTGGGCGATCGGCACCCGGGTCTGCCGCTCGAGCGGGACGCTGATCGCGTAGTGGTTGTTCTGGCAGAAGAAGACGACCGGGGCGTTGTAGGACGCGGCCCACGCGAACGCCTCGTTGGTGTCGCCCTGACTGGTGGCCCCGTCACCGAAGTACGCGACGACGGCGTCCTCCTTGCCCTCGAGCGCCAGACCGATGCCGTAGCCGACGGCGTGCAGCGTCTGGGCGCCGATGATGATCGCCGGCAGGGCGATGTTGTGGTCGGACGGGTCCCAGCCACCCAGGCTCGTGCCGCGGAAGATGGCCAGCAGCAACGCCGGGTCGAGTCCGCGGCACCACGCGACGGCGTGCTCGCGGTAGGACGGGAAGACGAAGTCGTCGGGGGCCAGGGCCCGGCCGCTGCCGATCTGGGCGGCCTCCTGGCCGAGCATCGGGGGCCACAGGCCCAACTCGCCGTGCCGCTGCAGTGCGAACGCCTCGGTGTCGATGCGCCGGGCGAGGACGAGGTCGCGATGGAACGCGCGCAGGTCGTCGGTCGTGAAGTCGTGCGCTGCGACGAGCTGGCCGTCGGGCGCCAGGGTCTGGGAGATGGGTAGGCCCATGACTGCCTCCTGTGCCGAGGGCGGGATCGCCGCCCTGTGGACGTGCCCCTGACTCGAGGTGGTGAGTCGTGGGACACCGATGTGACAGGCATCACATCTGCTCCGAGGCTATCAGGCAGGTGTCTCCCGCAGGAACGTCGCGGCGCGCTCAAGGAAGGTCGTGTTGATCTCCGGAGTCCCGATCGACACGCGCACTCCCTCGGGGAACGGGCGCACCGAGATCGGCCGGACCTGCTCGGCGAATTCGGCCGAGCGGTCCCCCAGGGGCAGCCACACGAAATTGGCGTGCGAGTCGGGCACGTCCCAGCCCTGCTCCCGCAGTGCCGCGACGACACGGGTGCGCTCGTCGACGACGGACGCGACCCGCACGGCGAGCTCGGCCTCGGCCTCGATCGACGCGAGCGCGGCGGCCTGGGCCACGTCGCTGACCCCGAACGGCGGCAGGGCCTTGCGGATCGACTCGGTGATCGCCGGGGCGGCGATCGAGTATCCGACGCGCAGGCCGCACAGACCGTACGCCTTCGAGAACGTCCGCAGGACGACCACGTTGGAGTACCGCGCGAGCGCGTCGGCGCCGGCGAGCGCCTCGGGATCGCGGACGAACTCCAGGTAGGCCTCGTCCACGACCACGACCACGTGCCCGGGCACCTGCGCCATGAACGCGTGGAACTCCTCGGCGCCGACCGTCGTGCCGGTCGGGTTGTTGGGCGTGCACACGAGCACGACCTTGGTGCGGTCGGTGATCGCCGCGGCCATGGCCGGCAGGTCGTGCCGGTGGTCGGCGGTCAGCGGAACCCGGACGGAGGTGGCGCCGGGCAGGTCGACCGCGATCGGGTAGGCCTCGAACGAGCGCCACGGGTAGACGACCTCGTCGCCGGGTCCGCACCAGGCGTCGAGGAGGGCGAACAGCACGGACACCGAGCCGGTGCCGAAGGCGAAGTGGTCGGGGGTCAGCCCCGCGCGCTCGGCCAGCACCTCACCGAGGGCCGTCACGCCCGGATCGGGGTATCGGTTCATCCGGCCCAGCTCGACGGCGGCGGCCTCGATGACCCCGGGCAGCGGCGGGAAGGGGTTCTCGTTGCTGGAGAGCTTGTGCTCTTCGTTCGTCGAGGGCAGTCCCGGACGATACGCCGGGATCGTGGCCAGGACCGGTCGGGGACGAGGCTCGGACATACCCCGAGCGTACGACCGTGGAGTCACCCCTCTTCCGCCGCAGTCTGGTGCCACACTTGACAGGTGTCACAGCCCCACCCGCGCCGTGGGCTCGTCCTCGTCGTCACCGCCGCGGTCTTCTTCGGGATCAATGCCGGGGTCACCCGCATCCCGATCGAGGCGGGCCTGCCGGTGGCGACCTACACGACGATCCGCGTCACCTTCGCCTGGCTGGTGTTCTTCGCGATCGCCGTGGCCTTCGACCGCTCGGCGCTGCGCCGGCCGCGCGGACGCGACTTCCTGCTGGTGCTGGCGCTGGGCGTCGTCGGCGTCGCCTTCGTGCAGTGGACCTACAACATCGCCATCGTCCGCCTGCCCATCGGCGTGGCCCTGCTGCTGGAGTACCTCGCGCCGGTCCTGGTCGTGCTGTGGGCGCGGTTCGTGCGGCACGAGCGGGTCCACCCCCGGGTGTGGCCGGCGATCGCCCTGGCGCTGGTCGGGCTCGCCCTCGTCGGGCAGGTCTGGGGCGGCCTCGAGCTGGACGGGATCGGCGTGCTCGTGGCGCTGACCGCGGCGGTGTGCTTCGCGGCCTACTTCCTGATCGGCGAGGAGTTGACCGCCACGTCCGCCGAGCCGCTCTCGGCCCTGCAGACCGTCGTGTGGTCCTTCGGGATCGGCGCCATCGTCATGAACGTGCTCGGCGGCTGGGAGGGCACGAGCGCACTGGGCACGACGGCGTCCATGCTGGGCCGGCTCGACCACCTGACCGTCCCCGCGTGGCTGGCGATGACGTCGGTGGTCGTGACGGGCACGGTCGTCCCCTTCTTCCTCTACCTCGCCTCCCTGCGCGACCTGTCCAGCGCGAAGGCGTCCGTCATCGCGATGCTCGAGCCGGTCGTGGCGGTCATCGTGGGCTGGGTCTGGTTCGCCGAGTCGCTGTCCCCGGTCCAGACGGCAGGCGTCGCCGCCGTGATCGGCGGCATCGTGCTGGCCCAGACCGCCCGTCACACGCCGGACGACGAACTGCCTCCGACGCTCTAGGGTGTGGGGCATGGAACGCTTCCTGTCCACCTGGTTCGTCAGCAGCCTTGCGCTCGGACTGTCCGCCCTCATCCTCGGCAGTCACATGAGCATCGGCGTGGAAGGCGAGACGACACTGAACCGCGTCCTCGCCCTGGCCGCCGTCGGCCTGGTCTTCACCATCGTCCACGAGATCGTCGGCACGATCGTCAAGCTGATCTCGCTGCCGTTCATCGTGTTGACCCTGGGCCTGCTGCTGGTCGTCATCAACGCCCTGCTGTTGCTGCTGACCGAGTGGATCACCTCGCAGTTCGGCGTCGAGTTCGTCCTCGACGGCTTCTGGTGGGCGGTCCTGGCGGCGATCGTGGTGTCGATCTGCCAGTCGATCCTGTCCGCGATCATCTCGGACTGAGTGGAGTCCATGACCCGCCGCATCGCACTGGTCTGCCTGGGCAACATCTGCCGCTCCCCCATGGCCCACGTCGTCCTCGAACAACGCCTGGCCGACGCCGGGATCGACGACGTCGTCGTCACGTCCTCGGGCACCGGCGACTGGCACGTCGGCCAGCCGATGGACGAGCGCGCCGCGGCCACCCTGACCGCCGCGGGGTACGACGCCACGCGCCACCGTGCCCGGAACTTCACCCCGGACTGGTTCGGCGAGCAGGACCTCATCTTGACCATGGACGCCAGCAACCACGCCGACGTCCTGGCGCTCGCCCGCAGTGACGAGGACCGCGCCAAGGTCCGGATGTACCGCTCGTTCGACCCTGAGGCGGACACGCCGGACGCCGAGGTCCCCGACCCCTGGTACGGCGGCCCCGAGGGCTTCGACGAGGTGCTGAAGATGGTCGAGCGCACCACCGACGGGATCGTCCGGTACCTCTCCGACGCCTCGTGACGCACCGACCCTCCGGCGAGATCCTGCGACTGGTCACGCCCGACGACGCCGAGGAGCTCGCCGCCGTGTGGTCGAGGAACCGCACATTCCTCGCGCCGTGGGAGCCGCTGCGCGACGACGCGTTCTTCACCCCCGAGAGCCAGCGCGCCGGCATCGAGCGCGACCTCGCCGAGCACGAGGCGGGGCGGATGGTCCCCTTCGTCATCAGCGGGCCCGACGGTGGCATGGCGGGCCGGCTCACGCTCAGCGGCGTCACCCGCGGCGCGTTCCAGTCGGCGGCGATGGGCTACTGGGTCCGCGAGGACCTCAACGGGCGCGGCCTGGCGACCCGCGCCGCGCGGGAGGCGGTCGACCACGCGTTCGCGACGCTGGGCCTGCACCGGCTCCAGGCCGAGACGCTGCTGCACAACGTGGCGTCGCAGAAGGTCCTCCGTCACGCGGGGTTCACACCCTTCGCCGTCGCGCCGGACTACCTGAGGATCGCCGGCCGCTGGCAGGACCACCTGCTCTTCCACGTCCTCGCGGCGGCGTCCGAGCCCGCGACCGCCGAGGAGCAGGCGGCCGCGGAACCCCCCGGAGGTGCGGGGCAGCAGTGACCACTGTGACCTCGCCGCTGGCGCCGAGCCGGTAGGTTTCAGGCATGGCACGTATGGCTGGAACCGCTGCACTGGCGGAGTCACTGTTGGACGTCGCGGTGGTCTCGACGACCTCCGTGGCCGGCGGTGACATCTGCACGACGACACGGTTGCGGCTCACGGACGGACGCAGCGCCGTCATCAAGACCCGGCCCCAGGCGCCGCCGCGCTTCTTCACCACCGAGGCCGAGGGCCTGCGCCGGCTGGGCGCGGCCGGCGGCGCCCCCGTCCCCGAGGTCCTCGCAGCCAACGACGAGTGCATCATCCTGGACTGGATCGAGCCGGCCAAGCCGTCCGCCGACCTGGCCGAGGGGCTGGGCCGGGGACTGGCCGCCACCCACGCCGCAGGCACCGGGGGCTTCGGCGCCGACCACGACGGCTACGTCGGGCTGGCTCCGCTGCCGAACCGGCCGCTGCCCACGTGGGAGGAGTTCTACGCCAGCCGGCGCGTCATGCCGTACGTGAAGGCCGCCGTCGATCGTGGCGCCCTCTCGCTGGAGCAGGCCGCGACCATCGAGAAGGTCATGAAGCAGCTGCCCTCGCTCACCGCCGATCCGGAGCCGCCGGCCCTGCTGCACGGCGACCTGTGGTCGGGCAACCTGGTCTGGTCCGCCGACGGCGTCCGCCTCATCGACCCGGCCGTCCACGGCGGGCACCGCGAGACGGACCTGGCGATGCTGGCCCTGTTCGGCGCCCCGCACCTGCAGCGGATCCTGGACGCCTACAACGAGGCCGCTCCCCTGCAGGAGGGCTGGATGGACCGGGTGCCGCTGCACCAGCTGCACCCCCTGCTCGTCCACGCCGTCATGTTCGGCGGGGCCTACGGTCCCCGTGCCGCCGCGGCGGCCCAGAGCCTGCTCGACGGCAAGTCGTAGGAGCGGAGGCGGAGCATGCGGATCCTCATCGTCGACGACGACCGCGCGGTACGTGACTCGCTGCGGCGTTCGCTGGAGTTCAACGGCTATGCGGTGGACGTGGCCGCCGACGGCGCCGAGGCACTGGCGAAGGTCGCCCAGTCCGCCCCGGACGCCATCGTGATGGACGTGATGATGCCTCGCCTCGGTGGCCTGGACGCCACCCGCGCCCTGCGGGCCGCGGGCAACGACGTGCCGATCCTCGTGCTGACCGCTCGCGACGCCGTCAGCGACCGGGTCGACGGCCTGGACGCCGGCGCCGACGACTACCTGAGCAAGCCGTTCGCGCTCGAGGAGCTGCTGGCGCGGGTCCGGGCGCTGCTGCGCCGCGTCGTCCGGTCGCGGGAGGAGCTCGACGACGAGCCCGCGCTCACGTTCGCCGACCTCACGCTCGACCCCGTCACCCGCGAGGTGCGCCGCGGCGAGCGACCCATCTCGCTGACGCGGACGGAGTTCGCCCTGCTGGAGTTGTTCATGCAGCGTCCCAAGCGCGTGCTGGAGCGGTCGTTCATCCTCGAGGAGGTGTGGGGCTTCGACTTCCCCACGACCGCGAACTCCCTCGAGGTCTACGTCGGGTACGTGCGCCGCAAGCTCGAGGCCGAGGGCGAGACCCGCCTGCTGCACACCGTGCGCGGGGTCGGCTACGTGCTGCGGGAGACACCCCCGTGACGGTGCTGGAGAAGATCCACGCGCGGGCGCACACCCTGTTCGAGCCGATCACCACCCGGCTGTCACTGGCCGGGCGCGTCGCGCTGCTGACGACCGCCGCCGTGGCCGCCGTCCTGACGATCATCAGCATCAGCGTCTTCGTGCTCGTGCGTCAGGAGATCATCGGCGCCCTGGACGACTCGATGCTCAAGCGCGCCAACCAAGCGGTCGAGGCCGGCTACACCCCTCGCAACCTGACCGTCAACGAGGCGAACCTGCTGGCCATCGCCGGCATCCAACTGCTGACCATCCGCAGCGGCGGCGGCGAGTTCCTCGTGCACTCGGCCGACGCGTTCCCCTACGACAACCGCGAGCGGGAGGTCGCCCTCGGGCTGGTCGACCACTCCGCCCGCACCGCGCACGTCGACGGCGTCACCTACCGCGTCGTCGCCGTGCAGGCCGGTCCCGGACAGGCCTTCGTGCTGGCCCAGTCCATGGAGTCGACCCGGCGCGCGCTGGAGCGGCTGCGGGTCGTGCTGACCCTCTCGACGCTCTCGGGCATGATCCTGGCCGGTGTCGCCGGGTGGGCGGTGGCCGGCAACGGCCTGCGCCCGGTCCGCCGACTCACGGCGGCCACGGAGCGGGTCGCGGCGACCCGCGACCTCACGCCGATCGACGTCGGCGGCAAGGAGGACGAGCTGGCACGCCTGACCCGCTCGTTCAACGCCATGCTGCTGGCCCTGGACGACACCCAGCGCCGCGAGCGCCAGCTCATCGCCGACGCCGGCCACGAGCTGCGCACGCCCCTGACCAGCCTGCGGACCAACGTCGACCTGCTCCGCCAGGCCAGCGGCCAGTCCGATCGCCGGCTCGACCCCGCCGCCCACCGCGAGCTGCTCGACGACATCGGCGCCCAGCTCGACGAGCTGACCACCCTCGTCAGCGACCTGACCGAGCTGGCCCGTGACGAGCCGCTGCACCGCGACCCCGAGCCCCTCGACCTGGCCGAGGTCGTCCAGCGCGCCGTCGACCGCGTGCAGCTGCGCGCCAGCACCGTCACGTTCGACGTGCTGCTGGACTCGTCCTGGATCCTCGGCGACAGCCGGTTGCTGGAGCGCGCCGTCACGAACCTGCTGGACAACGCCGTGAAGTGGAGTCCGCCGGGCGGCACCGTCCGGGTGCGCCTCAGCCGCGGCACCGTCACCGTGGCCGACGAGGGCCCGGGCATCGCCGCCGAGGACCTGCCGCACGTGTTCGACCGCTTCTACCGCTCGACCGAGGCGCGAACCCTGCCCGGCTCGGGGCTGGGGCTGGCCATCGTCAAGCGCGCCGCCGATCGCCACGGCGGATCGGTCGACGTCGACTCCGAGTTCGGCCACGGGGCCACCTTCACGTTCCGCGTGCCGTTGGACGAGGAGTGAGCGCCCCGACGACGGCGAGCGGCCGACCCCTGAGGTTGCTCGCGCCGGGGCCCCGTGAGGCAATGGGTGGGAGCCCACTGCTCCCCCGGCTCTGCGCCCCGCGCCCGCCTTCTGGGATGGTCCCCAGCGCGTTCACAAGTGATTCTCAGGTCACCGCAGGAAGGTGTAACCATGACAGACCAGCGTGATCCGTACGCCGACCGTCCGTACGTCCCGCCGACGGCACCCCAGGAGTCGCAGCCCACCGGCGCGTCCGGTGGCTGGCCCTTCTCCGAGCCGCGCGCGCAGGACGCGCCGACCGGCGATCTCCCGACCCATTCCCCCACCACCGACCACGAGCCCACCGTGGCCATGTCCGAGCCGACCGTCGCGTTCGGCGGCGGCCCCGGCGGCCCTCAGGGTCCCGGCAACGGCGGCCCCCAGGGCCCCGGCCCCGTCGCACCGCAGCCGCGCAAGAAGCGCCGCGCCGGCCGCCTGGTCGCCGCCGCCACGGGTGTCGTGCTGCTGGCCGGCGCCTCCGCCGCCGGCGGTGCCGCCATCTACGCCGCGATGGAGGACGACGGCCCCGTCACCAGCAACACCGGCACGACCCTCGACAAGCCGGTCTCGTCGTCGCAGACCACCAGCGACGTCATGGCCGCGGCCGAGGCCGTCCTGCCCGCCACGGTCAAGATCAACGTCACCGGCAGTGGCGAGTCCGGCACCGGAACCGGCGTCGTCATCAGCGAGAACGGCACCATCTTGACGAACAACCACGTCATCGAGGCGGCCGCCGACGGAGGCTCCATCACCGTCGCCTTCAACGACGGCACCAACGCCAAGGCCCGCATCGTGGGCCGGGACGTCGCCACCGACGTGGCCGTCATCCAGGCCGAGGACGTCGACGACCTGCCCACCGCGACCCTGGGCAACTCCAAGGACGTCAAGGTCGGCCAGACCGTCGTGGCCATCGGTTCGCCGTTCGGCCTGGAGTCGACCGTCACCACCGGCATCGTCTCCGCGCTCAACCGGCCGGTCTCGCCCGGCGACGGCTCGGGCTCGGGTGGCACGACCACGACGTTCCCCGCGATCCAGACCGACGCGGCGATCAACCCCGGCAACTCCGGCGGCCCGCTGGTCGACATCCAGGGCAACGTCATCGGCATCAACTCGGCCATCAACACCGGCGGCAACGGCAACGGCTCCGTCGGCCTGGGCTTCGCGATCCCGATCAACCTGGTCAACAGCGTCGCCTCGCAGATCCTCGACGGCAAGACCGTCGAGCACGCCCAGATCGGCGTCCAGGTCAGCAACGCCACCAGTGAGGACCAGGTGACGACGACCGGCGCCGAGATCAGCGAGGTCAGCGCCGGCAGCGCGGGCGAGAAGGCCGGGCTCAAGGCCGGGGACATCGTCACCAAGGTCGACGGCAACCCGATCTCGAGCAACGGCGCCCTGGTCGCCACGGTCCGCGGCTACCGGCCGGGCGACACGATCGACCTGACCGTGCTGCGCGACGGCAAGACCCGCAACATCTCGGTCAAGCTCGGCAGCGACAACGGCGCGGCCGCGAAGGCCCAGGACTGAGCCAATCGCAGCACGAGGCGGGCCCCGTCACCGATCGGTGACGGGGCCCGCCTCTTTCACTGGTCAGGACCGGCGGATCACCACCAGCGACCCCACAGGTGCCCGTGGCGCTTGAACCGGGGCTTGCGCTTCGCCTCCTTCGGGTAGGCGGCATCGACCTCGACCTCGACCAACCAGCCGGCGACCGGCAGGTTCGCGACCTGGACCATGAACCGCGACGGACGTGCCGCCGTCGCGACGAAGGGAGGAGCAGCCGGAGCGGTGCCCAGACGCACGTCGATCGCCTTGCCGGTCGACACCGAGGTGTTCGCGAAGTACTGACGGTAGCCGCGGTTGAATCCGTTGAAGTCCGCGGTCGAGCCGTCGGGCGACGCGACGAACACGCGCATCGCGTAGACGTCGTCGAAGTCCAGGCCCTGGGCCTGCAGATTCTCACCGATGCGCCGCATGACGTTGATCGCCTGCGCCTCGGTGACCGTCACACCCTCGGGCAACACCCCGCCGGGGAAGATGGCCGTGTCGATGTAGCGCTCCGGGGTTCCAGCAGGTGCCGCCGAGTTCAAACCCGACGGGCCGAGCCCACTGGACTTGTAGGTCGGCGTGTCCTTGCCGATCGCGACGCCGTTCGCGATCTGCGGGTTGTCGGAGCCCTCGGGCAGGACGGAGGACGTCGTTCCGGGCTTGGGCGGGTCGGGCTTGACCGATGCGGCGACGACCGCGGTGCCCGGGACGAGCACGATCGCCATCACGGCGGCGATGAACCCGATCTTGCGTGTGGACATGGTTCTCCTCTGGATGGTGGAGCGGGAAGGACGGGGCGACGTCATCGGGACGTGACCCGCTGATGGATCTGCTCGACGACCTCACGGGCCGACACGATGCCGCCGTGCTGCCAGGCGATGGTGTGGGAGAGCCAGTCACCGGCGAAGTAGACGTTCTTCGTCGGGGCGACCAGACGGTCGTAGTGGCCGTCGGTGCGCGACCGCCAGCCGACCCAGGCTCCTTCGATGTGCTTGACGGTCGACCAGTTGACACTGAATGCCGAGGCGACGTTCTGCTTGTAGGCCTGGCCGTGGATCTCCGCACCCTGCTCCAGCGCCTTGGCCAGCCGCTGCTTCGGTGTCAGCGCGCCGTAGGTGTTGGCGCTCGATCCGGTGTTGTAGTAACCGACCATCACGCCGCGCTTGCTGTGGAACCCCGAGCTGGGGTACCACATGTTCCCGAGCTCGTTGTTCGCGTTGGTGATGCCGCCGTAGATCTGGTGATCGAGCTCCCACCACCGGCGGGAGTACTCGATGCCGATCTTGCCCGCGTTGGTGACCGTCGGCGCCTGGAGCGCGGTGATGACCTCCGTCGGCAGGTTGCTGGGGATCTTCGCCGCGATCTGCGGCGGGACGGTGCAGATCGCGAAGTCCGCCTCGATCTTGCGCTTGGACTGACCCTGTTGATAGACGACCTCGACCCCCTTGGCCGTGTTCTGCAGCGACAGGGCCGGCGCGCCGAACTTGACCCGGTGCCGGCCGATGGCACGGACGAACGCCTCGGAGATCGCCTGCATGCCGCCCTTGGGGTGAAGCATCTGCATCGCCTGGTCCCAGCCGCTCTCGAAAGAGAAGTAGTTGCCGATCCCACTGGCGAACACGTCGGAGAGGCTGAAGGGCTCGGTCGGCGTACCGGCGGTGACACCGGGCTCGACCGAGTAGCCGCGCCGGCCGCTGCCGGTGTACTTGAAGCTCGCGGCCGGGTCGCCGGGCACCTTGGGACCGATCGATCCGAAACTGCGGGCGAAGGAGATGATGCGTTCCTTGTCCTCGGTCGTCACGTACTGGTCGAGCGCACCCTGGTCGGTCGCCTTGGCCAGCAGCTCGGCCACGTAGCCGTACGTGTCGGCCTTGGCCTCGCGGTGCCTGATCGCCTGGCCCGACAACCCGTGATCCCCCGAGCGCCACAGGTAGCCGTGGGCGTTCTGGTTGACGAACGTCTCGAGCTCGACCCCCAGTTCGCGGCAGTAGTCGACCGTGACGTGGTGCTGCGGCAGGCGCCCCGCACCAGCGTTCATCCACTGGCCCCGACTGAATCCGGCGCGCTGGGTCTGACCGACGGTGTCCGTCACCTTGTCTCCACCCTGGACGGTCCAGGCGCGGCCACCGGGCCGCTCGTTGGCCTCCAGCACCGTGACGTCGTAGCCACCCTTGAGCAGCTCGTACGCGGCGGTGAGGCCCGCAACGCCAGCGCCGAGAATCACGACGCTCTTGCGACCGTGACGCCCCAGCGACCCCGGCTTGAGCGGGTTGAACGGAGGGGTGTTGGCCTGGGCGGCCGAGGTCATTCCCAGCGAGCCCATCGTGTGGAGCATGACTCCGGCGCCACCGGCGACGCCCACCTTCTGAAGAAAGTCCCTCCGAGTTTGTTGCATGTGTTTCCTCCTGGACCAAGGTCTGTGACTGCGAACGGTCGCCCGAGAACATCCACCGGACGAACAGGAAGTTATGGAGGGGCCGTTTCGGCCACGGCACTCGTGGATGCCACTGAGGTAAACAGTCACTTACTCCGGCGACGGCAGACGCCGGGACCTCCGACAGCCTCGGATCCCAAGGAAAACATCGGGGCGACGGCCAGCTGGTGACCGTCTCGAGCGCATCCGCGTCGAAACACCAACGTCATCGGGGCACGTCACCGGATCGGTCGCGGGCAGCGGCCGAACGCGTCGCCGGCTGGCGGGGAGGGGGCGGACCGCGGGCGCCCGGCCGCGCCGGACTGCGGCCCGTGACGGTCAGCGGCGCTGGGCGTCCTCGTCGGTCGAGAAGTACTCGTCGAGGTCGAGATCGGCCTTCAGGTCCAGGTCGATCTGGGACTCCAGGTCCTCGCGCAGCCGCTGCGAATGCTCACGGAGCTCGCGGATCGTACGGCCGGCCGTGCGGGCCATGTGCGGCAACCGCTCAGGGCCGAAGACCACGAGCGCCACGAAGGCGAGCAACGCGAGCTCCAGCGGGCCGAGTCCGAACATGCCGCGACGCTAACACGCACCGCTGGTCCGGTCGCAAGGCTGAATCGGCCGGGAAACACAGGTTTCACGCGATCGTCTCGACGGTGAAACCCGCCATCTGGGGTGCTGGCTAGCGTGATGAGGGCACACCCACCACGGATGGAGAACCATGCCTCATCTCGGCCCCACCGAACTGCTCATGATCGTCGGCGTCGTGGTCCTGCTCTTCGGCGGACGCAAGCTGCCCGAGCTGGCCCGCGGCACCGGACAGGCCCTGCGCATCTTCAAGTCCGAGGTCACCCAGCCCGACGAGCTGACGGCTGAGACCGACTCCCGGCCGACGTCGGACGTCGATCCGATCGCGACCGAGGTCGTCGCCGAGCCGACCAACCCGCGTTCCTGAACCCTTGTCCACCGTCGGCACGCTCCGGGCCAAGCTCCGGCGCCGCACGGCCGCGAGCCGGCCCGGTGCGGCGATGACCTTCACCGACCATCTGCGCGAGTTGCGCCGACGTTCGGTCAGGGCCGTCGTCGCGATGGCCCTCGGAACCGCTGTCGCCTGGCTCTTGTTCGAGCCGATCTTCACCTGGCTCGTGGCCCCGTATGCCGAGGTCAAGCCCGTCCTCGCCGAGCGGGGCATCGACACCACTCTCGTCTTCACCGGGATCGGCGGCGCGTTCCAGTTCCAGCTGAAGGTCTCGATCGTCGCGGGATTCGTGCTGTCGAGCCCGTGGTGGATCTGGCAGGTGTGGGCCTACGTCGTGCCCGCGCTGCACCACGGCGAGAAGCGCGCCGCGCTCACCCTCAGTGCCGTCTGCACGCCGCTGTTCCTCGCCGGCGCCTGGTTCGGCTACCTGATCCTGCCGCGTGCCATCGAGTTCCTCGTCGGGTTCGTCCCCCAGAACGCCGAGTCCCTGCTCACCGGGGCGGACTACCTGGACTTCTCCTTGCGCATCATGCTGGTGTTCGCCGTCGCCGCGCAGCTGCCCGTCGTCATCGTGATGCTGCACCGCCTCGGGATGATCAACGGACCCCAACTCGTGCATGCCCGACCGTGGATCATCACCGGCATCTTCGCGTTCGCGGGAATCGCCACCCCCACGGTCGACCCGGTCACGATGGCGCTGCTCGCCACGCCGATGGTCGTGCTGTACGGCGTGGCCGAGGTGATCGTCAGGGTGCGCGAACGCCGGGGCGCTGTGACGCCGGTCGCCGCGCCCTGACCATCGCTCAGCCCAACAGCGCCTCGGACAGCTCGCGCAGGATGCCGTAGCCGTTCTGCGTCAGGATCGACTCGGCGTGGAACTGGATCCCGCGGTAGTGCGGTCCGGCGACGAGGTGGATGTCGCCCGGCTCCGGGTCGGTCTCGACCGTGACGCCCTCGGGCAGGCCCGCCTCGGGGACCCGGCCGACGAAGGTGTTGTAGAAGCCCACCGTCTCGGTGCGGCCCAGCACCGGCAGCGCGCTCTGGGTTCCCTGGAAGACGATGTCCTTGTAGACCAGGTCCAGCCCCAGCGCGTCGCACAGCGTCTGGTGACCCAGGCAGATCGCCAGGAACGGCTGGCCCCGGTCCAGGAGCCGGCGGGTGGCACGGCGCAGCACCGAGATCTTGGCGTCGTCACCGTCGCGCGGGTCGCCGGGGCCGGGGCCGATCACGACGAGGTCGTGGTCGTCGAGGGCGCCCTCGGTCCACTCGTCGTGCCGGACGATGTCGGTGGTCATGCCCATGACGCCGAAGACGTGCGACAGCATGTTGACGAAGTCGTCCTCACCGTCCAGGACGACCACGCGCTTGCCCGACAGCGAAGGAACCTGCGGCGTGCCGGACTGGTCGCTCAGCCAGAACTGGCTGAGTCGCTGGTTGCGCGAACCCAGCGCGATGAGCACGTCGTCCTCGCGGGTGAACGCGTCGAACCCCTCGACCGGCTCGGGCGCGGACTCGACCAGGCCGAAGGCGCTCAGGACGCCCGAGGCCTTCGCCCAGGTCTCCTTCGTCTCGTACTCGGCGTCCGAGTCGCGCACGAGTGTCGCACCGGCCGCAACGGTGAGGTGTCCGTCCAGGTCGACGTCGGCCGTCCGGATCAGGATCGGGGCGTCGAGACGCGGGGCGCCCTGCTCGTCGCGCCCCATCAGCGCCGCGACACTGGCGTAGTAGCCACGACCCTGCGGCTCGTACTGCTTGATCAGGCGACACGCGTTCTCGACCGGGCTGCCCGTGACCGTGGCGGCGAACATCGAGTCGCGCAGGATGTCGCGCGGATCGAGGTCGGTGCGGCCGGCCAGCAGGTACTCCGTGTGCACGAGGTGGCTCATCGGCTTGAGGTACGGCCCCAGCACGAGGCCGCCCTCGTGGCAGAGGTCGCACATCATCTTGAGCTCCTCGTCGACGACCATGAAGAGCTCGTAGATCTCCTTCTCGTCGGACAGGAACCTCAGCAGCTCGCGCTTGCGGTCGGCGTGGGTCTCGAGGCCGCGCATGCGGAACGTGCCGCTGATCGGGTTCATCCGCAGCTGTCCGGCGTCGAGGCTGACGTGCCGCTCGGGGCTGGCCCCGATCAGGTAGCGGTCGCCGGTGAAGATGCAGAACGTCCAGAACGCCCCCCTCTCGCGCTCCAGCAGCCGGCGGAAGACCGACAACGCCGCCGCGTGGCCCCAGTCGGCGACGGTCGCGCGATAGCGACGTCCGATGACGAGGTTGGCGCCCTCGCCCTGACCGATCTCGTCGTCGATGATCCGCTGGGCCATCGCCGCGTACTCCTCGTCCGAGGTCTCGAAGCCACCGCGGTCGGCCAGTTCGATCTGGTCCGACGGCAGCACCTCGAGCAGATCGGCGAGGGCGACGTCCTGGTTGAACCGCGCCTCGATGACCGACAGCGGGGTCCCGTCCTGGTGTGCCTCGAAGCCGCGCTCGGCGACCTGCGCGAAGGGCACCAGCACGAGGTGGTCCCACGCCGGGCCGGGCCCCTCCGCGAGGGGGACCTCGGCGAGCTTCTCGACGTCGTGGCGCGGGCCGCCGATGAGCGTGACCCGATCGGTCTCGCGCCCGCGGATCAGGGCGAACGCCGGCTGGGCCAGCAGGTCGTCGAGCATCTGGTGCGTCATCGTGGTCTTCTTCCCGCGGTCGGACGAACGACGCCCAGACCGCCATGTGGGGGTCTGGGCGTGGGTACGTCGACAGTCCTCCTAGCGGAGGTGCCACCAGCAGCTGGTCGTCGACATGGCGCCAGCGTACCCGTCCCGGCCGGGCGTTCGCGGGCGGAGTCAGGCGAAGAGACGGCGCACCCGGTCGCGGGCGCGGCGCCACGTGGCGCGCGCGAACCCGGCAGTCGGCACCGGCTGGGCGCCGAGCATCGCCTCGGGAACCTTGCCGCCCCCGACGACCTCGGGCAGACCACTGGCGTGGACCAGACCCATCAGCGCGGCGGCACCCAGCTCCGGCGGCACCGAGGCGGTGGGCGTGCCCGCACCCTTGGGCCGCACACCGGAGGTGGGCATGGCGCCCAGCGACGCGGGATCGCCGACGACATGGACACCGCTGGCCGCGATCCACGCGCCCATGCGACCACCGAGCTCGGCGGCCTCGCGGGCGGCCCACCGAGGCGTCAGCAACCGCGGCTCGTCCGGCGCCGGGGTGCGCTGCTGGAGGTACCGCGCGACACCGAACCGGATGGCGTGGTGATGCACCGCCTGTGGCAGCCCCGACTTCGCGAACTGGCGGTTGAACTCGCGCAGCAGCTCGATCTCGGGCCAGGTCAGGGAGCGGTTGTCGACGACGGGGGTGCGCAGGGTGCCGGCCCGCAGCGAGAACAGGCCTTCGACGTCGCGCAGCAACTGCTCGGGGTCGGACTCGTCGAGCACCACCACGACGACTCGGTCCGGACCGACGACCTCGGCCCACCGGGCGACCAGCTGGTCGTGACGGTGCCGCCACCAGAACGACGGGGTCAACCGCGTGGTCTCGGCTTCGCGCAACATCGCCTTGAGCCACTTGCCGTAGCCGGTCTTCACCCCGTTCTGGACGTACTGCTGCCACTGGGACGGCATGATCCGCGGCAGCGGTCGCAGCGTCACCAGCACGTAGGGGTTCTCGCCGCCGAGCTCGGCCACCGCGCGGCGGATCGCCGACTCGCGGGCGTCCGCGAAGAACTCGCTGCTGACCAGCACGACCCGGTCCCGGCTCTCCTGGACCTCCTTGACGAGGCGCCGCCACGGCCGGTCGGTGGCAGGAGCGTCGACCGGCGGCCGGGGGTTCTCGCCCGCAAGCATCGACAGGACCTCGTCGATCGGCTGGCTGGTGGTTCCGGCGTAGTGCAGACCCTGGGCCGCCACCGCGTCGCGCGCGTCGTGCAGGGACCGCTGCACCGAGGTCGTCCCCGTCTTGTGCGGGCCGATGTGCAGCACCCGCGCACCGGGCGGGAAGTGGAAGCTCGAGCGGAAGGTCACGTCACCCTCCTCAGGGCGCCGCTGCCACGGGCAGGGTCGTGTACGCGCCGACGTCGATGACGGCACCGGGCTTGAACGTGACGACCTGGAGGCCGACGGCACGGCCGTCCTCGAAGGTCAGCACGGCCACCTGGGCGTCGCGACGCAGCTTGGTGCCGAGCGCGAACGCGTAGACCGCGCCACCGGTGGAGCCGATCGTCAACTGGGTCGACGTGCCGTTCGGCCCCTCGGTGCTGACCGGGCCCTCCTGACGGTGGAGGTGTCCGCTGATGGCCAGGTCGACGCACCCCTGCGCGACGGTGGCCTTGGCGGAAGCGGCGCTGTGGGTGGCCAGCAGGCTGACCTCGCCGTCCTCACACGCCGTGTCGGCCAGCGCGACGTTCTGGTCGGTGATGGCGGAGATGTTGTCGTCCTCGTTGCCGTTGTAGCCGGCGGTCAGGCCCGAGCTGCGCGGATCGCTCTCACCGAGGATCCGCACGCCCTCGACCTCGACCGGCTCGCCGTCGAGCACGATGAAGTCGTGACGCTCCATCTCGTCGAGCACGTGGTCGCCGGTGTCGTGGTTGCCCGCGACGGCGACGATCGGCAGGTCGGCGAAGGTCTGACGCAGCGACTTGATGCTGAAGGCCTCCCAGGACGCACCGTTCGACGTGTCGTCGCCGAGGTCGAGCACGAAGGACGCGTCGGCGGCGTCGGCGACCTCGCGGGCAACGGGGTCCATGCCGACGTTGTTGTGCCGATCGGTGACGACCAGCGCGGTGGTCTGACCCGGCTCGGGGGCGCGGACGGCGATGCCCTTCGCCTTCTCGGCCAGGTCCGAGTAGAACGACAGCGACGCCTGGTAGGTGTCGAGCGCGCCCTGGACGATGGCCTTGCTGGTGGCGGTGGCCGCCCCCCGCGAGATCTCGACCTTGTCCAGGCGTGGCTCGTCGGGCAGCTCGGGGAACTCCTGGCGGATCGGGACCCAGGCCACCTCGCGCTCGGTGTCGGGGTCCTGCGCATAGGCCATGACCGCGCCCAGCACCACGATCACCAGGACGCCCATGACCAACGCGGGGCGCGGGTCGGGCGGCCACGCCTCACGCAGCTCGCGGCGACGCCGGGGACCCAGCGCCCACCACACGCCGCCCACGACGACCATCGCGACGACGCCGGCGGCGACGCCCCGCTGCAGGGCCGCCAGGGCCATGTCGGTCATCTCGGAGGTCATCGCGGCGATCTCGCCCTCGGGCTGGCTCGCGATCGCCGCGTCCTGCGCGAGGACGCGCTCGAGGTCGGTGTCGGGGCTGTCCCGCAGCACGACCTCGGCGCCGATGCCCAGCACGGCGTCCGAGGGCATGCGCAGCTCGGGCAGCAGCGGTCCGGCCACGATCGTCACGTGGCCGTCGAAGGTGGGACTGGCGGTGGCGTTGTGGGCGCCGATCGTGACGGCCCGCTCCGTGTCGAGGAACGTCGCCGCGGTGACGGGCACGGCCACGACCAACCCGACGATCGCCAGGGCGAGCGCCGCGAGGGCACGGCTCACTCGGCCACCCGATCGAGCCACCGGCGCGAGGTGCCCACGGTGACAAGTCGCTGGGTCGCACGGGTCAGCACGACGTAGAGCGTGCGCCAGCCCGCCGCGGCCTCGGAGACCACGGCGTCGGGATCGACCAGCACGACACCGTCGAACTCCAGTCCCTTGGTGTCGAGCGGCTCGAGCACGCGGAGCCGTTCGTCGGCCGGCACCGCCGCGCTGACCTCGGCCAGACGTCCCGCGGGGGCGACGACGGCGACGGTGCCCTCGACCTGCGTGAGCATCTCGGCGGCCATGTCGGCCACCCGGCCGAGCAGCTCGTCGCCGGGCACGACCTCGTGGCGCGGGTCGACTCCGGTGCGGCGGACCGCGTCGGCGAGATCGGGACGCTCGATCGCGTGGGTCGCGACCTGGGCGGCGAACTCGTAGATCTCGGCGGAGTTGCGGTAGTTCGTCGAGAGTCGGAAGCGGTGGACCGGCATCGTGCCGAGCGCCTCGTCGCGCGCGGCGGCCGATTCGGACGGGACCGGCCACGAGGACTGTGCCTCGTCGCCCACGATCGTCCAGCTGGCGGTGCGGCCACGACGGCCGAGCATGCGCCACTGCATCGGCGAGAGGTCCTGCGCCTCGTCGACCAGCACGTGCGCATAGCCCACGTCGTCGATGCTGCCGGTGGCCTGGACCCGGTCCTCGCGCTCGCGCTGCTCGAAGCTCATCATCTGCTTCGGCGTGGCCCAGTCGTCCTCGGAGCGGGCCGGCGCCTCACCGAGCAGGTGCCGCAGCTCGTCGATGAGCGGGATGTCCTCGATCGTGGGGTGGTCGGCCCACTCACGGCGCAGGACCTGCTGCTCGAACGAGGTGTAGAGATCGGACGCGACCTCGCCGAGGCGCGACGGGACGGACCGCCAGACCTCGACCGGGTCGAGCTCGGGCCACCACTCGTCGACGAACGTCTCGAACGTCAGGTCGCCGTCGAGCTGGTCGGCGAACGCCTCCTCGCCGCGGTCGAGACCGCGATCACCGGTGACGCGCTCCCACAGGGCCTTGACCAGTTCCTCGCGCGCGACGGCCTGGGTGGTGTTGGGCAGGCCGTTCGCCAGCACCCGGCGCCGGATGCGGGCCAGGTCGGAGGCCTCGAGCACGAGGCGGTCGTCGCGGTAGAACAGGTCGAAGCGGTGGGGTGCCCCCGCCTGCGGCGACCTCGCGACGCGGGCCAAGACCTTCGCCATGCGGGCCGAACCCAGCAGAGCCGCCATCTCGGGCGACGCGTGGCGGTCGGCCCGGATGCCGTCGACGACCTCGCCGATCGACCGCAGCACGACGCTGGTCTCGCCCAGACTGGGCAGGACCCGCTCGATGTAGTTCATGAACACGCCGGACGGACCGACGACCAGGACGCCACCGGACTCGAATCGGCGCCGATCGGTGTAGAGCAGGTAGGCCGCGCGGTGCAGCGCGACGACCGTCTTGCCCGTGCCGGGACCGCCGCCGATGATCGTGGCGCCCCGGGCGGGGGCGCGGATGGCCTCGTCCTGCTCCTTCTGGATCGTCGCCACGACCGAGTGCATCGAGCTGTCGCGGGCCCGGCTGAGGCTGGCCAGCAGGGCGCCCTCACCGATCACGACCATGTCGTCGGGCGCGGCCTCGGCGTCGAGCAGCTCGTCCTCGATACCCACGACGCGGTCGCCCCGGCACCGCAGCACGCGACGACGGACGACGCCGGCCGGATCCTGGGCGGTGGCCTGGTAGAAGACGGCGGCCGCGGGGGCACGCCAGTCGACCAGGATGATCTCGCGGTCCTCGTCCCGCACGCCGATCCGTCCGATGTAGCGGGCGTCGCCGCCGTTCAGGTCGAGGCGGCCGAACACGAGGCCGTCGTGGGCCGCGTGCAGGGCACTGAGCCGGCGCGAGGCCTGGTAGACCATCGCGTCGCGCTCGACCAGTCCACCCTCGTGGCCGATGTGGCCACGGGCCAGTCCCTCGGCGACGAGCGACTTGGCGACCTTCGTGGACTCCTCCAGGCGCTGGTAGACCGTGTCGACGTACGCCTGCTCGTGGGCGAGCTCGCGTTCATCGGGTGAGGGGCTGCTCATCAACGTCCTTCGCTGGCATGGGGGAACTCTCCATTCTAGGCACCGGATGCCAGCCGGTCGCCCCCACCGCCACGCTTCAGGCGTCAGTTGATGCGCAGGACCTTCGTCACGGTCTTCGCAGCGACCTTCCCATCGCCGCTGTACGTTATCGAGAACGTGTGCTGACCCTTCGGCAGGTTGCTCGCCGTCAGGATGCTCACGCCGAGGAAGACCCGGCCCTTCGCCACGGTCCTGTCCCCCAGCTTCACCGTCACGGTGCCGGTCGGGACGGTGCCCTTCGCCGACACCCCGACGGTGAAGACCGCCGAGCGCCACAGGCAGACCGCGCCGACCTTGACCGTCGGGGCGAGCAGGACCGGACCGCTGGTCGGGCCTGTCGTCGGCGCGGTGGTCGGCGCGGTCGTCGGCTCGACCGTGAACTGGGTCGTCGGCACGGTGCTCGGCTCGGTCGTGGGCCCGGGTGTGGGTCCCTCGGTCGGCTGCTCTTCGATCTCGAAGCTGCGGATCAGGCGGTCACTGGGTCCCGTGCAACTCACGGTCGACGGGATCTCGTCGCTGTCCGTGTAGACCGAGAGATCCAGCCGGAACGTGGCGGGCAGGCCCAATGTGACGGCGCCCCTCGTGTCGCTCGCCAGGGAGATGAACGGGACCTCGCCCCGTCCCGCCAACACCCACGGCTCGCCCGCCTGCTGCGGGACGGGACTCCGGGGGAACTGCACGCCCACGGGAAGGTCGAACGGGGCTCCGTTGACCGTCACCGCCAGCGGCAGACCCGGGACCGAGCCCGAGGATTCCCGTCCGCCCACGATGTCGGCCACGGTGCCGCGCAGCAGCTCCGGCATGTGGAGCCGCAGGTAAAGCGGGCTGGGAGGCAGGACGTTGTCGCCGTAAATCACCCCATAGTCCGTCGTCGCCGTGACCGCGACGTCCCGGGTGCCCAGGTTCAGGCCACCGACGATCGTCTCGCACCGGTACGCGATCGTCCGCGAGAGCTGACCGCCCCGTGGGCACCTCGCCACCGGGCTCACCGGGCGGGTCCGTGGGGAACGGCGGAGTGGTCGGGTCGGTCGGCGGAGTCGGAGAGGTCGGCGGAGTCGGAGAGGTCGGCGGAGTCGGAGGGGTCGGCTGGCTCGGGAGATCGAGCACGGGCGGCTCCGGGGCGGTCTGACCGGCCAGCGCGATGCCGCCGAGCAGGCGGTCCTGACCGGCGGCGCACGTCGCCACCATCGGGTACGTCGAGTTGTCCGCCTTGTACAAGACCTGGGTGATCGTGAAGTTGTCCGGCAGCCCCAGCCAGACCGCGCCGGTGGCGTCCTGCGGGACGGTGATCGCCGGGATCGTGGCGGTGCCCTGCATCGTCCACGGCGGGTCGGCCGTCTCGGAGACGGACGCCCGCGAGAATGCCAGCGCGGTCGGCTCGAGCTCGGTGGTCCGGCCCGCAGTGGTGACCGACAGCGCCGCATCGGCAGCGGTCCCCTCCGCCTCCGTCGCCCCGAGCAACAGCGCCACGGACTGCCGCAGCCGCTCGCTCGACGTCCACCGGACCGTCAGTTCACGCGCCGCCAACACGTCCCCGGGCGCCGCGGTCTCGGGGTAGTCGGCCGTGGCCGCGAGGGAGAAGGCCTGGGTGCCCAGGTTCAGACCTGCCGCGGTCACCGCGCACTGGTAGGAAGCGGCTCGGGACAACGTCCCGGGTCCGACCGGGACCGCTCCTCCGGGCCCGGGCACCGGGTCGGTCGGCGGATCGGTCGGGTCCGTCGGGTCAGTCGGCGGGTCGGTGGGATCGGTGGGGTCCGGGGACGGGTCGGTCGTCGGATCGGACGGCACGGGCTCGGTCGTGGGGTTGACCGTCGGACGGTCCGTCGGGGGCGTCGGGTTGGTCGCCCCTGCGACGCGGATACCGCCGATGGTGTGATCCTCCGGGGCCTCACATGTGAGCGACGTGGGGATGCTGCCGCCGTCAGCCGACACGAAGGATCCGGCGATGGCGAAGGTCCTCGGCAGTCCCAGCCAGAGCGCCTCGCGAGCATCGTCGGGCACGGTGATGGCCGGCACCGTGGCCTCGGCGTCCAGCGTCCAACTCCCCGATGCAGGCAGGTCGGCCCGCGCGATCGTCAGCGAGGTCGGCGGCAGACCGGACCAGCGGCCGGCGGTCTCGATGGCGAACTGGACACCGTCGGCCTCTCCCTCGAACGACCTCGCACCCAGCAGGTCGTACGAGGCCTGCCTGATGAAGTCGGGAAGCACCACGGACATGTCGAGCGCCCGGGCGGGGAGCACGTCACCCGGTGCGGCGGTCTCGGGGTACGTCACCGACGGGGTCACGACGACCGGGCGAACTCCCAGGTCCAGGCCGCCGGACTCGACGTGGCAGTCGTAGAGCAGGTTCGTCGCCAACTCGCCCGGACCGACGGGCAGGTCGCCGGCAGCAGCTTGCGCCTGGGAACCGCCGAGGACCGCTGTCAGCGTGGCGGCGACGGTGGCCGCGGGTACAACGGCGGCGATGAAGGACTTGACTGGCGACACGACGACTCCTGGCTCCCACAGGCCCCCGAGGCCAGCCTGTCACTGACAGTTACAGTGTGACGGTACTCACATCCGGGCGCGATGACCAGCCCCCGGGCCACGGAGTGGGCGCGGCCGAGGCGCAGCCCGACTCCAAGTCGGAGGTATCAGGAGCGAACGGCACGGCTCTTCAACGACGGCGCCCCGCGAGCGCCGAACGTCGAGGGGGGACGGCCGGAGCCCGCGGGGCGCTCCCGGGCGAAGTGGGACGAATGTGGCAAATGTTTCTGACGTAACTCCTGTTGTCACCTCGCGGCGCCGCGAGCGCGCCTAGCCTGAGGACCCATCCCCCGAGGTCAGGAACCACCATGCGCCTGGGCTGACCCGCACAACGGTCGTTCGAGCGCCCCCTTCAGCTCGGGGGAGGGGGCGCTGCTCGATCGTCACCACGTCTGCGCCGTTCAGGGCGCACGACGGGTCGGTCTTCGCCAGGTTCGGGGCGATTCGTCACTGATCTCGGGGAGTGTGTCGTCATGCGCGTGCGCATCATCGCCGTGGCCGCTGTGCTCGGCCTCGTCGTCTCACTCGCGCCCGCCACGGCCGCCGAGGCGGCCGGGAAGCCTCGCTCCCGGTGCCGCACCGGTGCCCATCCGCCACACGCTGACCGGCCGTCGGGTCCTCGGCCTGGGCGACATGGGGAACACCGCAGTCGTGATCTCGCCACGGATCCGTTGCTCGCTCAACGCACTGCCCGCACTGCCGCTGCCGTGAGCCACGGCGCTTCGGCTGATTTCGGCGTTTCGACGGACGGGCCGAGCCGGACTCGTTAAATTGTGGCGACCACAAATACATCTCGGGGAGAACATCCATGCGTCCACGCTCCATCGCCGTCGCCGCTGCCGTCGGCCTGATCGTCTCGCTCGCGCCCACGGCCTCGGCCGAGGCCGCGAAGAAGCCGACCTACAAGGTCTCGATCAAGTTGTCGACGACGAAGGCCGACGTCGGTCAGACCGTCAAGGTCTCGGGCAAGGTCCGAGGGCCCAAGGCGGCCAAGAAGCGCCTCGCCGTCCAGGTCAAGGTCGGCGCCGGGAAGTGGAGGACCGTCAAGAAGGTCCGCACCACCAAGAAGCGCGGCTACGCGACCCGCATCAAGGTCTCGACCGCCGGTGCTCATGCCGTGCGCGTCGTCGCGCCGAAGTCCAAGCGTGCTCGCGCCGGTAAGAGCACGGCGCGCCGGTATGTCGGCTGGCGCTGGCTCGACCTCACGCAGCAGCCGATCGACGCGGAGGCGAATGCGGTGACCACCGGGCCCGCCACCGTTGCCGGCCGGACCTACCCGAAGGCCTGGCTCGTCTGGCAGTACGTGTCGCTCTTCATCGCGCCCGCCGGCTCGTGCGACACCTTCAGGTCGACGGTCGGAGTCCTCGACGAATCGGAAGGTGACGCCACGCTCCTCACCGTGAAGTCGCCTTACGACGTGCTGGACGACGATCCGAAGCCCGCGGAATCGCATTTCCAGGTCAAGGCGAAGACGGCGCCGCGCGCCTTCAACGCCTCGCTGACCGGCCAGCGTCTCTTCGGCTTCATGCACGGGTACACCCAGCGGATCGCGGTCATCGCCCCGCAGGCGCACTGTTCGGTGAACGCACTGAAGCCGGTTCCGTCGCAGGACTGACCTGCGCACGACGAGCGCCCCTCCCAGTCTCGGGAGGGGCGCTCGTCGTGGGGCCTGGGTCAGCCCTTGCGGGACAGGAACGCCAGCATGGCCTCGCGGGCCTCGTCGCTGCCGAAGAGCCGCGCCGACTGCTCGGCCACCTGGTCGCCCAGCCGATCGATGCGCTCGACGAGGTCGTGGTTCAGCAGCGCCTTCGTCTCGCGGAACCCCTGCGGGTACCCCTGGGCCAGGTCGGCGAGCACGGCCTGGAGCCCGGACTCGAGCTCACCGTCCTCGACGACGCGGGTGACCAGGCCGATCTCGGCCGCCTCGACGGCGTCGAACTTGCGCCCCGTGAGGAAGAGGTCGGACGCCGCTCGCGGGGCCAGCCGCGGCAACAACGACAGGCTGATGACCGCGGGTGCCAACGCCAGCCGGACCTCGGTCAGCGCGAACGTCACCGGACGCGTGGCCAGCACGATGTCGGCGGCACCGACCAGGCCGAGACCACCCGCGCGCACGGGACCGCCGAGCACCACCACGACGGGCTTCGCGCTCGTGGCGAGCCGACGCTGCAGGTCGATCAGCGCTGCCGCGCCCTGCTGCATCGAGCCCTCCGCCGCCTCCGACAGATCGGCACCCGAGCAGAACACGCGGTGAGCCGAGCGCAGCACGATCACCTTCGCGTCGGCGTCGGCC
The DNA here is from genome assembly GCF_014334735.1 of Aeromicrobium senzhongii. NCBI lineage: Bacteria > Bacillati > Actinomycetota > Actinomycetes > Propionibacteriales > Nocardioidaceae > Aeromicrobium > Aeromicrobium senzhongii. The sequence continues at coordinate 2,928,389 of NZ_CP060587.1, forward strand.
TCGGCGCTGGCCAGGTGGTCGCGCAGCTCGGTGACGAGCTGGCGGCTCAGCGCGTTGCGGTTGTGCTCGCTGTCGAGGGTGATCGTCGCGACGCCGTCCGCGACGTCCAGGTGGACGAGTTCGGTCATGGTGCTCCTCCGACTCAGTAGGACTTCGGCAGGCCGAGCGAGAACTGGGCCACGAAGTTGAGGGCCATCTGCTTGCTCACCGGCGCGATGTTCGACAGGCGCGACGCGGCCAGGGCCTGGACGAGACCGTACTCGTTCGCCAGGCCGTTGCCGCCGTGGGTCTGGATCGCCGTGTCGACGGCCCGGGCGGCCGCGTCACCGGCGGCGACCTTGGCCATGTTGGCGGCCTCGCCGGCGCCCATCAGGTCGCCCGCGGCGTAGAGCGCCGCGGCCTTCTGGGTCAACAGTCGCGTCATCTCGATGTCGATGTGCAACTGCGCCAGCGGGTGGGCGATCGCCTGGTGCGCGCCGATCGGCTTGCCCCAGACGTCGCGCTCCTTGGCGTAGGCGACGGCCTTGTTGAGCGCCCAGCGCGCGGTGCCGGTGCCCATCGAGGCCGCCATGATGCGCTCGGGGTTGAGGCCGGCGAACAACTGCTCCAGACCGGCGTCCTCGCTGCCGACCAGGGCATCGGCGGGCAGGCGGATGTCGTCGAAGAACAGGGTGAACTGCTTCTCGGGACTCGTGATGCCCATCTCGATCTCCTGGGCGCTGAAGCCCTCGGCATCGGTCGGCACCATGAACAACGCGGGCTTGAGCTTGCCGCTCCTGGCGTCGGCCGTGCGACCGACGACCAGCACGTGGCTGGCCTCGTCGACGCCGGAGATGTAGGTCTTGCCGCCCTTGAGGATCCAGCCGCCGTCCTCGGTCTTCGTGGCCGTGGTGACCAGGTTGTGCGAGTTCGACCCGGCATCCGGCTCGGTGATGCTGAAGGCGTACGTCTCGGTGCCGTCGGCCAGGCCGGGCAGCCAGCGCTGCTTCTGCTCGGGCGTGCCGTACTGCGCGATGACCGTGCCGACGATGGCCGGCGAGACGACCATCAGCAGCAGCGGGCAACCGGCGACCGCCAGCTCCTCGCACACCGCGGCGAGATCGCCGATGTCGCCGCCACCGCCGCCGAACTCCTCGGGGATCGAGACGCCGAGGTAGCCGAGCTTGCCCGCCTCGGACCACAGCTCGGTGGTCTTGCGACCGGAGTTCGCGGCGTCGTAGAAGTAGTGCTCGCCGTACTTGGCGCCTAGGGCCGCGACGGCCTTGCGCAGTTCGCGACGCTCCTCGGACTCGGTGAAGTTGCTCATTCTGCTTCCTCCTCGATGACGGCGAGGACGGCTCCGGCCTCGACCTGCTGCCCGACGGTGACCGCCAGGTTGCTGACGACGCCGTCGGACGGCGCCGTGATGGTGTGCTGCATCTTCATGGCCTCGAGGACGACCACGGGGTCGCCCTTCGAGACGCGATCGCCGTCGGCGACCTGGACCGCGGTGACCGCGGCGGGCATGGGCGCCAACAGCGAACCCTCGGCAACGACGTCGGCGGGATCGACGAAGCGCGGCACCGGCGTCAGGCTCGTCGAGCCCTCCGGACCGTCGACGTCGACGTGCTTCTCGCCGGTCTCGACCCAGTAGCGGCGGGTGACGCCGTCAGCCTCGAGCAGCACCTCGGCCGCCGAGCCGAACGTGTCGAGTGAGACGACGGTGACCCCGTCGACGGTGAGCCGTCCACCAGCGCTGCGGTACCGGACGGGCTCGTGACCCTCGTACTCGCGCGTCAACGGCTGGCTCGGGACGTTGCGGAACCCGGCGGGGATGCGCGAGAGCACCCGCCCGGACGCGGCCGCGATCGTGGCCTCGGCCAGGGCTGCCGCGACGGGCACCAGCGGGTCGCCGGCCTCCGTCGTGATCCACGCGTCGGCGTGCTCCTCCAGCATCGAGGTCCACAGGTCGGCGTCCTGCACCGGCTGGGCCTCGAGGATCTGGCGCAGGGCCGACCGGTTCGTCGTGACACCGTGCACGCTCGACCGACGCAGGGCGTCGACCAGGATGCGCAGCGCCGTGGTGCGGTCGGGGCCGTGCGCGATGACCTTCGCGATCATCGCGTCGTAGTGGATGCCCACGACGCTGCCCACCTCGACCGCGGAGTCGACGCGGACCGTCTCGGGGAAGTCGAAGACGCGGATCGTGCCGGTCTGGGGCGACCAGTCGTCGGCCGGGTCCTCGGCGTAGAGGCGCACCTCGATGGAGTGGCCCTGCGGCGCCGAGACCTCGCCCTCGAGCGGCTTGCCCTCGGCGATCGCGATCTGCGCGGCGACGAGATCGATGCCGTGCACCTGCTCGGTGACGGGGTGCTCGACCTGCAGACGGGTGTTCATCTCCAGGAAGAAGACCCGGTCGCCGTCGACGAGGAACTCGACCGTGCCGGCGCCGCGGTAGCCCACGGCCTCGGCGGCCGCCCGGGCCGCGGTGTGCAGGGTCTTGCGCGCCGTGTCAGACAGGTTCGGCGCGGGCGCCTCCTCCACGACCTTCTGGTGACGACGCTGGATCGAGCAGTCACGGTCGCCGACGGCCCAGACGGTGCCGTGCGTGTCGGCCAGGATCTGCACCTCGACGTGGCGGGCACGCGGCAGGTACGGCTCGACGAAGACGGTGCCGTCGCCGAACGCGGACTGGGCCTCGGCCTGCGCCTTGGCCAGCTCGCCGTCGAGGTCCTCCAGCCGCTCGACCACGCGCATGCCGCGACCACCACCGCCGGCACTGGCCTTGACCAGCAGCGGCAGGTCGGCGTCCGTCACCGAGGCGACGTCGACCGAGAGGATCGGCACGTCGGCCGCGGCCATGATCTCCTTGGCGCGGATCTTGCTGCCCATCTGGTCGATGGACTCCGGGCTGGGGCCGATCCAGACCAGACCGGCCGCCTCGACCTCACGGGCGAAGGCGGCGTTCTCGGACAGGAAGCCGTAGCCGGGGTGGATCGCGTCGGCACCCGTGCGGCGCGCGGCGTCGATCACGAGGTCGCCGCGCAGGTAGGTCTCCGAGGGCGCGCTGCCGGGCAGGCGCACCGCGAGGTCCGCCTCGGCCACGAACGGCATGTCGGCGTCGGCGTCGGAGAACACGGCGACCGTCTCGATGCCGAGGTCACGGGCCGTGCGGAACACGCGGCGGGCGATCTCGCCACGGTTGGCGACGAGGACTCTTCTGATGGTCACCGGGTTGACTCCTTGCTGGACGGTGGAGGCGCTCACAGGCGGAACACCCCGTAGCCGCGGGCGCCCTCGACGGGCGCGTTGGCGATGGCGGACAGGCAGATGCCCAAGATGGTGCGGGTGTCGCGCGGGTCGATGACACCGTCGTCGTAGCCCAGGCCGCTGGTGAAGTACGCCAGCGACTGCTCCTCGATCTGCTGCTCGACGAGGTCCTTGATGCCCTGGAATCCCTCGGAATCGAACGGGATGCCCTTGGACTCGGAAGACTGGCGGGCCACGATCTCCATGACGCCGGCCAGCTGCGCCGGGCCCATCACGGCGGACTTGGCGCCGACCCAGCTGAACATGAAGCGCGGGTCGTAGGCGCGGCCGCTCATGCCGTAGTGACCGGCGCCGTACGACGCCCCCATCACGATCGAGATGTGCGGGACCTTGCTGTTCGAGACGGCGTTGATCATCTGCGCGCCGTGCTTGATGATGCCGCCCTGCTCGTACTCCGCACCGACCATGTAGCCCGTCGTGTTGTGCAAAAACAGCAGTGGCGTGTCGATCTGGTTCGCCAGCTGGATGAACTGCGCGGCCTTCTGGGCCTCCTGGCTGAACAGCACGCCCTGGGCGTTGGCCAGGATGCCGATCGGGTGCCCGTGCAGCTGGGCGAAGCCGGTGACGAGGCTCTGGCCGTAGAGCGGCTTGAACTCGTCGAACTCGCTGCCGTCGACCAGGCGCGCGATGACCTCACGGGGGTCGAACGGGATCTTCAGGTCGGTGGGCACGATGCCCAGCAGGTCCTCCTGGTCCAGCAGCGGCTCGCTGTAGACCGAGGCGGGCACCGGGCCGGCCTTGCGCCAGTTGATCCGGCGCATGATCTGGCGGCCGAGGCGGATCGCGTCGCGTTCGTCGACCGCCAGGTAGTCGGCCAGGCCGGACTGCTTGGCGTGCATCTGGGCGCCGCCGAGCGACTCGTCGTCGGACTCCTCGCCCGTGGCCATCTTCACCAGCGGCGGTCCACCGAGGAAGACCTTGGCGCCGCCGTCGACCATGACGACGTAGTCGCTCATGCCGGGCACGTAGGCGCCGCCCGCCGTTGAGTTGCCGAAGACCAGCGCGACCGTGGGACGGCGGTCCTCACTGGCCTGCGTGATGTTGCGGAAGCTGGCGCCGCCGGGGATGAAGATGTCCTTCTGCGTCGGCAGGTCGGCGCCGCCGGACTCGACGAGGTTGATCGTGGGCAGCCGGTTCTCGGCCGCGATCTGCGCGGCGCGGAAGCCCTTCTTGACCGTGACCGGGTTGGACGAGCCGCCCTTCACGGTGGGGTCGTTGGCGATGATCATGCACTCGACGCCCTCGACGACACCGATGCCGGTGATGATCGAGCCGCCGACGGTGAAGTCGGTGCCCCAGCCGGCCAACGCGCCCAGCTCGAGGAACGGCGCGTCCGGATCGACGAGCAGCTCGATGCGCTCGCGCGCGGTCAGCTTGCCCCGTTGGTGATGACGGTCCACGTACTTCTCGCCGCCGCCGGCCAGCGCCTTGGCGTGCTGCTCGGCGAGGTCGGCGACGCGTTCGAGCGCCGCCTCCCGGTTCTGGGCGTACGCGGCCGACGTCGGGTCGACGGCGGTCCTGACTGCACTCATGCGTGGTCCTTCCACTGCAGGTCGACGGTGGTGTCGAGGTGGTCGATGAGGGAGGCGGCATCGGTCTCGATGCGCTCGCGGTCGGTGGGCGAGAGGGCTCGCACGGGGGTGATCTCCAGGCGGACCGGGTCGGCCTTGCGCTGTGGCTTGAGGCGGCGCCAGGTCCCGGCGACCACGCCGTCGAGCAGCGCCAGGTTGCCGCCCCAGACGTCGATGATGCCGTCGCGCGCGGTGGGCACCTCGTAGTGCGAGCGGTCCTGGTAGGCGATGACGAGCTCGTCGAAGAGGCTCAGCAGGAACGCGGTGCCGTCCGAGGTGGGCGCCTCGAACGCCTCGGGCTCGACCTGCTCGAACGCGCGCCGCGCGTCGGTGAGGGTCAGGCCGGCCCACCAGGCGAAGTCGCGGGCGGTGGCGGGCGCGTGTCCGGCCAGGTACATCGACGCGAGACGGACGAGCGCCTCGTCCCGGTCGATCGGCGCGGTGGGGATGCGCGACGCGTAGGGGACGAAGGTGTCCCAGCTGCCGCGGCGAGGGCCGGTCGTCACGATCTTGTCCAGCTCGGCGCCCATCGTGACGTGACCGAGCGCCATGCCCTTGAGCTCGACCCCGCGCTCGGCCAGGGCCGCTCCGATCTCCTTGCGGGTCAGCGGGACGTCCGCGGCCTCGACGATCTGGCCGACCATGGCGACGAACCGGTCGCGGTCCTCGAGCAGACCGGTGGACCGCAACTGCGGGCGCGACTGCGCGCGGATCCGGTCGGCCGTCAGATCGAGCATCCAGCCGAGGTCCTCGACGCGGACGACGTGCCACGTCGGGCGCAGCACGTGGTGACGCACGAGCGAACCCTCGGCGATCTCGGTGGCGATGGCCTCACGGCTCGGGCGGTCCTTCGTGCGGCGGGCGAGCGACCACAGCGAGTCCTCGAACTCCTGGAACTGCACCGCACCGAGGGTGCCGACGCAGGACCGCAGGTCCGGGAACGGCTCGCCGATCAACCGTTGCCGCGCCATCCGCTCTCCGCGGACCTGTGCTGGGCTCATGCCCGCCACCCCTCTCCACTTTTGGAAACGGTTTCACCTTCCACGGACGAAAACACGTGGATCCGTTTCCAAAAGTGGCGCGAGGGTGGGCAGCTGGGAGTCACTCAGTACCCCAGCAGCTTCGCGGCGAGATCCTTCATGACCTCGGTGGCACCGCCGCCGATGCCCAGGATCCGGGCATCGCGGTAGTGACGGTCGATCTCGGACTCACGCATGTAACCCATGCCGCCGAAGATCTGCACGGCCTCGTGGACGACGAACTCGGCACACGCGACAGCCTGGTTCTTCGCCACGACCGCGTCGAGGATCAGGGTCGGGTCGGACTTGGGGGTGTCGAGGGCGCGCTCGACGACCTCGCGGGTCAGGGCGCGGGCGGCAGCGGTCCGCGAGTGCATCTCGACGAGCTTGTGGCGGATGACCTGGCGGGCGATGAGCGGCTTGCCGAAGGTCTCGCGCTCCTTGGCGTACGCGGCCGCCAGGTCGAGGGCGCGCTGGGAGGTCGCGTAGGCCTGCGTCGCGAGGTTGATGCGCTCGCCGACGAACTGCTGGGCGATCAGGTAGAAGCCGCTGTTCTCCTCACCCACGACGTTCTCGACGGGGACGCGAACGTCCTCGAAAAAGAGCTCTGCGGTGTCGGAACAGTGCCAGCCCATCTTGCGCAGACTGCGGCCGACGGTGAAGCCGGGTGTGTCCTTCTCGATGACCAGCAGGCTGATGCCGCCGTGGCCCTCGTCGCCCGTGCGGACGGCGGTGGTGACGAAGTCGGCGCGGACGCCGCTGGTGATGAACGTCTTGGCGCCGTTGACGACGTAGTGGGCGCCGTCGCGGACGGCGCGGGTGCGGATGTTGGCCACGTCGGAGCCGCCACCGGGCTCGGTGACGCCGAGGGCGCCGATCATCTCGCCGGCCAGCGTCGGGCGGACGTAGCGGTCGATCAGGTCGGTGTTGCCCGAGTCGATGATGTGGGGCGTCGCGATCGAGTGGGTGAACAGGCTGGCCTGCAGACCCGTCGATCCACCGGCGGCCAGCATCGCCTCGGTGGCGATGCCGGCGTCGATCATGTCGCCGCCGTCGCCGCCGACCTCCTCGGGGAACCCGACGGCCAGGAAGCCGGCCTTCGCGGTCTTGAGGTGCAGCTCGCGCGGGAGCTCGCCGTCGTCCTCCCACTGGGCGATGTGCGGTGCGATCTCGGCACGGGTGAAGGCCTCGACGGCCTGGCGCAGCGCCTGCCGCTCGTCGGTGTTCCAGGGGTTCATGCGAGCAGCTCCTCGGGGATGGTGACGATGCGGGCGCGCAACCATTCGCCGAGCGCCTTGGCCTGGGGGTCGAAGCGCGTCGACGAGGCGACGCCCTCCCCCAGCAGGCCGCGCAGGATCAGGTTGATGCCGGACAGGTTCGGCAGCGGGTGGACGTCGATCTCGAGGTCGGCGGCCTCGGGCAGCAGCTCGCGGACGCGGTCCTCGGTCAGGAAGGTCTCGAGCCAGGCGTAGGCCTGCTCGCGGCGCGGATGGCCCGCGGGGATCCACACGCCGACGTTCGCGTTGCCGCCCTTGTCGCCCGAGCGCGCGTGGACGAGGCGGCCCAACGCGATCGGCTGCCCCGGGCCACTTTTGGAAACGGATCCACCATTCTCTGCCGAGTTTGCGTGGATCCGTTTCCAAAAGTGGCTCTCAGGGTCGGCCGTGACGGCGGGCGGGGCGATCTCGGTGCGCGAGCCGTCGGCATGGACGACCACGTGGGGCACCTCGGACTGCGGCACGTAGGCCGCCCGGTAGATGCCGTAGGGGGCGCCGCGGCCGGGAGGCGCGGTCATGGTGAAGCCCGGGTACGACGCGAGCGCGATCTCGACGGCGGCGCCACTGAACGCGCGGCCGACCTTGTCCTGGTCGGCGTCCTTGACGTGGCAGCGCAGGATCGCGGCGGCCGCGGGCTGCGAGGCGGGGTCGCGGTGGTCGGTGCGCGCCAGGTCCCAGACGATCTCGGCGGGCGGGTTGCCGGCCAGAGCCGCCTCGATCTGGCGGCGCACCCACGCCGCCTTGTCCTCGATGTCGAGGCCGGTCAGGACGAACTCGACGCTGTTGCGGAAGCCGCCGAACGCGTTGAGACAGACCTTCGTGGTCGCCGGCGGCGCACCGCCGCGTACGCCCGAGATGCGCACCCGATCGGCGCCGTCGGCGGTCAGGTCGATGCTGGTCAGGTCGACCACGACGTCGGGGTTCAGGTACCGCTGGTCCTGGATCTCGTAGACGAGCTGGGCGGTGACCGTGTCGACCGTGACCGCGCCGCCGGTGCCGTCGTGCTTGGTGATGACGACGTCGCCGGTCTCGCTGATCTCGGCGATGGGGAAGCCGAGCGGCCGGCTGGTGTCGATGTCGAGGAAGCCGCTGAAGTTGCCACCGGTCGCCTGCGCACCGCACTCGATGACGTGGCCCGCCACGACCGCGCCGGCGAGCCGGTCGAAGTCCTCGCGGCCCCAACCGAACTCGGCGATCGCCGGCCCGACGACGACGGAGGCGTCCGTGACGCGGCCGGTGACGACGATGTCGGCGCCGGACTTCAGCGCCTCGGCGATGCCGAAGGCACCCAGGTAGGCATTGGCGGTCAGCGCGTCGCCGAAGCCGAGCTCAGCCGAACGTGCCAGCAGGTCGTCACCCTCGACGTGCGCCACCGAGACGTCGACGCCCTGCTCGGCGGCAACCTTGCGAATGGCCTCGGCCAGGCCGGCCGGGTTGAGGCCGCCGGCGTTGGCGACGATCCTGACGCCGCGCTCCTTCGCCAGCGCGAGGTTCTCGGTCAGCTGCTTGAGGAAAGTCTTGGCGTACCCGAGGTCGGTGCTCTTCATCCGGTCGCGGCCGAGGATCAGCATCGTCAACTCGGCGAGGTAGTCGCCGGTCAGGTAGTCGAGCTCGCCGCCCTCGAGCATCTCGCGCATCGCCGAGAAGCGATCGCCGTAGAAGCCCGAGCAGTTGCCGACACGAAGAGTACGCACGGGTTGAGTGTCCCCCGTCACAAAGAAACAGTCAAGCCTGCTTTTTAGTTTCCGCAGCTGCGTTCCCGGCGACCTTCAGTCCGTACCGAGGTCGAGGCTCCCGAAGTAAGCAGTCAGCGCCACGGCGGTCACAGCCACACTCACCGCGACGACCTTCTTCTCGCGGGACGTTCCGTCATGGCCACGCAGCAGAACCGCGCCGAGCGCCAGGTTGGCTGCGCTCCACGCCAGATTCGGCACGCGCCCGGACAGGCCTCTGCCGGGCGGGTCGGCGAAGGGCGTGGGGAACGGCCGGCCGATCAGGCCCGCGACGCCGTGGGGCACGGCGTTGACCAGCAGCGCGCCGGCAGCGGCACGGGTCAGGACGCTGCGAGAGCTCATGCATCCTCCTGGACGACACGGGGCGCGAGTGGGTTCACTCTCACACGTCGGGCCGCGAGTTGCCTGTCGCCATGTCCGACGTGATGGGTGCCTGCAGCAGTCCGGCGAGCGCGTCACACAGGAAGATGCCCGCCTCGGCCCAGCGCGCCGGTTCACCGGACCGCTCGGCGAGCTCCTCGATCTGCGCACACGTGGTGCTGATGATCTGTGCCGTCAGTTGGGCCCGCGCCCGGACCACGTTCGCGTCGAGGTGGGCCAGCCGCTGGACGACGGAGCGCGCGACGGCACCGGCCATCGGGTTGCCCAACGGCCCGGACCGCAGCAGCTCGGCCGTCGGCGGGTCGTGGAGCGCCTGGTCGAGGAAGCGCGCGCGCCACGACGGCGTCGGCAGCTCCGCCAAGGCCGACGTCAGCGGGATCACCGCTGACCGGATGTCGCCCAGCAACGAGTCCGACTCCTCGAACATCGCGCGACGACGAGGCTCGAGACCGGACTGGTGCCGTTCGAGGAGGGCCTCGATCAGGCCGCGACGACCACCGAAGTAGTAGCTCACCGCCGAGTGGTTGGTGTTGCCGGCGGCGTCGGCGATCTGACGGTCCGAGACCGTCGAAATGCCGTGCTCGGCGAACAGGCGCTCGGCGGCGTCGAGCAGGAGGTTCCGGGCGTTGGGGCGCGCCATGAGTTCCTTCCGCGAGCCGAGGTGACGAGGACAACCCTAGCGAGACTCCGCCGAATTAAGCCACGTGCCTTACGCTGGAACGTGGCGGTTCCACCGGCCATCCCCCTTTTCACCCTTCGCGCCTGTGCGCGCCTCGAGGAGTCACCCGTGTCAGCAGACCCAGCAACGGCCGAGCCGCGCGCCCAGGAGAAGTACCCGCCGCCCCCGCCGGAGACGCCGGCCGAGCGCAAGGGCCGCCTCATCGCGCTGTTCGTCATGCCGTTCCTGATCGTCACGATGATGTACGCGACGTACATGGGGACGATGCACAACCCGCACCCGCGCGACCTGCCGGTCGCCGTCGTCGGGCAGGGTGAGGCCGCCCGGCAGCTCGCCACCGGCCTCGAGGCCGACTCCGGCGGTGCCCTCGAGGTCCGTCGCGTCGAGAGCGCAGCAGCGGCTGAGGAGCTGATCCGGGACCAGGAGATCGGCGGCGCGATCGAGGTGCCGGTGTCCGGCACGGTCGCGAAGGTCCACCACGCCATGGCCTCCGGTGCCTCGCAGGCCACCACCGTCGACAAGCTCCTCGTGCCGGCAGCGGTCGCCAACGGGTGGCAGGTCGAGACCAACGACGTCGTGCCCCTGCCGGAGTCCGACGGCACCGGCACCATGGTGCTGTTCGCGGCAATGGGCATGATGTTGGCCGGATACGTGCCGCTGAGCACGCTCCTCGCCGGCCTGCCGAACCTGCTGCGCGTGCGGCGCTTCCTTCCGATCGCCGTCGGCTGGGGCGCCCTGACCAGCTCGCTGGTCTGGCTCATCCTGGGACCCGTCGTCGGAGCGGTCGACGGGCACTACCCGCTGTTCCTGGGCGTCGGAACGCTCGCGGTCGTCGCGGTCGGCGTCTCGCAACTGCTGTTCACCAAGGTGCTCGGTCCGTTCGCCGTCCTGCTGGGCATGCTGCTGTGGGTGATCTTCGGCGTCCCGTCGTCGAACCTGGCGATGTCGGTCCACACCATGCCCGAGTTCTTCCAGTGGATGCACGAGATCCTGCCGCTGCCTGCTGCCGGCGAGGCGCTCCGGTCGGTCATCTACTTCGATGGCGACGGCTTCGGCAGGCACGTGCTGACGCTCGCCGCGTGGCTGGTCGTCGCGCTCGTCCTGGCCATCGTGAAGGAGCGCCGCTCCGGCCACCTCGTCGTGGGCGGCCCGCTCTACACCGAGCCGGACGCGCCACTGGCCGCCCTGCCGGGAGGCCCCGTGGCGCCCTACCGCACGCGCTTGGTGGCGGTCGCGATGTTCCCGCTCGCCATCATGATCACGGTCGTCACCTTGATGAGCTTCTCGATGCACGAGGCCAAGGTCGCCGACATGCCCGTCGCCGTGGTCGGCCCCGCCGCCCAGGCCGGTGCCTTCGTCGACGGCGTCGAGCCGCAGCTCGGTGAGTTCGTCGACCTGCGGGTCGTGGACTCCGCGGCCGAGGCCGAGGACCTGGTCCGCAGCCAGGAGATCGTGGCGGCCTACGTGCTGCCGACGGCGGCCGGTCAGGACCCGACGCTGGTCACGGCCGGTGGCGCGGGCTCCAGTCAGCAGTCGGCCGTCACGCAGATGTTCGCCGCCGTCGCCGCCGGATCGGGATCCGAGCTGGCGCACGACGACATCGCCCCGCTGAGCGACGACGACGTCAACGGCAGCAACAGCCTGTACGTCGGCATGGGCTGGATCATGGCGGGCTTCCTGTTCTTCGCCGTGATGCGCGGCGGCGCCCCGGACCTGACCCGCACGCGACAGCTGTTGCCGCTGGTGGCGGGCTGGTCCGTGGGGATCTCGGTGTGGCTCTGGTTCCTCTACGACGTCCTGATCGGCGCCGTGAACGGCCACCCCCTGGAGCTGATCGGCTTCGGTGCCCTGACGGTCTTCGCCGTCGCGTGGGCGAGCGCGGCGGTGATCAGGGTCTTCGGACTGGGCGGCCTGGTCCCGGTCATGATCGTCGTGATGCTGGCCGGCGTGCCCGCGTCCGGCGGTGGCCTGTCGCTCTACATGGTGCCGGAGTTCTTCCGTCCGCTCGCCGACATCCTGCCCCTGCCCGCGGCCGTCGACATCGCCCGCTCGGTGGTCTACCTGGACGGCGTCGGCATCGGTGGCGACGTCATGGTCATCGCGATCTGGGGCCTGGTCGGCCTCGCGGTGAACTTCCTGCTCGTGGATCCTTGGCTCAACCGGGACGGGGCGCGCCCGCCGGCGCCCCTGGGCCCGCGCCACATGCCTGAGCGGGGCAAGCCGAAGGCACCCGTCGACGCCGAGGACGACCTCGTCGTCGCCGCCGCGGAACCGCGCCGCCCGGGGTCGCGCCGCCGGAACTGAGCGATCAACTCGGGCGCCTCGTCGGAGGCGCCCGAGCTTGTCCTCAACTCACGGGGACGACGTACGACTCCACCTCTGCGATGAGGTCGCCGCGGAAGGTGAACAGGTCGCTGTAGACGAAGCCGAAGCGGCCAGCCTGGCGGTGGTGGCCCACTCCAGCACCGGTGATCACGATGACGTCGCCGGCCTCGATGGTGCGGTCGACCGTGAGCTCCGGGCTGCCCGCGAAATCCGGGTTCTCGATCTCGGAGTCGAACTCCGCCTTCCCGGTCGTGGTGCGCACGCCGTGCACGTGCCACACGACGTCATCAGTCAGACAGCCGAGCACCATCTCGTGGTCGCTACGGCGGAACCCCTCCATGTAGCGATCGAGCACGTCGAGGCGCTTGCTCTTCGTCATGGTCGACATCCTCGCCGCAGGCCCGCCGCATTCCAATACGTGGCGGCGGTACGAATTCGCTCGCGCCCGTCTCTCCATCGGCGACACCAGCGACTCACGACGACGGAGAATCTCATGCCCAGGAACCCAGCGACCACGAACATCAACAACGCCTCGCGGGGCAGGCGGCCACTCATCCGGCCCCTCCTCCTGTCGGCCGCGATCGCCGTCGGACTGCTCGCCGGCGCGCCGACCGCCCAGGCGCAGGAACGCACCACGACCGATCCGCTCGGCGGCGGGACGAGCGCCTTCGACCTCTACAAGGTCAAGGTGGTCAACAACGCCAAGGGCGTACGGATCACCGTGAAGATGAAGGCAGTCGACTGGGACGCGGAGACCACCCCCGTGGGCGAGTTCCGCCTGCTGCTCGACACGAACCACCGCTCGCGCGGTGCCGAGTTCGCCGAGGAGGTCGGCATCCCGGGTGACGGCGGCTTCCGCGCGCTCAAGGGGTCGAAGAAGCACCGCACGAGCTGGCGGACCTACCCGTTCGCCGGGAAGTGCGGCAAGACGGTGACCGAGCGGTACGACCTCGAGGCCGGCAAGGTCGTCGTTCACGTCAAGCCGAAGAAGGGCTGCCTGTACCACCCGAAGTACGTCCGGGTGAACGTGCGGACCATCCAGTCCGGTCAGATCGACGAGTTCGGCTACCACGAGTACACACCGGCTCGCATCGATCACCTGCCGTACAAGAACACGTTCACGCCGTGGGTGAAGTACTCACGGAAGTGATCTCCCAGGTGACTGCGCGAGCGCCGGCCGGACTCAGCCGAGCGGTCAGCGCTCGGCCAACGGCTTGGGGTCGTTGCCGGGCAGACCGGCGAAGGCCTGGACGATGTCGAGCCAGTGGTCGGCGGCGGGACCGGAGGCGGTGACGTCGACGTCGGAGCGGTGACGGCGGCGGGTGGCCAGCAGGGCGAAGTCCCAGGCGTCGCCGGTGACGCGCTCGGGCGAGTCCTCGGGGCCCCAGGTCCACAGCTCGCCCGACGGGCCGGTCAGCTCGACGCGCGGCTGGACGTCGGGCGCCTCCTCGCCGCGCATCAGGTGAGTGAATGCGAACGTCCGCACGCCGATGTGGCACACGTGCTTGACGCGGTCGGTGCGCGGCACCGAGAGGCCCAGCGCCTCGGCGACGTCGTGGCTGTGCGCCCAGGTCTCCATGAGCCGCGCGGTCGCCATCGAGACCGGGCTCATCGGCGGGCCGAACCACGGGATCTTCTGACCCTCGGGGACGGACTTCAGCGCGTCGACGAGGTCGGAACGCCCGGCGCGCCAGGCCGGCAGCAGCGACTCCGGCGGCTCGAGTGCCAGCTCGTCGGTGGCCTGGTCGATGTAGCCCTCGGGGTTCTCCAGCGCCGCCATGATCAGGGCGTCGAACGCCGCCTTGTCGTTGATGGCGTGCGTCGAGGTGACGTCGGTCCAGTGCAGGTGCGCGACCTGATGGGCGACGGTCCAGCCCTCGGGCGTGGTGACCGTGGCCCACTCGTCGGGCTTCAGGCCGGCGACCCAGCCGTCCAGCTGCAGCGATTCGGCGGCCAGGTCGTCCAGGACGGTGTCAAGAGTGGTCATCGTTCCAGTTCTCGGTCGAGGGTTTCGGCCCAGGCGTCGAGGATCGAGGCCCGGCGTGCGGAGTCGTCGGTCAGGGTCGCGGCGAGGCCGAGGCCACGCAGCAGGTCGAGGGTGGCCTGGACCAGTTGACGGTTGCGTCCACGCGACTCGTCGACCTGGAGCAGCTCCACCGCGCGGGCGTGCGTCTCGCGGCCCACGCGGCGCTCGAACGGGGCGACCTTGGCCTGCAGGTCCGGATCCGTGCGCGCCGCGACCCACAGCTCGAGCGCGGCGAGGAAGACCGGGGAGGTGAACTGACCGGCCAACAGGTCCAGCACGGCGCGGGTGCGGCCCTGCTCGGGCAGCAGGTCGAGGTCGACGAACAGCTCCTCGCGGCGTCGCTCGGCGATGTACTCGACGGCGGCGACCACCAGGTCCTGCTTGCTGGGGAAGTGGTGCAGCTGGGCGCCGCGGCTGACGCCGGCGCGTTGACTGACGATCGTGGTCGACGTCCCGGCCCAGCCCAACTCGACGAGCGAGTCGACCGTGGCCTCGAGCAGCCGCTGGCGCATGAGCCGCGTCCGCTCGGTCTGCGGTGTCCTGGCAGGGCTTTCCGTCACCCCGACAGCATGACCTCGGCGAAAGAAACAGTCAAGTCTGTTGGTTTCTTGTCAGTGCCCGCCTCGTTACCCCTACGCCGCAGCGCCACGCGCGCCCGACCTCACGAGAGTTCGGTGCCGTTCCGCGACAAGTTGTGACGAATGTGTCACAACTACACTCTTGAGACCGGAGTAGTGAGTAACGTTTTGGCTGGCTGAGCCGTCTGCTCGTCTTCCTCCGCACCGAGAGTGACCCTATGTTCCACCGTTTCACCTCGGTCATCGCCAGTGCGCTCATGGTCAGCGGCGCTGCGGTGGCCCTCTCCCCTGCGGCTCAGGCCGCCACCCCGATCCACAGCGGTCACCTCCAGGTGATCGTTGAAGGCCAGATCATCGGCTGTGTCGCGGAGAGCGACAGCAGCCATGTCGCCGAGTACTCGACGGCCGCCTCCCGCGCCCATGACTTCACGATCAGCGAGGGCGCCCACCAAGTGCTCGCTCTCGCGAACGACCCTGAGTTCCGCCTCGCCGGCGAGACCGACCTCATGACGAAGGGCGACCCGGCGACCCACAGCCTCCTGGTGGTGGACACTCCTCAGCCGTGGAACCAATCCGCACTGTGGAGCATCGACCCCGTGACGAAGGTGCTCTCTACCACCTGGACCTGGCCGGATTCCTCCACGCAACAGGTCCACGCGTGGAAGCACGACGACGGGATCAACCGGTCCATCGGGCTGGCCCCCGACCTCGAGCGGTTCATCAGCGCGTACGGGCCTAGCCGGACAGTGGCTGTGACCTTCCGCCTCGGAGAGGCCTGCTCCGGACCGGTCGAGCTGCCACAGTCCGTCACGTTCACGTCGTCGGCCCCGACCAAGGCCCATCCCGGTGACACCTACACGGTGACCGCAACCGGCGGCGGCTCCGGCAACCCGGTCACGTTCTCCTCGACGACCCCGGATGCATGCACCGTCAGCGGCAGCACCGTCACCTTCACCGGCGTCGGCACCTGCACCGTCAGGGCGTCCCAGGCTGCGGGCGGCGGGTTCACCGCCGGGTCGGCCACCCAGAACATCTCCGTCGTCGAGCGCGAGACTCGCACCGGCCACATCCAGGTGCTGAAGGACGACGTCCTCCTCGGATGCCTCGGCCCCAACTTCCCGATGAGCATCACGACCTCGAAATCCTCGGCCATCGGGGTGACCATCGCCGAGGGAACCCAACAAGAGCTCCGGCACGTGTCGGCACCCACGACGGCCGTGGGTACCGACACCTCCTTCAGCGCGCTGGGGGGCTCCTCGGCCGTCGCCGTCATGCCTAGCCAGCACGTACTCGGGGAAGTACAGACGGGCCTGTGGCAGATCGATCCCGACACCGGCGTACTCACCGCTTCCTACGTAAAGCGGGACAACACGACAGCACCCCTGGTCACGTTCTACCACCAGCCCGAATCGGGGACGGGGGTCGCCAGCCTCACCCCGGACTACACCAACGTTGAGCACGCGTACGGAGACACTGCTTTCAGGGTCACCCTCCGCATCGGCGACCACTGCCAGATGGTCGATCAGGAGATCACGTTCACGTCGACTGCCCCGACCAAGGCCTACCCGGGTGACACCCACACGGTGACCGCAACCGGCGGCGGCTCCGGCAACCCGGTCACGTTCTCCTCGACGACCCCGGATGCATGCACCGTCAGCGGCAGCACCGTCACCTTCACCGGCGTCGGCACCTGCACCGTCAAGGCCGCCCAAGCCGGCGACAGCCTGCACGCCGCGGGGTCGGCCACCCAGAGCATCACCGTCACGAAGATCGCGAGCACCCTGTCGCTCTCGCTCGGCTCCGACACGATCCATGAGGAGCAGACCACGACGGCCACGGCGCAGGTCACGGTCGCTGCCGGCTCGCTGAGCGCCGCCGGTGGCGCCGTGCAGTTCGCGGTCGAGGGCACCGACGTCGGCGACCCGGTCGAGATCGACACCGACGGACGCGCGGTCAGCCCCGAGCTGACCGGCGAGATCGGCGACAACGAGGTCGCCGCGACCTACGTCCCCACCGCCTCGGCGACGTACGCCGGCTCCACGGACTCGGCGACACTGACCGTGCTGGAGAAGCAGTCCCAGGACATCACGTTCACCTCGACCCCGCCGACCGACGCGTACCCCGGCGACACGTACACGGTGACCGCGACCGGAGGCAGCTCGGGCAACCCGGTCACGTTCTCCTCGACGACCCCGGATGCATGCACCGTCAGCGGCAGCACCGTCACCTTCACCGGCGTCGGCACCTGCACCGTCAAGGCCGCCCAAGCCGGCGACAGCCTGCACGCCGCGGGGTCGGCCACCCAGAGCATCACCGTCACGAAGATCGCGAGCACCCTGTCGCTCTCGCTCGGCTCCGACACGATCCATGAGGAGCAGACCACGACGGCCACGGCGCAGGTCACGGTCGCTGCCGGCTCGCTGAGCGCCGCCGGTGGCGCCGTGCAGTTCGCGGTCGAGGGCACCGACGTCGGCGACCCGGTCGAGATCGACACCGACGGACGCGCGGTCAGCCCCGAGCTGACCGGCGAGATCGGCGACAACGAGGTCGCCGCGACCTACGTCCCCACCGCCTCGGCGACGTACGCCGGCTCCACGGACTCGGCGACACTGACCGTGCTGGAGAAGCAGTCCCAGGACATCACGTTCACCTCGACCCCGCCGACCGACGCGTACCCCGGCGACACGTACACGGTGACCGCGACCGGAGGCAGCTCGGGCAACCCGGTCACCTTCAGCTCGAAGAACACGGATCGGTGCACCGTCAGCGGTTCGACCGTGACGTTCCACGGCGGTGACTGCATCGTCGTGGCGAACCAGGTCGGCTCCTCGAGTCACTTCCCGGCCGACCCGGTCGAGCAGGAGATCGAGGTCAACGCGTTCGCGACGTCGGTCGACCTGACGTTCACGCCAGCCAACCCGGTCTTCGGCCAGGTCCCCACCGCGACGGCGCAGCTCGCCACGACCGGCGGCTCGCTGGACGACGCCGGCGGCGTCGTGGAGTTCCGGGTCGACGGCGACATCGTCGACCACGTCACCTACGACAGCGACGGCCGCGCCTCGCTGCCGCTCGAGCTCGGCGTCGGCGCCCACCAGGTCGAGGCGACCTGGTCGCCCGAGGAGAACTACGTCTATGCACGCAGCTCGGACTCTGCGTCAGTGACGGTGTCGGCCGCGACCACCACCACCACGGTCAAGGTCACGCCGAGCGAGCTGACCGCCACCGTCGAGGTCGTCGCCCCCGGCGTCGGCACCCCGACCGGCGACGTGAACTTCTTCGTCGACGGTACGAAGGTCGGCACCGCCGCCCTGACCAATGGCGTCGCCACACTCGCCCGCACGACTCCGGACGGACAGGACTACGCGGTCTCGGCCCAGTACGTCGGCAGCACCGAGTTCACCGCGTCGGTGACCTCGACGGCGCGCACCAACCCCGTCATCACAGCCCGGGTCGGCTCGACCACGAAGGCACGAAACGGCTGGCACCGCACGCCGGTCACCGTCACGTTCACCTGCGAGACGAAGAGCGCCGAGCTCGTCGCGGCGTGTCCCCCGCCCGTCACCGTCATCAGGCAGGGTGCCGGCAGCGTCACCCGCACCATCCACACGACCGACGGAGGCATCGCCACCGTCACCGCCGCGTTCAAGGTCGACCGAACCAAGCCCCGCGTCGCCATCAAGGGCGTCAAGGCAGGCCGCAGCTACTTCGACCCCCCGAAGCCGACCTGCGTCGCCAAGGACTCCCACTCGGGCGTCCAGGCCTGCAAGATCCGCAGCAAGCGCAAGGGCAACAAGGTCGTCGTCACGGCGAAGGCGACCGACGTGGCCGGCAACGTCCGGACGAAGCGTGTCGCATACCGCCTGGCGGACGCCACGATCCGTGGGGCGAAGAAGGTCGGTGACACCTATCAGGTGAAGAGCGGCGAGACGTACACCCTCGTCGTGAAGGGCGCCCGCCCGTACTACGTCTACGCCACCCCGGCCCCGGGCACGCCGCACCGCGGCTCGGTCCCGTTCAAGAAGGCCGGCAAGAAGACGTGGGCGCTCGGCGTGCGCATGTCGATGTCGACGAGCTGGACCCGCGCGTGGAACCTCGGCTACACGCAGAACGGCAAGCTGCACGTCATCAAGGTGAAGGTCACCGGCTGACCTACCGCCTCTGGAAGAAGCGCTGACGTTCGGGGGTGGGCTCGGCCGCCAACTCCCCCTCGAGCTGCTCGGAACGGGCCCCCGTGTCGTCGATCTCGACGGCCGGGGGCTCGCCGATGTGGGTGAGCGCGAACTCGGCGGCCAGCTCGATCGCGAGATCGGCGTCGGGCAGGTATCCGGCCATGATCGGGAACGCGTGCAACTGCCCCCGCCACAGGTGCACGTCGACCTCGACGTCCTTGTCGTCGAGCAGCAGCGCGAACGCCTCGACCTCGGGGCGCAGGAACTCGTCCTCGACGGCCACCCGGTGGGTGGGCGAGGTGATGTAGGCGGTCGCGTGCAGCGGGTCGGCGAAGCCCTCGATGATCGCGTCGTCCTGCAGCCACAGCCGGCGCAGCGCGGCCACCCGTGCGATGGGGAGGATCGCCTCCCGGACCTTGTCGACCCGCAGCACGTTCTTGTCCTGGCGGTCGGGCTCGAGGCTCAACAGCGGCGAGAAGGCCATCAGCGCGGCCGGCGCGGGGAGGCCCCGACGGCGGGCCAGCTCGGCGACCTTCATCGTCAGGTACCCGCCGGCGGAGTCGCCTGCGACGACGACCTTCTCGGGATTCCCCGCCCGTCGAACCACGTCCTCGTAGGCGCTGATCGCGTCCTGCACGGAGTCGGCGACGGGATGGTCGGGCAGCTGGCGGTAGTCGATGGCGTAGATCGTCCCGCCGGTGACGCGCACGATCTCCTCGAGCATCGAGCGGTACGAGTGGATGCTGCCGGTGAAGAAGCCGCCGCCGTGCAGGTAGAGCAGGTGCAGGCCGGTCGTGGGGCCGTCGCCGGGGGTCAGCACCTCGCCCGGCACGCCGCCGATCGGGCCGACCTCGGCCGTGATGTCGGGCGACCCGCCACGATTGACCGCCGCCGAGAACCGCTGGAGCCGGCGGAACGTGCGCTCGTGCACGGGCGCCAGGCGCAGCAGCGGCTTGACCGTCATCCGGGCGCCGCGATCCACCATCCGGGCCAGCGGCGTGGGGTCGTCGTGGAGCGTCGCCGCGGTGTGCACGGCACGCATCGGACGACGTCGTCCTGAGCCGGATTGCGAGCGAGGAGCCACCACTTCACTGTACGGCGGGGCACCGTGGGACGCCCTGGACGAGCGGCCCGATCACACGAGGCACGTGCGAACCCGGCGGCTCCGATAGCCTGAGGGCGTGGTGACGCTCGAGGAACTACAGGTCCGCACTCTCGGCGAGTGCCGGTACGACTCGCCGTTGTCCGAGTATGTCGCGAACCGCACCACCAACACGTACTACGTCGCCGAGACCGATCGCGTCCTCATCGACGACACGATCTCGCTGCTGGCGGCCCGGGGTGACACGCCCTTGACCGAGGTCCCCTCGTTCGAGCCGGGCGGTCCGCGCCGCAAGATCTTCTTCGATCCCAAGAAGACCAAGGTCGGCATCGTCACGTGCGGCGGTCTGTGCCCCGGCCTCAACGACGTCATCCGGGCCATCGTGCTGGAGTTGTTCGAGCACTACGGCGTCACCGACATCACCGGGTTCAGGAACGGCTACGCAGGTCTCGTGCCCGGCAAGGCTCCGGACCCGATCACGCTGACTCCCGCCTTCGTCGACACGATCACCGATCGCGGCGGAACGGTGCTGGGCTCGTCGCGCGGCGGCCAGAGCGTTCCGCAGATCGTCGACAACCTGGTCCACCGCCAGATCGACATCCTCTTCGTCATCGGCGGTGACGGCTCGATGCGCGGGGCCCACGCGATCGCGGAGGAGGCGCTCGACCGCGAGCTCGACATCGCCGTCGTCGGCGTCCCCAAGACGATCGACAACGACATCCCGCTGATCGGCACGAGCTTCGGTTTCCAGACCGCGTACGCCAAGGCGGCCGAGTCCATCAAGGGCGCGCGCGTCGAGGTCGAGGCGGCCATCGGCGGCGTCGGCGTCGTCAAGGTCATGGGGCGCGCCGCCGGGTTCATCGCCTGCTACTCGGCGCTGGCCAACCACGACGCGGACTTCGTGCTGATCCCCGAGGTGCCCTTCAGTCTCTCGGGCGAGAACGGGCTGCTCGCGTCCCTGCGCAAGCGCGTCAAGGAGCGCGGCAGCGCCGTCATCGTGCTGGCCGAGGGCGCGGGCCAGGACCTGGTGCCGGCCAGTCGGCGCAAGGACGCCAGCGGCAACCCGATCCTGGGCGACTTCGCCGGGTTCCTGCGAGCCCAGATCGCCCGCGAGTTCAAGGACCACGACGAGCCGCTCACGCTGCGCTACTTCGACCCGGGCTACATGATCCGCTCGGTCCCCGCCGACGCCGCCGACTCGGTCTACTGCACCCGGCTGGCGCAGGCGGCCGTCCACGCGGCCATGGCCGGACGCACCGACATGGTGATCGGCCGACCGCGGCACCGGTTCGCCCACGTGCCGATCTCGGTGGTCGTCAAGAACACCCAGAACGTCAACCCCGACGGTGACCTGTGGCTCTCGGTGCTCGAGTCCACGGCCCAGCCGTTCGACATGTCGTGATCGACGCAGCCTGAGCGTCGAGTTTGAGGGGTGGACACCGTTCCCACATGGTGAGACACCCAGAAGACTGAGGCGAAGGGTGACAGGCTCGACCTGTCACCCCGACGCCGAAGGAGCACGTATGAGCGAGAACTGGTCGTTCGAGACCAAGCAGATCCATGCCGGCCAGACGCCCGACCCCACCACGGGTGCGCGCGCGCTGCCGATCTACCAGACCACCTCGTACCAGTTCCGCGACACCCAGCACGCTGCCGACCTCTTCGGACTGGCCGAGCCGGGCAACATCTACACGCGCATCATGAACCCGACCCAGGGCGTCGTCGAGGAGCGCCTCGCGGCCCTCGAGGGCGGCGTCGGCGCACTGCTCGTGGCCTCGGGCCAGGCCGCCACGACCGGCGCGCTCACGAACGTCGCCGAGGCGGGCGACCACATCGTGGCCTCGGCCAGCCTCTACGGCGGCACCGACTCGCTGCTGCGCCACACGTTCCCGAAGCTCGGCATCGAGGTGTCGTTCGTCGAGGACAACAACAACCCCGATGCGTGGCGTGCCGCCGTCCGGGACAACACGAAGGTGTTCTTCGGCGAGACCATCGGCAACCCCAAGGGCGACATCCTCGACCTCGAGGCCATCGGCGCGGTCGCGAAGGAGGTCGGCGTCCCGTTCATCGTCGACAACACCGTCGCGACGCCGTACCTGCTCAACCCGCTCAAGCACGGGGCCGACACGGTCGTGCACTCGGCCACGAAGTACATCGGCGGCCACGGCACGGCGATCGCCGGCGTCGTCATCGACGGCGGCACGTTCGACTACGCGGCGCACGGTGACAAGTTCCCCGGCTTCACGACGCCCGACGCCAGCTACCACGGCCTCGTGTTCGCCGACGCCCTCGGCCCGGCCGCGTACATCACCAAGCTCCGCGTGCAGTACCTGCGCAACGTGGGCCCGGCCGTCGCCCCGTTCAACGCGTTCCTCATCGCCCAGGGCCTCGAGACCCTGAGCCTGCGCATCGAGCGCCACATCGAGAACACCCGCAAGGTCGCCGAGTGGCTGCAGGCCCGCGAGGACGTCGCCAAGGTGACCTGGGCCTCCCTGGACGGCAACCCGTACAAGGAGCTGGCCGACAAGTACACGCCGCGCGGCTCCGGCGCCGTGCTCACGTTCGAGCTGCCCGGCGGCATCGACGCGGGCCGTCGCTTCATCGACGCCCTCGAGCTGTTCAGCCACGTCGCGAACATCGGCGACGTCCGCTCGCTGGCGATCCACCCGGCCAGCACGACCCACTCGCAGGGCACGCCCGAGGAGCACGCCGCCACCGGCGTCACCCCGGGCCTGGTCCGTCTGGCGATCGGCATCGAGGGGATCGACGACATCCTCGCCGACCTGGACGCCGGCTTCCGCGCGGCGAAGTAGTCCGTGAGCACGATCCAGCCACTGGGAGACCTCACCCTCGAAGGGGGTGAGGTCCTCCCACGTTTGGAGGTCGCGTACGACACGTGGGGTGAGTTCACCGGCGACAACGCCGTCCTCGTCCTGCACGCGCTGACCGGCGACTCGATCGTGGCCGGCCCGGACGGCTGGTGGAACCAGGTCGTGGGTCCGGGCCTGGGCGTCGACACCGACCGCTTCTTCGTCGTCGCGGCCAACATCCTGGGCGGCTGCAAGGGCACCACCGGACCTGCGTCCGAGGGCCCCGACGGCCGCGCCTGGGGCAACCGGTTCCCCGCCGTCTCCGTCCGCGACCAGGTCGCCGCCGAGGCGATGCTCGCCGACCACCTGGGCATCGACCGTTGGCACGCCGTGATCGGCGGCTCGGCCGGCGGCATGCGGGCCGTCGAATGGGCGGTCATGTACCCCGAGCGGGTGCAGCGGCTGTTCCTGCTGGCGTCCTCGGCCTACGCCTCGGCCGAGCAGATCGCCTGGACGACGACCCAGGCCGACATCATCCGCGCCGCCGGACCGGTGGCCGGGCTCGAGTTGGCACGCCGGATCGCCCACACCACGTACCGCAGCGAGGCCGAGCTGGCCGAGCGGTTCGGTCGCGAGGTCCAGCCCGACGGCCGGTTCGCCGTCCAGTCGTACCTGCAGCACCACGGCGAGAAGCTGGTCAAGCGCTTCGACGCCTGGTCGTACATCGCCCTCGGTGACGCCATGAACAGCCACGACGTCGGTCGCGGTCGGGGCGGGCTCGCGGCCGCCCTGGGCCGGGTCACCGCGCGCACCGTCGTGGCGGCGATCGACTCCGATCGGCTGTACCCGCCGTACCAGCAGCAGGAGCTGGCCGACCTGATTCCGACCGCCGAGCCGCTGGCCGTGGTCAACTCGCCGCACGGCCACGACGGGTTCCTCATCGAGCACGAGCAGGTCGGCGCGCTCGCCCACGACCTCCTGCTGCACTGACCCCCTCCGGTCCGGACGCGAGTCGCGCCGATCCAGCCTGAAGAACCCGGATCTGTACGAGGAGCTGCGCGACTCCTGACCCCACCGCGGGCGGACACACGTCGGGGCCGGCCCCCAAGGCCGGCCCCGACGTCCTGTGTCAGTCGATGCGGTAGTCCGAGATGCCGTTCGGCAGCGACGGGCTGGGACCGGGCGAGATGAACTGCTCGTAGCGGGTGTCGTCATCGACGTAGCGCTTGAGCCAGGCGATCGAGTACTTCGCGATCGTCGTGTTGCTGGTGTTCGGTGCGAAGTGGCTGGCACCCCGCAGCTCCAGGTATCCACGCCGTTCGGCGTTCGTCAGGGAGTTGTAGAACGGGATCGCGTGCGATCCGGGGGACGCGATCGAGTCGTTCTGGGCACCGATCTCGAGCGAGGCGGCCTCGACCTCAGGCCACGACTTGTCGAGGTTCCACGGGGTCAGCCCCACCGTCGCCTCGAGCGAGCGACGCGACTTGGCGGCCTCGAGCGTGCCGCCACCACCCATCGAGTGGCCCATCACGGCCTGCCGCGAGGCGTCGACCCGGTTACGGACCGTCGTGTCGGCGATCGTCTGGTCCAGCGCCGCGAGCAACTGGTTGCCGCGCGAGCCGGGCTGGTCGAACCGGCTGTTCGTGTCGATCGTGATGACGACGAACCCCTGCGAGGCGATGCGCGGACCGAGCCACGAGATCGTGGACTGCCCCGCGGTGTACCCCGGCGAGATCGCGACGACACCGAAGGTGCCCTCCGCCGTGGAGGTCGGGTAGTAGATCGTGCCGCCACCGAAACCACGGGCCGACAACGACGAGATCGTCTTCGTGCTCACCGCGAAGGGGCCGCGCGACGCCTCGATGCTGCTGTTGGACGGGTTCGGACCGCGCTCGTACGGGTTGTCGGCCGCCGCGACCGGCTGGGTTGCCGCACCCACGGTGAGTGCCGCGCTGGCGAACGCCATCGCGATCAGTCTGGACAGTTTCATGCTCGTCTCCTTTGACGGTCTGGATCGAACCGACGGGACGAGCTCGTCTCAAACACGTGGCTTGCCCCCCGATGACGGGCCGATCCAAGATATCTGCACCATAGGTGCACATAGTTGGTGAACTCACCATGCAGACGGGCGCGAGGCAATGTCAAGGGCCTGCTGTGACCTGTGCCACATCACGAGACAACGACGAGCGCGGACGCCACGAGGGCCCCGGCGTGTGCCGGGGCCCTCGTGGGATGTCGCGCTGGGAGTCAGTTGCTCCGCGCGCTGGTCGGGGCGCTGGTGGGCGCACCGTCACGGCGACGACCGGGCGTGCGCGAGCCCTGCGGGCGACCGCCGGGTCCACCGCGGCCCTGGCCGCCGCGACCCGAGCCGCCACGGCTCTGACCGCCACGACCACCCTGGCCACCGCGGCTCTGACCGCCACGGCCACCCTGGCTGCCGCCACGCGAGCGGGAGTCGGAGGCCATCTCGGGCGCCTCGGTGCCGGCGGTCGAGAGCGACTCGGCCGTCATCGGCGACGGAGCCGACGAGGCGTTGTGGTGACGAGCGGTGACGCCCGCCTTGCGCTGCAGCATCATGACGTCGCGCAGGTCGGCGGGCGTCGTCATCGTGACGACGGATCCGGACTCGCCCGCGCGGGCGGTGCGGCCCGAGCGGTGCAGGTACGCCTTGTGCTCGGCGGGGGCGTCGTAGTGCACGACCAGGCCGATGCCGTCGACGTGGATGCCACGCGCGGCGACATCGGTCGCGACGATGACGGACGCGTCGCCCCGGCTGAACTGCGCCAGGTTGCGCTCACGGTGACGCTGCGAGAGGTCGCCGTGCATGTCGACGGCGGTGACGCCCTTCATGCTCAGCTGCTTGGCCAAGCGCGTCGCGCCACGACGGGTGCGGGTGAACACGATGCTGCGCGGGTTGGCGCTCAGCAGCTCGTAGGCCGCGCGGGTCTTGTCGGTCGCCTCGGTGACGAGCACGTGGTGCTCCATCGTCTCGACGTTGTCGTCGGTGGAGTCCACCTCGAACAGCGCGTGCTGCGGCAGGTGCCGCTTCACGAGCTTGTCGACGTCGCCGTCGAGCGTGGCCGACAGCAGCAGGCGCTGGCTGCCCGCGGGGGTGCGCGAGAGCAGCGCGTCGATCGGCTTGAAGAAACCGAGGTCGCACAGGTGGTCGGCCTCGTCGAGGACGGTGATCTCGATGGCGTCGAGCGTCATGCAGCGACGGTCGAGCAGGTCGGTCAGGCGACCGGGAGTCGCGATGACCAGGTCGACGCCGCCCTTCATGGCGTTGATCTGCTTGTTGATCGGCACGCCGCCGTAGACGGTGGTGTGCTTCAGGCCGAGCTTCTGCACGAGCGGCAGCAGGGCGGTGTGCACCTGGATGGCCAGCTCGCGGGTGGGCAGCAGGATCAGCGCGCGGGGCGCCTTGGGGCGGCTGGTGCCACCGGCGAGGCGAGCCAGGACCGGCAGGCCGAACGCGAGCGTCTTGCCCGATCCGGTGCGGGCGCGGCCGAGGACGTTGCGGCCCTCAAGCGCGGCCGGGATGACGGCCTGCTGGATGGGGCTCGGGTTGACGATGTCCTGCATGGCGAGCTTGCGCACGAGGCCGTCGGCGAGGTTGAAGTCGTTGAACGTGGGCAGCACAGGGCTGCTGTCAATCAGGGTCAAGGGGTCTCAATCGATGATGTGCCCGCTTGCCAGGGGCGCGATTCTCCGCGCAACATCGTCGGGCCGGAACAGCGCTCGAAAGGCGCGTTCACCTTTCGACCCTAGCAGCCGCACGCGGCGACGGCCTCATCGTGCCGACGTGAGCCCCGACTCGTCGCCCTCCCCCGGACGCCGAAGGACCCCGGCCGGGGCCGGGGTCCTCCAGGTTCGAGTGGGAGGATCACTCGAAGTATCGGCGCGGGTTCTTCACCAGCATCGTGTCGATGTCGTCCTCGCTGACGCCCTTCTCCAGCAGCATCGGCAGCACGTCGTCGGGGATGTGGCGGAAGTTCCAGTTCGGCTGGACCTCCGCCTTGGCCTTCGGGTCGAAGTAGTCGATGAAGCACGAGGCGTCGTGGGCCAGCGTGATCTTCTCGACGTACCCACGGCGCACCAGCTCGACGATCGTGTCGACGCGCTTCTCGGTGCTCAGGTAGACGTCCAGGCCGAACCGGTCCATGCCCAGCAGGGAGCCGTTCTCGGCCAGCTCGCTGAGGTAGTCGATGTCGTCGGAGTCACCGGAGTGACCCAGCACGATCTTCGCCGGATCGACGCCCTCCTCGCCGAGGACCTTCTGCGCCACGAGGCCCGAGCGGGTGTGCGGGTTGGTGTGGACGGTGACGGGCGCGCCGGTCTGCGAGCTGGTCTGGCCCACGGCACGCATGACGCGCTCGACGCCCGGCGTCAGGCCCGGCTCCTCGATGACGCACTTGAGGAAGGCGGCCTTCACGCCGGTGTCGGCGATGCCCTCGTTGATGTCCTTGAGGAACATCTCGACCAGCGGCTCGGGCTGGTCGAACAGCAGGCCCGGGCCCCGGTGCTCGAACTGGTGCGGGACGTCGTTGTACGTGTAGAGGCCGGTGGCCACCACGATGTTCAGGTCGGTCTGCGCCGCGACCTTCTGGATGCGCGGGATGTACCGGCCCAGGCCCAGGACGGTCGGGTCGAAGATCGTGTCGATCCCGGCCGCCTTGAGGTCGTTGAGGTCGCGGACCGCGTCGGCGACCTTCTGATCCTCGTCCCAGTCCTCGTAGTTGAGTCGGTACTCCTCACCCAGCACGAAGACGTGCTCGTGGACGAGGGTCCGGCCCAGATCACTGCTGTCGATCGGACCCTTGACGGTCTGGACGGTCGCCATGCGCACTCCTTGGATCTTCGCTCTTGATGTGCTTTGTGTCACACCCTAGGATCCCTACAGTACTGAACCTGAGCCCGAATTCAACTGTCTTCCGAGAGGAATCTCCGTGAGCGCCCGATCCGCCCTGGTACCGCCCGTCTCCCCCGCCGACATCGCAGCCATGTCCGGCGTCGACTCCACCCAGTACGGTCGTGAAGCATGACCACCACCGAGCGCATCACCCTCGCCCAGCGACCCTCCGGCCTCCCCGATGACAGCACCTGGGCCAGCGAGACCGTCGACCTGCCCGCCCCCGGCGACGGCGAGTTCCTCGTGAAGGTCGACCACATCTCGCTCGATCCCGCGATGCGCGGTTGGCTCAACGACGTCCGCTCGTACCTGCCGCCGGTCCAGATCGGCGAGGTCATGCGCGCTGCCGCCACCGGCACGGTCGTCGAGTCGAACCACCCCGACTTCGCCGTCGGCGACGCCGTCACGGGCAACTTCGGCGTCACCCAGTACGCGGTCACCGACGGCGAGGGCGTTCAGAAGATCGACACCTCCGTCGCGGGCCCGGCCACCTGGCTCGGCGCCCTCGGCATGCCCGGCCTCACGGCGTACCACGGTCTGCACGAGGTCGGCGAGATGAAGGCCGGTGACACGGTCGTGATCTCCGCTGCCGCCGGAGCCGTCGGCAGCGTCGCCGGCCAGCTGGCCAAGGCCAAGGGCTGCACCGTGATCGGCATCGCCGGCGGCCCCGAGAAGTGCGCCTGGCTCAAGGAGATCGGCTTCGACGAGGTCATCGACTACAAGAACGAGAACGTGCTCAAGCGCCTGCGTGCGGTCGCGCCGAAGGGCATCGACGTCTACTTCGACAACGTCGGCGGCGACATCCTCGACGCCGCGCTGGCCAACCTGCGCCGCGGCGCCCGCGTCATCATCTGCGGCGCGATCTCGACCTACAACGACGAGCAGCTGGCGCCGGGCCCCAAGCGCTACATGTCGCTGCTGGTCTTCCGCGCGAAGATGCAGGGCTTCCTGGTCTTCGACTACCCCGAGAAGGACGCCGCGGCCATCGCCGACATGTCCGAGCTGATCTCGTCCGGCCAGCTCGTCGCGCGCGAGACGGTCGTCGAGGGCGGGGTCGAGGAGTTCGGCCGCACCCTGCTGGGCCTGTTCGAGGGCCGCAACACCGGCAAGCTCGTCCTGAAGATCGCCTGATCGAACACGGACGGCGTCGGAGCGAGGCACTCGCTCCGACGCCGTCCGTGCGTCAGGCGTGGGTGGCGAGGAAGTCCAGCACCTTCGGAACCACGGTCTCGGGCGCCTCGAGCAGCGGGCTGTGTCCACAGCGGGGCACCATCATCAGCTCGGAGTCCGGCAGGCCTGCAGCCAGCTCCGCGCCCCAGTCCGGCGGACGCACCGGGCACTCCTCACCCGAGACGACGAGAGCAGGCACGCCGATGGACGGCAGGAGCGGCGTGGCGTCCTTGCGTCGCATCACGCCCACCATCGCGGGCAGCAGATCGGCACCGAGCTGGCTCATCCGGCCTGACCACAGGTCGACGAGATCCTTCTTCTGCGGGTCCTGCAGCGTCGACCGGCCCAGCATGACCTGCTGCAGGAACTCCAGCCGATCGTCGACGAAGCCCTGTTGGGCCGCCCCCGTGGCGAAGGCGACGTACTCCTCGACCTTGTCGGCGGGCTCGGCTCGGACCGACGAGCCGACGAACGCCAGGGCGCGCACGAGGTCAGGGCGGTAGGTCGCCAGACGCGCCGCGACGTCGCCGCCCATCGACGATGCCACGAGCAGGACGTCCTGCAGACCGAGGGCGTCGAGGATCGCCGCGGTGTCACCGGCGGCCTGCTCCATCGTGACCTCCTCGGACCGGGCCGCTGCGCTCGAGCCCTGCCCGCGGAACTCGGGCCGGACGAAGCGGAATCGGTCGCGCCCCGCCTCGACGAGGCCGTCGAACATGCGGTGATCGAGGAACAGGGAGTGGAGACAGACCACGACGGGGAGCCCCTCTTCCCCCGTGTCCTCGACATTGAACGTGGCGCCTGCTGCCTGGATGACTGACATGGAGGGGTCCTTTCGTGTGACGTGCGTCACTCTGAGGGCCCACGATAACCTGAAACCGAATATGATTTCACCTATGGACTTCGAAGCGCCTCCGACCCTCGGCGGGTCCGACTCGCTCCTCGCGAGCAGCCTCGGGGCAGGGACGAGCACCTCGCTCGGAGAGCTGCTGCGCGATCGGCGCAGCATTCGCGGTTACCGTCCCGATCCCGTGCCCCAGGACGTCATCCGCGAGATCCTGGCCGACGCGGTCCTGTCTCCGTCATCGATGAACACTCAGCCCTGGAAGTTCCACGTCCTGGCCGGCGAGGTGCTCGACCGCATCCGCGAGGAGAACACGCGGCTCATGCTGGCCGGCGCACCGATCCAACGCGACGTGACCGTGACCGAGCGCTACGAAGGTGTCCATCGCGACCGTCAGGTCGACATCGCGAAGCGCCTCTTCGGCGCCATGGGCATCGCTCGCGAGGACCAGGCCGCCCGCCTCGACTGGACGATGCGCGGATTCCGGCAATTCGACGCGCCCGTATCCATCGTGATCGCACACGACCGCAGCCTCGAGGGCGTGGGGCCGATCGCCCACTTCGACCTGGGCGCCGTCGTGCACGCGCTCGTGCTCTCCGCGTGGTCGCGCGGACTCGGCACCGTCATCAACAGCCAAGGCATCATGCAGGGCGCGGCCGTCCGGCGCGAGGCCGACATCCCCGAC
Source organism: Aeromicrobium senzhongii (assembly GCF_014334735.1). Lineage (NCBI taxonomy): Bacteria > Bacillati > Actinomycetota > Actinomycetes > Propionibacteriales > Nocardioidaceae > Aeromicrobium > Aeromicrobium senzhongii. The sequence continues at coordinate 2,958,976 of NZ_CP060587.1, forward strand.
GACCACGTCATCTTCACGGCGGTCGCCCTGGGCTACCCCGACGAGGAGTTCGCCGCCAACCACGTGCGCTCGGCACGTCAGTCGGTGGACGACGTCGCCCGCTTCGTCGGCTTCGACTGAGCCGAATCAGGCCCGCTCCGCTTGGAGCCGTCGAGCGGGACACCGAGGGCGTCGAGCCAGACCCGCGTCGCTGTCGCGACGATCGCTTCCTCGCTCATGCCCGGCTCCTCGAGGGCGAACATGTGGTACGCCATGCGCCCGAGGATGGGCGAGAGCGCCCGCGCCGTCATGTACGAGTCGAGCGCGGGGTTGGCGTAGCCCGCGTCCTGGAGGCGCTTGATCCAACGCGCGTTGCGCTCGGCGAACGCCCGGCCGCGCTCGAGCCGGAGCTTGCGGAACTCCGGATCGATCGTCGCCACCTGCTCGAGGAGCAGGTTCAACCTCGCGTTGCGCTTGTAGGCGCCGACGTACGCACGATTGCTGGCCTCCAGGATCGCGGCCACGTTGCTCAGGTCGTCGTCCACCCGGGGGAGGCCCGGATGGAGCATGTCCTCGGCTGCGGCCTGCATGACCGCGGTGAAGATCTCCTCCTTGCTGTCGAAGTACGTGTAGAACGTCCCGATCGAGCAGTTCGCCCCGGCCGTGATGTCGACGAGTCGCGAGTTGATGAACCCATCCCGCTCGAACACCTCCCGAGCCGTGGCCACCAGGGCGGCACGCGTACGCACTCCGCGTGCCGTGGTGGGCGTCTCCCGGACGCGCGAGGCGTCGACCAGCGCCGGCAGCTCGGGGACGACGTCCTCTGCTTCCGCTTCCCTCATGACGTGCCCGATCCTCTCCCCCGGTGACCTTCGCCGCGACCCGGTTACCGGATCACCACCGGGTTCACCGGAGCACCGGTGCCACCGACCACCTTCAACGGCGCGGCCGTGTAGAGGAAGGTCCATCGGCCGTCCGCAGCGCAGGCAGCAGCGAGGTCGTCCAGCCACGCGATCTCGGTGAACGTGACGCCGAGGTTGCGCATCAACGCGCTGTGCAGCGGCAGGGCGACGCCGTGCTTCGGGTCCATCGTCACCTCGTTGGCGATGGTGTCCGTGACCAGGTTCGGGATCTCCATCCGTTGGAACCAGTCCACCAGTTCGGGCGAGTAGGTCAGGCCGGGCTCGCAGAAGTCCGCATAGAAGTCCTCCGGTGTCGTCTCGTACCAGTGGCCGATGAACCCGGTGCGGATCAGCAGCACGTCGCGGGGCTCGATGGCCTGCCCTTGCGCCTGCGCGGCTTCCTCCAGGTCCTCGTGCGTGAACGTCTCACCCTTGTCCAGGTGCGGCTTCCCGCGGTGGCGCGCCATGTCGATGAGGATGCCGCGGCCGACGATCCCCTTCTCAGCGATGGGCAGGACCGACGCCTTGCTCATCTGCCCGACGGTCTCGGCGGCGTCGTACCCGTTCCAGATCTGGCCGCCGTACCAGACATGGCCGAGGGCGTCGTACTGCGTCGAGGCCTGGAGGAAGATCGTCGCCTTGTCGTCGGCGTAGTGCGCGCCGCCGGGCGTCTCGTCACCTTCACCGCGCTGGAAGAACCCCTCGTCCATGACATTCTCGCGCTGGATCTGCTCACGGCCCGGCCACACCGGGTCGCCGTGTCCCGGAGCACCCATCGGCACCTGCAGCGTGAACGTCTCGCCGGAGACGATCGCCGACGCACCACGCACCGCCTCCTGCGGGCCGAGGTAGTTCAGGGACCCGACCTCGTCGTCGGGACCCCATTTCCCCCAGTTCTTCGGCGAATCGGCCAGCACAGCCTCGGTGTCGGGTGCGGTGTTGTCGGTCATGATCGTCCTCTCGGGATGGTGGACCGGCGGCCGGCGAGTCCGGTCGTCTCGGCGACATGCCAGGCGTGGTCGATGACCGCCTGGACGCGTTCGGGGGTGGGCGCTCCGCCTTCTGCGGTGTTCGCCGGATGGTCGAGCGTGCGCCGGTACACGCCCTCGCAGATGATCGCGATCTTCCAGACGCCGAGGACGTGCCAGAACGCCAGCGTTCCCCCGTCGCGTCCGGATGCCTCGAGATAGGCGTGCGCGAGTTCGGCGCGGGTGGGGAAGCCCGGCAGCGTCGAGGCCTCGAACATCCCGCTCGCGGTCTCACCGGCCTCGGGCCAGTACGCCAGGGTGCTGCCGAGATCGGCGATGGGATCGCCCAGGGTGGAGAGCTCCCAGTCGAGGACGGTGCGGATGGTGCCGTCCTGCGGGTCGACGATCACGTTGCGGATGTGGAAGTCCCCGTGCACCAGGGAAAGGTCACCCGGCGGGGGGACGCGGTCGTGCAACAACTCCGTCAGTGCGTCGAGATCGGGCCGATCGACGGTCCTGCTGGCCTCGAACTGGCGGGTCCACCGCCTCAGCTGGCGTTCCGCGTACGGCGAACGCGAGGCGAGGTCGCCGAGTCCGACCTCGTGGACATCGACGGCGTGGACCGCAGCCAGCGTTCGGGCGATGTCCAGCCCGAGCCGCCCTCGGACCACGGGGTCGAGTGACTCGGCGATCTCCATCTGGTCGAGCACGATGCCGTCGACGTGCTCCATCACCACGACCGGCACGTCCGCGACCCGGGCGTCCTCGCACACCCCCACGAGCGCGGGGACGGGCACCGCGGAACCCTGCAGGGCCGCCAGGATGCGGTGCTCGCGCACCACGTCGTGCGCCGAGGCGAGCAGCTCGCCGAGCGGGGGCCGGCGCGCGATCCAGGTGTGACCCTGCTCGTCCCGCAGTCGGTAGGTGAGGTTCGACTGGCCCCGCCCGACCCGCGACGCCTGGAGATGAGCGCCGACGTCGACGCCGCGGTCGCGCATCCACCTGGCCAGGTCGGGCAGGCTCAGAGCGACGGTCATCGGCCGCTCCCCCACCGCTGCCCTCCGTCGATCACGAGCGTCTCGCCGGTGATCCAGCTCGCCGTTTCGCCGGCGAGGAACGCCACGGCGGACCCGATGTCCTCGGGCTCGCCGATGCGCCGGAGCGGGGTCTTCGCCGCGACGGCCTCCTCGTGCTCCTTCCACAACTCCTCCGCCAGTCGGGTCCGGACGACGCCGGGCGCGACCGCGTTGACGCGGATTCCCGGCCCCAACTCCTGGGCCTGGTGACGGGTGAGGTGGACCAGCGCGGCCTTCGACGCGTGGTAGACGGCCAGGTTCGGCCCAACGGCGAAGGCACCCAGTGACGCGGTGTGGACGACCGAGCCACCGTGCTCCCCCATCCAGAGGTCATACGCCAACTGGGTCCACAGTGCCGGGCCCCACAGGTTCACGTCCAAGGTCTTGGCGAAGCGCGACTGCTCCTGTTCCACGAGCGATCCGAACGCCGGGTTGGTGCCGGCATTGTTGACCAGGACGTCGATGCTGCCGAAGTGCTCGACCGTCCGCTCGAGACAGGCGCGAGAGGCCGCCTCGTCGGTGACGTGGGCGCCGATGCCGAGTGCGCGATCACCCACCTCACGGGCGGCCGCCTCGGCATCTTGCTGCTTCCGTGCGGTCAGAACGACGTTCGCGCCCTCGTCGTGCAGGGCGCGGGCGACCGCGAGGCCGATGCCTCGCGATGCGCCCGTCACCACTGCCGTCCGGCCGGCGAGGCCGAGGTCCATCAGACGTCCCGTTCCGAGGCGCGGCGACGCAGCTCGACGCGGGCGAGGGTGCGCTTGTGCACCTCGTCCGGGCCGTCCGCGATCCGCAGGGTGCGCTGATGGGCATAGAAGCTGGCCAACGGGAAGTCGTCGGTGACGCCGCCGCCGCCGTGGACCTGGATGGCCCGGTCGATGATCTTCAGCGCGATCTCGGGCGCCTTGACCTTGATGGCCGCGATCTCGGTACGGGCCTTCTGGTTGCCCACGGTGTCCATCAGCCAAGCCGTCTTGAGCACGAGGAGTCGCGTGGCCTCGATCTCGATGCGCGCCTCGGCGATCCAGTCCTGGATGTTCGAGCGCATCGCCACGGGCTGACCGAACGTCGTACGGCTCTGGGCACGATCGATCATCAGGTCCAACGCACGCTCGGCCATGCCGATCGAGCGCATGCAGTGGTGGATGCGACCGGGGCCGAGGCGGGCCTGGCTGATCATGAAGCCGTCACCCTCACCGGCCAGCAGCGCGGTCTTCGGCACCCGGACGTCCTCGAACAGGATCTCGGCGTGGCCCTCGCGGTCCATGTAGCCGAACACCGGCAGACCACGGACGATCGTGACGCCCGGGGCGTCGATCGGGACGACCATCATCGACTGCTGACGGTGGGTCTCGGCCTCGAAGTTCGTCTTGCCCATGACGATGAGGACCTTGCAGTTCGCGTGCAGCGCGTTCGACGCGAACCACTTGCGCCCGTTGAGGACGTACTCGTCGCCGTCGGGCGTCATGCTCAGCTCGACGTTGGTGGCATCCGAGCTGGCCACCGCCGGCTCGGTCATGCAGAACGCCGACGCCATCTCACCGGCGAGCAGCGGCTTGAGGTACTTCTCCTTGTGCTCCTCGGTGCCGAACAGCTGCAGCACCTCCATGTTGCCGGTGTCCGGGGCGTTGCAGTTCATCGCCTCCGGAGCCAGGTACGGGCTCCGGCCGGTGATCTCCGCCAACGGCGCGTACTGCAGGTTCGTCAGACCCGGCGAGCCCCAGTCCTCGTTCTTGTGGGGGTGGAACAGGTTCCACAGACCCAGCGACCGGGCGGTCTTCTTCAGGTCCTCCAACACCGGCGGGTGGAAGTTCGGGTTTCCCGACTCCGCCATCTGCTGGTGATAGACCGACTCGGCCGGGTAGACGTGCTCGTCCATGAAGGCGTTGAGCTTGTCCTGGTACTCACGCGTCTTCTCGTCGGGCGCGAAATCCATCAGTTCTCCTAGGGGTGGGTGCGGACGCCGAGGGGCCGGCGCTCGCGGAGGGGAAGGTCGAAGAGGCAGGGTCAAGCGGCTGCTCGGCGGCGGGCGAGCGTGCCCACGCCGACACCGAGGATCAGGAGCAGTCCCTGGAAGAAGTACTGCCAGTAGGTCTCCAGCCCGATCAGCGCGATCGAGTTGAATCCGACCGAGACGGTGATGACGCCCACGAGCGTGCCGAGAATGTGGAACTGCCCATCGCGCAGCACGGCCGATCCGAAGAACGAGGCCGCGAACGCGCTGAGCAGGTAGGTGTCGCCGGCGGAGACCGCTGCGCTGCCCGTCCGGGACGCCAGCAGGAAACCGGTGACGGCCGCGCACATCGAGCAGACCACGAAGGCGATGACCCGCACGCGATCGACGCGGATGCCCGACAGTTCGGCGGCCACGCGGTTGCCGCCCACGGCCTGCATCGACTGTCCGAGGACCGTGCGGTTGAGCAGCCACCACAGCAGGGCGGCGATGGCCAGCATGATGTAGACGGGGTATGGGATGCCCAGGAAGCGGCCGAACGTGATCTCGAGGAACGCATCCGGGTCCCCCAGCGCCACCGGGGCGCCGTCGGAGATCATGTAGTTGACGCCGATGACGATGGTTCCGACGCCCAGCGTGGCCACCAGGGCGGACACGTTCATGTAGGTGACGACGAAGCCGTTGACCAGGCCGACGACGGCACCGACCAGCAAGATCGCGACCAACGCCATGGGGATCGACAGGTCCGCGCTGACCATGAGGGCGCAGGCGCTGACGCCCGCCAGGCTCGCGGTGTTGCCGATGCTCAGGTCGAACTCACCCGTCACCAGGACGAAGGTCAGGCCCATCGCGATGATCGCCGAGAGGGCGCTTTGGTTCAGGATGTTGATCGCGTTGTCGACCGTCGGGAACGTGCTCGGCGCCAGAATCGACGTGACGGTGATGAGCGCTGCCAGCACGAGCAGGGCTCCGTAGCGGCCGAACCACTCGAAGAAGTGGGCGTTCGACTTCGCGACCTCTGCGGTCGGTTCGTTCTCCATCAGGCTGGTCATGCTGTCTCCGTTTCGGTGGTGCCGAAGCTCTCGGTGCTTCCAAAGCACAGGGCGGTGAGGTGGTCCTCGTCGAACTCGCTGGCCGGGACTTCGGCGATCAAGCGTCCGGCGCGCATCACGAGGACGCGGTCGCAGATCGCGAGCTCCTCGAAGTCACTGGAGATCACCAGCACCGAGGTGCCCTCGGAAGCCAGTCCCGTGATGATGCGGTAGATCTCGGCGCGCGCTCCGACATCCACGCCGACCGTCGGCTCGTCCAGCACGAGCAGCCCGGGATTCGTCCGGACGTACTTTCCGACGACGACCTTCTGCTGGTTGCCACCGCTGAGGTGGTGCGCCGAGTCGCGGATCGAGCGGGCTTTGACGGAGAACCGCTCCATGAGTGCCTGGCCGGCGGCCCGGGAGGACTTCGGCCGGAAACGGGCCCGCATGCTGGCGGCGGCCCCGTGCTCGGCCATCGCGAGGTTGTTCTCGACCGTGTCGGTCAGGACCAGGCCCTGACTTCGTCGCTCCTCCGGCACCAGCGCGATGCCGGCACGCAGGGCGTCATGGGGCGACTTGGGTGCGTACGGCGCGTCGTTGAACACCATGGTGCCGCCGGTCGCTCGGTCCGCACCGATCAGCAGGCGTGCCAGCTCGGTGCGGCCGGCGCCGACCAAACCGGCAATGCCGACGATCTCGCCCTCGTGGACGTCGAAGGAGGCCTGGAGGACCCGGGGTGCGCGGGTCAGTGCGCGGACCTGCAATCGCACCGGTCGGGTCTCGGCCACGCTCTCGTCGGCCTCGGCCTCGAGACGTGACACGAGCTTCTCGACCTCGCGCCCGACGATCTGGGTCGTCAGCTCCTGGCGGTCCGTCTGGGAGGACTCGAGTGTGGTGACCTTCTGGCCGTTGCGGAACACGGTGATCCGGTCCGACACCTCGAGCACCTCGTCGAGCCGATGGGAGATGTAGAGGATGCCCACACCTTCGGAGGTCAGCTCCTCGATCACCGACATCAGGCGGTTCGCCTCCTCGTCGGTGAACGAGGCCGTCGGCTCGTCCATCGCGATGAACCTCGCGTCGCGCATCAGCGACCGACCCAGCGACACCATCCACCGGTCGGAGACGGACAGTTGCTCGACTTGGACGTCGAGCGGGATGTCGAATCCCAGGCGCTCCTGCACGGCCCGGGCCTCGCGACGCAGGCGTCGCAGGTCGAGGATCCCGAATCGGCCCGGGTCGCCCGATCCCATCGCCATGTTCTGCAGCACCGAGAACTTGGGTACGAGGTTGAGCTCCTGGTGGATGAAGCTCAGCCCGAGATCGGCAGCATCGCGAGGATTGTCGACCTCGACCCGCCGGCCGTCGAGCAGGATCTCACCCTCGTCGGCGCGCTCCAGTCCGGCGAGGATCTTCACGAGGGTCGACTTGCCGGCGCCGTTCGCTCCACACAGCGCGTGGACCGAGCCGGATTCGACCTCGATCGAGACGCCGTCCAGAGCCCGACTACCACCGAACGACTTGGAAATCCCCCGCATCTGCAGGAGGCCCGCCGGTGTGGCATCGGCTCCCGTGTCCGTTTCCGAGGTGGCCATGGGCACTCCTTCAACACGCGGTTCAGACAGGTCGAGCTCTGGACGGATCGTCATGTCACATCACCTCAGGACGCGTTCGCGCCGGGGTTGTCCGCGAGGTACTGATCCAGCGTCTCCGGCGTGATGATCGGGTACGGGATCTCCTCGGTCTTCGCGTCGGCACCCACACCCGCCTCGATGAGACCCGGCGTCGCGTCGAAGAGCATCTGAGCCGCGCCCGCAGTGTCCGGCGCGGCGGTTGCGGCCAACTGGCCGTCCTTCAGCGCCTTGAGAGCAGGCGGGGTTCCGTCGTAGCCGTAGATCTTGACGTCGTCGCGGCCGGCCTGCTTGGCGGCCACGATGGACCCCATCGCCGGGTCGTCGAAGCACGCCCAGATCGATAGCGGCTCGGAGCCCTTCGGATTCTTGGCCAGCCACGTTGTAGCGAACTTCTGGCCCGACTCGAGCTGGCCGGGGATCAGGACCTCCTGGCGGTCCACCGTGATGTCGGTGCCCTTGACGGCCTCGTTGAAGCCGTCCTCTCGCAACTGGCACGGCAGGCCGGGCTTGTAGCCCAGCGCCAGCACCCGGCCCTTGCCACCCATGTTCGCGACCATGGCCTCGGGGACCTCGGTCCCGGGTGAGACGACCAGGTCGAAGACGATGCCATCGGCGGTTCCGCCGGCGATCGACGCCACGGGGATCCCCGCCGCCTCCGCCGACTTCAGACCGGCCGCCAGCGAGGTCGACTCGATGACCGAGACGATGATGAGGTCGACGTCCTTCTGCACGAAGTCCTGCATCGCGCCGATCGCCTTGTCGACGGCTCCGTCGGGGTTGGCCGTGGTCACCTCCCAGCCCTCGTCCTCGGCCAGCTTCGTGTACTTGTTGATGACGGCCTCGGTCGTCACCTCGCTGGGCGCGAAGCGGACGATTCCCACGGAGAAGGAATCGTCCCCCCCGGAGTTGGAGGACGAGCCTCCACAGGCGGCAGCGGTCACCATGGCCAGTGCCATGGTCGCTCCCAGAGCGATGCGTCGGAACTTCATCGAGCCTCCTCAAGTTCAAGCCCACTCGCGGTTGAGTGGTGCCCGTGGCCCCCCGTCAGCCGCACGAGTGCGACTGAGGTGGTGGCGGCGCCCGCGTGGACTCCACCACCCATCCCGAGGCGTGGTGCCGCGGCGATGTTCTGGGCGAGACCGTCGGTGACGACCTCGTTCGTCCTGGATCTCATGACAGCGACTCCTGGTAGCGGCGCATGCCGCGCAACCAGCGGTCGTAGTCCGATGCCTTGCGGCGGAAGAACTCCAGGACGTCCGGGTGCGGCAGGATCAGGAACTCGCCGGTGCCCAGTGACTCGACGACGATGTCGGCCACCTCCAGCGCTTCCAGCACAAGACCCGCTTGGGTGACCGCCTTCGCGCCCTGGCGTGCCGCCTCGCTGTCGGAGTCGGCGCCGCTGTTGAGCATCGCCGTGTTGACACCCATCGGGCACAGGCAGCTGACGCCGATGCCGCGTGACCCGTAGGTGACCGACAGCCACTCGGCGAAGGCGACCGCCGCGTGCTTCGTCACCGAGTAGGTTGCCGAGCCGATCTGCGTCAGCAGGCCCGCAGCCGACGCCGTCGACAGGAAGTGCCCACGGCCGCGCTCGAGCCATCCGGGCACCAGCAGCTCAGCCGCTCGCACGTGGGCCATGACGTTGACGTCGATCGAGGTCTGCCAGTCGGCGGGCGTGGCCTCGAGGTTCTCGCCGAGACCGACACCAGCGTTCGCGACGTAGAGGTCCACGGGACCGAAGGCCGACTCGGCCAGGGCGATCGTCGCGCGGATGTGGTCCACGTCCGAACAGTCACCCGCCAGGGACTCGATGGTGCCGGGGTGGTCCCCGGCGATCGCCTCGACCTCAGCCTTCAGCCGTCCCTCGTCGAGGTCCGTCGCCACGACACGGGCGCCGTGCTCGACGAACCGGCGGCACAGCGCCGCACCGATGCCCCCGCCGGCACCCGTCACGACCGCGACGCTGCCCTCGAGCCTCATGCCTTGCCCGCCCGCGTTGCGAGGGAGCGCAGCTCGTCCCGGTCGATGGCACGCTTGAGGATCTTGCCCGTGGCGCCCTTCGGCAGCGCATCGACGAAGGCGAACAGGTGGGGCACCTTGTAGGCGGAGAGGCGCTCCTTGGCCCACACGCGGATGCTCTCGGTGGTGGCGGTGGAGCCCTCGCTCAACACGGTGACGGCCGCGATCTCCTCGCCGTAGTGCTCGTCCGGGAGCCCGACCACGGCCACCTCGACGATGTCCGGGTGCTCGTACAGCACCTCCTCGACCTCGCGCGGGTACACGTTGTAGCCACCGCGGATGATCAGGTCCTTCACGCGGTCGACGATGCTGAGGTAGCCGTCCTCGTCGACCGTGCCGATGTCACCGGTCTTGAGCCAGCCGTCGCGCAGGTCCGACGCGGTGGCATCGGGTCGGTTCCAGTAGCCCTTCATGATCGTCGGGCCCCAGATGAAGACCTCGCCGGGCTCGCCCGGGCCGATGACCCGCCCCTCGGAGTCGCGAACCTCGATTTTCGATCCGGGGAGCGCGGGCCCGACGGTGCCGGCTTTCTGCTCCCGGTTGATGTCGTTGAACGTCGCGGCACCCGTGGACTCGGTCAGGCCGTAGCCCTCGAGGATCGCGCAGTCGAAGCGCTCCTTGAACGCGCGGATGACCTCGACGGGGAGCGAGGCACCGCCGGAGGTGGCCAAGCGCATCGCGGCGAAGTCCCGGGGGGTGTACCCGCCTTCGGCGTGGAGCATCGCGTTCCACATGGTCGGGACGCCCGCCATCGTGGTGAGCTCATCGGCCACCATCACGTCGAGCATCACCTTCGGGTCGAACGGGTGGACCAGCGAGAAGGAGGCGCCCGTCGCGAGCGTCGTGTTCATGCACACGGCCTGCCCGTAGACGTGGAACAGCGGCAGGCCCGTGCCGAACCGGTCGTCCGCACTGATGTTGAGGACCGGCTGGAACGAGGCGACCGTGTCCACGAGGTTCGCCGCGGTGAGCTCGGCACCCTTGGGCCGTCCGGTCGTCCCCGAGGTGTAAAGGATGAGCGCGGTGTCCTGGGGCGCATGCTGGTGCGCCTGCGTGAGCGGCTCGGCATCGAAGGTGAAGCCGGGGTCGAGCTGCCAGAACGGCAGACCGCGGTCGGCCGCGGCGGCTGCGGCGCGTCCCGCGTGTTCGTGCCAGGCGATGACGAGCGAGGCTCCCGAGTCGTCCAGGACGTAGCCGATCTCCGGCTCCGTCGACATCGTGTTCATCGTGATGACCGTGACGCCGGCGGCGTGGAGGCCGTAGTACACCTCCGGGAACTCCGGGATGCTCGGTGCGATGAACAGCACGCGATCCAGCGGATCGATCCCCGCAGCGCGCACGGCGCCGGCGACCTGCTCGTTGGTCCGGCGCAGCTGACCGAAGGTGACCGTCCGGGGAGACCGGATCGCTACGCGATCGGCATCGGTGTCGGCCTGGGCCCAGACATCGGCGGCGATGTTGACCATGCGGGGGGAGCCTTTCCACGAAGCGTGTGACCTATGTCACGAGCAACGTATGTGAAACTGATCACAGGTTCAATAGAAACCTGAATTCAATTTCAGAATATTTTCCGGAACCGCACCACGGGCCCCACCCATCCCAGAGGTCGCGGCAGCAGACGGGAATGCCCGGCACCGCAGGGCGGCGCCGGGCATTCCGGTCGGATCAGGCAGTGAACGAGGGGCACAGGCCGCTCACTTCACCTCGTCCGGGTACTTCTTCGCGAACTCGTCGTAGGACTCCTTCGTGACCACGAACGTGGGGATGGGAATGTCCTCCGGCTTCGCGTCGACGCCACCTTCGATGACGTCCGGCGTGCGCACGGCCAGCTCCCGGCCGGCCCCCGCGACGTCGATGAACGCGGTGGCGCGCATGGCGCCGGACTGCACCGCGGTCACAGCTGCGGGCGTGCCGTTGATGCCGTAGACCTTCACGTCGGTTCGATTCGCCGAGCGCAGAGCGCTCACCGCACCCAGCGCCGGATCGTCGAAACACGCCCAGATCGCGAGGTTGCCGCTGCCCTTCCGGTGCTTGGCCAACCACGCCTGCGTGAACTTCGTGCCGCTCTCGACCTGACCGGGGATGGCCACCTCCTGGCGGGTGACGTTGATGTCACTGCCCTTGAGCGCATCGTCCAGTGCCTGCTCGCGGCCGATGCACGGCAGCCCGCTCTTGTAGCCCAGGAGGAGCAACTCGCCCTTCCCACCCATGTCCTCGACCAACTGCTGGGAGACGTCGGTGGAGACCAAGGCACCGGAGTCCGCATTGAGCGGCACGCCCGGGCCGGAGCCTCCGCTGAACGAGACGATCGGGATGCCGGCCTCCGTGGCCGCACGTACACCACCGGTGATCTGGTCGGTCGGGAAGACGGTGACGATGATCAGGTCGACACCCTTCTGGACGAAGTCGTTGACCGCACTGATGGCCTTGTCCACAGAGCCCTGGGGGTCGACCTTCGTGATGTTCCACCCCTTCTCGTCGGCGTACTCGACGTAGGAGCCGATCGCCTTCTCGGCGGTCTCGTCAGTGGCCGAGAACTGGACGATGCCGATGTCATAGGAGCCGTCACCTCCACCGTCACCGCTTCCAGCACCTGAGTTACCGCAGGCGGCTGTGGTCATCAGCGCCGCCGCCAAGGTGGTTCCGAGAGCCACGCGTCGAATGTTCATCGAGCCTCCTCAAGCTCGAGTCCGCACCGGCGAGCGGACTCACGACCTCCTCCATGGCGTCGGACGACGCCCATGTGAGGTAGATCACGATGAACCTAGATGAAGTCAAACTCAACTTCAATAGTGCTGACGAGTCATCTGCGACCTGGATACGCCAGGTCGTGGCGATGGGTTTCCCTGACCCAGCTCAGGCCTGCTCGGCCGCCGTGTCGAACTGCAGCGGCAACAGGTCCCGCACCGAGACGCTCCGGAGTCCCTCGGGCGTCGGCACCACGACCCGCGCGGCCGGGTGGAGATCGGCGATGACCTGCCGGTCGCGCCCGCACGGGGCCTTGACGCCCCGGCCGTGGTTGCCCACCGCCACCACGTGCGTGATCTCGGTGGCTCCGGCCGCACGCGCCGTGCCGAGCGCCACCAGCTCGGCACACGGGCCGCCGGTGAAGTGGTAGAGGTTCACACCGGCGAACAGGCGACCGTCGCTCGAGCGCACGGCGGCACCCATGGTGTGCACGCCGTCCTCGTCCGGTCCGGCGTCGGTGGTCGCGTCGATGGTCCGGCGCGCCAGCTCGACCAGGGCAGCCTCGTCCTCGGTGAGCGGACGAGCGGAGTCCGGAAGGGCCGCGGACACCTCAGACCAGCTTGCGGACGACTGACAGCGGCGCGTGCTTCATGACCTTGCCGATGGGGGCCCACGGCCACGCGGGCACGGAGGCCTCGGCGACCTCCTTCTCGATGTACTTCACCATCGCGGCGGTGCCGGTCTTCGTGTCGACCATGAGCCGCTGCTCCTGCTCGACCTGCTCGTTCATCTCGCTGGCGATGTAGCCCGGGTAGAGCGTGGTCACCTTGATCTCGAGGCCGGAACGGCCGATGAGGTCCGAGCGGATGCCCTCGGCGATGTGGGCGACGCCGGCCTTGGTGGCCGCGTACGTCGTCATCGACGACGGCATGCCGCGCATCGCGGACATCGACGAGATCACGACCAGGTGGCCGGTCTTGCGCTCGTAGAAGTGCTGCATGGCGGCCTCGCACTGGGCCAGCGCGGCGACGAAGTTCGTCATCGCGGTCTCGCGGTTGGCCTCGAACTTGCCGGTGCCGATGCGCCCGCCCTTGCCCAGGCCGGCGTTGACGATCACCCGGTCGAGGCCGCCGAGCTCGGCGGCGGCCTCGCCGAAGACGCGGAAGACCGCGTCGTGATCGTTGACGTCGAGCGCGTGCACCGAGACCTTGATCCCGGGGTGCGCGGCGAGCAACTCGGCCTTGAGGGCCTCGAGCCGCTCGACGCGTCGAGCCGTGATGGCCAGGTGGTGACCGGAGGCGGCCAGGTGGCGCGCCATCCCCTCACCCAGGCCCGAGCTGGCTCCCGTGATCAGCGTGTTCCGTCGCATGTCGCTCCTCGTGTGTCGCTCAGCGGAAGGTGACGTCCGCCGCGGGCAGGTGCCCATGATCGTTGAAGGTCAGCACCCGCGGGCCGGTGGCCCCGACCATGAGCGTGGTGACGCTGGAGTTCACGACGACGTCGTTGAGCTTCTGGAACGCCGAGTCGTCACCGGTGATCAGGTGCGAGACCACCATCGCGATGGGCCCGCCCGATGTGAAGACCAGCACCCGCCGGCCCCGCTGCGACGCCAGCTCGACCGCCTCCGCGAACCCGGCCATGACGCGGTCGCGGAAGACGGCGTAGGGCTCGGAGAAGTCGCCCTCACCGCGGCGCCACACCGCGATCGCCTCGTTCAGCGCGGCCTGGAACTCCTTGGAGTTCTTCTGCAGGGCGCCCGGATCGAACGCCGTCGCGACGGCGAGGTGGTCGTACTCGTTCCACCGCGCGTCGACGTCGTAGCCCGACAGGCCGGGGTCGGCGTCCTCCTCACCCAGACCGCTCGCGTCGATCGCGGCGATCGCGGTCTGCGCGTGCCGCAGCATCGCACCCGCGATGGCGTCGGTGAAGACGGCTCCCCCGGCCTCCCACGAGGTGCCGAGCGCGGCGGACTGCCGCGTTCCCAGCTCGCTCAGCCGGTCGTAGTCATCGGTGCCGAAGGAGGCCTGACCATGGCGGACCAGGTGCAGGGTTCCCACGCGCTCAGACCTCCAGGACGAGCTTGCCGGTGGCCTGAGCCCGGTCGAGGGTCAGCAATGCCTCCGACGCACGCTCGAGGCTGAAGGTCTGGCCGACGACCGGACGCAGCGCGCCCGAGGCCAGGTGCTCGGCCATGGCCTCCCACTGCTGCTTGATCAGCCCGGGACGCTTCATCGCGTACGCGCCCCAGCCGACGCCGACGGCGGAGAGGTTGTTGAGCAGCAGGCGGTTGGCGGCGATCTTGGGGATCGCGCCGGCCGTGAAGCCGATGATCAGGATCCGGCCGTCGTCGTTGAGGCAGCGCAGCGAGTCGGTGAAACGGTCGCCCTCGGGCGCGTTGCCGACCGGGTCGACGACGATGTCGACGCCGCCGAGCGCCTTGACGGCGTCCTTGAAGCCCTCGGAGAGCACGTACTCGTCGGCGCCCGCCGCGATGGCGATCTCGCCCTTCTCGTCGGTCGAGGTGACGGCGATGACGCGACCGGCGCCGAACGCCTTCGCGACCTGGATCGAGGCGGTGCCGATGCCACCGGAGGCGCCGTGGACCAGCACGCGCTCGCCGGGCGCCAGGGCGCCGCGGTTGACGAGACCGAAGTACGCGGTGCCGTAGTTGAAGATGAAGGACGCGCCCTCGGCGAACGTGACGTCGTCGGGCAGCGGGAAGGTCAGGTCCACGTCGGCGACGACCTGCTCGGCGAAGCCGCCCAGCATCGGCAGCGCGGCGACGCGATCGCCGGGCGCGAAGCCGGAGTCGACCGGGGCCTCGACGACGACACCGGCGATCTCTGCGCCCGGGACGAAGGGAAGCGGTGGCTTGAGCTGGTACAGGCCGCGGCTCTGCAGCAGCTCGGGGAAGGCCACGCCGGCGGCCTTGACGTCGATGAGGACCTGGTCCTCGGCCCGCGCCGGGGACTCGATCTCGACGAGTTCGACGGCTTCGGGGCCGTCCAGGGATGTGATCTGGATCGCTCGCATGGGGTGAGCCTAGCGGATGCCTAAGCGCTTGCTTAGACAATCTCGCCGTACATGAGGGTATCCTCATGTTCATGGCATCCGGAGTTCGCTTCCCCACTGACAGCTCCACCGCGACCGCACGGCACGTCGTGGCCGACGCGCTGCGCAAGGTCGATCCCGTCGGCGCGCGCTCCGTCGAGCAGGAGACGAACTGGCGGCGCGGGTACCTGACCCACTTCTCCCGGCTCGTCGAAGCCGGGCTCGGGGCACCACAGGACGCGGTGACGATCGCCTCCGAGGGACTGCGCAGCATGAACGAGCAGATGCTCTGCGGCGACCTCCCGCTGGCCGAGGCGGTGTCCGCGCCCCCGACCGAGGCCCCGTGGAGCACGGTCGAGATCCAGGGTGACGCCGAGCCGGAGACCGAGCTGAGCATCCCCTACCGCGGCCGGCGCCTGACCGGGGCCGAGCTCGACGCGCAGCTCGACGACTGGGTGCGCCGAGGCGTCGTCGAGCCCACCTTCTCCGACGCGATCCGCGAGGTCGCCGCGCACCCCGAGTGGTTGCGCCTCGAGGGCGACACCGTCGTCGTCCTGGGCGCCGGCGCCGAGATGGGTCCTTACCGGTCCCTGCTGCGCTGGGGCGCCGACGTGGTCGCGGTCGACCTGCCCCGTGCTGACGTCCAGCAGCGGATCCGGTCCTACGCGCGGGAGGGCGCAGGTCGCGTGCGGCTGCCCGTCGGCGGCAAGGAGACCGGCGCCGACCTGCTGCACAACCTGCCCGAACTGGCCCACTGGCTCGAGAGCCTCGACGGCCGTCTCGTGCTCGGCACGTACTGCTACGCCGACGGCGCCACCCACGTGCGGGTGTCGATGGCCGCCGACGCGATCGCCACCCGGCTACTGGCCGAGCGCCCCGACACGGCGCTGGCCTACCTAGCCACTCCGACCGACGTGTTCGCCGTGCCCGCGGGCGCGGTCACCACGTCCAACGAGGCGTACTCGGCGGGCCGGCGGATCGTCCGGGCGCCCTTCCGCGCCCTCAGCGGGGGCCGCCTGTTGCAGCGGAACTACCCGCCGGAGGCCGAGATCGGCCTGTGCGACTCGCTCGTGCCGCAGCAGGGACCCAACTACGCGCTGGCCAAGCGGGTCCAGCGCTGGCGCGCGGCCGTCGCCCGCGCCGAGGGCGCGACCGTGTCGCTCAACGTGGCACCCGCGACCCGGACGGCCTCGGTCCTCAAGAACCGGGCGCTGGCCGCGGCCTACGCCGGTGCCCACCGGTTCGGCGTCGAGATCTTCGAGCCGGCGACGAGCAATGTGCTGATGGCCGCCCTGCTGGTCCACGACCTGCGCAGCGACCGCACGCCGTCGGACGAGCCGTGGCGCGAGGAGGCCTTCGCGGCCGCGCACGGCGGACTGTGGACCGCGGGCTACCACCCCCGCTCGGCACTGGGCCTGGCCGCGGTGCTGGGACTCGCCGGTTCCCGCGCCTGACCCCGCGCGACGTTCCGCCCCGGTAGAACGGGGGGCATGAATCGACCCGGGTGGACCGACGTCGTCGCCCTCGCTGGCGGGACGTGGCTGCTGCTGGACCTGTTGCGGGCGTGGACGCCGACCCTCATCACGATCTTCGGGCAGGCTGCCTCGACGCCGCCTGAGCTGATCGGCGCGTTCGCGCTCGCCTGCATGGTCGTCCCGGTGGTCCTGACCCTGATCGGGACGCGCCGCCGCATCTCGCACGCCGCCGCGAGCATCGCGCTGGCGGCGGCCGTGCTGAGCCGCATCGGACTCGAGCTGACCGACGGCGGCCGGCCGCACCTGGTGCTGGCGTCCGGCGGGGTCGTCGCGGCGGTCACCTGGCTCGCCCTGGCCCTGCCCCGCCATCGCGAGGCGGCCGTCACGGGCGTCGTGGCGGGACTGGCCGTCTCGGTCACCACCCATGCGGCCCTCGGCACGTGGGGCGCGGTCTGGCGCTCCGACGGCTGGGCGTGGGCACTGCTCGTGGTCCAGATCGCCTGTCTCGTGCCGGCGTTCACCCGTCGCGGCCGCGAGGACGGGCTCGGCCGGCGCCTGGCCCTCACGCTCTTACCCGGACTGTTCCTGAGCGGCGTGGTCGTGGCCAACGCCGCCCGCGCCTCCGTGGCTGCCGGTGATCTCGGAGCCGCCGCGACCGCCTGTGCCGCCACCCTCGCGATCCTGGCGACGCTCGTGCCGGTGCGGCGTTGGTCGACCGTGCTGGCCGCCGTGGCCCTCGTGCTGGCGGTGGCCGTCTCGGCCCTGATCACCGACGCGGAAGGGCTCCTGCCTGCCTGGACGGTCGTGGCGTTCCTGATCGGGATGCCCGCACTGGCGCACCTGTGGCTCGCGGCGAACGCCGGTCGGCGCGCCGGGGCCGTGACGATCGCCTCCGGCGGCGTCGTCTGGGTCGCGCTGCTGTTCGCCTACTACGCCGGCTACGACTTGGGCTATCGCGCCGACTGGCTGCTGGTCGTCGTGGCGGCGGTCATCGGCCTCGTCGGGGCCACCGCACCAGCGGCCTCCGGGCCCACGGCCCGCCCGGCCGTTCTCCTCGGCCTCGCGGGCGCCGCGGTGGTCGCCGCCGCGCTGGCACTGGTCGGACCGACGGTGACCATCCGTCCGCTCGAGACCGAGCCGGCGGACGACCTGCAGGTGCGGGTCGCTGCGTACAACCTGCGGATGGGCTACGGCATGGACGGCGTGTTCCGGCCGCGCGAGGTCTCGTCCGTGCTGGCGTCGGCCGACGTCGCCCTCATCAGCGAGATCGACCGCGGCTGGTTCCTCAACGGCGGACAGGACCAACTGGCGATCCTGGCTCGACTGACGGGCCGCACGGCCTGGTTCGGGGCCGCCGCGGACCCGGTGTGGGGCGACGCCGTGCTGTTGGACGCTGACCGCGCCGAGGTGCGACGCCACCAGCTGCCCTCACACGGCGCCGTCACCGGAGCGCAGGCCATCGCCGTGCGGCCCGACGGGCGCTGGTCGTCCACCTGGTTCGTCTCGACGCACCTGCAGCCGACCGACGGCGACGAGGGCGTCACGGCGCAGGCCGCCGATCTCGCGGACTGGGTGCGCACGCTCGACGGCGAGGTCATTCTGGGTGGCGACTTCAACATGCAGGAGGGCAGCGCAGCCCACGCCACGGTGACGTCACTGGGTCTGCACGACGCCTCCCCCCGGGGCATGCCCACCAGCCCGGCGGACCGGCCGGAGCAACGGATCGACTACCTCTTCTCGAGCCCCACCCTCAGAGCCGTCGACGTGGAGGTGCCGCGGCTGCAGGCCTCGGACCACCTTCCGGTGATCGCGAGCTTCGCGCTGGCGGCGATGGACACCGTCAGTGACCGGTGAAGCTGGCCCGACGCTTCTCCGTGAAGGCGGCGACGCCCTCGGCGAAGTCGGCGCTGGCGCCGAGGACAGCCTGCTCGGCCGCCTCGGTCCTCAGCGTCTCGTCGAGGTTCATCAGTGACGCGGCGTTGATCGTCCGCTTGATGCGCGCGTAGGCCATCGTCGGCCCGGTGCGCAGCTTCTCGACCAACCCGTCGACCGTGGCCTGCCACTCGTCGGGGCTGACGCAGTGCGTGATGAGCCCGGCGGCGAACGCCTCGGTGTTGGGGAACTTCTCGCCGAGCATCAACAGCCGGGTCGCGCGGGCGCGGCCGATCGAGGCGGCGATCAGCTCGTGCGCCGCGCCGTCGCCCATCAGGCCGACGTTGACGAACGCCTGGAGGATGTAGTCGGTGTCCTTCGCGACCTGGAAGTCGGCGGCCAGCGCCAGCGAGGACCCGATGCCGGCGGTCAGCCCGTTGAGCGCCGCGACGACCGGGAACGGCGCCTCGGTGACGAGGTGGATCAACCGGTCGGCGGCCTCGAGGATGCCGGTGTTGGTCGCGTCCGGGCGCATCACGGCTCCGGAGCAGAAGGCGCGGCCCTCGCCGGTGATCACGGCGACGCGGACCCCGTCGGCGTCGGCCAGCGCGTCGCTCATCGCGTCGAACATCTCGGTGGTGACCGAGTTCAGCCGTTCGGGGCAGTTGAGCGTCAGTCGCAGGACGCCGTCCGTGCGGTCGACCAGCAGATCGGTCATCGTCTCCTCCATTGTCCGAGCAACGTCTGCAGCACCGCGATCAGTGCCGTGGGCTGGTCCAGCATGATGTGGTGGCCCGAGTCCGGGATCACGGTCACCGGCACGTTCCCGCCGAGCCGCGATCGGATCTCCTCGGTGATGTCCGTGGTGGCCATGCCCCGCTCGCCACGCAACAGCGCGACCTCGCACTGACTGCGGGCCACGTCGTCGGGCTCCATCATCGAGCGCAGGAAGACGCGGGGATCGAACTTCCACGTCCACCCCGTGCCGTCCGGCCGATCGACGTGGCGGATCGACTCGCGGGCGATGTGGTCGCGGATGTACGGCAGGCACGAGGGGTCCTCGGGCAGCGTCCGGAACCGGCTGACCATGGTGGCCGCGTCCGGGTAGAGCGGCATCGACAGCACCGCACGGTCTGCCCGCCACGAGCGCGCCTCGGGCGAGACGGCCTGGACCGGCGAGTCGATCGCGGCGGCGCCGAGCAGGTCGGCCCCGTGCTCGCGGGCGGCGGTGAGCGCGACGAACCCGCCCATGCTGTGCCCGAACACGACCGGCTTCTCGGCCGACTCCGCCGAGGCGACCGCGAGGATCTCACGGGCCCACGCCTCGAGCGTGTACGCGTCGCGACGGCCGCTGTCGCCGTGCCCGCTCAGGTCGGGCGCGAGCACCCGGTGCCCCACCGCGAGGTGCGGCGCGACGTGGTCCCACCAGCCCGCGTGCGCGGCGCCACCGTGGACCAGCACCGCGACGGGGTCGCCCTGCTCACCCCAGGCGCGGTAGGCGATCGGGACGCCGTCGACCTCGACCTCGAGGTGCTGCGGCTTCTGGTCCAGGGCCCAGCGGAACCACTCGGGAACGGTCACCGGTGGAACCTCGCCAGCTCGTGCACCTGCGCGCGGCCGGCGCGGAACGAGTTCGCCGGGTGATCGGGGTCGGCGTAGCCGAACGAGATGCCGCAGACGATCGAGCGGTCCTGCGGAAGGTTGAGCCGCTCGCGCAGGAAGTCGGACTTCTGCGCCAGCGCGGCCTGGGCGACCGTGGCGATCCCGCGGGCCTGTGCCGCGAGGAGGAACGACTGGACGAACAGCCCGCAGTCGATGGCGGCGTACACGCCCAGCGGCGCGGGCGCCGAGACGACGGCGACGTGGGGCGCGTCGAAGAACTCGAAGTTGCGCAGCATCTCGCGCATCGACGCCTCGCGGTCGCCCTTCTCGACGCCGACGGCCTCGTACAGCTGCCAGCCGACCTCGCGACGCCGCTCGGCGTGGACACCCTCGTACCCCGGCGGGAACGGGTAGTCCGAGCCCAGGGAGGCGTCGACCGCGAGGTCGCGGCGCAGCCGTTCGAGCGCGTCACCGGACACGATGTCGACGTGCCACGGTTGGACATTGCACCACGAGGGAGTGCGGGAGGCCGAGCGCAGGACCGCTCGGATGTCGTCCTCGGGAATCTCGTCGGGACGGAACCCGCGGCAACTGAACCGCGCCGCCAGCAGGCGGTCCAGGACCTCGGCGTCTGCGTCGACCATGAGGCCACCGTACCGGCCGGGCATCACTTCCGGTCACGCGTGACGGTTTCTGCGCCAGGCGCCGGGATCACTCCTGGCTGGTGCGCACCTGCACGACGCGGACCGGCGAGGCGGACTCGATGGTCTGGCTGACGGTGCACAGCTGGTGCGACTTCTCCATCGCCGACGGCACCCGCTCGGCCATGGCTCGGCCGTCCTCGTCATGAGGGAAGGTGATGTCGATCGTGACGACGAGGTCATCGAGAGTCGTGCCGCCACCGGGTCGCTCGCGCTTCTGGCCCTCGACCGCGATGTCGAAGCGGGTGGGCTCGGCGCGCTTGGTCAGCGCCTCGAGGGTCAGCGCGTTGCAACCGCCGAGGGCGACCAGCAGCAGCTCGACCGGCGTGAAGTCGGTGTTCTGTCCCTCGCCGAAGGCGATCACGCCACCGCGCGGGTTCTCAGCGCGGTACTCCTGCGGACCGGTACGGACGAGATGGACACTGCGCATGGAGGATTCGACGCTCATACCTCGACCCTAGGACCGGTCGGGCACGGCGGCACCCCCATCGCGCGGCCCGGTTCCCGCCCACGTGGGACGGGAACCGGTGGGGCGGATCAGGCGTCGGCGTCCAGGTCGGCCTCGACGAGTGCGGCGATCTTGGCAAGCGTCGCCTCATCGTCGCTCTCGACCGTGACCTCGGCGCCCTGGCCGGCGCCGAGCGTCATGATCAGCAGCGCCGAGCCGGCGTCGACGGGGTCGCCGCCGGCGACCGCGAGGGTGACGGGGACCCCCGACTCGCTGACGGCGGCAGCGATCGTGGCGGCCGGACGGGCGTGGAGTCCCACGGCGGATCCGACGGTGACGGTCTTGCTGGGCATGTGGGGTGTCCTCTCAGACGTTGACGGGGTCGTCGGCGGCAGCGGCCGCCTGCTTGGAGTGGCCGGCCTGCTTGAGGGCGGTCACGAGGAATCCTGCCACCAGTGTCCCGGCGGCCAGCGACGCGAAGAACCACAGCACGTGGTCCACCGCGAAGAACACGAAGATGCCGCCGTGCGGCGCCACGCAGGTGACGCCCGCGGCCATCGACATCGCGCCGGTGACGACGCCGCCCGCCATCATCGCCGGGATCACCCGGAAGGGGTCCGCCGCGGCGAACGGGATGGCGCCCTCGGAGATGAACGAGGCACCGAGCAACCACGCCGCCTTGCCGTTCTCGCGCTCGGCCGGGGTGTAGAGCTTCGGACGCAACACGGTGGAGAGCGCCATCGCCAACGGCGGCACCATGCCGGCCAGCATCACGGCCGCCATGATCTTGGACTGCGACGAGCCCGGATCGAGCGCGCCCGTGGTGGACAGGCCCGTGACGGCGAAGACGTAGGCCGCCTTGTTCACCGGTCCGCCGAGGTCGAAGCACATCATCAGGCCGAGCACGGCGCCCAGCACGATGGCCGAGCTGCCGGTCATGCTGTTGAGCCCGTCGACGAGGGCCTCGTTCAGCCACGCGAGCGGCTTGGCCAGCACCAGGATCATCGCCATGCCGACCACCAGCGTGGAGACCAGCGGGATCACGACGACCGGCATCAGGCCGGCCAGCCAGCGCGGCACGCCGCGGTGGGCGAACCACGCCGCGACGAGTCCGGCGAGCAGACCGCCGACGATGCCGCCGATGAAGCCGGCGCCGTTGGGATTGGTGTCGGTCACGCCGATCTGGGTGGCGGCGAAGCCCATGACGAAGCCCGGCGCGATGCCCGGCCGGTCGGCGATCGCGTAGGCGATGAAGCCGGCCAGGGCGGGCACCAGGAAGCTGAAGGCCCACGAGCCGAGCAGGAACACCAGCGCGCCGATGTAGTAGAGGAAAGCACTGCCGAACAGGGCGTGGTCGCCGGCCGCGGGCAGGTTCGTCAGCGAGTTGTTGGCGAGGATGTCGCTCGCCTTGTCGCTGACGTCGTAGCCCCCCAGCAGGTAGCCGATCGCGATCATCAGGCCGCCGGCTGCCACGAACGGGATCATGTAGCTGACGCCGGTCAACAGCCAGCGCTGCAGCTTCTTGCCCGCGTTCTCGTTCTCGCCGCCGGACTCGGCCGCGGTCGTCTCGTCGGAGTCGCCCTCGACCCGGCGCGCCGACGGGTCGTTCGCGGCCGCGAGCGCCTCGTCGATCATGACGCGCGGCTCGTTGATGGCGCGCTTGACGCCGCTGCGGACGACGGGCTTGCCGGCGAACCTGGCCTGGTCCTTGACACCCACGTCGGTCGCGAAGATCACGGCGTCGGCCGCGGCGATCTGCTCCCGCGTGAGCGGGGAGCTGCCGGACGAGCCCTGCGGCTCGACGACCAGGTCGATCCCGGCGTCGCTCGCGGCCTGCGTGAGCGCGTCGGCCGCCATGTAGGTGTGGGCGATGCCGGTCGTGCAGGCCGTGACGGCCACGAGGTGCGGCGTGTCGCCGCCGGTGCTCCCGGTCGTCGCCGGCGTCTCGGTGTTCGCGGGGGCCGCACCGGTCTTGAGGTCGGTGCCCGAGGTGACCTCCTCGACGAGGGTGACGATCTCACCGGGTGTCTGCGCATCGCGCAGCGCCTGGGTGAAGTCGGGCCGGACCAGCGCTCGCGCCAGCGACGAGAGCAGCTTCAGGTGGGCGTCCCCGGCACCCTCGGGCGCGGCGATCATGAAGACGATGTCGGCGGGCCCGTCCGGGGCGCCGAAGTCGGCAGGGTTGGTCAGTCGCGCGAAGGCGAGCGTCGGGGCCGTGACCGTGGCGGTGCGGCAGTGCGGGATCGCGATGCCGCCCGGCACGCCGGTTCCGGCTTGCGTCTCGCGCGCCTTGGCCGCGTCGGCCAGCTCGTCGGCCGAAACCGCGCGGCCGACCGACGTGATGCGGGCGGCCAGGGCCTCGATGACGGCCGAGGAGTCTACGCCGAGGTCGACGTCCAGTGAGACGAGGTCGTTGGTGATCAGCTGTTCCATGTCGTCCTCCAAGAGGCTGGTTCGACAGCCACCGCGGTGGGCAGTGGCGGGAGGTCGGTCGGCACCGGCAGTGCCGAACCGGGAAGGGACGCCGCGGCGGCCCCGTGTGCAGCAGCGCTGGCGAGGCACTCGGCCGGCGACCGGCCCGCGACCTCCGCGACGAGGTATCCGGCGAGGGACGAGTCCCCGGCACCCACGGTGCTGCGCTGGGTGATCCGGACGGGCGGGCAGAACCAGGAGCCCTCGGCGGTGGCCAGCACGGCGCCGTCGCCACCGAGTGTCAGCAGGACGGTGCCGACTCCCCCGGTCTCGCGCAGTTGCTGGGCGCGGGCCGCGGCCTGGCCGTGATCGCGCTCGATCTCGCTCGCGTCGCACCCCAGCAGCTCGGCCAGCTCGTCGGAGTTGGGCTTGAGCAGATCGGGCGACGCGTGCTCGACCGTCCGACCCAGGGCGTCACCGGAGGTGTCGACGGCGACGCGGACACCGGCCTGCTTCAGGGCGTTGGTCGTGGCGGCGTACCAGTCGCCGGGCACGCCCGGCGGGAGCGAGCCGGAGAGGACCGCCCAGTCGCCGGGGTGCGCGGCGTCGACGAGGGTCTCGGTGAGCTGCTTCAGCTCGTCCTCGTCCAGCGTCGGGCCGGGCGAGTTGATCTTGGTCGTGGTGCCGTCGGGATCGGCGAGGGTGAGGTTCACCCGCAGCCGCTCGCGGACGGGGACGGCTCGGTAGCTCAGTCCCAGGTCGTCGAGCGCGGCGAGCAGGGGCTCGTCCTCGGCGCCCGGCAGGACCGCGGTCACGGGCACCCCCGCGGCGTGCAGCACCCGAGCGACGTTGATCCCCTTGCCACCGGGATCGTCGTGGGCCGCCTCGCTGCGCAGGACGGCACCGGGCTCGAGCGGCTCGAGCAGGCTGATCAGCCTGTCGGTCGCGGGATTGGCAGTGACGGTGACGATCACGACGACCCCCTTCGGTCCGCTCTTTCCACGGTCACACGCCTGCGCCACTTCCGCGATGTGGTTTCGTGTGGCTTTGACGTGGTCTTTTCTTGTTTTATGTCTCATTCGCAGAAATGTCAAGGCTCCCCTGTGCGGCCGATCACGCGCGGGATACCGTCGAAGGGTGACCAGCCTCTACTCCGGAACCGCCGTCGTCCCCGGAATCGGTGTCGGCCCGGCCGTTCGTCCGGCTCCGCGCCCCACCGCCCCCGAGAACGAACCGGCCGGTGACCCCTCCGCCACGACGGTCGCGTTCGGCTCGGCCGCCGCCGAGGTCGCGCAGCGTCTGCGCGCCCGTTCCGATGCCGCCAGCGGAGCTGCGTCCGAGGTGCTCGCCGCCACGGCCGCCCTGGCCGAGGACCGTGGCCTGGCCACGTTCGTCACCAAGCACGCCGCCGCCGGCGCCGGCCCGGCCACGGCCACCTCGAAGGCCATCGACGAGCTCGCCGCCATGTTCACGGCGGCCGGTGGCCTGATGGCCGAGCGCGTCACCGACCTCTACGACGTCCGCGACCGGATCGTCGCCGAGCTGCTGCACCTGCCCGAGCCCGGCATCCCGGTGCCGGACGAGCCCGTCGTCCTGCTCGCCGAGGACCTCGCGCCCGCCGACACCGCCGGTCTCGATCCGACCAAGATCGTCGCGATCGCCACCGAGCTGGGCGGCTCGACCAGCCACACCGCGATCATCGCCCGCCAGCTGGGCATCCCCTGCGTCGTCGCCGTCACCGACCTCAAGGAGGTCCCCGCGGGCGGCCGGGTCGCCGTCGACGGCACCGCCGGCACCGTCACGGTCGATCCGGACGAGGACCAGATCAACGCGCTCATCGAGCAGGACCGCCGCAGCCGCGAGGCGGCCGAGGGATGGTCGGGCCCCGGCCGGACCTCCGACGGTCATCCCGTCCAGATCCTGGCCAACGTGCAGGACGGCCCGGGTGCCCGCGTCGCCGCCGAGCAGCCGATCGAGGGCGTCGGCCTGTTCCGCACGGAGCTGCTGTTCCTCGAGCGCACCACCGAGCCGTCCGTCGAGGAGCAGGCCGAGCTCTACTCCGCCGTCTTCGAGGCCATGGGCGACAAGAAGGTCATCGTTCGCACGCTCGACGCCGGCTCGGACAAGCCGCTGGCCTTCGCGACGCAGCCCGACGAGCCGAACCCGGCCCTGGGCGTGCGCGGCCTGCGCATCGGCCTGGCCGACCCGGGCATCCTCGATCGTCAGCTGGACGGCATCGCCGCGGCCCGGGAGCGGACCAGCGCGGACGTGCGCGTCATGGCTCCGATGGTCACCACCGAGGCCGAGGCGCAGTGGTTCGCCGAGCGCGTCCGTGCGCGCGGCATGCGGGCCGGGATCATGATCGAGACCCCCTCGACCGTGCTGCTGGCCGACCGCCTCTTCCGGCACCTGGACTTCGTCTCGATCGGCACCAACGACCTGTCGCAGTACACGTTCGCGGCCGACCGGATGGCGCCCACGCTGAGCAACCTGACCGATCCGTGGCAGCCCGCGCTGCTGGCCTCGATCAAGCTCGTGGCCGATGCCGGACGCCGGGCCGGCAAGCCCGTCGGCGTCTGTGGCGAGGCTGCGGCCCACCCGCTGCTGGCGTGCGTGCTGACCGGCCTGGGCGTCACGTCGCTGTCCTGTGCGGCCACGGCCGTGCGAGCCGTCGGCGCGCGCCTCTCGCAGGTCACGTTCGCGCAGTGCGAGGAGGCCGCCGCCGCGGCCCTCGAGGCCACCGACAACCTGACCGCCGCCAAGGCGGCCAAGGATGTCCTGCAGCCCGCCTAGCCGCGGGCGCCGTTGGCGCGCAGGACCTGCACGAACTGGGTGGCGTAGTTGGCCTGGCGCATCGTCTTGATGCTGTTGCGCGAGAAGCGGTTGATGTGCTCGATGCTGACACTGCAGCGCACGACGCCCATCGGGCCCTGCAACGTCACCGCGTGCGGCGACAGCACGCCGTGGCGGGTCACGGCGAGGTCGGCGCACCGTGCCTGCCAGGCGGGCGCGGCCTCGCCGTTCGGCGTGAACGCGAGGGCACCGTCGCGCAGGTCGAAGCGCCCGAAGGTCGAGCGCAGGCTGCCACCGGCCATGCCGACGAGTCCGTCGCTCATCACCTCGGCGTTCCAGGAGCCTGCTCCCGGGACGGGCGGCGTCCCCGACGCGGCGCCCTGCCAGCCGGGCTGCTGGATCTTGTGGGGCGGGGTCTGCGTCGCCCGCACCAGGAGCAGGACCACGCCCACGGCGAACAGTCCGAAGACGAGCGTGACGACGACGGACATGAGGATCAGCAGCGTGGACACGGGTCCCATCATGGGGCACCGGGCCGGCCGGCACCCATGAACCGCCCCGGCTCCCCCGGGTGCGGTGGGCACGACGGGCCCTGAGACTCGGACCATGCGCTGTCTCGTCACCGGCTCGACCGGATACGTCGGGGGCCGTCTGGTCCCCGAGCTGCTGGCCGCCGGGCACGAGGTGCGGGTCCTCGTCCGCGACGAGCGGAAGGCGCGCGCCCACCCCTGGGCCGACCGGGTCGAGATCGTCGTGGGCGACGCGACCGACGGCGACGACGTCCGACGGGCCTGCGAGGGCATCGACGTCTTCTACTACCTGCTGCACTCGATCGGCTCGAAGGGCGATCTGGTGCGCACCGAGCACGAGATGGCCGACACGATCGCCCGAGCCGCCGAGGACGCCGGCGTGGGGCGCTTCGTCTACCTCTCGGGGATGGCGCCCGAGAACGAGGAGCTGTCCGAGCACCTGCGCTCGCGCGACGAGGTCGCCCGGGTGCTGCTGGACTCGTCCGTCCCGACGGCGGTCCTGCAGGCGGGAATCATCATCGGCTCGGGCTCGGCGTCGTTCGAGATGCTGCGCTACCTCACCGAACGGCTGCCCGCGATGGTCACGCCGCGGTGGGTGGACTCGCGCATCCAGCCGATCGCGATCCGCGACGTGCTGCACATCCTGGTCGGCTGCGCGAACCTGCCGCCGGACGTGAACCGGCGCTTCGACATCGGCGGACCGGACGTCCTGACGTACCTCGACATGATGCAGCGTTACGCGAAGGTGGCCGGGCTGTCGCCGCGGCGCATCCTGCGGGTGCCGGTGCTGTCGCCCCGCGTGTCGAGCCTCTGGGTCGGCCTGGTCACGCCCGTGCCCGCCAGCCTGGCCCGCCCGCTCGTCGAGAGCCTGCGCAACAACGTCGTCGCACAGGAGGACGACATCACGCGCCACGTCCACCTGCCGCCGGGCGGCCGGACCGGCTTCGAGCGGGCCGTCGAGCTGGCCCTGACCAAGATCCGCGACCTCGACGTCCCCACCCGCTGGTCGTCGGCCTCGACCGGCGGCGCCCCGTCCGAGCCGCTTCCCGTCGACCCGGACTGGGCCGGCGGCTCGCTCTACGTCGACGAGCGCACGCGCGAGGTCCAGGCGACGCCCGAGCAGCTGTGGGCGGTCATCGAGGGCATCGGCGGCGACCACGGCTGGTACTCGTGGCCGCTGGCCTGGCAGGTCCGCGGGCTGATCGACCGGGCGTTCGGCGGTCCCGGCCTGCGCCGGGGCCGGCGCGACCACAGCCGGCTGGTGGTCGGCGACGCGGTGGACTTCTGGCGGGTCGAGGACGAGGAGGAGGGCTCCTTCCTGCGACTGCGGGCCGAGATGAAGGTGCCCGGACTGGCGTGGCTCGAGCTGCGGGTGGGTTCGGACGACTCGGGCACGACGTCCTTCCATCAACGCGCCCTGTTCCATCCGCGCGGCCTGCTGGGCCATATCTACTGGTGGGCCGTGTGGCCCTTCCACGGCATCATCTTCGGCGGCATGCAGCGCAACGTGGCGAAGGCGGCCGAGGACCGCGCCTGACGGTGGCGGGTTGCAACAGCGCCTCCGGAGGACCAGCATCGAGGCCATGAACCTGTTCCGGACGAAGAGCATCGAACAGTCGATCGCGGAGACCGATGAGCCGGAGCACCAGCTCAAGCGCGAACTGACCACGAAGGACCTCATCGTCTTCGGCATCGGGGTCATCATCGGCACCGGCATCTTCGTACTGACGGGGCAGGAGGCGCACAACCACGCAGGCCCGGCCATCGTCATCAGTTTCCTCATCGCCGGAGCCGTCTGCGCCCTCGCCGCCCTCTGTTACGCCGAGTTCGCGGCGGCCGTGCCGGTCGCCGGCAGTGCCTACACGTTCAGCTACGCGACCCTGGGCGAGTTCATCGCCTGGATCATCGGCTGGGACCTGCTGCTCGAGCTGGCCCTGGGTGCGGCGGTGGTCGCGCGCGGCTGGTCGGGCTATCTGCAGGAGCTGCTCGAGCTGCCGACGCAGGTCGCGGGCGACCAGGCGGTCGTCGACGTCGCCGCCATGGCGATCGTGGGGATCCTGGCGTTCCTCGTCATCGCGGGCACGAAGCTCTCCAGCTCGGTCTCGAGCATCTTCGTCGCGATCAAGGTCAGCGTGGTCCTGTTCGTCGTCATCGCCGGCCTGTTCTACATCAAGGCCGCGAACTACTCGCCGTTCATCCCGCCGTCGGAGCCGGCCGAGCTGGCCAAGGGCGCCGACGAGACACTGCTGCAGGCGGTCTTCGGCATGGCCCCGACCGCGTTCGGTGTCATGGGCATCGTCGCGGCCGCATCGGTGGTCTTCTTCAGCTACATCGGCTTCGACGTCGTCGCCACGACGGCCGAGGAGACGAAGAACCCGCAGCGCGACGTGCCGCGCGGCATCCTGGGCTCGCTGCTGATCTGCACCCTGCTGTACATGGCCGTGTCGTTCGTGATCACCGGCATGCTGCCGTACACCGACAAGCGGATGGACACGAGTGCACCGCTGGCCGAGGCGTTCTCGGCCAACGGGGTCGAGTGGGCCGCCAACCTCATCTCCCTGGGTGCCGTCGCGGGCATGATCACGACGATCCTGGTGCTGCTGCTGGGCCAGTCGCGCATCCTGTTCGCGATGTGCCGTGACGGTCTGCTGCCGCGCCAGCTGGCGACGGTCCACCCGAAGTACGGCACCCCGCACCGCATCACGCTCATCACGTCGGCCGTCGTGGCGGTCCTGGCCGGCTTCGTCCCACTGGCCGAGCTGAGTCACCTGGTCAGCATCGGCACGCTGTTCGCGTTCGCGCTGGTGTCGGCCGGCGTGCTGATCCTGCGCCGCACGCGCCCGGACCTGCCGCGGGCGTTCCGCGTGAAGTGGGCCCCGCTCGTGGCCAGCGGCTCGATCCTGACCTGCATCTGGTTGATGCTGAACCTCTCCCTGCTGACGTGGGAGCGCTTCATCATCTGGATGGCCATCGGCGTCGTGATCTACGCGGTCTACGGGCGCACGCACTCGCGGCTCGGCCAGTCGGAGGCGGCGCCTGAAGCCACTTCGACCGAGCCCCGTGCCGACTGACCCACACCGCTGAACGGTGAGAACGGCCGCGTTCTCGCGACCGTCCTCACCGGCATCGTCAGTTGGACTTGCGTCCCGCGCGGCGCGCGACGATGAGGCCGAGACCGACCAGCACCGCCAGCAGGCCGCTCAGCGCGATGGCCGGCGTGGCGCCCGATCCCGTGGAGGCCAGGGGCCCGCCGTCCGGCCCATCGCCGCGGTCGTCCCCGGAACCGGACTCACCGGGGTCGTTGCTGTCCCCGGACCCGCCGATCTCGGTGGGCTCGGTCGTCGGCTCCGTGGTCGGCTCCGTGGTCGGCTCGGTCGTCGGCTCGGTCGTCGGCTCCGTGGTCGGCTCGGTCGTCGGCTCGGTCGTCGGCTCGGTCGTCGGCTCCGTGGTCGGCTCGGTCGTCGGCTCCGTGGTCGGCTCGGTCGTCGGCTCCGTGGTCGGCTCCGTGGTCGGCTCCGTGGTCGGCTCCGTCGTGGGCTCCGTGGTCGGCTCCGTCGTGGGCTCCGTGGTCGGCTCCGTGGTCGGCTCCGTGGTCGGCTCCGTGGTCGGCTCGGTCGTCGGCTCCGTGGTCGGCTCGGTCGTCGGCTCCGTCGTCGGCTCGGTCGTCGGCTCCGTCGTCGGCTCGGTCGTCGGCTCCGTCGTCGGCTCCGTCGTCGGCTCCGTGGTCGGCTCCGTCGTCGCGGAGGCGCACGGGAGCGCCGCGTCGAAGGCGTGGTGGTGGATCTCGCCGCGGGCGGGTCCCGTGCTGACGTCCCCGGCGAACCACTGGCCGTTGGTGGTGACGTTGGAGTCGAACACCAGGTCCGCGTCGGGCGCCCACACCGCGCCCATGGTCAGCCCGTCGATCCGCACCGGGCCCGTGACGTCGGACAGGTCGATCAGGATGTGGCGGGCGAAGGCCTGGTCGCGACTGCGGTCCGCGCTCCATCCCTCGATGTTGATGGCGCCGACCCGCGTGGTCCCGGCGGGCACCTTGATGACCAGCGGCGCCTGCGCGGTGGGCACGTAGCCGCCGGCCCGGTCCATCTTGACCGTCTTGCCAGCGACGGCCGCGTAGTCCAGCACGTTCGGACGGGTCGTCGAGAAGTTGTCGGGGAACAGCATCCCGTGCTCCTCGCGGGCGTTCACGACCGTGACCAGGTCGTTCGACGGGTCGTACATCGACACGAGGCAGTCGTCGATCCGGGCGAGCTCGGTCGCCAGACCCGGGAAGTACGCCGCCACCGAGGGCAGCGAGGTGGCCAGATCACTCACCGACGACGTGGCGAACGGCTCGACCTTCAGGTCGAGGAGGCCGCCGGACGGGTTCGTGACACGCAGGAAGTCCTTCCCCGCGGCGGCCCAGGCGCCGCCACCACGGGCCGAACCGGTCAGTCCGGTGACGTCGACGAGCTTGACGCCGGCGCGCGCCTCGTCGGAGCCTGCCTTGATCGTGTTGGTGTCGTCGCGGTTGGAGACGTCGAACGCACCCGAACCGACGAACCGGTTCGCCAGGATCCGCACCGGCTTCCCGTCGATCGACGGCACGCCGTAGTCGGACATGCCGGCGGCGGTGTGCACCACCGGGTAGCCGTTCCGCTCGGACGAGGCGACGCTGCCGAACGCGGCGATCGATCCCTCGATCTCGCCGTTGCCCAGCACCGCGTCACCCTGCGCGACCACACTGAACCCGCGGTTCGCCGAGAACGGGTTGAAGGTGTCGGTCGCCGCCGTCGCCGTGGGCGCCGCCATCACGGCCAGGCCTGCACCGGCCGCCACCGTGACCGCGACCGTCAGTGCCGTCCAGCGGTTCGCGTTCTTCCGTACCCGAGTCGTGCTGTCCACCAGTTCGCTCCTCCAACGTCACAAGACCGCCACGG
The DNA here is from genome assembly GCF_014334735.1 of Aeromicrobium senzhongii. NCBI lineage: Bacteria > Bacillati > Actinomycetota > Actinomycetes > Propionibacteriales > Nocardioidaceae > Aeromicrobium > Aeromicrobium senzhongii. Next base: position 2,991,033 of record NZ_CP060587.1, read on the forward strand.
CGTTGTGGCGGTCGAGTCGAACCTAGGCAGGAACACGGCCCGATCGGCCGGTAAGAACGGGAAACCACCCCGCCTCCCCACCCCTGCCGTGAAGGGGGTCACATCCCCAGTCGGTGAATGGCCGCCACGAGGCGGTCGCGGGTGTCCACGCCGAACTTGCGGTAGAGGTTGGCGCGGTGGAACTTGACCGTGTTCACCGAGAGGAAGAGGTGCTCGGCGATCTCCTTGTTCGTGCGCCCCGCGCGCACGAGCGCCAGCACCTCACGCTCGCGCTCGGACAGATGCGGCGCCCTCTCGCGTGAGCGGCCGATCTCGACCGTTCCGGCCAGCAGGTCGGACAGCCGCTGCGCGTCCTGACCCGTTCCCGCCGCGACGTACTCGCGCAGTCGCGTCAGGTCGGCCGGCGCCGCCGTGCCGAGCAGGACCCGGACGAGGCCCGACCCGGGGGCGCACTCGGTCGCCCGCCCCAACGCCGCCAGAGCACGCTCCGGCTCACCGGCGCGCACGGCGCGGGTCGTCTCGAGCATCAGCGCCATCTCCTGCGACCGCGGGTCGAGGGCGTCGAGGTCCAGGAACGGGTCGTCGTTGGTCAACTGCTCGTTCAGCGGCAAGGGCCGACCGGCCGACTCCAGAGCCGATGGTCCTGTCTGAGCATCGAGTGCCGCCGACAAGGTGTCCTTCTCACCGCCGGGCGGCCAGACGTTCAGGACACGGACGCACAACGCGTCCAGCTGGCGGGCAGCCACGCCCGTCCTCGTCGGCGTGAGGTGCCGCGAGCGCCAGCGTCGGCCCCTCAGGTACCTGACCCACACCCGGTCCAGCTCGTCGAGGCGGCCGGCCCCGGCGGCCGAGAGCGCATGCGCCACCAGCAGCAACGGCCACTCCACCGGGTCGACCTTCTCCATCGCCGCGCCCGTCAGCCGAACGGCACGATCGGGGTCCGTGGCGTCCAGTGCCTCCCACCCCCGCAGCACCGCATCGGCGACCACGTCCAGCTCGCGCCACGGGTCCACCGGAAGGCTCGGCGCCGGGCCTCGGGCCAGCACCTCCAGGTCACCCACGTGCCGAGCGCACATCTCCAGCACGAGCTCCGCGTGGTCGCGGCGACGCCCGTCCGGATCGGTCAGCCGGACTGCGTCCAGCTCGAGCGCCCGGATCGCGTACCGGGCGGCCGATGCGGCCAGGTCGATCCGGTCCATCCGGACCAGTGCCTCGACCGACAGCAGCAGGTCCGAGACCGAGCCGGCGTCCATGCTCAGGTCGGGCAACAACTCGGCGAAGCCGCCCAGTTCCTGGATCGCCCCGTGGGCCAGCTCGACCTCGCCGAGCCGGACGGCGGTGTAGACCGCCATCGCCCGGTGGTGGAAGCGGTCGGCCGGCGGCACGCTTCCCGACGGGGGCGTCCGGCGCCCCAGCTCACGCATCACCGTGCTGCGACCCAGGCGGTGCCCCAGCCGGGATCGCAGGACCATGCGCAGGCAGGCGAGCGACGGGAAGTCCATGAGCGAGGCCACCGGCAGTTCGAGCAGCGGCGCCCACGAGGACAGGTGCTCGGTGCTCATCAGCTCCCACATGCGCGCTCGCGCTGCGCGTGCGGCGCCGGGCAGGTCACCGGCCGACACGAGCGAGAGCACCTCCTGCTCGTGGTCGCCGTGCCGGCGCGCGATCCCGGCGATGCGCACGTGCTCACGGGCGATGTCCTCGGACGAGCGGTCCTGGATCCTCAGCAGGTGCTCGCGCACGAGGGGCCGCCAGGTGAACATCGGCGCCCGGGAGCGGCCGGAGATCGCCAGGTGGGCCAGGCCCAGTTCGACGGCACGCTCCACCTGACGCTGGTCGTCGTGGACGGCGACCAGTTCGGACAGCGCGCTGAGCGGGAATCGCGGCACCAGGATCGCCGCCGAGAGGAACTGCTCGAACGGGCCCGTGGCCCGAGGGGAGAGCGCCCACGTCGCGGGGACCACCTCGTCCCACGTGAGGGTCGAGGCCAGGACGTCGCCGGGGCAGCTGCGCACGAGCGTGGCTACGAGCCCCACCGTCCCGGCCGTCAGCTCCATCACCCGATCGACGGCAGGCTCCGTGATCTCGGGCAGGGCCGACCTCAGGTAGTCGGCGAGCTCACTGCGTTGCAGGCGCAGTTCCGCGTCGGTGACGAGCCGGTGCGCGATCGCGCTCTCGGTGAGCAACGCGATCAGATCGGTCGCGTCCTGCGTGGCCACGACGGTGCGGACGCCTGCGTCATGGGACCACCGTGTGACGAGGTCACGCAGGATCGTCGGCTCGACCCGGTCGACGCCGACGAGCGCGATCCTCGCCTCCCCCAGGGCGCGCAGTGCGGACTCCGCGGCACGCTCCGGGCGAGTCGCCGCATCGCGCGCATCGATCGGCACGCCCCGCGCGTCCAACGCGGCGAGCAGCGCGGTCGTGACGCCGGCCGCGTCGAGCTCGTGTCCTCCGGCGTCAACCAGCAGGCGCTCCTCAGCGGCGCTCGCGTCGGCAGCCCACTGGCGGAGCAGGGTGCGCTTTCCCGATCCGGGCAGTGCCTCGACGACGACGAGCGGCAGGCCCGTGTCCAGGCGTGCCATCAGGCGTGGGCGCACCAGCTCGGCCACGCCGCATCTCCTCTGTTCCGGGGGTCAACCTCCATTGTCCCCCACGCCCCGGGGCGCTGGTCAGAGGAGTTCGACGCAGTAGGAGAGGGTCTCGCGTCCGCCCGGCGGCAGGACGACGTTGCCCGGCTTGCCGGCGAACTGGCCGACGAAGTCGACCGGTGCCGGCTGGCCGCGCCACGGCTCGACGCACACGAAGCGCGCACCTGGGACGGACCAGAGGGTGATGCCGGTGAAGCCCTCCCACGACAGGCGCACCACGCGGCCCTGGGGTGAGGAGTAGGTCAGGCTCTTGCTGGCAACCTCGGGCAGGATCACGGCGCCGTCGGTGAACCAGGAGTCGTTGAGCGTCACGACGCGTTCCCACGCCGGGTTGTCGAAGCGCTCGGGCGTCAGCAGGTTGTCGACGACCCGACGCATCGGCGCCGTCTCGGGCTCGTCGAAGCGGATCTGGTGCATCGACCGCGGCTGCCCGTCCTCGAGTGGCCACACGAAGGCCGGGTGCGAGCCCAGCGCGAACGGCATCGGCTCGTCGCCGCGGTTCTCGACCGTGTAGTGGGTGGTGAGGGTGCGGCCCTCGGTCACGTACGTCGCGGCCAGGGCGAAGTCGAAGGGGAAGTGCTTCCGCGTCTCCTCGTCGGAGACGAGCACGAGCGAGACCCGGTCGTTCGCGCTGTCGACGACCGTCCAGCGCCGGTCGCGCGCGAAGCCGTGCTGCGGCATGGGGAACGTCTCGTCGCCGACGCGGATGCGGTCGTCGGGGACCCGGCAGATCACGGGGAACAGGATCGGCGCGTGGCGGTGCCACGGGTCGTCCCCGGACCACAGGTACTCGTGGTCGTCCTCGTCACGCATCGAGACCGGCTCGGCGCCGTCGGGCGAGATCGCCACGGCGATCTTCTCCCCACGGATGACGATGGACGAACCCATGCCCTGACCGTAGTCAGACGAAGCCTCTGTCCGCACGGCGAACAGGGGCTTGGTCTTCAATGTCACACGCAGAATGTCACGTTCACTTCTTCGCGCGGCCGAACAGCGAGCGCTTGGGAGCGACACGCTTGGCCGACTCGGGTCCGTAGCCGTAGCCGTAGCCGTAGCCGTACCCGTAGGCCGAGCCCGACCCGCGCTTCTTGGGCTGGGGCGACATCGTGACGACCGTGCCGCACAGGCGAGCGTCGACGCTGTTGAGGCGCTCGAGCGCGGCGGCGTACTGGTCGGTCGTCGTGGACCCGTGCTTGATCACCATGATCGCGCCGTCGGTGGCCGCAGCCAGCGGAGCGGCGTCCGTGACAGGCAGCAGCGGCGGAGCGTCGACCAGGACGAGGTCGTACTCCTGGCGCAGACGGTGCAGCAGCTTGATCATCTCCGGCGACTCCAGCAGCTCGGCCGGGTTCGGGGGGATCCGGCCCGAGGGCAGGACGTCGAGCGAGTCGCCGACCTGCTGGATGGCCTCGTGCGGCTCGACGCGGCCGAGCAGGATCGTGGTGATGCCGACGCTGCCCTCCAGTTGGAGGTACTCGGCCAGCTTGGGTCGGCGCAGGTCGGCCTCGACGAGCAGTACACGCTGACCGCTCTTGGCCAGGATCTGCGCGAGGTTCGCCGCCGTCGTGGACTTGCCCTCCGACGGCACCGAGCTGGTGACGACGTAGCACTTGTGGCTGGCGCCGGCGTCGATGAACTGCAGGTTCGTGCGCAGCACGCGGAACGCCTCGACCCGCGGGTCGTACCCGGGCAGGTCGCGCACCAGCGGGTTCTTGATGGCGTCGCGGTTGAAGTGGATGTTGCCCAGCACCGGGACCTCGCGGCCCGACACCTTGCTGATGTCCTCCTGCGAGGTGATGCGGTTGTCCATCATCTCGCGGGCGACGGCCAGGCCGAAGCCGAGCAACAGGCCCAGCACCAGGCCGAGGCCGAGGTTGCGCACCGGCTGCGGCGACACGGGCGAGTCCGCCACCGTCGCGCGGTCCACGATCGAGGCCTTGACCGGCGCCTCGCTCTGGCCGTCAGGGGTCTCGAGCTCGCGCACGTAGCCGACGAACGCCTCGGCGACGGTCTGCGTCAGCTGCTGGGCGCGCTCGGGCGAAGGGTCGGTGACCGACACGGAGAGCACGACGGTGTCCAACTCGACGCCGGTCTCGGTGCGTGCCATCAACTGCTGGGGCGTCTCGTCGATGCCCAGCTTCTCGATGACGCGGCTGGCCACCTCCTCACCCTTGATGAGCGTGGCGTAGGACTTCACCCGCTGCTGGCTGAACTGACCGCCCTGGGCCAGCTCACCACTCTCGGAGCTCTGCGGCGTCTTGACGAACAGGCGAGCGGTCGACTGGTACTGCGGCGTGACCGAGAGCGTGTACATGCCGGACGCCAGGACGACGAGCAAGCACACGAAGGCGATCAACAGCCACCGATCCCGTGCGATGCGCAGGTAGTCCTTCAACTCCATGGGTGCCTCCGAAGGGGGAAGTGAGGGGCGAGTCCGGGCAACGGCCGCGGCCGGGGGTCTCCGGCAGTAGGCTCCTGCCCGTGAGTCACGGGATCTTGGTCGTCTGCACCGCGAACGTCTGTCGGTCCCCGGTGATGGAAGCGATGTTGGCACAGCTCCTGGACCCGACGCGGTTCGAGGTGGCCAGTGCCGGCGTCATGGCGCCGCGCGGCACGCCCATCGATCCCGAGTCGGCCGCGCAGCTGCGCGCCCGGAACGTGCCCGTGCCCGAGCGGACCGCGCGCCAGCTGAAGCGCGACCTGGTCACGGCGGCCGATCTGGTGCTGACCGCCACGCGGGCGCATCGGGCCGATGTGCTCGACCTGGATCCGCGCGCCCTGCGGCGCACCTTCACGCTGGTCGAGTTCGCCGCGCTGTGCACGCAGGTCGAGGCGACGGACTTCGCCGGCCTGGTCGCCGCAGCGGCAACCGAGCGCTCGCGCGGCCCGCGCGACGTCGACCTGATCGACCCGATCGGACAGCCGACCGAGGTCCATGCCGAGGTCGCCGCACGCATCGAGACCGCGGTCCGGACGATCGCGGAGGTCCTCGGCCGCCTCGAGGGCTGAGGACGCGCCTCGCGCTACCGGCATGCGCTCGGCACTCGGACGTCGTTGCTGGACGTGTCGATGCCCGGCGTCTCGAAGTAGCGGGCGTCCGCGACGGCGCCCGGCGCTGTCTGGACCTGCCACGTCACCGAGATCTCGTCCCCGGGCGGCACCGTCAGGGTGCCGTACTGGACGGCCCGATCCTTGTAGGTGACCTTGCTGGACGCGAGGTACTGCTCGGCGCCGTCGATCGTGAAGCCGGTGACCTTGCCACCCTTGGGCGTCAGCAGCCGGTAGGTCAGCAGCTGGTTGCCCTTCTCGGTGCGGTTGCCGCGACCGACGATGTACCAAGGCGCCTTCTTCGGGTTGCCGCTGAACTGGTTGCGGAACGACGTCGTGACAGAGATGGTCTGGCGGCGGTCGGCCGAGCAGGTCGTGGCCTTCACCCGGGTGTCGTAACGCAGGTAGTACTGCATCTTCGACTGGGCCGAATCGGTGATGTAGAGACCGACGTGCGGCGTCTCGTCCGGCTGGGCGACGCGGCCGGCCACGGCCGTCGAAGCGATGACCTTCTGGCGGTCCTTGTCGCGGAACCACACCTGCAGGCGCCGCTCCTTGACGGCGGAGGACAGCGAGGAGACGACCTGCGTCCAGTCGCCGCGGCCGTTCATCACGGCCTCGAAGGTGCGGCCGGTGGCCGCCTCGAAGTAGTCGTTCTGATCGGCCGAGTCCTCGTACTCGAGGTACACCCCGTTCAGCAGGCGGTCAATCGCGTTGTCCGCGGTGAGCTTGGCCCCCTTGCCGACGTCGACCGACCCGACGCCGCGGAGCACGTAGGACATGGCCACTGCATCGAGGCTGATCACCCCATCGACATCGACATCGACCCCGTAGGCCGCCTCGGCGCGGTCGGCCCAGATCTGGGCGACGCGCGGGTAGTCGGGGCTGATGTTGGACGAGCGGACGTCGCGTCCCATGATCGTGCCGAACGCCTGCTCCTCGTCGTCACTGAGTTCGGCGTCGGCCAGGCGCGAGCCATCGGTTCCGAAGTTGAGCTCGTCGGAGCTCGACTGTGCGCTGAGCGTCAGCTTGCCGTCCTCGGTGCTGAGCAGCACGAACACGCCACCCATGCCACCAGTGGAGCGGATCTCGGCGTTGGTCTGGAACACCAGCAGGTAGTTTTGTTCACCGTCGGCGCCGAGCGAGGCAGGCGCGAGGGCCATCACGCGGCTGGCGGCGTCGGCGGCGCGGTCGGCCTCGTCGATCTGACGCTGCAGGTCCAGCACGGGACGCACCAGCGGACCGACGAGACCCTCGGCCTCGATCGCACCGATCCGGTCGGCGTTCTGCTCCAACACGCCGCTGGCCGAGGCCACGGCCGGGGCCAGAGCGGCCAGGGCCTTGACGTCGATCTTGCCGTCACGCGGCTTGAAGCTGTCGGCCGAGAGCGCTGATCCGGCCTCGACGACGGGCGGCAGCCCGCGGGCGGCGATGTCGTCGATCGACGCCGAGGTGATCTGGACCGCCTCGACGTTGCGGCCGAGCCACGGGATCTTCGCGGTGGCATCCCACATGCCGCCCCGGCTGAGCCGGTGCGCCTCGGCGCTGTTGGACTGCAGGCGAGCCAATGAGGCGCGAGCCCCGTCGGCGTCGCCGGCCGCCAGCTGATCCTTGACGCGCGTGGCTTCATCCTGGGCCCGCAGCAGGCTGGAGGCCACGGTGCGCGCCTCCAGCCCGAACGGCACCAGCGCGAAGGCCACGACGGCCAGCACGAATCCGGTGGTCACCCAGACAGCAGGAGACCGCCATGTGATCCGAGAGAACATGGCGGCCATCCTAGGAGTGCCGACTGGTCAGCCGGCGGTGATGAGTGTTCAGGACTTGCGACGTCGAGCGGCCACGGCGACTCCGCCACCGACGACCAACAGGCCGGCGCCGACGGCGAGCAGCTGCCAGTTGGATCCACCGGTGTCGGCCAGGGCGCCCTCGTTGTTGTTGTCGCCCGCACCCGCGGTGTCGTCGTCACCGCCGTTGGCAGCATCGCCGTCAACGACCACGGTGAAGGTCTGGGTGCTCACCTGGTCGCGACCGGCGGCGTACGTGGCGTCGGCGCTGTAGGCGACCGGACGGAACGGGCCGGCGTTGGAGAAGCGGCACACGACCGTACCCTCGTACGTGCCCGGCTCGGTGGGCGCGGTGAACGTGGCGCTGTAGTCGAAGCCGACCTCGGTGGCGCCGGCCTGGCCGTTGAAGCTGGAGGACCAGGCGCACTCGACGTTCGACGAGAAGCTGACGGTGAAGGGGGCGCCGGGCTCGGCGACCTCGGCGGCACCGTCCTGGACGATGGCGGGATCGCCATAGCCCTCGGAGGATGCGGGACCGGCCAGGGCGAGAACCATCAGGGCCCCGAATCCGATCAGAAGAGTGAACGGGCGTAGCATTTTCAGGACCATCTAACTGGTTCCCCTCGATAAAAGTAATGGTGCGGGATGAGTACCATGCAACCAGAGATGGGCGGCTCTGTCGAACAGAGTGACTCACATCACACTTCTCAGGTTTCCCCCTTGTAACAATTGGTCCCACCCGTATCATCTGCCGGACACTGCTCCTGAGACTTGTCAAGAGCACCCTGGCACGGTTTATCGTCACCAAGGTGACAGTCGACAGCGGAAGAGACCCCTCCACCGCCGACGACCTCGGGGGCACGGCACCACATCGTCCACATCGGGTCGGCGCCGTCGGCGCTGCCCACCGAAGACACGTCCAACGGATCGCGATCGCCGACTTCGTCATCCTGGTGACCGCCGTCGTGGCCTCCGAGTACCTCTGGCTGGGCACCGACGCCGACACCATCGAGCCGCAGTTCGGCATCGGCTACACCAAGTTCGGCGTCCTGCTGGCGTTCGTGTGGTGGTTCGGCCTGCGCCTGGGCGCGACCCGGAGCCGCAACGTGCTGGGCTCCAGCGACGAGTACCAGCGGATCGTGCGGGTCACGGTCACCACGTTCGGCGTCCTCGCGATCATCGCCCTGCTGCTGGAGCTCAACCTTTCGCGTGGATACCTCGCCGTCGCGTTCCCCCTCGGGCTGGTCGGGCTGCTCTTCTCGCGCCGCACCTGGCGGAAGGTGCGCGAGCGCCAGTTCAGCAGGGGCCAGAACGTCAAGCGTGTCCTCGTCGTCGGACTTCCCGAGTCGGCGAACGAGATCGCGGGCTGGTTCACGCGGCATGCGCATGCCGGCCTCGATGTCACGGGCGTGTGGCGTCCCGGCGGTCACGCTGGACTCGAAGGACTCCGGATCGGCGAGCGGTTCATCCCCGCCATCAGCGGGGCTGAGTCGCTGCAGTCGGCGCTGAAGCTGGCGGCCGCCGACATGGTGGTGGTCTCCTCCACCGACGAGCTGGGGCACCACGGACTCCGGGACCTGACGTGGGATCTCGAGGCAGCCGGCATCGACCTGATGCTCTCGCCCAACCTGGTCGCCGTCGCCGGTTCGCGGATCAGCATGAGGACTGTCGCCGGCATGCCGTTCGTCCACGTGAAGAAGCCGCAGTACGCCGAGGCGGGGAACTGGCCCAAGCTGGTCTTCGACCGGATCGGCGCTGCCGTGATCCTGCTGCTGGCCTCACCCGTCTTCCTCGTCACCGCGCTCTGCGTGAAACTGACCAGCCCCGGCCCGATCTTCTACCGGCAGGAGCGGGTCGGCCGCAACGGCGACCCGTTCCCCATGATCAAGTTCCGCTCGATGCGCGAGAACGCCGACGCCGAACTGCGCGAACTGCTGGAGGCCCAGGGCACCGCCGACGCCCCGTTGTTCAAGGTCGAGGACGACCCGCGCATCACGAAGATCGGCCAGATCATCCGCCGGTACTCGATCGACGAGCTGCCCCAGCTGATCAACGTGCTGCGCGGCGAGATGAGCCTCGTCGGGCCTCGCCCGCAACGCGAGGGCGAGGTCGCCCTGTACCGCCACAGCGACTGGCGGCGGCTGCGGGTACGCCCCGGCATGACGGGCCTGTGGCAGGTGTCGGGTCGCTCCAACCTCACGTGGGAGGAGGCGATCCAGCTGGACATGCACTACGTCGAGAACTGGTCGCTGATGGGCGATCTGCAGATCCTGGCGCGCACCCTGAAGGCCGTGCTGGCCAAGGACGGCGCTGTCTGAGGGTCACCGGACAGACACAAGACGAAGCCCCGGTCCGATGGACCGGGGCTTCGTCGTTGCTGGGTGCGGATCAGGCGAACTTCTCGCCCTTCTCGGCCTTCTCGATCAGCAGGGCCGGCGGGCTGAAGCGCTCGCCGTACTTCTCGGCCAGCTGCTGCGCACGCTCGGTGAACGCCTTGACGCCGATCTCGCCGGCGGCGGACTCGTAGCCGTTGACGTACTGCAGCGCGCCACCGTGGACCGGCGGGAAGCCGATGCCGAAGATGGAGCCGATGTTGGCGTCGGCCACCTGACGGATGACGCCCTCCTCGAAGCAGCGGATCGTCTCGAGAGCCATGATGAACGTCAGCCGCTCCTTGATGTCCTCGAGCGGGACGTCGGCGTCCTCCTTGACGAAGAGGTCCCACAACTCGGGCCACAGGAACTTCTTGCCGCCCTCGGGGTACTCGTAGAAGCCGGCGCCGGCGGCCTTGCCCGGGCGACCGAGCTCGACCATCTTGTTGACGACCTCCATCGCGGGGGTGACCGGCAGTTCCTTGCCCTCGGCGGCGGCGGCCTTGCGGGCCTCGCCCTCGATCTTCTGCTGCAGCGTCAGCGAGACCTCGTCGGACATCGCCAGCGGCTGGCCCGGGAACCCGGCCAGCTGCGAGGCGCGCTCGATGCGGATCGGGTCGACGCCCTCGGCCAGCATCTCGACGCCCTCCATCACGAGCGTGCCGAACACGCGCGAGGTGAAGAAGCCGCGGCTGTCGTTGACGACGATCGGGATCTTGCGGATCTGCTTCGTGAAGTCGATCGCACGGGCCAGGGCCTCGTCCGACGTCTTCTCACCCACGATGATCTCGACGAGCTGCATCTTGTCGACCGGGCTGAAGAAGTGGATGCCGATGAAGTCCTCGGGACGCTGGACGCCCTCGGCCAACGTGGTGATCGGCAGCGTCGACGTGTTCGAGCCGAGCAGGGCATCGCCGTTGACGATGGGCTCGAGCTCACCGAAGACGCTGTGCTTCAGCTCGACCGACTCGAAGACGGCCTCGACGACGAAGTCGCAGCCGGCCAGGTCGGCGTAGTCGGCCGTGGGCTGGATGCGGCCGAGGATCTCGTCCTTCTTCTCCTGCGTCAGACGACCGCGCTCGACCTGCTTGGTCAGCAGCTTGTCCGAGTAGCTCTTGCCCTTCTCGGCAGCCTCGATGCTGATGTCCTTCAGGACGACCTCGATGCCCGCACGCGCCGCCTCGTAGGCGATGCCCGCGCCCATCATGCCGGCGCCCAGCACGGCCAGCTTCTCGGCCTTACGCTCGGGGACACCCGTGGGACGGGAGCCACCGGCGTTGATCGCGCCGAGGTCGAAGAAGAACGCCTGCGTCATGTTCTTGAACTGCTGACCGATCAGCAGGTTGACCAGGTAGCGCGACTCGATCCGGCTGGCGGTGTCGAAGTCGACTTGGGCACCCTCGACCGCAGCGCTCATGATGTGGCGCGGCGCGATGTACGGCGCACCCTTGAGCTGCTTCTTCAGGTTGGCCGGGAAGCTGGGCAGGAAGGCCGCCAGCTTGGGGTTGCTGGGCGTGCCGCCGGGGATCTTGTAGCCGGGGCGGTCCCACGGCTGCGAGGCCGCTTCCTCGTTGCCCGCGTTGGACTCGATCCACGCACGCGCCGCGACGATCAGCTCGCCCGCCGGCACGATCTCGTCGATCAGGCCGATCTTGAGCGCCTTCTCGGGCTTGTTGCGCTGGCCCTGCAGCAGGACGTTCATCAGCGCGTCCTGGATGCCGAACATGCGCACGGTGCGCGTGACGCCGCCGCCACCGGGCAGCAGGCCCAGCGACACCTCGGGCAGGCCGATCTCGTAGCGACCCTCTGCCGCGATGCGGTGGTGGCACGCCAGGGCGATCTCGAGGCCGCCACCGAGCGCGGCGCCGTTGATGGCCGCGACGACGGGCTTGCCGATCTTCTCGAGCTTGCGCAGCGTGGCCTTGATCGACTCGACGTTGTCGAACAGCGACTGGGCGTCGTCCGGCGTGGCCTGGGTCATGAGCTTGAGGTCGCCACCTGCGAAGAAGGTCTTCTTCGCGCTGGTGATGACGACACCCTTGATCGAGTCACCGTCGTCGGCGATCTCGCGGGCGAGACGGTCGACCGCGGCCTCCATGGAGGCGCGGTAGGTCTCGTTCATCGTGTTGGCGCTCTGGTCCGGATCGTCCATCGTCAAGGTGACGATGCCGTTCTCGACCTCGTAGCGCACCGCGTCAGTCGTGGTCATGCGTATTCCTTCGTGGTGTGTTCGGGTCGGTCGGATCAGATGCGCTCGACGATGGTGGCGATACCCATGCCACCGCCGATGCAGAGCGTGGCCATGCCGTAGCGCTTCTCGCGGCGCTCCAGCTCGTCGACGAGCGTGCCCAGGATCATCGCGCCGGTCGCACCCAGCGGGTGGCCCATCGCGATCGAGCCGCCGTTGACGTTGGTGCGGTCGTGCGGGAAGTCGTCGAGGTCGCGCATGAGCTTGAGCGCGACGGCGGCGAAGGCCTCGTTGATCTCGAGCAGATCGATGTCCTCGATCGACAGGCCGGCCTTGTCCAGTGCCTTGCGGCAGGCGGGGCCGGGGCCCGTCAGCATGATCGTCGGCTCGGAGCCGATGACGGCGGTCGAGACGATACGCGCACGGGGCTTGAGCCCGTGACGCTCACCGGCGCGCTCGTTGCCGATCAGCACCAGCGAGGCGCCGTCGACGATGCCCGAGCTGTTGCCCGCGTGGTGGACGTGGTTGATCCGATCGACGTCCACGTACTTCTGCAGCGCGACGGCGTCGAAGCCACCGAGGTCGCCGATGTCGGCGAAGGACGGCTTGAGGCCGGACAGCGACTCGACGGTGGTGCCCTCGCGGACGAACTCGTCGTGATCGAGGATCGTCAGGCCGCTGAGGTCCTTGACCGGAACGATCGACTTGTCGAAGTAGCCGTTGGCGATCGCCTTGGCGGCGCGCGCCTGCGACTCGGCGGCGAACGTGTCGACGTCCTCGCGGCTGTAACCCTCGATCGTGGCGATCAGGTCGGCGCCGATGCCCTGGGGCGCGAAGCCGGTGTCGAGCGACGTCTTGGGGTCCATCGCCCAGGCGCCGCCGTCGGATCCCATGGGCACACGGCTCATGGACTCGACGCCACCGGCGACGATGAGGTCCTCCCAGCCCGACTTCACGCGGGCGGCGGCCTGGTTGACCGACTCCAGGCCCGAGGCGCAGAAGCGGTTCAGCTGCACACCGGCGACCTGCTCGCCGAATCCGGCGGCCAGAACAGCAGTACGGGCGATGTCGGCGCCCTGGTCACCCACGGGCGAGACGACGCCCAGGATCACGTCGTCGACCTGGTTGGGATCGAGATCGGGGTTGCGCACCCGCATCTCGTCGAGCAGGCCGTTGACCAGCGAGATCGGCTTGACCTCGTGGAGCGACCCGGTCTTCTTGCCGCGCCCACGAGGGGTACGGATGGCGTCGTAGATGAATGCCTCGGTCATGGATGTCCTCACAGCCGGAAGAAAGCGTTGGCGTCGATTCTGACACCATTACTGTCAGTATCGCCACCGACCCCTGAAGTGATTGTCGACTGAGGGCGATTCCCCGCGTGGGAACCCGCTCAGGAGTCATAAATCAGCAGTCCAGAGTCGAAGACGACGAGCACGCCGAGGGTCACCGGACCCAGCACTGCGAGTGCCGGATCCACGACGCGATGACCGAGTCCCGCATAAGACGAGCGAGCAACGCACCAAGCGGGGAACTCGTGTGGCCAACGTTGTGCATGTGTACCAAGTGGCCGTGGAGTAAGTAAACACATACTCTGTTCCTCTATGGGGGCCCGGCAGCAGTGGATGGACGCCACACGAGGCGCTGCCGTTCTTCTCGTCGTCGCACATCACGTCACGAGCGTTGCCCCGGAGTTCAATCTCGTTGTTCCATCGTCGGTCGCGTCGATTGATCGATTCTTCGCCCCGTTCCGTATGCCCATGCTGATGTTCCTGTCGGGCCTTCTCCTGAGCGCGTCCCTGTCGAAGCCCACTCGAACTTACGTCGTCGGGAAACTCTCCGGAATCGGTTGGCCCTACGCCGTCTGGACGCTCATCACGCTCGTCGCCACTGCACAACTCTCGTTCATCGCGATCGCCAAGACTCCGATCACTTCTCCCACCTACCTTTGGTACCTGCATTTCCTCCTGGTCTTCTACGCCGTCGCGTGGGCCTGGAATCGGGTACGTCTTCCGTTCTCCCTGTTGGCTGGGGCCGCCCTAGTCGTATCCGCGGTCGTTCCCGACGTCGCACGCTTGCCTCGGTTCTTTTTCCTGCTCGGCTTCTTCGCGTTGGGCGCACACCTTGCGTCCCGCCAAACTTTCCTGACCCGGCGGGCGATTATCGTTCTTCCCGTCGGGCTCTCGATCGCAGCAGTCGCCGCAGCCGCAAGCGCCGGGGGAGCATCAGTTCGGTATTCCGCCATCTGGGCCTGGGGAGCCATCTCGCTCTGCCTCGCCATCGTGGCTGCATCGAAGTGGTACCGCGGGTCTCGAGTTCTCAAGCCACTCGAAGCCATGGGGCGAGGCTCCTTGGTGTACTACGTCTCGCACATGTCCGTCGTCTACCTGATCTTCGGAGCAACGACCCGCGTGGGCGTCGCATCATTTTGGATTTCGGGCCTGGCCGCGGCCTTGGCCGCGTTGGTTGCAGCGGGTCTACTCGCGCGTTTCGACGCACACTCCCGGTTGCCCTCGATCCTGTTCAGATTCCCGCGGCGTCTCGAACCTCCGATAACCCAAAGGAACCGCGATCAGCCCACGGCAGGCGAACAAACTACTTCCTCGCGCGAGGACGTCCAGATCAGGAAGACAACCTGAACCTGAACGTGCGTCTTCCTTACAGCAGATGAATCGAATGATCAGAACACCCGCGCGGGTGCCACAACGCACAGACGCCTCGGGCGCACGGCGATCTCGGTCGACGCTCAGGAACCCGAGATCAGCAAGCCACAGACCAAGACACTGACCACGCCAAGTGTGACCAGCACGAGTACCGCGAGCGCGATCTTGGCGAGGCGCGAGCCATGGGTCGCGGCCCGTAGCGCGGCGAAGCCGAGAACGGCTCCGCCGGCGTCAGCGACGACGTCGAGGATGGAGGCGGTCCGATCGACGGGGCCGAGCGCCTGGGCCAGCTCGATCCCTCCGGACAAAAGGCAGCCGAGCGTCACCGCGGCCAATACCGAGACACGAGGGAAGACGAGCGCCAGGAATATGCCGACAGGCACAAAGAAGACGGCGTTTGCGGCAACCTCGGCCAAGCCGACGACCTCGGACGCCGACACCGACAGCAGGTCGGCAATGCCCTTCGTCAGCCGCCAGTCGACGATCGACAGGCCGGCGTCGACGTGTCGGGGCCACAGACCGATCGCGGCCACCAGTAAGACGTAGAGGACGGCGGATCCCACCACCGGAGCGGAGGGGCGGAGGGTGTCGCGCATTGGTCCCAGCCTAAGGCGGAGTGAGCGTGGACTTCGCACTAGTGTCGTCACCGTGAATGACGTCACGGAGTCGATCGGCATCGAGCAGCTCGCCGAGCGGGTGGGCATGTCCGTGCGAACGGTCCGCTTCTACGCCGGACGCGGCCTCATCCCCCCGCCGCGGCGCGAGGGCCGCAACGGCTACTACGGAGCCGACCACATCGCGCGCCTGGAGCTGGTGCGCGAGCTGCAGGCCCACGGCTTCACCCTCCAGGCGATCGAGGGCTACCTCGAAAAGATTCCGGCCGACGCGAGTCCCGGACAGGTCGCCCTGCACCGGACCCTGCTGGCCCCCTGGATGCCGGAGCTCCCCGAGTCCGTCGAGCGGTCCGCGCTGGAGAAACGTGCAGGTCGAGAACTCTCGGACGACGACTTGGAGTTGCTCATCGCCCTCGGCGTCATCGAGCCCACACCGGACGAGGACGTCTTCCGGCTCGCGCCGGCGCACCTCGCGGTGGGCATGGGCTTCCTCGACGCAGAACTGCCGATCGAGGCGGCCCACGCAGCCCGCAAGCTGATCCTGGCCCACGGCACGGCACTCGCCGACGAACTCACCGAACTGTTTCGCCACCAGGTCTGGCCGCACCTCAAGTCCTCGGGCCAACCGCCCGAGATCATCACGTCGATGATCGAACGCTTCAAGCCACTCACCATCCAGGCGCTCGTTGCCGCATACGAGCAGGCCGTCGATGAGCAGAAGCGCGAGACGGTACGCCGGCGCAGTTAGTCCTGCCTCGAGGGGGCCCGCCCACGCCCGGGTGAAAGAGGCCTCACGTCCGAACCGCGATCTTGATCACCGTAGGATCTCGAGAGTTGAAGCAGTTCGAGCATTGGGAGATGACGTGGCCGATTCAGTTTTGCACGCCGTTCACGTCGACCACTCGGGACTGCCTGGCGGAGGCCAGTTGGGACTGCGAAGGTTCCTCAGGCAGACGTCCGATCGGGTTCGGAACTCGGCTCTTTTGCTGACAGGAGGGCCTGTCGCCGACGGAATGGCAGGCGACGAATCGGACGTTACGACCCTCGATCTGGAGACGGCAGGCCTGAAGGAACTCGTCGTCCGTCGTCGCGATCTGGCCGATGCGTTGAAGAAGGCGCAGCCCGATGTGGTGGTAGCCAACAGTCTCCGTGCAGCAATCGCGCTTTCATTCACTCCGAAGCGATGCGCTTGGGCCTACTACCTCCGGCAAGACATGTCGGCAGGAAGCGTGGGGCGTCTCCGACGTGCTTTCGTCCTCTATGTTGTGCTGCCGAGATTCGACACGTTGATCGCCAATAGCCAGTGGACGCTTTCGACCGTCCCACCAAAAACGCGGACGAAACATCGCCTCGCAATCGCCTCGCCACTGTCCGGCGCTGAGCAACTGCTGGATGTAGAGCCGATCCCTTCGCACCCGGGCACTCCGTTGCGCGTGGGCTGGATGGGGCGGGTCGTCGACTGGAAGGGTCTTCACGTTCTGATCGAAGCCCTTGACCTACTCCACGCGCAGGGCGTCGCGACAACGCTGCAAGTCGCCGGTTCTGCCATTCACGAAGGTTCGGCATACATGGAGGCGCTGCAACGCGCCGCACAGGACCGGAACTTCAGGATCGATTTTCTCGGTCAGGTGAGTGACATTCGTTCTTTCCTCAGCGAGCAGGACGTCCTTGCACACACCTCAGTCCGTCCAGAGCCCTTCGGGCAAGTGATCATCCAAGGCATGGCCGTCGGTCTGCCCGTGATCGCTACTGATGTGGGCGGACCCGCAGAGATCATCGAGGACGGCCTCGATGGCTTTCGCGTGGCTCCTGGCGATCCTGTAGCGCTCGCCGAAGCCCTGCGTCCCCTCGCAGCTGACAGTGCGCTGCGACGTCGCGTTGGCATGGCGGCCCGCGAGAAGGTCAGGCGACAGTTCACCGATCGAACGCTCGCGAATGAGCTCAACAAAGCAATCGAACTGACCGCCGCGCGTCGTTCCTGAACTCAGACCACCTGGGCGTCAGTCCGATCCGCGTCGGCGGGCGTCTCTCCGAGAACGCTCCGATCGTGAACAACGCCGCTCGAGTACCTGAGAAGTGCTGCAACCAGAATCAGGGTCAGGGGCGTGGTGGTCCACATCCGATGAGTATCGACCGTGATCATGTGCGCCAACTCCGAAACCACGATCGCAACGGCCAAGCGCCGAACGCTGGGCGCGGCGCGGAAACCTTCGGCGACCAAGACCAGCCAGAAGGCTGTCAGCATGACCCCAAAAACGACTCCCAGCTCGACGAACAGCGTCAGCAGCGAGTTGTCGCCGACGCGCCCGGTGACAGCGATCGTCTGTCCATACCCAATACCGACGATCGGATTGACGGGGATCCACCCGACGAGCATCTCCCATGCCTGGAACCTCGGCGTCGCGTAGAAGAGTGATTCCCCCGACAAGTTGAAAACGTCGAGTCGCCGAAGCGTAAACATCATCCGGGGATCCACCGACGAACTCACGAACAGGATATACACGGCGAAAATCGCAAGGAGTGCGCAGAAGGCAGCCACCAACTTCTTTGCGACGGAAGACATTGCCAATAGCACAGCCAGAGCGACGAGGACGTGCAACAACGCGGCCCTTGAGGAACTCAAGAACGTGGCGTACACGGCCATCGCGACGATCACGGACATGAGGACATGCCGTCCGAACATCATCATGTAGCCGAGGGCAGCAATGGCTAGGATCGCCGACAGGTGCCCGAAGTCGCCCGTGTTTCCTAGGAGCCCCCCCGCGCGGAGACTAGAGCCGAGGCCGCCGCCATACCAGTTGACCTGCTGGGAATCCCTCACTTGGATCCCAGCGTGGTAGAGCCCAATGCCAGCAAGACAGGCGATCGTGCTGCTCGCTACCACCGTCGCGAAGATGCGTTTAAGTGCAATCCTGTCGATGGCAGGAGCGCCCATCACTACGAGGAACGGCAAGTAGATAGCCCACATGCGCCCAACGAATACGACGTCGCTTGGCGCGTCGGCGATCAGGTGAACGACCGAGCCAATCAAGGAGACAACGAAGCAACCGAGCAGCAGGAGGCTTGGCAGACGTGGAGCACCACCAAGCCCACGGAGCACGCTGAATACGCCCAAGGCCAGAAGGAGATCGACCGACCCGAAGGATTGGGTTCCGGCAGGAATGATGAGCAGCGGGCACAGAGCCGCATAGAGGACCGCGATGGTTGCGGCAGACGGGAGAATGCCGGGTCGAGGGCGGTCAACGTCGCGCCGTGATGTGGGATGAGGTTCGATCACTGATCGCTTCATGCCATCCGCCTCACGTGCCGCGCGTACGCAATGGAGAGCACCAAGGCGACCATTCCTTCAGCAACCAGGTAACTGAATGCGGCTCCGGCATCCTCCGACGTGCGGGCGACCGAGAGAATCATCGCAATCCCGGCAATCGCACCAACCAGCGTGGCGAGCAGAATTTGGCGAGTAAGACGAGCAGGAACCATGAGGTGTTTGATCACTACAGAGGAGACGGAAACGGCGAGGAACGCCAACCCGAAGAAGATCGACACAACGTATGTGCTGGCAAAGTCCTCCCCGAAGAGCAGGCTCGTGACTGACGGACCAAGCAGGGCGAATCCAAGGAATCCCGTGATTCCGAGCGCGATGTGTGCCACCACGGAACTCCTGCGGCGACGAACACCTCTGGGACCATCATGCTCGAGAACCCATGCTTGAAGCGCGTTGCTTAGAGTCGAGACGGCCTGATTCGCAAACCGGAAGAGTCGATCACAGGATGCTAGACCAACCGAAAGCGCTCCGGGTGCGGCGAGACCAACGAAGAACAAGAAGCCGGCCGAGTAAGACGACGAGACAATCGTGCTCGCGGCGACTGATCCGTTCGCCGCGAACCTGGCGCGGACATCACCACGCGGTACCGCCGGCCGTGTGTGTCCGCGAAAGGTCTTCACCGAGAATCCGAGAACGCCTAGCAGCGTCGCACCGAGAAGTAACGCGGGATACCACATCAACTGATGGGTGGCGAGGATCGCGAAGGCGGCTAACACGATAGAGACGAGCCGCGGCGCGGCAGACCAGAAGAGCAGTATCGAAGGACGGCCCACGCCCACCGCGAACCACGCAGGAGTCAGACCAACGGCGCTCAAGGACAACGCCACTGCGTAGCCGAGCACGAAGTCCTGTCCTCCGAGAACGAGAAGCAAGGCAGCCGCCTGAAGCACCGCACACCCGATCCACAGGAGGAAGGAACTCGCCAAGAATTCCCACCAAAGCGCTCGCTGACGTTCTCCGTTGGAACCCGAGAGTTGAACCGGCCCGCTCAAATTCCATCCGTAGGTGACAACCGTCCCGGCAAAAGCACCCGCTGACTGACCCAAAGCGATCGCGGTCCACTCTCCGGCGTCAGCGCGGAGGGCGATGATCGGCAACAGAAAAAACGGGGCTGCAAGCGCTAGGAAAGGCACCAATCCAAAACCTGCGACCTTGCGCAGCACTAGGTCGCGCTCCGCATAACGTCCTCGTACGTGTCGACGAACGCGCCGACATTCGCCTCCACGGTGAACTGCTTCAGGGCTCTGTCTCTGGCAGCCTTCCCTAAAGTTGCACGCGTCGACTGCCCCGAGAGCCCGCGCAGTTGAGCGACCAAGGAGTCCTGATCATTCGGTTGGAATACTCGTCCGCATCCCCCGAGCGCCCAGGTCTGCGCGGGGAGGTCACTCACCACGATGGCGCGCCCGAACATCATCGCGTCGATGAGTTTCGCCGGCAGTTGACCCTGCGAGAAGGCCGTGCGTTCGCTGGGGATCACGACCATGTCTGCTTCTGAAACCAACTGCATACCCTCCTCGAACGAGGTGAGACCAGTCCACGTCTCCCAGGGCTTTGCGTCGGACGGCGCCTCCGCCGTGACGGACAAGCGATAGCCAACGTCTTGAAGAGCCTCCACAGCACCACGGAGGAGCCCTACCCCTTTGTGCCCGCGAACCGTTCCAACAAACGCGATGGCCGGAGGGCCGAGACTCTGCGGCGATCCCACCCCACGATCGGCTCGAACGTGCGGGATGAGAGTTCCTCCGTAGCGCGACTGAAGTTCCGGGTTACTAACGATTGTCGGTAGCTCAACCGCCTTCTTGCGCATCCCTCGGAAGTGGGCGCTGGCCCTTGGCCGCAGGATCTCCTTACCTAGCCGCTTCAACTTGTCATCCACAGACAACCCCGCTTCGATGTCCGGGTCGTCAATGTCCAGAATGACCGGGACTGAAGATCTCTCTGCCCACTGCGTCGCTAGACGCCCAGACGATGGCAAGGGTTTCACACAAACGATGACGCGAGGGGTCCAACGCGCCCAGGGATCGACAGCGGAACTGTGCCCGACGCTGTGGACCCTTTCAGCAAAGGGCGTAGTCGCAAGTGGGCCCCAGATTGCGTCACCCTTGGCGCCCACCACAACCGACGTCAGACCGGCGGCTTCGGCGAGTTGCCATAGGCAGTAAACCCGCCCGAGGGAGTTCGATGAGATGTCATCGGAGATGAAGGCAATGTCGATCGGAGTCATTTACCCTCCAACCAAGTCTCGACAGCTGTGGCAAATGACGCACGAGAGAAAGCGAGTGTTCGTGACGCCACAGCGGAGGAATCAAGTGACGCGTCCTGGAACCACGACACGACTTGGCCGATTCCCTCGGCAGACGGCTGGATAACGATTCCGCCTCCTACCGCCTCCACGCTTTCCCGTGCGCCTCCGATCTCCGAAACCACCACCGGGGTCCCGAGCGCCATCGCCTCGACAGGCATGATGCCGAAGTCCTCGATCGCCATGAACACGAAAAGTGAAGCTGCTTGATAGAGGGCGTAAAGCCCCGGGGTACTTACATATCCGAGAAACGTGACAGGAACCTTGCGCTTCTTGGCAATCTCACGAAGTCGGTCCTCGAATGGGCCGGACCCAGCGATGACCACGGGGAGGCCAAGCTCCTCACCAACATCGATCACCGCATCGAGACGCTTGTACTCCACAAGTCTGGATGCGCCAAGTACGAAGCGCTCCGGAAGCGCTTCCAACTTCCTTCGTTCAGCTTCGTCTGTAATTTCCGCCCGCCAGTCACCTACGCCTTGAATACCCTCGACGTCGACCGGCGGATAGATGACGCGGGCATCAACGCCCCAAGCGTCCTGCATCCGTTGCCGTACGAATTGGCTGTTCGCCGCGAAGGACACGTTCTCTGACGTATGGCCCCGATCCCAGTTCTTGAACACCGCTCGGCCCGCGCGTGCGGGCAATGACTGGCCACGCTCGTCGAACTCCGGCGCCCAGACATATCGAGGAGGGGTGTGTACATACGCGAACGAAGGAATACCGGCGTCCGCTGCCCGCGATGCAAGGTAATGCGAGGAGGCGTGGGAACTAACCACGACGCGCTCCACCCCGGTGAGATCGATCCGCTTCCATGCGCTCGCGAGGAAGGGGTAGGCCATTGCCTTCGAGCGCCGTAGAGGAGATCGCGAAAGCCATGTCTGTTCGATGTCTGGTCCGAACCTATGGGGCGCGTCGTTCCACAGACACACTCGCCGAGACCCCGGCAACGTGCTCGACAGACTTTCGAAGACGTTCTCCGAGCCACCGATCGGCGCAAGCCACTCATGCGCGAGCAGAGTGGTCATCTAGCTCCCTCCCCGTACGTACGAACCGTGGGGCTCATGCTATCTGCGGGAGTGTCTCGCAGTGACCGCCGCATCTCCCACTCCGGGAATACGATCGCTGCGCCTGTGCTCACCGCGCTCACCACTCGGCGTGCGACGCGGAGAAACGAGGTTGGTACATCTCGATCAATGGCTCGACGTGCCTTGTTCCCACGTACCTGCGGCATCCCGATGACATCGTTGAAACAACGTTCACCTACGGTTCCTCATCGTGAGCATTGGGGAGGCATTCGAAAGCCGACGGAACTCGCTAAACCTGATCCGCCTCGCGCTGGCATGTGTCGTGATCCTGTCGCATTCTTTCCCCCTTGGAGCATTCGGTGACGAACCAGTCGTCGGAAATGTCACGTTCGGAACCATGGCGGTTGCGGTGTTCTTCGCCATCAGCGGGTATCTCATCACCGGCAGCCGCGAGTCGGCAGCCTCCGGCTGGCGTTTCATGTGGCACCGGGTTCTTCGCATCCTCCCCGGCTACTACATCTGTCTCCTGGTCATCGCCGTCATCGCGGCTCCGCTGGCATGGGGACACCTGCGAGGAGGCCTCGCTGGTTATCCAGTTGCCGACTCCGTCCGCTACGTTGTCGGCAACCTTGCACTGAAGACAAGCTTCGTGCCGACTATCCCCGGCACCCAAGAAGGCATCGACAGTTCGGTTCAATACTGGAACGGTGCGGCGTGGAGCCTTTTTTTCGAGTTTCTCTGTTACATCGGGGTTGCGATACTCGCCGCATTCGGCTTGCTGCGCACATGGGTTATCGCCGCGACACTGGCCCTCACCAGCGGCATGCTTTTAGCTTGGGAACTCGCACCCGGCCCCATGGTCGATCTCCTGTTCCACTCCCATGACACCTACCGTCTCTTCACAACTGGAACGGTATTCATGGCAGGTGCGCTCCTTTACCTACTCCGCGACCGGATCCCCGACAGCCCAGTTGTGGCGGCCGGCTGTGGTGCAGTTGTGGTCGGCGGAGTTGTGCTGCTCGACCGACCCGAGTGGTTCGTCGCAGGGCCGGTCGCCTACGCGGTCATCTGGCTTGCAATCCATCTACCCTTCTCCGGGGTACTCAGCCGGACCGATGTTTCCTATGGCAC
This sequence comes from Aeromicrobium senzhongii, assembly GCF_014334735.1. Classification (NCBI taxonomy): domain Bacteria; kingdom Bacillati; phylum Actinomycetota; class Actinomycetes; order Propionibacteriales; family Nocardioidaceae; genus Aeromicrobium; species Aeromicrobium senzhongii. Next base: position 3,014,136 of record NZ_CP060587.1, read on the forward strand.
GTACATATACGGATACCCAATCGCCACCTTGCTCACGATTTATGGCGTAAACGAGTGGGGCATCCTCGCTTACAACCTCGTGACATTCGCTATCGTGGTGCCGCTTGCCCTCGCGAGCTGGTTCGGGATTGAGCGGCGAGCTATGCGACTAAAGAACGCAGTCCCGTCTCAGAAGGTTGGTCCCCGCCAGAAGCGGGCGAACCGCGCTGACACGGCGCACGGGACATTGCGTGAGCAGCCGAGGAACGACCGCCGCAAACGCCTAGGGCCATAACCATCGGCAGCGCTCGTCGTGAACTCCATCCAGCACTGTCGCCCGCCCGCTCGAAGCGTCCGCACCGACTGAGGTCTGCGTCACCTACGCTTACCCCCATGAAGATCGCGGTCGCCGGTAGCGGGTACGTCGGACTCTCGAACGCCGTAGTGCTCGCTCAGAACCACGACGTCCATCTCGTCGACATCGATCCGGCGAAGATCGAGCTCGTCAACGCCAAGCGGTCCCCCATCGAGGACGTGGAACTCGAGGAGTACCTCCGCACGCGGCCGCTGTCGCTTCACGCGACGCTCGACGCCGAGGCGGCGTACTCCGGAGCCGACTACATCATCGTGGCCACGCCCACCGATTACGACCCCGTCACCAACTACTTCAACACCGGCTCGGTGGAGACGGTCGTGAAGACGGCGCTGTCGATCAACCCCGACGCGCACATCGTCATCAAGTCCACGATCCCCGTCGGCTTCACCGCGGGCCTGCGTGCCCTGCACCCCGACGCGTCGATCATGTTCTCGCCCGAGTTCCTGCGTGAGGGTCGCGCGCTCCATGACAACCTGCACCCTTCGCGGATCGTCGTGGGCGACCAGGGCGGACCCGGCAAGGTCTTCGCCGACCTCCTGGTCCAGGGCGCCGAGGCCGAGGACATCCCCGTCCTACTGACCGAGTCCACCGCCGCCGAGGCCATCAAGCTCTTCGCCAACACCTACCTCGCGATGCGTGTGGCTTACTTCAACGAACTCGACACCTACGCCTCGCACAAGGGCATCGACGCGGCGCAGATCATCGAGGGCGTCAGTCTCGACCCCCGCATCGGCAATCACTACAACAACCCCAGCTTCGGTTACGGCGGATACTGCCTGCCCAAGGACACCAAGCAGCTGCACGCGAACTACCAGGACGTGCCGCAGAACCTCATCAGCGCGATCGTCGAGTCCAACACCACTCGCAAGGACTTCATCGCCGCCGACATCCTCGCGCGCAATCCGCAGGTCGTCGGCATCTACCGGTTGATCATGAAGGCCGGTTCGGACAACTTCCGCGAGTCGTCGGTGCAGGGCATCATGAAGCGCCTCAAGGCCAAGGGCATCGAGGTCATCGTCTACGAGCCCGCGTTCGCCGAGGACTCCTTCTTCAACTCCGAGATCGTGAACGATCTCGAGGTCTTCAAGAAGCGTGCCGACCTGATCGTGGCCAACCGGCGCACCGACGTCCTCGCGGACGTCAGCGAGAAGGTCTACACGCGCGACCTCTACGGGCGCGACTGACCGTCAGCGGAACGCCGACGCCAGCGAGTTCGCCGCCAGCGTCTCCAGGTCCTCGGGCGTCAGTCCCAGCGCATCGCGCACGGCCGTGACGTTGTCGTCGAGGTAGCCGCCGAAGTACGCCGGGTCGTCGGAGTGGATGCTGACGTTCAGGCCCAGCTCGAGCATGCGCTTGAGCGGGTGCTCCTCCATCCGCGCGACGCCCTTGAGGCGCACGTTCGACAGCGGGCAGACGGTCAGCGGCACCTGGTCGCGCACGAGCCGCTCGACGAGGTCGGGATCCTCGAGGCAGCGGACACCGTGGTCGACGCGCTCGACCCCCAGCACGTCGAGCGCCTCACGGATGTAGTCGGCCGGGCCCTCCTCGCCGGCGTGCGCCACCCGGTGCAGCCCGTGCTCGGCGGCCAGGTCGAAGACCTCCTTGAACAACCGCGGCGGGTAGTCGCGCTCGGCCGAGTCCAGGCCGATGCCGATGATCGGGGCACCCATCGCGATCAGCTCGGAGAGCACCTCGACCGCCTCGGCCGGCGGACGATCACGCAGGAAGCAGGCGATCAGGGCCGCCTCGACGCCCGTCTCGGACGGGGACCGCTTGATCGCCGCGCCCAGCCCTTCCATCACCGTCGACAGCTCGACGCCGCGCACCAGGTGCGCCTGCGGGTCGAAGAACAACTCGGCCCGCACCACGTTCGCCTGCGCCGCCCGGTGCAGGTACGCCAGCGCGAGGTCGGTGAAGTCCTGCGCCGTCACCAGCACCTGCATGTTCGCGTAGTACAGGTCCAGGAACGACTGCAGGTCATCGAACTCGTACCGTGCCCGCAGGTCGTCCAGATCCGCGTACGGCAGGTCGATGCCGTTGCGCTCGGCCAGCTCGTAGATCAGCTCAGGCTCGAGGGTGCCCTCGATGTGGACGTGGAGCTCGGCAGCAGGTGACAGGGTCATCGATTCCTCTCGGCGCCATGGCGCGACACGAGCCCGCGACAGGATCGTCGTGGGCTCCCCGCAAGGCTACCGACCGGGTGGGCATCACCCCCGACGTGCGGTGGCTCAGGCCAGGGCAGGCGTCCGCAGCCGTGCCAGCAACAGCAGCTGGATGTCCTCCGGATCGAGGCGCACGGTGTTGTGCGCCGGGCCGTGGCTCTCGGGCAGGTCGCCCAGCACCACGTTCATGCCGTCCGAGAGCAGGACCGCGCTGCCTTCGGCCAACGTGCAGGCGACCAGTCGGCCGGGGCCACGGGGGACGATCGCCGCGAGGTCGATGACCAGGCGCGCCATCACGCGCGGCGCGGTCACGAAGGTGAACCGGCGCCAGCCGTCCGGGTCGACGGACTCGACCACGACGTCACCCTCGGAGCGGAAGTAGCAGTGCACGGACGGGCCGTCGATGAGTGTGACGTCGTCGATGCGGGTCTCATAAAGGCTCAGCGGGTCGACGTCACCGACGGCGGCGAGCACCTCGGCGACGTGCTTGCGTGACAGGCGACCGCTGGGCCCGGGCTGCACGAGCTCGCGATCGACGAACCGCCGATCATGGACCGATCCGATCGCCGGGGCGCCGGTCGGCGCGACGACGAGTTCTGGGTTGGACGCTCTCCACCACGAAGCCATTCGTGTTCCACCTCCATCGGCGCCCCCTGCGCCGTCATACATGAGACCACGCGGACCGTCTCCTGTGACGCGTTTTGTCACATTTGTCCCAGACGCCCCAGAAACTCGATGGAGGCGTCGAGCACCTCGCGCGATTGCGGGCGCGTCAGGTCGAACTGGAACTCATGACCCAGCCCGGGGAAGAAGTACGGCTCGTGCGTGACGTCCAGGTCCTTCAGCCGCTTCGCGAACGCACGGCCCTGCTCGGTCAGCGGGTCGTCGTCGCCACCGCTGAGCAGGGTGGGCGGGTAGGCGGCTGTGGCGTGGTCGACGATGGACGCCTGCTTCACTCGCGGATCGGTGAAGTCGTTCGTCCCGAGGTACGCCCAGCCGACCGTGCGCACGAACCAGCCGCCCGCCCCGCCGGCGTTCATCACCATCGGCGGGTCGTAGGGCCCGCAGTGCAGCAGCGTCCCCCGCAGTTGGGCGGGTTCGAGCGCGGACTCGATGCCGACCTCGCTCGCGTACTTCGGGTTCGTCACCACCGCCGCGTACTGGGCCGCGATCTGGGATCCGGCCGAGTCGCCGGCCAGCACGATGCGATCGGGGTCGACCCCCAGCTCGTCCGCGTTCTCCTGCACGTACCGCAGCGCGTCACCCAACTGGCGCAACGGCACCGGATAGTGGTGGTCCGGCGCGAGCGAGTAGTTGATGCCGATGCCGACGTACCCGTGCTGGGCCAGCAGCCGCAGGTACGGCGCGGGCTGCGACTTGTCACCGCCGATCCAGGCGCCGCCGTGCACCCACACGATCGCCGGCAACGGCTTCGTCTGGTCCTCGGGCGACCACACGTCGAACGTCTCGTTCTTGCCCGTGCCGTAGGCGAGGTCGGTGCGACCGGTCACGCCGGTCGCCGACATGCCCTTGACCTCACCGGTGTCGGTCAGCGAGAACAGCCAGTTGATGACGAACACTCCGGGCCGCGGGCTGAACTGCGCCCACAGTCCGACGGAGAGCAGTGCCACCAACAACACCAGGAAGCCCCGAAGCACCCACCGACCCACCAGCCGCGCGATTCTCACGGCCCGATCGTAGTGGCAGATCGCGGCCCGCCCCGAGACACGGCCGCAATCACCTGAGCGACGCGGACCGCCCGGACGAGCCGAGCGGTCCGCCTCCCTCCGTCACTCGGCGGCCCAGGTCACCAGGGCGTCGAGTGCCTCGATCCGCTCGGCCGAGACCAGGAGGGGATTGACCTCCAGGGCCACCAGCTCGTCACCGAGCTCATGGGCGAGCGCCCCGATCTGGGTGACCACGCGCGCCAGCTCGTCGATGTCGACCGGCTCGCCACCGCGCGCACCCTGCAGGACCCGCAGTCCGCGCAGCGAGCCGATCGCGCGGCGCACCTCGTCCTGGGCGACGGGCAGGACTCGCAACGCGCTCTCGCCCAGCAACTCGACCCAGACGCCGCCGAGGGCGACCGCGAGAGTGAGGCCCCACGCCGGGTCACGCACCACGCCGACCAGGAGCTCGGTCCCACCGCTGCGTTGCGGTTGCACCAGCACCTGGGCACCCGCGTGTCCGGCGCCGGCCGTTGCCGCCAGCACCTGCTCGACGGCCTCGCGCACCTGCTCGGCCGATGCCAGGTCCAGCTTCACGCCGCCGATGTCGCTCTTGTGCTCGAGCCCCTCGACTGCCGCCTTCACGACCACCGGATAGCCGAACCGCTCCGCGGCCGCGACGGCCTCGTCCGCCGACGAGACCAGCTCGGCCGGGACCATCGGCACCCCGTTCGCCGCGAGGAACTTCGCGGCCGACGCCTCCGACCACGACCCCCGGCGCTCGGGCAGGCCGTCGGGGAACGCCGCGGTCACCTGCGGCGGCTGCTGCCGGCCGGCACGATGGTTCCGCAGCATCTCGGACCACCGCACGGCGTGCCCGAGCGCGGTCAGCCCGTGCTCGATGCCGCCGGCGACCTGCGGATAGTCCGAGCCGGCCTGGATCATCCGGCCGGTCTCGTTGATGTCCGTCAGGACGTTGCCGACCGGGATGATCGGCGTGGACGTCTCGCGGATCGTCGCGGCGTTGCGCGAGTACATCTCCAGCGCCAGCTGCGGATCGGGCGTTTGCCGGGGCAGGTCCTGCAGCATCATCACGAAGTCGATGCCGGGGTCGGCCGCCACCACCTGCAGCGCCCGTCCCATCAGTTCCCGGTCGAGCAGCACGTATCCCGTCACGTCCAACGGGTTGTTCGGCGTGGCGAACGACGGGAGCGCCTCCCGCAGCTTGGCCGTCGTCTCGGCGGTGAACTCGGGCAGGTCCAGGCCTTCGTCCTCGGCGCGATCGGCGATGATCTCCGAGGCGCCTCCCGACGGGGTGACGACACCGACCCGCTTGCCCGGCAACGGACCCGTCTCGGCCAGCATCCCGGCCGTGATGATCAGGTCCTCCAATGAGACCACCCGGATGACGCCGAGCTGCTCGAACGCCGCGTCCACGGTCTTGTCATCGCCGACCAGCGCGCCGGTGTGCGCCTGGGCGGTCCGCGACGCCTTCACGCTGCGGCCGATCTTCAGTGCCACGATCGGCTTGCCCGCCTCGAGGGCGGCGCGCGCCACCTCCGCGAACTCCTCGGGCTTGCGCACCGACTCCAGGAACAGGGCGATCGCCTTGGTCTTCGGATCGGCCACCAGGCCGCGGACCACGTCGGTGACCGACATGACCGTCTCGTTGCCCATCGCGACGAGCAGCGAGATGCCGATGTTCCGCGACTGCGCGAACGACAGCACACTGCTGGCCAGCGCGCCGCTCTGCAGCACCACACCGACCGAGCCGGCGATGAGCGGCTGCGGGATCGGCAGACCGTACGGCGTGATGCCGTCGGCCGCGTTGATGAAGCCGTTCCCGTTGGGGCCGAGGATCGTGACGTCGAGCTCCTCGGCCAGGTCGAGCAGCTCGCGCTCGCGGACCGCTCCCTCGCCACCGACCTCGCCGTAGCCGGCCGTGAGGACGACGTAGTGACGCGTGCCCAGCTCCGCACCTTGGCGGATCACCTCCGGCACGACACCGATCGGCGTCATGACGTAGACCAGATCCACCGTGCCGGGGATGTCGGCCAGGGAGGCGAAGGCCGGGGTGTCGTGCACCTGGGCCGCCTTCGGGTTGACCAGGTAGACGTCGCCGGCGAATCCGTTGACTCGCAGGTTGTTGAACGTGGCGACCGACCAGCCCGACTTGTCCGTCGCGCCGACGAGCGCGACGGACTTCGGGCGGAAGAACGCCATCGGGTCGATGGTCGAGGTCCCGGTCATGACAGCGATGCCCCCACGGTCGTGTGACCGCGCAGCAGGTTGCGCGCGATCGTGCGCTTCTGGATCTCGTCGGTGCCCTCGAAGATGCGCAGCAGGCGCAGCTCGCGGTACCAGCGCTCGAGCGGCAGCTCCTTCGTGTAACCCATGCCGCCGTGGATCTGCAGCACGCGGTCGACGACGCGGTTGGCCATGTTCGTGCCGTAGAGCTTCGCGATCGACGAGGCGTGCCGGGCGTCCACACCCTGCTCGACCTGCCACGCGGCCCGCAGCGTCAGCCAGCGCGCCGCCTCCAGCTCGACCGCGCTGTCGGCGATGTGCCACTGGATCGCCTGGTACTCGGCGATCGGCTTGCCCATCGAGACGCGGCTGTTGGCCTGCTCGATCGCCATCTCGATCATGCGCTCGGCGGCGCCCAGGGCTCCCGCGGGGATCATGAACCGGCCCTGGCCGATCCACTGCATCGCCAGGTCGAAGCCGTGGCCCTCCTCGCCGAGGATGTTGCGGTGCGGAACGCGCACGTCCTGGAAGCTGAGGGAAGCCGGCCCCCACTCGCCCATCGTCGGGATCGGGGTGGACTCCCAGCCCATGGCCCGGTCGACGAGGAAGCAGGTGACGCCGCCGTTGGCGCCACGCTCGGGGTTCGTCACGGCGAACACCATGACGAAGTCGGCCTCGTTGCCGTTCGTGATGAAGATCTTCTCGCCGTTGATGATCCACTCGTCACCGTCGCGCACGGCGCGGGTGCGGATGTTCCGGGCGTCCGAGCCGGCACCGGGCTCGGTGATCGCGAAGCAGCTGCGCCGCTCGCCCTCGATCGTGGGGATCAGGAACTCCTGCTTCTGCTCCTCGGTTCCCGCGTAGAGGATGTTGTCGGCCGAGCCGCCGAAGCGGAACGGGACGAACGTGCGGCCGGACTCGCCCGCGATGATCGCCGACATGATCGGGCCCGCGGCCATGCCGCCGTACTCCTCAGGGGTGTTGATGCCCCAGTAGCCGTGCTTGCGTGCCTTGGCCTGCAGATCGCGCAGGGTCTCCAGGTCGATGCCGGGTCGCCCCTCACGCTCGTTGAGCAGCACCGTGGACTCCAACGGCATGACTTCACGGGTGATGAACTGACGCACCGCGTCCTTGACGGCGCGCTGTTCCTCACTGAGTTCGAAGTCGATCATGTTCTCTCCTTTGAGAATGGCTTTCTAGAACTTCCCTCTAGAACTGTGTTTAGCATCACGCACGCTTTCCCTGCCGTCAAGGGGCGATTCGGCCTATGCTGAACCAGCCCTGATGCCGAATGACCGGAGCTTCGATGTCCGCAACCGAACCCACGCGCCCTCCCGGGCGCCGTTGGGCCAAGACCGAGGAGACCCGTAAACAGGTCCTCGAGGCCGCTGCCGACGTGTTCATCGAGCAGGGCTACACGCAGGCCGGGATCTCCGACGTCGTCGAGCGCGCCGGGTCGAGCGTCGGCAGCGTCTACCACCACTTCGGAGGCAAGGCCGAGCTGTACACCGCGCTCTGGGAGGACTACGTCGCTCGGCTGGCGCGTGCCGCCGCTGGCGCCGTCGCCGACATGCGCAACTCCGGCACGACCGATCCGGTGGCCCAGTTCGAGGCCGGCACCCTGGCCTACCTCGAGGCCGTCTGGCGCGACCGCCGGCTGTTCCCGATCTTCTACTCCGGGGACGCCCCTCCGGGATTCGAGACCCAGCGCCGCGAGCGCAGCGCGGAGTGGGTCCGGCGCAACCTGATGGTCCTCGGGCTGGGCAACAGCGTCGAGGACCGGATGACCGTCGCCTCGCTGACCAGCATCGTGGGTGAGGCGGCCCGTTTCTCCGCCGAGTGCAAGACCGCGGCCCAGGCCAAGCGGGTCGCCCGACATGCCGTCGTGCTGATCCGCCGCCTGAACCCCGGTCAGGACTGACGGGGAGTCAGCCGAGCGCGAACCCGGCCCGGCCACGATCGATGACCACCGTTCCGTCGGTCCGTCGCACCCGGAACGCCACGAGACCGGCATCGACGTCCCACACCTCCACCGTCAGCTCGTCACCCGGCAGGACCGGTGCCGAGAAGCGCCCGGACATGGAGCGCATCGCGTCGCCATCGCCCTTGGCCACGGCATCGACGAGCGATCGGCACGTGATGCCGTACGTGCACAGTCCGTGCAGGATCGGCCGCGGGAAGCCGCCCCGCGCCGCGAAGGACGGGTCGCTGTGCAGCGGGTTCCGGTCGCCGCTGAGCCGGTAGAGCAGGGCCTGCCCCGGCCACGAAGCCGTGACGATCCGCTCGTCGGGGTCCCGGTCGGGCACGGTGTCGTCAGGCGCCACGGTGGCCTGGCCCCCGAACCCGCCCTCGCCGCGGATGAAGATGCCTGACCGCGAGGTGACCAGCGGCTCGCCGGTCTCGACCAGCACGGCCTCGGCCGCCGAGCGGACCAGGGCGCCACTGCGCTTGTCCTCGATGCTGGTGACCGTCGAGGTGATCGAGACCGTGCCCTGCGGCGGCAGGGGCCGGTGCAGCTCGATCGCCTGCTCGGCGTGCACGAGCATCGCCGGATCGAAGTCGCCGAGCTTGCGGCCTCGGGTCCCCCACGTCAGCATCACGCCGTACGACGGCACCACCTTCTGACCGCCGCCATCGGGCGGTCCGTGCTCGGTCGTGTACGCCAGGTCCTCCAGCGGGTTGTCGTGACCGGCGCCGACACCGAGCGCATAGAGCAGCGCGTCGGTGCTGGTCCAGGACTTCTCGACCGGGTCGGAGCGCACTCCCACCACGTCGTGGTTGAGGCTCATGCGGGGACCTCCTGCGGGACCTTGCCGTTCATCAGGGCGTTGGGCCGGGCCTGCGCCAGCAGGTCCGGCAGGATCGTGTCGAGGTCCTCGACGGTGAGCCGGCGTTGCTCCTCGACCGACGGGCCGGCGATCCAGCCCTCGGCGACGCTGACGTGGCCGCCGCGCACGTTGAAGACCCGTCCCGTGACGTCCTTCGCGGCCGGACTGGCCAGCCAGGCGACGAGGGGCGACACGTTCTCGGGTGCTCCCGGGTTGAACTCCCCCTCCGCAATCTCGGGACGATCGGTGCGCAGGCCCTCGGTCATCCGGGTCAGCGCCGCCGGGGCGATGGCATTGACGGTGATCCCGTACCGCGCCAACTCGCGCGAGGCGATGATCGTCATCGCCGCGATCCCGGCCTTCGCCGCGCCGTAGTTGCTCTGGCCGGGGTTGCCGTAGATGCCCGACGACGACGTGGTGTTGATGATGCGGCCGTCGACCGGCTCGCCGGCCCGCGACAGTTCACGCCAGTGGGTGGCGACCGCCTTCATGGGGGCGAAGGTTCCGCGCAGGTGCACCTTGATGACGGCGTCCCACTCCTCGATGGTCATGTTGATGAGCGTGCGGTCGCGCAGGATCCCGGCGTTGTTGACCAGGACGTCGACGCGCCCGAACGCGTCGAGCGTGGCGGCCAGCAACCGCTCGGCCCCCTCGGGCTCGCTGATGTCGTCGCCGTTGACGAGGACGTCGCCCCCGCGGGCCCGAACTTGCTCGGCGACCTCCTCGGCCGGCCCCTGCTCGGCACCGGTCCCGTCGAGCGAGGCGCCGAGGTCGTTGACGACCACCGCAGCACCGCGCTCGGCGAACTCCAGGGCGTGGGCCCGGCCGAGACCTCGGCCGGCTCCCGTGATGATGACGACCTGACGGTCGGATGTGGACATGTCGTTCCTCCTGTGATGGACGGGTATGGGGGTCGCCACGGTGCTATCCGCGGGTCAGGACCAAGGTCGCGGCGCTCATGAACATGCCGCCGTTGCCGAGCACGAGGCTCGTCTCGACGTCGTCGACCTGCGCCTCGGCCTGGCCCCGCAACTGACGGACCGACTCCTGGATCGCGAACATCCCGTACATCCCGGTGTGGGTGTAGGACAGGCCGCCGCCGTTGGTGTTCATCGGCAGGGACCCGCCCGGGGACGTGTGGCCCTCGGCCACGAACGCGCCGGACTCACCTCGTCCGACGAAGCCCATGTCCTCGAGTCCGAACAGCGGCACGTGCGCGAAGGCGTCGTAGATCATCAGGTGATCGATGTCGGACGGACCCATCCCCGCCTCGCGGAACGCCGCCTGGCTGGACAGCTCGAACTGGCGGCACCGGCTCATGTCCTCCATCTGCGAGACAAGCGGCGTCGTGGCCGCCTCGCCGGTGCCCGTGACCTGCACCAGCGGCTGGTCCGAGCCGTGGGCCTCGGCGAACTCGCGCGAGGTCACCACGAGGGCGCCGCCGCCATCGGTCACGAGGCAGCACATGAGCAGGGTGAACGGCCAGGCGACCTGGCGCGCGGACAGCACGTCGTCGACCGTCAGCTCGTCGCGGTACATCGCGCGGGTGTTGCGCGACGACCACCGCCGCTGCGCCACCGCGACCTCGGCCATCTGCTCGATCGTGTTGCCGGTCTCGTGCAGGAACCGCAGCGCCGGGACGGTGAAGGTCGTCGGCGGGCCGAGCACGCCGTAGGGCATCTCGAACTGGGCCATCGCCGAGTCGACCGGACGCGCCCACGGTGCGGCACCGACGCGCGACCGGCCGGACTCGCCATGGGTGATCAGGACGACCTCCGCGTGGCCGGCCCGGATCGCGGCGACGGCGTGACGGACGTGGAAGAGGAAGGACGAGCCGCCGACGGACGTGCCGTCGACGTAGGTGGGCGTGATGCCCAAGGCGTGAGCCACCGCCACCGGCCCGGGTCCACCGGTGGACACCGAGGCGATGCCGTCGACCTGGTCGAGGCGAAGGCCCGCGTCGGCCAGGGCACGGCGGGCGGACTGCAGGTGCAGCTCCATCGTGGACAGGTGCGGCAGCTTGCCGAGCTCCTCGGTCTCGGCGGCACCCAGGATGACGACGTCCGTGCTCATCGGCCCGCCTCCTCGTCAGGCTCGAAGACCGGGATCTGCAGGGCGCCCCGGTCCTCGAACGACACCCGCACGGGCAGGTCCAGCGGCAGGTTCTGCGGGTCGGGATCGACGCCGACGACGTTCGTCATCATCCGCGGACCCTCCTCGAGCTCGACCACCGCGATGACCGTGGGCGGGTCGAAGCCAGGGGCCGGACGCGCCGAGATGACATAGGAGTGCAGCGTCGCCCGACCCGAGCAGCGGATCCACTCCAGGTCCTCGGAGCCGCACCGCGGGCACGACGAGCGGGGGTAGAAGAACGGCCGACTGCAGGACAGGCACGACTGGATCCGCAGCTCGCCGGCGGCGGTCCCGTCCCAGAACGGCTGGGTCTCGGGACTGGGGCGGGGCACGAAGCGCTCGGCCACGTCCGCTCGGGGCTTGGTGTCGGTGATGGACATCAGTGATTCGCCTTTCTGGTGGTGGACTCGGGCGCGCTCGAGGGCTCCGAGAGGTAGTGCAGGATCGCCTCGACCGAGGCCTGCGCGGCGCGCAGGCGGACCGACTCGAGGTGGGGATGGATCAGGCGGGCGATCTCCGCCGACGTGTGCCCCCGTGCGGCGTGCCGAGCGACCTGCTCGACGCGCCGCTGCCGATCACTGGTGCGATCGCGCAGGTAGCGACGCGGCTCGCGCACCACCGGTCCGTGGCCGGGCAGGAACACCCAGTCGTCGTCGACCAGGGCGCCCAGCCGCCGCATCGACGTGAGCATGTCCGCGATCGTCCCGTCGGGGTGACTGATGAACGGGTTCACGCGAGCCAGCACGGTGTCGCCGGTCAACACGTACTTCCGCTCCGGCACGACCAGGCTCACCCCGTCGGCCGTGTGGCCGGGAGTGCTGAGCACCCATGCCTCGGTCCCGCCGACGTCGAACCTCGTCCCCTCGGGGACCACCCCGCGCTGCACGCGGGGCCGCACGGGTGCGGACCAGCGCTCGGCCAGCGGGGTGGCCGCATCCGAGTGGTCGTTGTGGTGGTGGGTCAGCAGCACCTCGCGGACCCGTGAGCCGCTGGACCTCACCACCTCGTCGATCGTGTCGAGGTGCGCCGGGTCGTCAGGCCCCGGATCGACCACGACCGCATCGCCGCCACCGGTCAGCACCCAGGTGTTGGTGCCCTCGAACGTCCACGCGTTCGCGTTCGGCGCGAGCACCAGGTGGATTCCCGGTGCCACCTCCACCGGGGTGCCCGGCGAAGGTGCGGCACCGTCGACGTCCCACACGTCAGTCCTTCTTCAGCCAGATGTTCTGGTACTCGCGGGCCGAGTAGTCAGGGTGGGGGTTCCACGAGCGCACCCGCGGCGACAACAGGGTCTGACCGTCGTAGACGTACAACGGCAACGGCGTCAGCACCTTCTCGAGGATGTGCCGGTCGATCTCCTGCAGCGCCTTCTCGCGCTGCGTCGCGTCGGCCATCGCCTTCTGCGCCTCGATCATCGTGTCCAGCTCGGGATCATCGACGTTCGACCAGTTGCGGCTGCCCTTCGAGTGATACTCCGTGCTCAGGTACTCGTCGGCGGTGAGCATCGGCGTCTGCAGGCCGTAGGCGATGTCGTACTTGCCGTTCGGCCAGGTGTCACCGGCATAGGTCGCGTAGTCCTGGACGTCGAGCTCGACGTCGATGCCGATCTTCGCCAGGTCCTCCTGGACCCACTGCGCCTCACGGACGATCGTCTCGCCGTAACCCGTCGTGACGACCATCTTGGCGGAGAAACCGTCAGGGAATCCGGCCTCCTTGAGCAGACGCTTGGCCTCGTCGGGGTCGTACGGGACGAGCTTCTCGACCTCTTCGGTCGGCAGAGCGCCGAACAGGGTCGGCGTGATCGGACCGGTGACGGTGCCGCCGGCACGGATGCCGTCGATCATGCCCTGCTTGTCGATCGCCAGGGCCACGGCGCGACGGACCTTGAACTGGTCGAAGGGCTTCTTGTCGGCGTTCATGTAGACGCGGGTCTGCGTCGTGCCGGCCTCCTGGCTCTTCTGCAGCCCCTTGACCTGGCTCAGCAGCTGGTCCACCTGGCGCTTCTCGGTCGACAAGGTGGTGATCATGTCGATCTTGCCGCTGCGCAGCGCCGCGATCTGCGCCTGCGCGTCGGGCATGATCGTCGTCGTGTAGCCGTCGAGGTACGGCTGACCCTCGACGAAGTAGTCCGGGTGCTTCAGGTAGACGCGCTCCTGGTTGCGCTTCCAGCTCTTCAGCACGAACGGGCCGGTGCCGATCGCGTCGGTCGCCGGATCGAACCCGCCGTTCGTGGCCTCGCACGGCAGGATCACCAGGAACGGGTTCGCCAGCGTCTCGTCGAAGGCCGAGTAGGGAGTCTTCAGCTGGAAGACCAGTGTGCGGTCGTCGGGCGTCGTGAGCGACTCGACGTTCGAGATCAGGCCCAGCGCGTGCCCCTGGATCTCCTTGATGCGGTCGAAGGTGCACACCACGTCTTTGACGGTCAGCTCTCGACCGTTCACCGGAGCCTTGTCGTGCCACACGACGCCGTCGCGCAACGTCACCGTCCACGTCTTCGCGTCGTCGCTGGACTCCCACTTCTCGGCGAGGTCCCCCTCGACCTCGTTGGTGCCGTAGTCGACGTCGGGACCGGTCTTGAACGCCAGCAGCCGGCTGTACACCGCGCCGACGGCGCTGTGCACCGAGTACGCCGGCTCCTTCTGCGGATCGAGTGAGGTGGCGTCCGCCGTGCCGGCAATCTGGAAGGTGCCACCGGACTGCGGCGGCCCGTCGTCCTCGACGAGCGCGCCCTTGCCGGAATCGGTGCTGCCTCCGGACGAGCTGCCGAAGCAGCCGGACGCGACGACCGCCGTGGCGGCGAGAGTCGCGGCGAGTCTCGCCGTGCGATGGGAACGGTGCATCGTGTCTCCTTGGGATGTGTGGTGGCGCGACCCGGAAGAGGTCGGTGAAGCGGTCGGGGCCGTCATCGGCGTTGCTTGGGATCGAGGAAGTCGCGCAGGGCGTCGCCGAGCAGGTTGAACGCGAGCACCGAGAGCGACAGGGCCAGGCCCGGGAACAGGGCCATCCAGGGCGCGATCTCGAGCTGGCGCGAGGCCTCGCTGAGCATGCGGCCCCACGAGGGTGTGGGCGGCGGTGTGCCGATGCCCAGGAAGCTCAGCGCCGACTCGGCGATCAGCACGATCGCGAACAGCAGGCTCGTGACCACGAACAGCGGCGCCATGAGGTTGGGCAGGCCGTAGCGGAACAGGATCCGCGGGGTGCTGCAGCCCACGGCGCGAGCCGCCTCGACGTACGTCTCCTCGCGGATGCGCAGCATCTCGCCGCGGGAGACGCGGTTGAACGCCGGGACCACGAGCAGGGCCAGGGCCAGGATCGTGTTCCTGATGCTCGGGCCGAGCAGCGCCGCGACGAACAACAGCAGCACGATCGACGGCACCGCCATGAGCGAGTCCATGACGCGTTGGATGATCGTGTCGACCCACGTGCCGCCGAAATAACCCGACACGACACCCAGCAACAGTCCGATCAGGCCGCCGATCGTCAGTGTCGCCACCGAGATCAACAGCGACGTGCGGGCGCCGTACATGACGCGGCTGAGCACGTCTCGGCCCAGCTCGTCGGTGCCCATGAGGTGACTCCCGTTGGGCGGCACCATGATCTGGTCGCGGTTCTGCGCCAGCGGGTTGTACGGCGCGAGCCACGGCGCCAGCGCGGCCAGCGTGACGAACACGACGATGATGATCGCCGCGGCCGCACCGAGCGGCTGCTCCTTGAGGTAGCGCAGGATCCCCCGTCGCGGCGTGAGGACCTTGGGCTCGACGGCCCGACGTGAGTGCCGAGGCACCAGGATGTGGATTCCGGGAATGGTCATGGCACGCCTTCTCAGTAACGGATCCGGGGATCGACGATCGCGTACAGGACGTCGACGATGAGGTTGACGAGGATGAACAGGCCGCCGTAGACGATCACGCAGCCCAGCACGACCGGGTAGTCGCGCTGCTGGACCGCGTCGAAGATCAGCGACCCCATGCCGGGGATGGAGAAAATCGACTCGAGGATCACGGTGCCGCCGAGGATCGAGCCGACCTGCAGGCCCAGCAACGAGAACACCGGGATCAGGCTGTTGCGGCCGGCGTGCTTGAACAGCACGTTCCACTCCGAGGCCCCGCGGGACCGGACGGTGCGGATGAAGTTCGACCCGAGCACCTCGAGCATCGAAGACCGCAGCATGCGGGCCACCCCGGCCATCGAGCCGACCGCGAGGGCGAACGCCGGCAGCGCCAGGTGGGCCAGGTTCTGTGCCAGGTTCTCGCCGGGACCGACGTAGACCAGGGGCGGCGACCAGCCGAACCACTGCGCCAGGAAGGTGATGAGCAGCAGCGCCAGCCAGAAGTTCGGCACCGACATCCCCACGACCGCCAGGACCCGCATCGCCTGGTCCAGCGGCGAGTTCTGCTTCAGCGCCGAGGCGACCCCGAGCGGGATCCCCAGCATCAAGCCCAGCAGGAGCGCGAGCAGGCCCAGCTCGAGGGTGGCCGGGAGCCGCTCGGTGATGTGCTCCAACACGGGACGGCCGTCCTCGAAGGAGGTGCCGAAGTCCAGCCGGACCAGGTCGGACATGAACGTCACGAACTGGCTCAGCACGGGCTGGTCGAGGCCCAGCTCGGCGGCCCGCTGGGCCACCTGCTCCTCGGTCGCGCCCGGGGCGTCGGCCAGTTGCAGGCGGACCACGTCTCCGGGGATCGCCCGCAGGGTCAGGAAGGTGAAGGAGGCGACGAGACCCAGGACGAGGAGTCCGTAGCCGAGTCGACGACTCGTGAACATGATCATGACCGGGCTCCGCTCTCCGCGCCCTGGACCAGGTGGCAGGCGGCGGATCGATCACCGAACGCCACGAGATCGGGCTCGACGTGGTCACAGGGCTCGAAGCGTCGCGGGCACCGGGTGTGGAAGTGACACCCGGACGGCGGCCGGCTGGGGCTGGGGATCTCGCCCGACAGCGGTGCCCGCAGCTCGCCGCGCCGCTCGAGTGACGGGACGGCCTCGACGAGCGCGGCCGTGTACGGGTGCAGTGGGGCACCCATCAACGTGTCCGTGGGCCCGGACTCGACGAGCTTGCCCAGGTACATCACGCTGATCCGGTCGGACATGTACCGCACGACGTTCAGGTCGTGGGCGATGAACAGGTAACTCAGGCCCAGCTCGCGCTGGACGTCGCGCAGCAGGTTGAGGATCTGGGCCTGGACCGAGACGTCCAGTGCCGAGACCGCCTCGTCGCACACGATCAGCTCGGGGTTCGTCGTCAGCGCCCGGGCGATGCCGATGCGCTGGGCCTGGCCGCCGGAGAACTGGTGCGGATAGCGCTCGAGGGCGGTGACCGGCAGCCCGACCAGGTCGAGCAGCTCGCGGCAGCGCTTGCGTCGCGAGTCCTTGTTCCCGACGCCGTGGACGATCATCGGCTCGGTCAGGACCTCCTCGATCGTCATCCGCGGGCTGAACGAGCTGACCGGATCCTGGAAGACCAGCTGCATGCGACGGCGCAGGTGTTCCAGGTCGCGGCGGCGCAGCGTCGAGACGTCGGTGCCGTCGAACCGGACCGTGCCGGCGGTCGGCGTCAGCAGGCTCAACGCGAGCCGGCCCAGGGTCGACTTGCCCGAGCCGGACTCACCGACCAGGCCGACGGTCTCGCCGCGGCGCACCGACAGCGACACTCCGTCGACGGCTCGCACCGGCGGTTGCTTGCGGCGGCCGGGGAAGTGCTTGACCACCTGGTCCAGCGCGAGGAGCGTGTCGGCCGCGGGAGCCGGCTCGCCCACCACCAGTGGGCGCACGACCGGGGCGCTCATCCGACCGCTCCGGCCAGCTGGACCGCCTCGGCGGTGCCGGTCCCTGCGCGCCAACACCGGGCGTGGCGCCCGTCGAGGTCCAGCAGCGGCTGCGGCTCGAGGCAGCGATCACCGTCCGAGAGCGGGCACCGACTCGCGAAGCGGCATCCCTGCGGCATGACGTCGAGCGCGGGGACGACACCCGGGATGGCGGGCATCGGCTCGTCGCGCGGGGTGTCGGGGCGAGGGATCGCCCGCAGCAACGCCTGCGTGTAGGGATGACGGGGGTCGCTGAGGATCTGCTCGGCCGTGCCGGTCTCGACCACTTCGCCGGCGTAGAAGACGACCACGCGATCGGCCATCTCGGCGACCACGCCCATGTCGTGCGTGATCAGCATCAGGGCCACGCCCGTCTCGCGCTGGAGGTCGCGGATCAGGCGCAGCACCTGCGCCTCGACCGTCACGTCCAAGGCGGTGGTCGGCTCGTCGGCGATCAGCAAGCGGGGGGAGCACGCGAGCGCCCCGGCGATCATGACGCGCTGACGCTGACCGCCGGAGAGCTGGTGGGGGTACGCGTCGACCTTCGACTCCGGATCGGGGATGCCGACCTGCGACAGCAGCTCGACCGCGCGGGCCCGGGCCTGCTTGCGGCTCAGCCGCTGGTGCACCTGGATGGCCTCGCGCAACTGGCTGCCGATCGTGAACAGCGGATCGAGCGCGGTCATCGGGTCCTGGAAGACGATCGAGATGTCGTTCCCGCGGATCCGCCGCAGCTGCTGCCGGGTGGCGTGGGTGATCTCTTCGCCGTCCCAGGTGACCTTGCCGCCACTGATGCGTCCGTTGCCGAGGAGCCCGAGCATCGCGAGCGCCGTGACGCTCTTGCCCGAACCGGACTCACCCACCACCGCGACGGTCTCGCCGGCGTGGATCTCCAGGCTCACCCCGCTGATGGCTTCGACGGTCCGGCCGCCCGTGCGGAACTCAACGTGCAGGTCGTCGACCTCGACGAGCCGGCCCTGTGCTGTGGTCATCCTTGATCCCCAATCTAGAATGCGACTCTAGGATGGCTAGATCATCCGCCCGTGTTCCGGATGTGTCAAGGGTCACATTGAGCACCATCGGCCCCACGTCGTATGACTTCCGCGGCACGAGCCCTCGGGATATACAAGAATGAGGTTTTAGAATAATGTTCTAGTTGGAGGTGACGTGAAGAGCCAACACTCG
Source organism: Aeromicrobium senzhongii (assembly GCF_014334735.1). Lineage (NCBI taxonomy): Bacteria > Bacillati > Actinomycetota > Actinomycetes > Propionibacteriales > Nocardioidaceae > Aeromicrobium > Aeromicrobium senzhongii. Next base: position 3,032,517 of record NZ_CP060587.1, read on the forward strand.
GGCACCAGTGCTGCCGCATGGTCGACGTTGTTCGTCGTGTGCCTGGTCAGCATGCTGATCGGCCTCAACTCCAGCACCGTCAACGTCGCGCTGCCGGCGTTGACCCGCCACTTCGACGCGACGCACTTCGAGGCCAGTTGGCTCGTGCTGTCGTACATGGTCGCCAGCACCGCCTCCCTGCTGCTCTTCGGGCGGATCAGCGACATGGTCAACCAACGGCTGCTCTACCTCGGCGGACTGGGCACGTACACCCTCTGCAGCCTCGCCTGCGGATTCGCCCCGACCGTGGAGTGGCTCATCGGCCTGCGCATCCTGGCCGCCCTGGCCGGAGCGGTCCTGCTCGGCAACGGCGCGACCCTGATCCACTCGATCTTCCCCAAGGTGTCCCTGGGCACGGCGATGGGCCTGTACGCGGCGTCCTTCCCGGTGGCCAGCCTCATCGGACCGATCGCCGCGGGCATCGTGCTCGAGTTCACCGGGTGGCGCTGGGTGTTCTGGTTGAACGTCCCCATCGGCGTGGTCGCCCTGGCCGTCGGCTTCCTCCTGCTGCGCCGAGACCCCGAGCGCGCGGAGGGGATCAGCCTGGACCTCACCGGGAACACCCTCGTGATCGTGGTCATCACCCTCACGACCGTCAGCATCTCGATGGTCAGCGAGTTCGGCTGGGCCAGCCCTTTCGTCTACGGCGGCCTGCTGATCTCGCTGACGCTGCTACCGCTGCTCGCGTTGGCCGAGCGCCGCAGCCGACATCCGGTGATCGACGTCGCCACCTTGCGCACGCACGGGATCGGCCTGCTGCTGTTGGCCGGGTTCTTCCTCAGCGCCGGCCGGTTCCCGGCGATCGTGCTGATGAGCCTCTACCTGCAGGGCCCCCTGGACCTGCGACCCGTCGAGACCGCGGTACTGCTGCTGCCCATGCCGATCGGCAGCATCCTGGGATCGCTGTGCGTGGGCTGGCTCTCGCGGCGCCGTCACGCCCGGCAGATCTCGATGATCGGAGCCGTCGTCGGACAGGTCGGCATGATGGCGCTGACCGGGGCGGTGTTCGCCCAGCACGAGTGGGTCCTGGCCGGGAGCCTGGTGTTCGTGGGCATGGGCACGGGGCTGTTCATCGGGTCGAACGCCACGTCACTGCTCGAGGCCACACCCGACGAGAGCCTCGGAGTCGTGAACGGCATGCGCCTGGCCGTGCAGAACACCGGCAACGTCCTGAGCCTCGCGCTCGCCCTGACGCTGTTGACCGTGGGGCTCTCGCCCGGCCTGAGCGAGGCCGTCCTGCAGGCCTCGATCCCCGGCAGCCAGGCCCCGCCGCAGATCATCGCCGGGTTCGGCTGGTCCTTGACTTTCCTGTGCGTCCTGGGTCTCGTGGGCACGGTCGTCTCGATCACCGCCGCCTCTCGACGACGCGCGCCCACCCGCGAGGTCGAGGTGCCTGCCGCGTTGAGCAGCGTCTCCGAGACCCCCTGACCGTCAGATGCCCATCGAGCGGCCGATGATCTCCTTCATGATCTCGGTGGTGCCGCCGTAGATCGTCTGGATCCGGGTGTCGAGGTACGCCTTGCTGATCGGGTACTCGCTCATGTAGCCGTAGCCGCCGTACAGCTGCAGGCAGGAGTCGGCCGTCTTCTTCTGCAGCTCGGTCGTCCACCACTTGCCCGCGGCGGCATCGTCGATCGACAGCGTGCCCGCGTTGAGCGCCTCGATGCTGCGATCGACGAACACCTGCGCGATGCGCTGCTCGGTCTCCAACTCGGCCAGCACGAAGCGCGAGTTCTGGAACGATCCGATCGGCTTGCCGAAGGCCTTGCGGCTCTTCACGTACTCGAGCGTCTGGTCGATCATCGTGCGGCACGCGGCGGCCGCGACCACCGAGATCGTCAGGCGCTCCTGCGGCAGCTTCTCCATCAGGTAGACGAAGCCGCGGCCCTCCTCGCCGATGAGGTTCTCGACCGGGACGCGCACGTCGTCGAAGAACAGCTCGGCCGTGTCCTGGGCCTTGAGCCCCATCTTGTCGAGGTTGCGACCGCGCTCGAAGCCGGCCATCCCCCGCTCGACGACGATCAGCGAGACGCCCATGGCGCCCGCGTCGGGGTCGGTCTTGCAGGCGACGATCACGAAGTCGGCGTTGATGCCGTTGCTGATGAACGTCTTCGAGCCGTTGAGGACGTAGTGGTCGCCCTCGCGCACCGCCGTCGTCTTCATGCCCTGCAGGTCCGAGCCCGTGCCCGGCTCGGTCATCGCGATCGCGGTGATCATCTCGCCCGTCACGAACTTCGGCAGCCAGCGCTGCTTCTGCTCGTCGGTGGCATAGCTGAGCAGGTAGCCCGAGACCAGGTCGGTGTGCAGCGGGAATCCCACGCCGCTGGCGCCGACGCGGGTCAGCTCCTCCTGCAGCACGACGTTGTACCGGAAGTCGGAGACGCCGCCGCCGCCGAACTCCTCGGGCATCATGAAGCCGAGGATCCCCAGCTCGCCGGCCTTCAGCCAGACCTCGCGCGGGACGATGCCGTCGTGCTCCCACTGCTCGTGGTGCGGGACGACCTCCTTCTCGAGGAAGTTGCGCACCGTGTCGCGGAAGGACTCGTGCTCGGACTCGAACAGCGTGCGCTGCATCAGCTCTCCTGGTTCTCGACGACGACCTTGTTGTGGATCAGGTCGTCCACACCCTCGATGCCCCAGTCGGTCAGGGCCTCTCGCGTGCTGGCGCCCGGACGGTCCGGAGCGCGGTGGATCGTGGTCTCGGTGACCGAGAAGCGCGGCGCGGGCGCCGGCTGGGTGACGCCGTACTCGGTGACGTAGGTGTCGCGGGCGACGTTGTGCGGGTGCTCGAACGCCTCCTCGAGCGGCATGACGGGCGCGACGCAGGCATCGGTCTCGGCGAACAGCGCCGTCCACTCGGCCTGCGTGCGGCTGAGGAACCAGCCGCGCAGCGTGGCGCGCAGCTCGGTCCAGTTCTTCGGGTCGTTGCGGTCGGGCAGGTCGCCGAGCCCGACCGACGCGAAGACCTCCTGCATCGCGTACCAGAACTGCGGCTCCAGCCCGCCGACGCTCATCCAGTAGCCGTCCGACGTCTCGTACACGTCGTAGAACGGGGCCCCGGTGTCGAGCAGGTTCTCGCCGCGACGCGGCGACCACACCCCCGACTGCTGCATGCTGACGATCATCGACATCAGGTGCGCGACCCCGTCGGTGATCGCCGCGTCGACGACCTGTCCCTCGCCGGTGGCGCGCGCGTGGGTCAGCGCCGCCAGCACCCCGGTGACGAGGTACATCGAGCCGCCGGCGAAGTCGCCGAGCAGGTTGAGCGGCACCTGCGGAGGTCCGCCGGCCCGGCCGATCGGGTCGAGCCCACCGGACACGGCGATGTAGTTGATGTCGTGCCCGGCACGGTCCGCCAGGGGGCCGGTCTGGCCCCAGCCGGTCATGCGGCCGTAGACGAGGCGCGGGTTCCGCTCCAGGGCGACGTCCGGTCCGAGACCGAGCCGCTCCATCACGCCGGGGCGGAACCCCTCGATGAGGATGTCGGCGCGCTCGATGAGGCCGAGCACCACGTCGACACCTTGATCGCTCTTGAGGTCGATCGCGGCGCTGGGCCGGTTCCGGCCGAGGACGTCGCGCTCGGGGGGCGCCACCTGCAAGGCGTTGCCGCCGGGGCGATCGATGCGGATGACATCGGCGCCGAGGTCGGCCAGGAGCATGGCGGCGAACGGTCCGGGGCCGATCCCCACCATCTCCACGACACGTACGCCGGCGAGCGGTCCTGTGGTCTGGGTCACGCGTGCGATTCTGACACCATCGCTGTCACAGTGGCAACAGGAACCGTGCGCTCGCCGCGTGAACCCCGCCTGTGCGTCGGTTCACACTGCGGGAATTCTGTGCCATGCTGCGATGCGACATCGCAAGTGTCACATCGGCGGGGGTCGGTGTGCGAGAACGGGAGTCCCATGCTGAGCGAACTGGCGTACACGCGACGAGGACAGGGTGAGCCGCTCGTCCTGCTGCACGGCATCGGACACCGCCGCGCGGCCTTCGAGCCGATCTTCGACGACCTCGCGGAGTCCTACGACGTCATCGCGGCGGACCTGCCGGGGCTGGGCGACTCGCCGCCACTGCCGAAGGGCACGGGCTACTCGGCCGAGAACGTCACCGCCGCCATCGTGGAGAACTTCCAGAAGTGGGGCATCGAGAACCCGCACGTCGTCGGCAACTCCCTCGGCGGCCTGCTGGCGATCTCGCTGGCCCAGAACGGGCACGCCCGCTCCGCCACCTGCCTGGCCCCGGCCGGCTACTTCCGCCCGTGGAGCCTGCTGCAGGCCGGTGTCACCCTGATCCCGCTCAAGATCGGCTCGTACCTGCCGAAGCCGATCCTGCGCCTGGTCTCGAAGACCACCTTCGGCCGGTTCTTCATCGGCTGGTCGCTCTACCACCGGCCCGGCCGCTACGCCCCCGAGCGCGCCTACGGCGACTCGCTGGCGATGAAGAAGGGGTCGGGCTTCTGGCCCTACTTCTTCCGCTGCATCCCGCTGGGCTTCACCTCGCCCGAGTCGTTCCGCGGGTCGGCCCGGGTGCCGCTCACGATCGCGTGGGGCGACAAGGACAAGATCCTGCACAAGTCGCAGGCGAAGCTGGCCGCCAAGCGGATGAAGCGCGCCGAGTTCGTGACCCTGAAGGACTGCGGCCACGTGCCCATGGGCGACGATCCCGAGCAGGTCGTCGCCGCGATCCTGCGCACGGCCGAGCGCGCCGACCTGACCGTGGCGCAGGACGACGCGTTCGTCGCCTGATCGCGCCCGACCCCGCTTAAGGTCGGGTATGCGCTTCTCCACGTCCGGGACGGTCCGCCGGATCGACCTGACCCTCGTGTCCACCGTGGTCAACACCCTGCGCGACGAGTGGGCCGGGCTCACGTTCGGGCGCGACGGCGCCGTCATGAACCCGCTCACGGGTGAGCCGTTCCGCGACCTCGTCCTGGCCGACGGACGACACCGGACGCCCGGGGCGCGGTACGAGCTGATCACGCGGACCCCGGTGCTCGAGACGGACCCCGAGAAGCTGCGCGTCCTCAACGCCGAGATGTTGGACGGGAAGGACATCAACGCGGACATCGACTGGGAGACCTACGCCGCCCGGATCGGCGCCATCAGCGTGCAGACCGGCACGACCGAGTCGACGACGTCCGTCACGCTCATCGCCGACGACTCACGCCACCTCGCGTTCTCGGTCGCCGACCCCGCGGGGGTCTGGTCGCTGGAGGTGGACGTGGTGCACGGGAAGCTGCCTCGCGTGGGCGTCACCGGTCGTCACGACGCGACCGCGATGATCGCCGCCGAGGGAGCCCCCGGGTGCCTCGCACGGCTGTTCGGCGGGATCGCGACGGGCACCGCGAGCATCGACCTCGCCACGCTCGAGCAACGCGGCAGGACCACCCTGGCGGAGGCGAGCGGGCGGTTCAACCGCTTCCGCGGCGACGGCTCGGTCGACCTCAAGACCTCGGCGCGCGCCTGGGACGTGAAGGCCGGTGCCACCGTGCGGGCCAGGGGTCTCGGCCGGCCGCTGCTGTGGTTCTTCCGCTCGCGCGCCCGCCGGGCGTTCGACGAGGCCGCCGCCTCCTTCTGGGACCGCGTGCCCCTGTGGATGGACGAGATCGAGGCCGGCGTCCGCGAGTTCGGCGCCCTGGCCCAGAGCGAGGGCGGCGTCGACCGCGTCGTCCACCACACGTTGTGGGAGGACGGCTACGCCGACCGCGTCCTGCCCAGCCCCGCCTAGGCCAGGTGCCGCTCGAGGAACGCCCGGGTGCGCGGATCGCGCGTTGCGGTGAAGAGCTGCTCGGGCGGACCCGACTCGACGATGCGACCGTCGGCCAGGAACACGATCCGGTCGGCGCACTCGCGCGCGAAGCTCATCTCGTGGGTGGCCATGACGATCGTCCGGCCCTCGTTCTTGAGCTCGCGCACCACGTCGAGCACCTCGGCCACGAGCAGCGGATCGAGCGCGGACGTGACCTCGTCGAGCAGCAGCAGCTCCGGGTCCATCGCGACGGCGCGCACCAGCGCCACGCGCTGCTGCTGTCCACCCGACAGCGAGTCGGGGTAGGCGTGCGCCTTGGACTCCAGGCCGACCCGTTCGAGCAGCTCGAGCGCCCGGCTCTGGGCCTGCGCCTTCGAGGCGCCCTTCACCCGGCGCGGGCCGATCGTCAGGTTCTGCATCACCGACAGGTGCGGGAACAGGTTGAACGCCTGGAACACGAACGCGATCCGGGCGCGGGCCGCGTTCTCGTCGATCGCCGGGTCGGTCAGCTCGAGGTCACCGAGGTGGATGTCGCCGTCATCGGTCAGCTCGAGCAGATCGATGCAGCGCAACAGGGTGGACTTGCCCGACCCGGACGCGCCGATCAGGCAGACGACCTCGCCGCGCTGCACGTTCAGGTCGATGCCGTCCAGCACCACGTGGTCACCGAACGACTTGCGGACTCCTTCGATGCGCAACATCAGCGGCCTCCCTGCCGGCGCATGGACCGGATCGTCAACCAGTCGGTGAACCGCGCCAGCGGGATCGTCACGACGATGAAGAACACCGCGGCGACGCACATCGAGGTCACGTTGAACGTGGTGGCCTGGTAGACCTGCGCGGCGCGCAGCGCCTCGACGAGGCCGATGACCGACACCAACGCCGTGTCCTTCTGCAACGACACGAAGTCGTTCATCAGCGGCGGCGTCACGTTGCGGACTGCCTGCGGCAGGATCACGCGGACCAGCGTCTGGCCGTAACCCAGGCCCAGCGCCCGGCCCGCGGCCCACTGGGTCGGGTGGATCGAGAGGATGCCGGCACGCAGCACCTCGGCGACGTACGCGCCGTAGCTGAGGGTCAGCGAGATGACGCCCAGCCAGAACAGGCTCGTGGGGACGCCCGCCATGCCCAGCGCCGGGAAGCCGAAGCCCACCAGCATGACGACCAGGATCGTCGGGATGCCGCGGAAGATGTCGGTGTACGCGGCGGCGAGGAACTTGAAGGGCGCCATCGCCGCGGACGGGACGACGCGGATGACGGCCACCAGCAGCGCCAGCGGCAGCACGAGCACCTCGACCGTCAGGAAGAGGCGGACGTTCAGCCAGAAGGCGTCGAGGATCGCCGGGAACGACTCACGGGCGTGGTCGGCACTGAAGTAGACCTCGCGCACGCGCGGCCACCCCGGCGCCTGGGTGATGAACCAGGCGGCCAGGGTGAGCACGACGATGCTCGAGATCGTGCCCGCGGCCACGCGTCGCAGCGTGCGCCGACGCCGGTAGGCGTTGCGCTGCTGCTGGCGCGTGGACGGTTCGGTCGGGCCGGCCAGGCCCGTGAGTGAGGTCACCGGGTCACTTCAGGACGGGAACGTCCTGCGACGACGACAGCCACTTCTGCTCGAGGTCGGCGAACGTGCCGTCCTCGGTCAGGGCGGTGACGGCCGCGTCGACGCAGGAGGTCAGCTCGCTGTCCTTCTGCAGCAGCAGGCCGAACTCCTCGGGCTCGTCGCCCGCGTACTCGAACTGGCCCGCGATCTTCGCGCCCTCGATCTCGGCCGCGACGAGGTAGAACGCGGTGGGCAGATCGGCCACGATGCCGTCGACCTGGCCGTTGGTCAGCGCGAGCGCCGCCTTGGTCGTGTCGTCGTAGACCAGCGGGGCGTCCTGCGTCCCGAGGCTCTCGATGGCCTTGAGGGAGGTGGTGCCGATCTGGGCGCCGAGGCTGGCGGCCTTGAAGTCGTCGAGGCTGTCGACGTCGGCGAACTTCGAGTCGTCCATGACGATGATGGCCTGGTTGGCCGAGTAGTACGGCTTGCTGAAGTCGACGGCCTTCTTGCGGTCCTCGGTGATCGAGACCTGGTTGATGTCGAAGTCGAAGCCCTTCTTGCCGGGCTGGTAGGCGGTGTTGAACGGAACCTTGGTCCAGACGACGTCGTCCTTGGCGAAGCCCATCTGCTCGGCGACGGCGTACGCGACGGCGGACTCGAAGCCCTTGCCGTTGCTCGGGTCGTTGTCGGAGAACCAGGGCTCGAAGGCCGGGTCGTCGGTGCCGATGGTGAGCTTGCCCTTCGTCGTCAGCGGCAGCTGGTCGACGGCGCACTGCGAGGCGGAGGTGGTGGATTCGGACGACTTCGCGTCGTCGGAGTCGTCGGCGGGCGCGCACGCGGCCGCGACGGAGAACATGAGCGCCAGGGGGACGGCGAGCAGGGATCGCTTCATGGGCTGCATCCTAGTTCCGCGCAATTTCCGGCCCGACGCTCGTACCAATCTATGAACTTCGTTGCATATGGACCGGCCCGGGCCCTACTGTCGCTCCATGGCCCTCGACCACGCGATCCTCGTGTCGCTGACCGAGCGCGCCGCGAGCGGCTACGACCTGGCCCGGCGCTTCGACGCGTCGATCGGCCACTTCTGGCCGGCCAGCCACCAGCAGATCTACCGCGTGCTGGCCCGCATGCAGGAGGCCGGCTGGGTCGCGAGCACCGTCCAGGAGCAGGACGGGCGGCCCGACAAGAAGACCTACGCCATCACCCCCGCGGGCGAGGCCGAGCTGAATCGCTGGGCAGCCGGCCCCAGCGGCCGCGAGGCGGTGCGCAGCGACTTCGCCGTCAAGCTGCGCGGGTTCCGGGACCGCGACGCGATCATCGCCGACACGCGGGTCCGCCGGGCCGACCACGTCGCGCGACTGACCGAGTACGAGGCCAGCGAGGCCCGGTTCTACCCCGACCCCTCGGCCCTCGAGGGCGCCGACCTGGGCGCCTGGCTGGCGCTGCGCGGCGGCATCCACACCGAGCGCCGCGGCATCGAGTGGTGCGACGAGATCCTCACTGCCCTCGAAGGGCCCGGATCCCGATGACCAGCACGATGATGCCCAGCGTCATGGCCGTGACGATCAGGACCAGGTGCACCCAGAAGAACCCCTGGGGATCCTGCCACTTCTCGGCGCCGCCCCAGGCGCGGTCGTCGTCGACGATCGCCTTGAAGAAGCGCGGCCAGATGACGACGTTAAAGACTCCGGCCGCGATGAGCAGCCATGCAGCGAACTTTCCGATCACCCCTCCATTCTCCCATCCGAAGGGAACCCGCCCATGAAGGCCTTCCGAGATCTCGTCGAGAGCAGCATCGCCACCGGATCGCTCGTCGGCGTCGACAGCCTGCTGGCCGACGACGTCGTGTTCCGCAGCCCCGTCGCGTTCAAGCCCTACCCGGGCAAGGCGATCACCACGGCCATCCTCAACGGCGTCTCGCGGGTGTTCGAGGACTTCCGCTACGTCAGCTCGATCGAGGAGGACAACCGCAGCGCACTCGTCTTCGAGGCGACGGTCGACGGCGTCACCGTCAACGGCTGCGACTTCATCACGACGAACGAGGACGGGCTGATCAGCGAGTTCACCGTCATGGTCCGGCCGATGTCCGGCGCCAAGGCGCTGATGGACGCGATGGCGGCCCAGTTCCCGCAGATCCAGGCCGACGCGGTGGCGTACATGGAGGCCCAGCAGTGACCGAGTACCCGCACCTGCTCAGTCCCCTGGACCTGGGCTTCACGACGCTGCGCAACCGCGTCGTCATGGGTTCGATGCACACCGGCCTGGAGGACCACGCCAAGGACATCCCGAAGCTGGCCGCCTACTTCGCCGAGCGCGCCAAGGGCGGCGTCGCCCTGTCGATCACCGGTGGGTTCGCGCCCAGCTGGCGCGGCTGGCTGCTGCCGTTCGGCTCGGAGATGTCGCGCAAGCGCCACGCCGACAAGCACCGCCTCGTCACCGACGCCGTGCACGAGCACGACGGCAAGATCGCCCTGCAGGTGCTGCACGCGGGCCGCTACGGCTACTCGCCGTTCAAGAAGGGCGTCTCGTCGACCAAGTCGCCGATCACGCCGTTCAAGGTCTCGCCGATGTCGACGCGCGAGGTCGACCGCACCGTCACCGACTTCGCGAAGTCCGCCGCGCTGGCCCAGCGCGCCGGCTACGACGGCGTCGAGATCATGGGCTCCGAGGGCTATCTGATCAACCAGTTCCTCACCGCGCGCACGAACACCCGCACCGACGCGTGGGGCGGCTCGGCCGAGAAGCGCATGCGCTTCCCCATCGAGATCGTCCGGCGCACCCGCGAGCTGGTGGGCGAGGACTTCATCGTCCAGTACCGGATCAGCCTGCTCGACCTCGTCGACAACGCCCAGACCTGGGAGGAGACGGTCACCCTCGCGAAGGCGCTGGAGGCCGAGGGCGTCACGATCTTCAACACCGGCATCGGCTGGCACGAGGCCCGCATCCCGACCATCGTCACGAGCGTGCCGCGCGGCGCGTTCACCTGGGTCACGGCCAAGCTCAAGTCCGAGGTCTCGGTCCCGGTGGTCGCGTCCAACCGGATCAACACGCCCGAGTTGGCCGAGCAGATCCTCGCCAGCGGCGAGGCCGACCTGATCTCGATGGCGCGGCCGCTGCTGGCCGATCCCGACTTCGTCAACAAGGCGGCCGAGAACCGCTCCGACGAGATCATCACGTGCATCGCCTGCAACCAGGCGTGCCTGGACCACACGTTCAAGAACCAGCGCGCCAGCTGCATGCTGAACCCGCGCGCCGGTCACGAGACCGAGCTGATCCTGCTGCCGACGCGCACCTCGAAGCGGATCGCCGTCGTCGGTGCCGGCCCGGCCGGGCTGGCCGCCGCCGTCGAGCTGGCGGGGCGCGGCCACGAGGTCGAGCTCTTCGAGGCACTGCCCGAGATCGGTGGCCAGTTCCGCCTGGCGATGCAGATCCCCGGCAAGGAGGACTTCGCCGAGACCGTCCGGTACTACTCGGTGATGCTCGATCGTCGCGGCGTGAAGGTGCACCTGAACCGCTCGGCCTCCGTCGAGGATCTGAGCGCCTTCGACGAGGTCGTGCTGGCGACGGGCGTCGAGCCGCGCGTCCCCTCGATCCCGGGCATCGACCATCCCTCGGTCGTGACCTACCAGCAGCTGATCCGCGACCGGGTCCCCGCCGGTGAGCGCGTGGCCGTGCTGGGCGCCGGCGGCATCGGCTACGACATCTCCGAGTACCTGCTTCACGATCCGGACGAGAGCCTCGAGCACTGGATGCAGCGCTGGGGCGTCACCGATCCCGAGGTCGAGCGCGGCGGCCTGGCCACGAAGGTCAAGGCGCCGCCGCGACGCGCGGTCACGCTGCTGCAGCGCAAGGCCACGACGTTCGGCAAGGGCCTGGGCAAGACCACCGGCTGGGTGCACCGCACGACCCTCAAGGACTCGGGCGTCGAGTTCGTCGGCGGTGTCCGGTACGACCGCATCGACGACGCCGGGCTGCACGTGACCATCGGCGCCGACGGCGACTCCCCCGAGTCGCGCGTCATCGCGGCCGACACGATCGTGCTCTGCACCGGCCAGGAGTCCGTGCGCGACCTCGTCGAGCCGCTCGAGGCCGCCGGCGTCTCGGTCCACGTCATCGGCGGCGCCGACGTCGCCGCCGAGCTCGACGCGAAGCGGGCCATCAAGCAGGCGACCGAGCTGGCTGCTCGGCTGTAGGTGGCGGTTTACCACGGTCCCGTGGTAAACCTGCGCCTCCCCAGGGAAGCTTCCCCGGGGAGGCGCCAACTTGCCTGGGGAAGCGCCCCGCCGTGAGGTCGGCCCTCGTTTCGGGCCTCAAGGAAAACCCGCTGAACCCTGGGAAACTGTCCCCTCCACCGATGAGACTGAGGGCATGACGAAGCGCGTCGTGTTGTTGCGAGCGGTGAACGTCGGCGGCGCGAGGCTGCCGATGGCGCAGCTGCGTGAGGTCGCGGAACGGTTGGGCGCGCGCGACGTCTCCACCTTCATCGCGTCGGGGAACCTGCTGTGCGACGTCGATGATCACGAGGAGTTCGACCGGGCTCTGGAGCAGGCGCTCCAGGAACGGTTCGGCTTCTTCCGTGAGGCGATCAGCCGATCGCCGGAGGAGCTGCGCGAGGCGCTCGCCGCCCACCCGTTCGAGATCGACACCGAGACGAAGGCCAACCACGTCTACTTCCTGCTGCGACCTCCCGCGCCCGAGCAGGTCGAGGCGCTGCTCGCGAAAGGGCTTCCGGACGCGCTCGCCGTCATCGGACGCGACCTGCACATCCGCTACGCCGAGGGCGTCGCGAACACCAAGCTGACACCGGCGTTCATCCTCAAGACCCTGGGCAGTCACGGCACCGGACGTAACCTCAACACTGTGGAGAAGTTGACCGAACTCGCCCATGAGTGACTGGTTCGACCGGCGCTGGCTCGTCCTCACCGGCGCCGGCGTCAGCACCGACTCGGGCATCCCCGACTACCGCGGGCCGGACTCCGTGCCCCGGCAACCGATGACGTACCAGGACTTCATCGCCTCGCCCGCCAACCGTCAGCGGTACTGGGCGCGCGCCCACCTCGGCTGGAGCCGCATGCGCTCGGCCGAGCCCAACTTCACGCACCGCTTCCTGGCCGAGCACCAGGACCGGCTCGTCGGCCTCATCACCCAGAACGTCGACGGACTGCACGAGCGCGCCGGCTCGCGCGAGGTCGTCGACCTGCACGGTCGACTGGATCGCGTCGTGTGCCTGGACTGCCACGACATGACGACCCGCGACGAGCTGCAGGCCCGCCTCGACGCCCTGAACCCGGGATGGACCGACCAGGAGGTCACGATCGCCCCCGACGGCGACGTCGAGCTGGAGGACACGTCGGACTTCGTGGTGGCCGAGTGCACGCAGTGCGGCGGACGGCTCAAGCCCGACGTCGTCTTCTTCGGCGAGTCGGTGCCCAAGCCCAAGGTGCACCACTGCTTCGACCTCGTCGACCGGGCCGGCAGCGAGGGCGCCCCGCTCGTCGTGCTGGGCTCGTCGCTGCAGGTCATGAGCGGGCTGCGATTCGTCCGCCGCGCCGCCAAGAACGGCACGGAGGTCGTCATCGTCAACCGAGGGCCGACCCGCGGCGACGCACTCGCCGACGTGCGGATCGACGACGGCGTCGCCGAGACGCTGCGTCGGCTCAGCTCAGCTGACGCAGCCGCACCGTCTCGGGCAGCGAGGCCAACTCCTTGAGCACCTCGGGGCCGACCTCGGCCGACACGTCGGTGACGACGTAGCCGAGCTCGCCACGCGTGGCCAACTGCTGGCCCTCGATGTTGACGCCGTGGTCGCCCAGGATCGTGTTGATCGCGGCCAGGACGCCCGGCGCGTTGCGGTGCACGTGGGCCAGCCGGTGGCGGGCCGGGTCGCTGGGCAGGTTCAGCTCGGGGAACGTCACCGACAGGTTCGTCGTCCCGGCCTTGGCGTAGGCGCGCAGCTTCGAGGCGACGAAGCGGCCGATGTCCTGCTGCGCCTCCTCGGTGGAGCCGCCGACGTGCGGCGTGAGGATGACGTTCGGCACGCCGCGCAGCTCGCTCTCGAACGGGTCTCCCTGGGCCTTCGGCTCGACCGGGAACACGTCGAGCGCGGCACCGGCGATGTGGCCCGACTCGAGGTGCTTGCGCAGCGCCGTGGTGTCGACCGCGATCCCCCGCGACAGGTTGAGGAACAGCGACCGAGGCTTCATCGCCTTCATCTGCTCGTCACCGAACAGGCCGGCGTTGCCGGGACGCCCGTCGACGTGCAGCGAGACGACGTCGGAGATCGAGAGCAGCTCGTCGATCGTGGCGCACTTCTTGGCGTTGCCGAGCGCGAGCTTGTCGTCGATGTCGTAGAAGACGACCGAGAGGCCCAGCGCCTCGGCGATCACCGAGAGCTGGCTGCCGATGTTGCCGTAGCCGATGATGCCGAGCGTGCGGCCGCGGACCTCGTGGCTGCCGGCGGCCGACTTGTTCCAGACACCGTTGTGCATCGCCGTGGACTTCTCGTGCAGGCGGCGCGCCAGCGAGATGATCTCGGCGATCGCCAGCTCGACGACGCTGCGCGTGTTCGAGTACGGCGCGTTGAAGACGGCGACACCGTGACGCTTCGTGGCGGCCAGGTCGATCTGGTTCGTGCCGATGCAGAAGGCGCCGATGGCCAACAGGTCCGGAGCGTTCTGCAGGACCTTCTCGGTGATGTAGGTCGTCGAGCGGATGCCGAGCAGGTGCACGCCCTTGATCGCCTCGATGAGCTCGTCCTCGCCGAGGGCGGCCGAGCGCGTCTCGACCTGGTAGCCCTTGTTGCGCAGGAACTCCACGCCGTCGGCGTGGATGTTCTCGAGGAGCAGGACCTTGACGTCCTGGTCGTCGAGCTGGGTGAACGGTGCGTGCACGTCGAAATTCATGGTCATCATCGTCATCGTGTGGGGCCTCCGGGTCAGCGGTGATTCGGGCTGACGCGGGGCCCAGGCGAACGGTCCCGAAGTCGTGCTGCCGCGGCTCCCTGGTGGTAACCACCTCAACGCCAGTCGCGCGCGGACCACCCCATGGTAGCGGCTCGGGCCAGCGGTGGCCGCCGCGTCCAGATGGCGGCCTGTCAGCCCGTCAGGTTGCCCTGCATGGCGGCCACGGCCTCGGGCGGGACCTCCTGGTCGAGGTTGGCCAGGCGCACCTGGCCCTGCGCGATCAGCTTGCCCTCCTGGTTGACCGAGTCCAGGTGCCACAGCTGCTGCGTGCGGCCGCGGTGGATCGGGGTGGCCGTGGTGGTGATCGTGTCGCCGTTGCGCGCCTGGCGCAGGAAGTCGGTGGAGTTGTTGGTGCCCACCACGACGCCCTTCGTGCCGAGCCAGATCTGGCCGGCCATGCTGGCGGTCGACTCGTGCACCGCGCAGTAGATGCCGCCGTGCGGGATGCCGAAGGGCTGCAGGTGGCGGTCGGTGATGGTGAACCGCACGACCACCTTGTCGGGGGTCAGCTCGACGTGCTCGACACCGAGCACTCCGTCCAGTCCGGGAATCTCGCTCATGCCGGGACTCTAGCCAGCGCGCAGGACGCCGGTCCGGAGGGCTGGGTTTTCATACCCCTAGGGGGTATCGTCGAAGGCATGAGCCACTCGCACCCCGGATACGCGGACGACAAGGCGGCCGTCCTGAAGCGGTTGGCGCGGATCGAAGGCCAGGTCCGCGGAATCAACCGGATGGTGGAGGCCGACACGTACTGCATCGACGTGCTGACCCAGATCAGCGCGACCACCAAGGCCCTCGAGGCCGTCGCCCTCAAGCTGCTCGACGAGCACCTCGCCCACTGCGTGGCGGACGCCGCGGCCAAGGGCGGCCCCGAAGCCGACCAGAAGATCAAGGAAGCGTCGGACGCGATCGCGCGTCTGGTGAGGAGCTGACAGCCATGAGCACCACCACCACCTACACCGTCACCGGCATGACCTGCGGCCACTGCGCCGCCGCCGTCACACAGGAGGTCACCACCCTGCCCGGCGTCGAGGACGTCCAGGTCGACGTCGCCACCGGCGCGGTCACCGTCACCAGTGCGGCCCCGCTCGACGACAGCGCCGTCGCCGAGGCCATCGACGAGGCCGGCTACGCGTTGGCAGGCCCGCGTGACCTGCCGCTGATCTGATGACCACCGAGACGGGCACCGACACGGGCACCACCTACCGTCTGGCCATCGGCGGGATGAGCTGCGCCTCGTGCGCGGCCCGGATCGAGAAGAAGCTGAACCGGCTCGACGGCGTCGAGGCCACGGTCAACTACGCCACCGAGAAGGCCACGGTGCACGCCCACGGCGACGTCGATCCCCAGACGCTCGTCGAGACGGTCGAGAAGACCGGTTACACCGCGCACGTGCACGACCCGCACGCCGGACACGACCAGCACGCGGCCCACGGCGGCCTGCACTCGGCCGAGTCCATGCGCCGGCGGCTCGTCGTCGCGGCGATCCTGAGCGTGCCGGTGCTGGCGATCTCGATGATCCCGGCCCTGCAGTTCAGCGGCTGGCCGTGGGTCGTCCTCGCGCTCACCACGCCCGTCGTGCTGTGGGCGGCCTACCCGTTCCACTGGTCGGCGTGGCTCAACCTGCGTCACGGCGCGGCCACGATGGACACGCTCGTCAGCATGGGCGTCGGCGCGGCCTACCTGTGGTCGATCGTCCAGCTCTGGCTGGGCGCGACCGGCCACGGCGTCGAGCACGGTCACTACTACTTCGAGACGGCCGCCGCCGTCACGACGTTCATCCTCGCCGGTCACTACCTGGAGGCCAGTGCGAAGCGCCGCTCCAGTGCCGCGCTGCGCACTCTGATGGACCTGGGCGCCAAGCGCGTCACCGTCCTGCGCGACGGGACCGAGGTCGAGGTGCCCGTCGAGGAGCTGCACGAAGGGGAGCTGTTCGTCGTACGCCCCGGCGAGAAGATCGCCACCGACGGCGTGGTCACCGAGGGTGACTCCGCCGTCGACGAGTCGATGCTGACCGGCGAGTCCGTCCCGGTCGACGTCGCCGTCGGCGACACGGTCACCGGTGCCACCGTCAACCAGTCGGGCCGGCTCGTCGTGCGCGCCACCGCGGTCGGTGAGCACACACAGCTGGCCCAGATGGCCCGCCTCGTCGAGGAGGCCCAGGAGGGCAAGGCCGACGTGCAGCGGCTCGCCGACCGGATCTCGGCCTGGTTCGTCCCCGGCGTCATCGCCATCGCGGCCGTGACCTTGCTGGTGTGGCTGCTGGTCGCACCCGGGATCGGTGCGTTCGAGGCGGCCGTGGCCGTCCTGATCATCGCCTGCCCCTGTGCCCTCGGCCTGGCCACGCCCACCGCCCTCATGGTGGGCACCGGACGCGGCGCGCAGCTGGGCATCCTGATCAAGGGCCCGCAGATCCTGGAGTCGACCCGCGCCGTCGACACCATCGTGCTCGACAAGACCGGCACGGTCACGACGGGCACGATGACGGTCTCCCACGTCGATCCCGCCGACGGCGTCGACCCGCACGAGCTGCGCCGGCTGGCCGCCTCGGTCGAGTCCGCCAGCGAGCACCCCGTCGCGCGGGCGATCACGTCGCTGGCGACTCCACTGCCCGTGTCCGAGTTCCGCAGCCACGCGGGGCAGGGCGTCGAGGGCCTCGTCGACGGGCACCTCGTGCGCGCCGGACGCCCCGGCTGGATCGGGGCCGACGACCGGCCCGATCGCATCGGCACGGTCATCGCCGTCTCGAGCGACGACCGCGTGCTGGGCACGATCACCGTGGCCGACGAGGTCAAGCAGACCTCCAAGGCCGCCGTGGCCGACCTGCGCCGCCTGGGCCTCGAGCCGATCCTGCTCACGGGCGACAACGAGCGCGTGGCGCAGGCCGTCGCGACCGAGGTCGGGATCGACCGCGTCCACGCCGGGGTCACCCCGCAGGACAAGCTCGACGTGGTCAACGACCTCAAGGCCCGGGGCCGGGTCGTCGCGATGGTGGGCGACGGCGTCAACGACGCCGCCGCACTGGCCGGGGCCGACCTGGGCATCGCGATGGGCACCGGCACGGACGTCGCGATCGCAGCCAGCGACCTGACGCTCGTGCACGGCGACCTGGCCACCGCGGTCGTCGCCGTGGACCTGTCCCGCGCGACCCTGCGCACAATCAAGGGGAACCTGTTCTGGGCCTTCGCCTACAACGTCGCGGCCATCCCGCTCGCGGCGCTGGGGTTCCTCAGCCCGATGATCGCCGGCTTCGCCATGGCCGCCAGCTCGGTGTTCGTGGTCACCAACTCGTTGCGCCTGCGGCGTTTCGGGCGAGTCCACGATGCCGAAACGTTCTCGGCGTGACACGATTCCGGTGAAACGCGGCGTCCGCATCGGGGCGGCGCCGTCCAACGAGGGGAATCCATGAACTACCGCAAGCCCGCTGCCGCACTCGCCGCCGTGGCCCTGTCCTTCGGCCTCACCGCGTGTGGCGGTGGCGAGCAGTCCGTCGCCGACGCCTGCAAGGTCGCCGAGAAGGAAGTCAAGGACGCGATGGGCGATCTCAACGGGATCAACCCCAGCGACACCGACGAGGCCACGAAGTCGATCTCGTCGATGGGCGACGCTCTGGACAAGACCGAGAAGAAGCTCGAGAACGAGAAGGTCAAGACCGCCGTCGGCGACCTGTCGGCCGAGTTCGACAAGCTCGAGACCGCCTTCGCGGACCTCAAGGCGGCCGACAAGGACACCGCCAAGCTGACCGAGGTGTCGGAGCGGATGAGCACCATCTCCACCGACATCCAGAAGAAGGGCGAGAAGCTCGACGAGCTCTGCGGCTGAGCCCTCGCAGCATCCGACGCCGCGGAGTCCCTCACGGGGCCCCGCGGCGTCGTCGTCCGTCGAGGCGACCGTCGGAGGCCGGGATTAGGCTGGTCGGCATGCCCCTGCTCACCGTGTCCGGTTCCCTGCTCGTGCGTGAAGTCTCCGAGATCCCGCCCGGCGCGATCGCCACGGTCAAGGTGGTCGACGACGCCGGCGAGGTCCTCGCGGCCGCCGCCCTCGAGACCGACGAGGTGCCCGCGCCGTTCAGCGTCACCCTCGACGACGAGATGGTCCGTGGCGACCTGTTCGTCTGGGCGTTCCTGCGCGCCTCCGACGGCAGCGGGTACGGCACGCTCGAGCTCGTCCCGGCCGACCTCGGCACCGTCGAGCTGAACCGGATCGGGGACTGACCAGAGTGCCCCGACCGGGTCCCGCGGTCACTCACCTGAGCGACGCCGAGCTCGCCGCGAACAACGGCCCGGTCCTTCGCCGCATCACGATCCTGCTGCGGCCCTACCGCGCCAAGATGGCGTCGGTCGCCGTCATCGTCGTGCTGTCGGCCATCCTCACCTCGATCGTCCCGTTCCTCACCCAGGCCGTCTTCGACCGCGCCCTCTTCGGCTCGGGCGGCCCCGACCTGGGGCTGCTGGGCTGGCTCGTCGCGGGCATGTGCGTCCTGCCGATCCTGGCGTCGATGCTCAACATCGCCCAGAACTGGCTCACGTCCACCATCGGCAACTCGGCCATGGCCGATCTGCGCAGCGAGCTGTTCGCGCACCTGCAGAAGATGGAGCTGGCGTTCTTCACGACGACCAAGACCGGCGCGATCCAGTCCCGGCTGGCCAACGACGTCGCGGGCGTGCGCACCGTGCTCACCGACACCGCCACGTCGATCCTGCAGAACACCGTCACCGTCACCGCGGCGTTCATCTCGATGGTGATCCTGTCGTGGGAGCTGACGATCCTGACCGTCGTGCTGATGCCGCTGTTCATCTGGCTCCAGCTCAAGGTCGGACGCCGGCGCCAGCAGTTGGCGCGGCGCACCCAGGAGAGCCTGTCGGAGATGACGGCAATCACCGAGGAGTCGCTCAGCGTCTCCGGCATCCTGCTGGCCAAGGTGTTCAACCGCAGCACGTCCGAGGCCCAGCGCTACCGCGACGCCAACCTCCAGCAGACGCGGCTGCAGGTCGAGCAGGCGATGACCGGCCGGATGTTCTTCGCGACCGTGCAGACGTTCTTCGCCATCACGCCCGCGCTGATCTACCTGGCGGCCGGGTTCATCATCAGCGGCCGACTGCCCGGCGGCGCCGAGTCGCTCTCGGCCGGGACGCTCGTGGCGTTCACCACCGTGCAGGCCCGCCTGCAGATGCCGCTGCTGCAGCTCATGCGCGTCTCGCTCGACGTCCAGACCTCGCTGGCGCTGTTCCGCCGCATCTTCGAGTACCTCGATCTCGAGCCGGCCATCGTCGACCGGCCCGGCGCGCGCACGGTCGCGCCCGCCGACCTGCAGGGCCGGATCGAGTTCCGCGACGTGTGGTTCCGCTACCCCCAGCCGCGCGTGCTGACCGGCGAGACCGCCAAGGAGCGGTTCGGCGACTCCACCGGACCGGTCGACGCGGCGTCCACGGCCGACGCCGACGCGTGGGCGCTGTCGGAGCTGTCGTTCACGATCGAGGGCGGCCAGCTGGCGGCCATCGTGGGGCCGTCCGGCTCGGGCAAGACCACCGCGACCTACCTCGTGCCGCGGTTCTACGACGTGCAGCGCGGGCAGGTGCTGATCGACGGGATCGACGTCCGCGACATCACGCTGTCCTCGCTGGCCGACTGCGTCGGCATGGTCACCCAGGAGCCGTACCTCTTCCACGGGACGATCCGCGAGAACATCGCCTACGCCAAGCCCGGTGCGACGGCCGACGAGATCGTCGCGGCCGCCACCGACGCCAACATCCACGACCGCATCATGAGCTTCCCCGACGGCTACGAGACCGTCACCGGTGAGCGCGGGTACCGGCTCTCCGGCGGCGAGAAGCAGCGCATCGCGATCGCCCGCGTGCTGCTGAAGAACCCGCGCATCCTCATCCTCGACGAGGCCACGAGCGCGCTCGACAACGAGACCGAGCGCCTCGTGCAGGAGGCACTCGAGCGCGCCACGACCGGCCGCACGACCCTCGCCATCGCCCACCGACTCAGCACCATCCAGAACGCCGACGTCATCTTCGGCCTCGTGGACGGCCGCGTCGTCGAGCGCGGAACCCACGAGGAACTGGTCGACGACCCCGACGGGTTGTACGGCCGGCTGTACCGCGAGCAGTTCGCCAGCCGGCGTCCCGCACCGGGGTCCGGCCGCGGCGAGGGACCCGTGGGCTTCCTGCGTGCCGATGTATCCCTGTGATTCCAGGGGGGCGAAAGATAGGCATGGTCACGCGTCTCGCGGACTGCCAGAATCACCCCCATGACCACCGTCTATCTGGTGACGTCGGCACTGATGGTGCTGACCATCGCGGCGGTGCGTCATCACCGATCGTCGGTCTCGGTGCCGGTCACGATCATGCTCCTGGCCATCGCGGGTTGGAACCTGGTGCGCGCCGACCGGGGGCCCATCGACCCGACGCCCAGCATCGCCGTTGCGATCAACGTCGTGTTCGTCCAGATCACCGCGGCCGCGTTCTACGTCGCGACCCGTCGCCTCGTCCAAGGGCGTTGGCACATGCCGCGTTGGTTCTGGGCCGTCGCGATCGCGTTCGGCACCGCGAGCTTCGTCGGGATGCTCCCCTCGGTGGGCCTCACCACCGGTGATGCGTACTACGCCAGCCCGGTCTACGTCATGCACCTGGCGTACTCCTTCGCGCTCTTCGGCGGTGGCGTCCTCACCCTGAACTCGCGTCAGCACGACCCCTCGCCACACGTGCGTCACGTCGTCATGGCCGTCCAGGTGGGGACCCTGTCGGTGCTGACGGCCCAGGTCCTCTTTCCGGGCTTCACTCCGCTGGCGGTCGCCACCATGGCGATGGTGATGGCGTGGACCACCGGCCATGTCGCCGCGTGGTCGCGCTCGGCCTCGCGCGCGGGCCGCCTCCTGGACTCGATCGGCGTCTTCATCTTCGTCATCGACCGCGCCGGCCGGCTGCAGGACTGGAACGGCCCGGCCGCCAGCCTGCTGCGCCTCACCGGTCACACCGCCGAGCAGGGCCTCCACGTGAGCTCGGCCCTGGCGATGTCCGTGCCGTTCCTGGACGAGTCCACCGTGACCCTGCCGATCGAGGGCGGCGAGCTGCGCACCGCCGTCACCGTGCATCCCGTCGACCCACTGGCGCGCGGGAGCGACCGCGTCGTGATGCTGCGCCCCGTGCGCTCGACCGTCGAGAGCTCATCGTTCCCGGCCGTCTCGGGCGCCCTCAAGGGGCACGATCCGGCCACCCAGACGCTGGGCCGCAAGGCCGCCCTCGAGATGCTGCGGATCGCGGCGGTGGAGGGTCGGCAGATGCTGCGCATCGACGTGGTCCCGCGGACGCCCCGCCGCGCTGACGACGTCATGTTCCTCGTCGCACGGCGCATGGAGGCGCGTGCCACCGAGCGCGGCTGGCTGGACGTGCCGTGGGCGCGGCTGGACACGTGGACCCTCATCGCGCCGATGCTCGATCCGACCTTCGAGGGCGTGCCGGCGCGGATCCCCCTCGACGACCTCGGCCTCGACATGCTGGTGTCCTTCCACCGACCCGCCGCCGCCGAGCCACCGGAGGCGTTCGTCCGGAGGATGACCGAGGAAGGGCTGAACCGGGACTCGGCCCAGGGCTGAGACCCGGCCGGTGCCTCAGAGCGCCAGTCCGACGTACTTCGTCTCGAGGTACTCCTCGATGCCCTCGTCGCCACCCTCGCGGCCGAAGCCCGAGGACTTCATGCCGCCGAACGGGGCGGACGGGTTCGACACGACGCCCTGGTTGATCCCCACCATGCCGGTGTTGAGTCCCTCGTAGACCTTGATCGCCCGCGAGTAACTCTCGGTGAAGGCGTACGCGACGAGCCCGAACTCCGTGTCGTTGGCCATGCGCAGGGCCTCGTCGTCGTCACGGAAGGTGAACACGGGTGCGACGGGACCGAAGATCTCCTCCTGCCACATCCGCGCCTGCTGCGGGACGTTGGTCAGGACCGTGGGCGGGTAGAAGTAACCGGCGCCGTCGGGCACCTCGCCACCGGTCAGGACCTTCGCGCCCTGCGCCTTGGCGTCGTCGACCAGCTCGGCCACCTTGTCGCGCTGCTTCGCCTCGACCAGCGGGCCGATCGGCGCCTCGGCCATCTTCGCGGCGAAGCGCGAGGCGAACTCATCGGCCAGCGACTCGTGGACGATGAACCGGTTGGCAGCCGTGCAGGCCTCGCCGATGTTGCGCATCTTGGCCAGCATCGCGCCCTCGACGGCCTTGTCCAGGTCGGCGTCCTCGAAGACCAGGAACGGGGCGTTGCCGCCGAGCTCCATCGAGACGCGCAGCACCTGCTCGGCCGACTGCTCGATCAGGCTGCGGCCGACCTCGGTCGACCCGGTGAACGTCAGCTTGCGCAGGCGAGGATCGCGGATCAGCGGCTCCATGACCTGGCCGGTGCTCGTGGTCGTGACGATGTTCAGCACGCCCTCGGGCAGGCCTGCCTCGGCCATGATCTCGCCCAGGCTGAGCATGGTCAGCGGGGTGAGCGACGCCGGCTTGATCACCATCGTGCAGCCGGCGGCGACGGCCGGGCCGATCTTGCGCGTGCCCATGGCCAGCGGGAAGTTCCACGGCGTGATCATCAGGCAGGGGCCGACCGGCTGCTTCAGCGTCAGCAGGCGCGTGGCGCCGTTGGGCGCGACGGAGTAGCGGCCGGAGATGCGCACGGCCTCCTCGGCGAACCAGCGGAAGAACTCCGCGCCGTAGGCGATCTCGGTCTTGGACTCGCTGATGGGCTTGCCCATCTCGGCGGTCATCTGCTCGGCCAGTTCGTCGGTGCGCTCGGTGATGATTTCGAAGGCGCGCCGCAGGATCTCGCCCCGGTCGCGTGGTGCCGTGCGGGCCCAGTCGTCCTGCACCGCCACGGCCGCGTCCAACGCGGCCTTCCCGTCGGCCACGGAGGCGTCGGCCACCGTCGCCAGCGTCTCACCCGTCGCCGGGTTCTCGACCTCGAACGTCGCGCCACCCTCGGCGTCGCGCCACTGACCTGCAATGAAGAGTTGGTTCGGCATGGGTCGACGCTACAGCGCTCCGGCGATCCCTTCGACCTGCCACACTTCCAGCCATGGTCGCCACCCTCCGGGGGTTGTTCCGTCCCACGTTCCCGGGACTCGTCGGGGCGTTCGTCTTCGCGCTGCTGTCACTGACGCCGTCCCTGCTGCCGCGACCGGCCCTGTTCCAGGGACTCGTCACGGGCGTCACCGCGGCGATCGGCTACGGCCTCGCCGTCGCGTTGGCGTGGGTCTGGCGCGCTTTCGCCGACCGCGAGGCACGCCGTCCGACCGCCGGGCAGTGGCGATGGGCCGTCGCCATCGGCGTCGTGGCGCTGGGTGTCGCCGACGTCGTCAGCGTCCGGCAGCAGGACCGCATCCGCGAGCTCATGGGCCTGGGCGACGCCAGCACGTGGCGGCTCGTCTCGGTGCCCGCCGTGGCGGTCGTGGTGTTCTGCCTGCTGCTGGCGGCGGGACGTGGACTGCGCCGCGCCGCCCGCAGGCTCTCCGACCTGCTGGCCCGCCGGATCGGGGCGCAGGCCGCTCGCGCCACGGCGGTGCTCGTGGTGGCGACGCTGACCTTCTTCACCCTCAGCGGCCTCGTGTACGACAACGTGATCGCCGCCGTGGACTCGTCCTTCGCGCTCGGGGACCAGCAGGTCTCGTCACGCCTGGACCCACCCGCGAGCCCGCTGCGGTCGGGCAGCCCGGAGTCGGACCTGGCCTGGGACGATCTCGGGCGCCAGGGTCGCCGGTTCGTCGCGCGCGGACCCGGAGCCGAGGACATCACCGCATTCACCGGCCGCGTGGCTCTCGATCCCATCCGCGCCTACGCGGGCACGGCCCACGCCGAGGACGTCGAGGAGCGAGCCCGGCTCGCGGTCGACGACCTCGAGCGAGCCGGAGGCTTCGAGCGCGCCAACCTGCTGGTCGCCGGCACGACCGGCTCGGGCTTCATCGAGCCGAGCGCCTCGGAGTCGTTCGAGTACCTCACCGACGGCGACTCGGCGATCGTCTCGATGCAGTACTCGCACCTGCCCTCGTGGGTCTCGTTCCTGGTCGACCAGCAGGCCGCGCGCCATGCCGGCCGGGCCCTGTTCGACGCCGTGTACGAGCGCTGGTCGACCCTCCCCGCCGCGTCGCGGCCCAGGCTCTACCTGTTCGGCGAGAGCCTCGGGTCGTTCGCGCTCGAGACCGCCTTCAGCGGCGAGGCCGACCTGCGCAACCGGACCTCGGGCGGGCTGTTCGTCGGGCCTCCCGGGTTCAACTCGCTGTTCACCGAGTTCCGCGAGCAGCGCGACCCCGGCAGTCGCGAGATCGAGCCGATCTTCCGCGACGGGCGCACCGTGCGGTTCACGAACGACCCGTGGAGCCCGGTGATCCCGGCGGATCGCCCGTGGGACGGCCCGCACCTGCTCTACCTCGTCCACGCGTCGGACCCGATCACGTGGTGGAGTCCGGACCTGATCTGGGACAAGCCCGACTGGCTCTCCGAGCCGCGCGGGTCCGACGTCGCCGCTGCGATGCGCTGGTACCCGATCATCACGTTCTGGCAGACCTCGGCCGACATGGCGGTCGGCATGGCCGTGCCGTCGGGTCACGGACACGACTTCGTCGGCGAGCACGTCGCGGGGTGGGCCTCCGTGCTGCAGCCGGCGGGCTGGACCGACGAGGACCTGCGCCGCCTCCAGGAGCGCATCCTCGACGCGGACGCCCAGAACGCGGGCATCCCTCCGTCCCTGCGGGACTGACCGAGCGAGGTCCTGTCAGCGCTCCCGCGGATCGCGCAGCTCGCGCACGCGGGTGACGACGAACCAGCCGCAGACCACGACGACGGCGAGGATGACGAGCCGCTGGAACCAGTCGGCCCAGGGCTCGATGACGTGCCAGTTCTCGCCGAGGGTGTAACCGGCGCCGACGAAGATCGAGTTCCAGATCAGGCTGCCGAGCGTGGTCAGGCCGAGGAACGCGGTGAAGTTCATCTGCTCGACGCCGGCGGGGATCGAGATCAGGCTGCGGAAGATCGGCACCATGCGGCCGAAGAACACGGCCTTGGTGCCGTGCTTGGCGAACCACTCCTCGGTGACCTCGAGGTCGCGCACCTTCAGCAGCGGCACCTTCGCGAACACCAACGCCGTGCGGTCGCGGCCGAACAGCCGACCGAGCCAGTACATGATGCAGGCGCCGATCACCGATCCGGCGGTCGTGGCGAACAGCGCACCGGCCAGGGAGAAGCGTCCCTGGCTGGCGGCCAGGCCGGCCATCGGCAGCACGATCTCGCTGGGAATCGGGGGGAAGAGGTTGTCCATCCCCACGGCCAGGGCGGCACCGAAGAGGCCCAACCGGTCCATGAGGTCCACCATGAAGCCCGCGAGGCCGTCGATCTGCTGGTCGGCTGCCTGTGTCATCACCCGCAGAGCATAACGAGCGGCGCACAGACTGGGGTCCTCCCGGCGAGACGGGTACCGTCGCTGATGTGCATGTGTTCCGCAGATTCCTCGTCGCCCTCGGCGCCGCAGTCCTGCTGGCGACCCTGCTCTCGGCCTGCGATTCCGGGAACGAGCGCGATGGCCTCGAGGTGGAGTCCACCGAATCGGTGGAGGCGGCCACACCCTCCGGGCTGATCACCGCGCGCGCTGACGACGTCGCCGCCGTGTCCCGGTTCCTGTTGGAGTCGGCCTCGGCCGTCGTGCTCGTCACCGAGCAGGACCGGGCGGCCGCTCTCGACCGCGCGCGTGACCTCGGCGTCCCGGCGCTGCCGGACACGGACGCCGGACGGGCCGAGGCCGAGCGGCTCGGCGCGCGCGTGCTCGACGCCGACGACGAGGCACGCGACCCGGCGAAGCCGATCGAACGCTCGACGCCGGTCACGATCGCCACCGCCACCGAGCCCTCGAGGGAACTGCTCGACCTCGTCACGCTGGGCGGCGGCGAGCTGGCCCGGATCGCGCGCGACCCGCGACGCCACGGGCCGTCGGCGAAGCTGCTGCGGCGCGAGCCGGACGCTCCCCTGCTGACCCTCGGCGCCTCCCCCTACGCCGTGCGCGTCGTGCGCGCCGACGCCCAGACCGTCGGCGGCGGCTGGTTCGCGACCCGCGGCAAGCACCTCGTGGCGATGTACGGACACCCCTCCGGCCCTGCCCTCGGCGTGCTGGGCGAACAGGGCGCCGAGGAGTCGATCGCACGGGTCCGCCGCCTGGTGGACCGGTACGAGCAGGTCGATCCGGACGCCACGTTCGTCCCCGCCTTCGAGATCATCACGACCGTCGCCAGCGCCGCCAAGGGCCCGCGCGGCGACTACTCCGCCCGCACCCGCGTGGCCGAGCTGCAACCGCTCGTCGACGCGGCCGAGCGTGCCGGCGTCGCGGTCATCCTCGACCTGCAGCCCGGGCGATCGTCGTTCCTCTCCCAGGCCCGCGAGTACGAGTCGCTGCTGCGGCGCCCGCACGTCGGCCTGGCCCTGGACCCGGAGTGGAGGCTGGGCCCGAAGGACAAGCCGCTGCAGCGGATCGGCCACGTCGGCGTCGGTGAGGTGAACCGCGTCTCGGCGTGGCTGGCGGCCCTGACCCGCAAGCACGCACTGCCGCAGAAGGTGTTCGTGCTGCACCAGTTCCAGACGCAGATGATCCGCGACCGCGAGCGGGTGCGCACCGACCACCCCGAGCTGGCGACCGTCATCCACGTCGACGGACAGGGCAGTCCCGGCGCGAAGTTCGGCACCTGGCGCACGATCCGAGCCGGTGCGCCCGAGGGTGTCGGCTGGGGCTGGAAGAACTTCGTGGACGAGGACGAGCCGATGCTGAGCGTCGCGCAGACGTGGGCGCAGGTCCGGCCCCGGCCGCAGCTGATCACCTACCAGTGAGGATGCCGCTCAGGCCAGCGTCGCCGTGATCCGCTCGAGGATCCGCTCGAGCCGCTCGGGGCTCGTGCCGAAGTTCAGCCGCGCGAACGTGCCGGACTCCAGATCGGTGTGCGCCGTGAACTCGGGGCCGGGCGCGAGCCTCACCCCGCCGCGCTCCAGCAGCAGGCCGGCGGGATCGGCGGCGATCGGCGTGCCGGCGAAGTCCAGCCACGCGAGATAGGTGGCCTCGGCCGGCTGCACGTCCACGCCGACCTGGGCGGCCCAGTCGGTGATGGTGAACCGATTGCGCCGCAGCACGCCGAGCAGCTCCGTCAGCCAGGCGTCGCCCTCGGTCCAGGCGGCCACGGCGGCGGCCCGCGAGAGCGTGCTGACCCCGCCGAGGTAGGCGAACGGCAGTGCCGCGAGCGGCTCGCGCACCCGGGCCGCGCCCAGGTGCGCCACCGCGCAGTGCAGTCCGGCGAGGTTGAACGCCTTGGAGGCCGAGGTCACGGTGACCGTGCGGTCCTCGACGTCACGTCCCAGCGAGGCGAACGGCACGTGACGGCGGCCGTCCAGGGCGAGGTCGGCGTGGATCTCGTCGGCCAGGACGACCAGGTCCAGCGCGGTCGCGGCATCGGCGATCGGCCGCAGCTCGTCCTCGCTGAGCATCCGGCCGAGCGGGTTGTGCGGATTGACGACCACGACGAGCGAGACCTGCTCGCGCCGCCACTGCTCGACGAGCTCGTCGCTCGTGGCACCGAACGGCAGGGGCACCACCCGGCGTCCGGACTCGGCGATCGAGTTCAGGAAGACCGGGTAGCTGGGGACGTGCAGGGCGATCCCCTCCCCGGCCTGCGTGAGCAGGTCCAGCATCACCTGGAACGCCTGGATGACGTCGGTGAAGAGCCGCCCGCGACCGGGAGCGGGCGTCCAGTCGAAGCGGTCGGCCATGCGTCGCTCGAACGCGCCGACGAGCGGGTCGGGCGCGTCGAAGTCCGGGTACCCGACGTCGCCGCGCGCGAGGCGGTCGTGGACCGCACGGGTCACGACCTCGGGAACCTCGACATCCATGTCGGCGACCCACGCCGGGATCACGCCCGGTGGCGTCGTCGTCCACTTCATGTTGTCGCGGTCGCGCAGGGCGTCGTCGGTGAGGTCGAACACGCCTCCAGTCTCCAACACCACGCGCCTCGGCGCGGGCGCTCGGGCCCTCAGTCGGTGACCACGCGACGCCACTGCCACGCGGTCTGCGCGAGCAGCAGCACGATCGCCGCGATCGCCACACCCAGGGCCCACGTCGACTCGCCGGCCACGGCCGCGATGACGCCGATCTGCGCCCAGATCGTCGCGGCGGCGTAGCCCGGGCTGCGCGGCATCAGGACGTTGACGCCGAGGGCGAAGATCGCCGCGCCGGCCAGCACCGCGATCTGCCAGCTCTCGCGCTCGGGCGAGACGAGGTCCAGCTCGACGACCCCGGTGGCGAAGTTGAGGAAGACCGCCACGGTGACCCAGCCGGCGTAGATGCCGCTGGTGGCCCGCGCGAGATGGCCGATCCAGGCCGGGTCGCTGGGTCGTGCCTGGGCGGCGATGCGAGCGGCGTCGATGGCGAAACCGGTCATCACCACGAGCACCAGGAACGTCGCCCAGCTGATGCCGGCGGCGGACACGGCGATCCACACCGCAGCGCCGACGTAGAGCGCGACGAGGTCGACCACGAACCGGATGCTGCCGGTCCCGTCGCCGCGCCACACGGTGACCGCGGCGTGCACGATCGCCAGCAGGTAGATCAGGCTCCAGATCGAGAAGGCCCAGCCGGCGGGCGTGATCAGCAGGTCCTCGCTGCCGTCGGAGGGTTGGGAGACGTCGGACAGGCTCTGCACGATCGGCGCCGCGGCCTGCAGGACGGCGGCGGCGAGCAGGACCCAGCCGAGTCGGCGGTCGGTGCGCACGTCGGTGGGGCTCATGCCCTCCACGCTAGGTGGGGCCAGTGGCCCCCGCATGGCGCCGCCGGTCGGGCTCAGCCGGTCGGGAACCGGACGTCGGCGACCTCGCGTGGCCCGAAGGCGCTCTCGAAGTCCCGCTCGTTCGCCGCCCAGACGTCGGTCCAGACGCGGTCGTGGTCGTGACCGGCGCGCCGGTCACGCAACATGCCACGCTGCACCGCGGTGTCGAGGTCGACCTCGCACCAGACCGTGAGGTCCAGCAGCGGCAGGGTCTCGGGATGGAACAGGCCGATCAGGTCGACGACCAGGACGTCGGCCCGCGGAACGGGCTCCGGATCACGGAAGCGGCCCAGGTCCCAGTCGAAGCGACGGAACTCGCCGGGTACCCCCTCGCGGAACGGCCGCAGCACCTCGGTCGCGAGACGGTCGCGCTCCACGCCGTCCCAGTCCGCGGATCGCTCGTGGACGCGCACGGGGTCGAGGAAGTCGTCGCCCCGCATCCGCACGGCGTCCGGGAGCGCCTCGACGAGCTCTCGGGCCAGCGTCGACTTTCCCGAGCCGCCGTACCCGGAGATGCCGACCACGATCGGGCGGCCGGCGGCCGCGCGACGGGCGGTCACGAGGCCGGCGAGCTCCTGGAGATCCATCGCTGGTCATCGTAGGCGCCTGCGGCCTACCGTCAGGGCATGACCGACGACGTGGTGCTCCGCTACGACCGCACCTATCCCCTGACCGTGGACGACGCCTTCGACCGGCTCCTGGCGCTGGAGCTGCCGGCATTGTTCTCCCGGCGCTATGCCGCGATCCCGCCGATCAGCGCGGTTCTCGACCAGGCCGGGCCGTGGGCCACACCGGGCCAGACCCGGACGATCCGGCTGGCCGACGGTGGAACCATGCGCGAGGAGCTGACCGCGGTCGAGCGCCCGGACCGATTCACCTACCGGATCTCGGGGATCACGGGCCCGATGAAGCCGCTGGTCTCCTCGCTCGACGGCGCCTGGAGCTTCGAGCCGGCCGGCACCGGCGTCCGCATCGCCTGGACCTGGACGGTGCGTCCGGCCGGGCGCCCGGGCACGCTGGCGATGCCGGTCTTCTCCCGGATGTGGCGCGGGTACGCCCGCCAGGCCTTCGAGAACATCGACCGCCTGCTGGTCCGGTGAGCCGCGTCCATCGCCGTCCGTGCGGGTCGTGGACCTACGGCCGTCCAAAGGAGACGGCCGGGACGCGATAACGCGTCCCGGCCGTCGACTCCCCCCGAGATCCAGCGGCCCGATCGGCGACGGTCCACCGTCGCCTTCGCGCCCGAGTCGGCCGGACCGCTGGTGCACCCCGCAAGGTGCCACGCCACTTTCGCACAGGTCCCGTCTCGGCCAACACCCCCGGAAACGGGGGGTCACGCCTCGTCGAGGACATCGCCGGGCGCCAGCCCGACAGCCCGCTCGATGTCGCCCGGGCTGGTGTGCCGCAGGTACTCGCGCAGCTTGGCGCAGGCCGCCCGGTAGTGCTCGCGCGCCGTGTCCTCGGTGATGTAGAGCTCGCCGGCGATGTCGGCCCAGTGCCGTCCGCGGGCGCGGCGCGAGATGACCTGGCGCTGGCGCGGGCTCAGCTCGAGGGGGACACCGCGGCGGTCCAACAGCTCGGTCAGCCCGACGAGGGACTGGGTCACGACGACGTTCCCGGCCCGGACGTCCTCGATCGCGCGGACGGTGACGGCCGGCTGGTCGGACTTGTGCACGACGCCGTGGGCGCCGGCACGCAGGCACAGCGCGAGGACGATCGCGCGTCGCTCGTCGGTGTAGAGGCACACCGGCAGGCCCCGGGCGCGCACGGCACGGATCGCCGCGCGACCCTGCTTCGTCCCGGCGCCCGCGCCCTGCGGGCCGCGCAGCAACAGGTCGAGCACGACGACGTCGCACTCGACGGGTGCCGCCTCGAACTGCTCGACGCTGGCGTACGTGGCGACGACCTCGACCTCGGGATGGACGGTCGCGAAGCCGCCACGGATGACGGTGCTGTCGTCGATCACGACGACGCGGGGGCGATCGGTCACGGCTCCTCCTGCCGGTGGACGGGTCCGACGAGCGTCACGGACGTGCCGCGGCCCGGCGCGGACCGCACCTGCGCGTCGACGCCCACCTCGCGCAGCGCGTGGCCGACCTGGGTGTTCAGCCCGAAGCCCATCGGCTGATTGGCCTGGTCGAAGCCGACGCCGTCGTCGGACACCACGATCTCCCACCCGTCGTCGTCACAGTCCGCGTGGACCACGACCTGGTGGGCGCGCGCGTGCAGTCGCACGTTGTGCAGAATCGTCGCGACGGCGCGGCTCATGGCGTGCCAGACCGGTTCGCTCAGCTGTGCGTGACCTCCGAGGTCGACGGCGAGTTCGAGCGGCAGGTCGTCGAACCCCTCCAGCGCCACCGCCAGCATCGTGGCGATGGTGCGAGCGCCCTCCGCGTGCTCGGGCGACGGCTCGGCGGCGAGGTAGTTGCGCAGGCGGTTCGCCTCACGGTGCGCCTGCCGCCGGAGGCCGGGCAGCACCTCGGCCGGGGTGTCCTCGTCGGACAGCAGGTGCAGAATGCTCGAGGCGTCGTGCACCGTCATCTGGTAGCGCTCGAGCTCGAGGGTGCGCGTGGCCGCGACGGCATCCTCGCGCGACTGGTCAGCGTCGGCGGCGAGGGCGCGCAGGTAGTGGACCGTGAGCGCCACGACGAGCGCGTAGCCCGGGATCGTCAGCGCGTTGTTGAGGTTCGTCTCCCACGACGCCGAGTCGACCGTGACCATCCAGGCGAGGTACCAGGCGCCGAGGCCGAAGCCGTGGGCCACGGCGAGGGCGGGCCGCAGCCAGGTCGAGGCCAGTGCGCCCACATTGATCGCGAAGCCCGACGCCCAGGACTCCCACGTGCCGACCACGTGGCTGGACGGCAGCAGCAGGACCATCGCCGGGACGGACACCCACGCCAGCACGATGTCGGGCCCGTGCCACCAGCCGGGGCGCACCGAGCCGGTCAGCAGGCACTGCACGATCAGCAGGACCGAGGCGGCCGAGACGAGCAGGCCGAGGGCGACATAGGCCTGCGTGTGCTCGGCCAGTTGCGCGCCGGCCGTGATGCTCAGCAGGATCTGGAGCAGCACGACCGCACGCATCGCCGGGACGACCAGCGCGATGCCGCGCTCGGCCCGCCGCCCCGAGGCGCCCATCGGCGCCTCATCCGTCACGGTGGTCATGCCGGTCATCGTTCCAGATCGCCGTTACCCTGAGCCGGTGCAGCTGAAGTCCCTCCACCGCCACCCGTTGAAGTCCGGCCGGATCGAGGACCTCGACGCCGCGACCGTCGACCCGTGGGGACTGGCCGGAGACCGGCGCTGGATGGTCGTCGACGCCGAGGGCACCTTCCTCACCGCCCGCGAGGAGCGCCGGCTCCTGGCCATCGACGCCCGGCTGACCGAGGCGGGGATCCGGCTCAGCGTCCCCGGCCGCCCGGCGATCGACGTGCCCGACCCCGACCCGGCGCATCAGGTCCCGGTGCGGATCTGGAGCTCGCTCATCACGGCCGCCGAGGCCACCACGGCCGCCGCCTGGCTGACCGAGACGCTGGGCCGCGAGGTGCGCCTCGTGCACCTGGACGACCCGACGCGACGGGCCGTCAACCCCGCGCGCTCCGAGCCCGAGGACCGGGTCAGCCTGGCTGACGGGTACCCGCTGCTGGTCACGACGCAGACGTCCCTCGCGGCGCTCAACCGCGCGATCGAGACCGGCGGCGGCGACCCCGTGCCGATGAGCCGGTTCCGTCCCAACCTCGTGATCGACGGCGAGGCCGCCTGGACCGAGGACGACTGGCGGCGCATCCGCGTCGGCGACGCCACGTTCCGCGCCGTCAAGGGCTGCGCGCGCTGTGTCATCACCACCCTCGAGCCGCAGGACTCCGGCGAGGTCGCGCGCGGCAAGGAGCCGATCCGCACGCTGGCCCGCATCCGGCGGTTCTCCGGTGCCGTGTGGTTCGGCGTCAACCTGATCCCCGACGTCGCCGGCGTCACGGTCCGCATCGGCGACGAGGTCGAGGTGCTCGAGGCGGCCGAGCCCGGCGGCGGGCCCCTCGGCGCGTAGCCGTTCGGGTCAGTCCCGCCCGAGCAGGTGGTCGACCCAGCGCGGCACGACGTCGGTCGCGGGACCGGCGAAGGTCGTGTGGAAGCCTCCGCCCGAGGGGGCCAGGTTGAGCTCGAAGGTGTGCGCGCCGGAGGCGTGAGCGTAGTCGACGAAGCCCGCGGCCGGGTAGACCACGCCCGAGGTGCCGATCGCGGCGAAGACCTCGACCTCGGTCAGTGCATCGTGGATCTCGTCCATGGCGTGCGGCATCTCGCCGAACCACACGATGTCGGGCCGCAGCGCGGCGGTCTCGCACTCGGGGCACTCGGGCTCGAGCTCGAGCGGGCCGTCGTACTCGAACCGGTGCTCGCACTCCTCGCAGCGGACGTGGCGCAGGCTGCCGTGCATGTGCAGCAGCCGGCGCGAGCCGGCGCGCTCGTGCAGGTCGTCGACGTTCTGCGTGACCAGCAGCAGGTCGTCGCCGAACTCCTTCTCCAGTTCGACCAGGGCGTGGTGGGCGGCGTTCGGGTGCACGCGCTCGAGCGCGGCGCGGCGCTCATCGTAGAACCGCTGGACGAGCGCCCGGTCGTAGCCGAACGCCTCGGGCGTGGCCACGTCCTCGGGCCGGTGGCCCTCCCAGAGCCCGTCGGCGTCGCGGAACGTGGCCAACCCGCTCTCGGCCGAGATCCCGGCACCGGTCAGGACGACGATCTTCACGAGGCCTCTCCCCGCAGCGCGTCGACGATCTGGCCGACCCCGGTCGGTGCGCCCGCGACCGACCACAGCAGGCCGTCGACCTCGATGCGCTCGGTGACGCCGCCGGCCCCCAGGACCAGCGCGATTCCGGGCAGCCAGTCCCAGTCGGGCGTGCTGTGCTGGAACCAGCAGCCGAGTCGGCCCGTGGCCACGCCGACGAGGTCCATCGAGCCCGATCCGAGCATCCGGATGGTCGCCGGCAGCGCCGCGGCGCGGCGCCAGGCGGCGAAGCCGGGGTGGTCGACGATGAAGGCCGGGTGGGCGTAGGTGGCGACGGCCAGCTGGGACACCGGGGCGTCCTCGATGGGCGTGACCGGCTCGCCGTTGATGGTCGTGGGCACGCCGGGTCCACCGACCACGACCGTCCCGGTCGCGTGGTGGGCGACGGCGCCCAGCAGCGGCCGGTCACCGTCGGCCAGGGCGATCGCCGAGCACCAGTAGTCGAAGCCCGAGGCGAAGTTGTACGTGCCGTCGACCGGGTCGATGACCCAGCGGCGGCCGGAGGTGCCCTCACGGGCGGTGCCCTCCTCGCCGAGCAGCCCGTCCTCGGGACGCTCGCGGTCGAGACGCTCGACGATGCGCGCCTCGGCCGCGTAGTCGGCGGCGGTCACGATGTCGGAGACGCTGGTCTTGGAGCGGGTCTGCAGGTCGTCCTCGGCCCGGATCCGGGCGGCGAGGGCGGCCGCCTCGACGACCAGCTCGGTCGCCAGCTTGACGTCGTCCGGGGTCACGTTCATGTCTCAACCGTAAGAGGCGAACCCTGTGAACGGATCTACAGTGGTGGACAGACACGGGGTGCCCGTACCGAGCGGGCTGAGATCAGACCCGTCGAACCTGCTCGAGTTCGCACTCGCGAAGGGATGTCCCATGACCGTCCTGTCCATTCCCGTCCCCACCGACGAGGCGCTGACGCGCCTGCGCGCCGCCACCCCGCTGGTGCAGTGCATCACCAACAGCGTCGTCACCAACTTCACCGCCAACGCTCTGCTCGCCCTGGGTGCGGCGCCCGCCATGGTCGACCTGCCCGAGGAGGCCGGGATCTTCGCGGGCGTCGCCGACGGCGTGCTGGTGAACCTCGGCACCCCGAACGCCCAGCAGCAGGACGCGGCCCGAGCCGCCGTCGCGGCGACCGACCGCTGGGTCCTGGACCCGGTTGCGATCGGGACCCTGCCGGTGCGCACGGCCATGGCGGCCGAGCTGGTCCGGGCCCGCCCGGCGATCGTGCGCGGCAACGCCTCGGAGATCATCGCCCTGGCGGGCGCCGGCACCGGCGGGCGCGGCGTCGACTCCGTCGCGGGGTCCGAGGACGCACTGGAGGCGGCCGGACAGATCGCGCGCGAGCACGGCACCGTCGTCGCGGTCTCGGGCGAGGTCGACGTCATCACCGACGGCACCCGCGTGGCTCGGATCGCCGGCGGCGACCGGTTGCTGACGCTCGTGACCGGCGGCGGCTGCTCGCTCGGCGCCACGATGGCCGCCTTCCTCGGCGTGTGCGACCCGCTGTCGGCGGCCGTCAGCGCCTCCGTCGTGCACGCGGTGGCGGCCGAGCGTGCCGCGGCCGGGTGCGCCGGGCCGGGATCGTTCGCCGTCGCCTTCCTCGACGCGCTCGCGGCGATCGGCCCCGAGGACGTGAGCGACCGCGTCTCGAGCCTCGCGTGATCTCCGGGCTGCACCTGGTCACCGACGAGCGCCTGGCACGCGACCGGCTGCTGGCCGTCGTCGGCGCCGCTGTGACCGCCGGGACGGCCGTGGTCCAGGTTCGGGCCAAGCACGCGACCGCCCGAGAGCTCACGGAGACGGTCGCCGTCGTCAGTGCCGTGGTGTCCGGTCGCGCGCTGGTCCTGGTCAACGACCGGGTGGACGTGGCGCTCGCCGCCCGGCACGGCGGGGCCCGCGTGGACGGGGTGCATCTCGGCCAGGAGGACCTCGATCCGGTCGCGGCCCGAGCCCTGCTGGGACCGGACGCGACCGTCGGCTGGACCGCGCACGCGCCCGATCACCTGCGCGCCGCGCACGCGCTGGCGCCGGGCACGGTCGACTACCTGGGAGTCGGCCTGATCCGTCCCACGACCTCCAAGCCCGACGGTCCGGCGGTCCTCGGGGTCGAGGGGTTCGGAGCGTTCGCCCGGGCGGCGGCGTTGCCGTGCATCGCGATCGGTGGCGTGCGACTGGAGGACGTCCCCGGCGTCATGGCCGCCGGAGCGGCGGGGGTCGCCGTCGTGTCCGCCGTCTCGGAGGCCGCCGACCCGGGACAGACCGCCGCGCGCTTCGTCGCGGCGATCGCGGGTGCCCGATGACCCCGCGCGTGCTGAGCATCGCCGGCACCGACCCGACCGGTGGCGCCGGGATCCAGGCCGACCTCAAGACGATCGCCGCGTTCGGCGGGTACGGGATGGCGGTGGTGACCGCCCTGGTCGCCCAGAACACCCGAGGGGTCAGGTCGGTCCACGTCCCACCGCCGGCCTTCCTGACCGAGCAGCTCGATGCCGTCTCCGACGACGTCACGATCGACGCGGTCAAGCTGGGGATGCTGCACTCGCCGCCCCTCATCGAGGTGGTCATGGCCTGGCTCGAGCGGGCTCGGCCGCCGATCGTCGTGCTCGATCCGGTCATGGTCGCCACGAGCGGCGACCGGTTGCTCGACGCGCAGGCCGAGCTCGCGATCCGACGACTCTGCGAGCGGGTCGATCTCGTGACGCCGAACCTGCCCGAGCTGGCCGTCCTCGTCGGTGGCCCGGAGGCGACGACGTGGGCCGGGGCGGTCGCCCAGGCACGAACGCTCGCCACCGCGGCCGACACGGTCGTGCTGCTGAAGGGCGGACATCTCGAGGGGGCGAGCTCGGCCGATGCCGTCGTGACCGCGGACGCGGTGCTGCCGGTCGAGGGCCGCCGGGTGACCACGACGACCACCCACGGCACGGGATGCTCGCTGTCGTCGGCGATGGCGACCTTGGCGGCGTCCGGGCTCTCGTGGTTCGACGCTCTCGGCCAGGCGAAGGAGTGGCTGACCGGGGCGATCGAGCACGGAGCCGAGCTCGAGGTCGGTCGCGGCAACGGCCCGATCGACCACTTCCACCAGCTGCGCCAGCACGTGCCGCACCTCAGGGGCACCAACTCGTGGACGGCACGCGCCTGGCGCGACAGCGAGCCGATCCGCGCGAGGGTCGATGCCTGCGAGTTCGTGCGGCGCCTCGGGGACGGCTCGCTCGAACCCGACCGATTCGCCTGGTACCTCGGCCAGGACGCCCTCTACCTGGCCGAGTACGCCGAGCTGCTGGCCCACGCGGGCGAGCTGGCGGGTACGCCCGAGGAGCGGGCCTTCTGGGAACACGGCAGCGACGCGGCCGTGGAGGAAGCTCGACTGCACCGGACGTGGGTCACCGAGTTGCCGGAGCCCGCGCCGGCGACCCGCGCGTACCTCGACCACCTGCACGCCACGGCGCGACGGGACGGCCACGAGGCCCTGGTGGCCGCGCTGCTGCCCTGTTACTGGCTCTACGCCGACCTGGGCCGGCGGCTGGCAGCGCAGGGCCGTCCGGGCCATCCGTTCGGGGACTGGCTGCGGACCTATGCCGATCCGGCGTTCCTCGAGGCGGCCGAGGCGGCACGCAGCATCGTCGACCGCGTCGCCGATGCGGCACCACCGGATCGACGCACCACCATGGCCGCCGCGTTCGACGCCTCGATGCGCCACGAGCTGGCGTTCTTCGAGGCGCCGTGAGGGTCAGGGCTCGTTCGCCTCGACCGGTTGGCGCAGGATCGTCCGCAGGCGCTCGGGCGCGGTCCGGCGCGGGTCGCCGAGGTAGATCTCGTGGTGGCGGCCGGTCATCCGCAGTCCGTGCGCCGGGATGAACTCGTCGTGCATGGCCGCCAGCACGGGACCCTCGGCGTCGTACGGACCGACGTGC
Organism: Aeromicrobium senzhongii; assembly: GCF_014334735.1. Taxonomy (NCBI): domain Bacteria; kingdom Bacillati; phylum Actinomycetota; class Actinomycetes; order Propionibacteriales; family Nocardioidaceae; genus Aeromicrobium; species Aeromicrobium senzhongii. The sequence goes on from NZ_CP060587.1 coordinate 3,070,333, forward strand.
AGGGTCTGGACGCAGCGTCCCTCGTCGAGCGACTCGAGCCTCACCTCGTCGAGCAACGGAGCGCCACCCTTCGCCGCCACGCTCGAGCAGGCCCGGTCCAGGTGGTAGTCGGTGATCCAGTCCGGCGCCACGATCATCATCGTCCAGGACCACCGGGACTTGTCGCGCGCGCTGGTGAACGTTGCCGGGTCGTCCGACCACCACAGCCCTTCGAGCGGCGGCACGACGTAGTCGAGGTCCAGCTCGGTCTTGCTCAGGAACTTCAACGCGTACGCCACGGGATACAGCGACCCGAGGGCCTCCTCGTACCGCGGGTCGCTGTTGGGATCGCCGTGCCCGTCGACCATGAGGAAGGTCTGCGGAGGCACGGTGACGATCTCGAACCTGCCTCGGGGCGCCCTGTACGTCGCGATCTGCTTCTTCACGTCGAGCTTCACAGCGACCCCCCGGTCTCAGCGTGGTGCGGCCAGCAGTGCGGTCTGCAGGACGTAGCGATTCCACGGTAGCCGCGGATCGCGCCCGGTGAGCGCCGCGACACGACGCATCCGGTAGCGCACGGTCTGGGGATGCAGGTGCAACCGGGACGCCGCCGGCGCCGCTCCGCCGGCCTCGAGGACGGCCCACAGCGTGGTCAGCACCTCGGGGTCGTCGGGCAGGGCCCCGAGCACGGCGTCACCGGCACGGGAGGGGTCGGCGTCGCCGTGTCCCGCGACCAGCGCGAGCACCTCCAGGTCGCCGTCGTCGAGCACGCCACGCTGGGACCACGCCAGGTCCGGCGCCGAGCGCAGCGCGTGGGCGGCCAGTCGGTAGGCCCGGGGCGCCGTCCGCGCCGTCACGCGGCCGTGACGGACGGCGCGCAAGGCGTGTGCGGTCACGATCTCGGCCAGGCGCGGCGCGTCGACCGACCGCAGGAGCACGACGCCGACGCCGTCCTGGACCGTGTGGATCGAGGCCACCACCGACGGTGCGTCGTCGTGTTCCTCCAGCGCCTGCTCGACCAGCATCGCCGCGTTCTCGGCACTGGCGTCCCGCGACGGCTCGACGACGACGAGGTCGAACGTGGTCGGCAGTTGCGCGTCGAGCTCGCGCAGTCGCGCGGCCAGCGACGCGGCATGGCTCTGGCGTCCCAGCAGCAGATCGGTGAGCAGCGCCCGCAGCGAGCTCTCGCGGTCGGCCCCCAGGGACCGGCCGGTGACCTCGTACCCGTCGTAGATCGCCTCGGACAGCGCATCGAGGACGGCGAACCAGACCCGCACGAGCGAGGTCACGTCCTCGGCGGCCAGATCGCCACGGAATCGATCCGCCATCTGGTCGAGGAACTCCCCCGCGGCGACCCGGTACGCCCGCAGCACTGCCGAGAGCGGTCGGCCGTCGCGGGCGCGGACGGCCCCGACCCCGCGGAACAGCGCGATGTCGTCGTCGGTCAGCGTCCCGTCCTCGGCCCACAGCTCCAGCACGCGGCGCAGGGTCCACACGATGATCGAGCGGACCTCCTGCAGCTGTCGCTCGTCGAGGGACTCGTACGCCGGGATCTCGCTGGCGATCGTGACCAGGAAGGTGTCGACCAGTGCGGCCTCGCCCTCGGTCAGGCTGGCGGCGATGGCCCGGCGGTGGGCGCTCACGTCCGTCATGGGACTCCTCAGGTCGTGACAAAGTGGTTTGTCACCTGCGCTCACCGTACTGGCGTCTCGCTCTCGCGTGGGAGAACGTGTGCGCATGTCGTTCACCCCTGATGTCATCGTCGTCGGCGCCGGCCTGGCCGGACTGGTCGCCACCCACGAGTTGGCACAGGCCGGCAAGCGCGTCCTCGTGGTCGAGCAGGAGAACCGCAACAACCTCGGCGGGCAGGCCTTCTGGTCCCTCGGCGGGCTGTTCTTCGTCGACAGTCCCGAGCAGCGCCGGACCGGCATCAAGGACTCCCCGGCGCTGGCGATGCAGGACTGGTTCGGCTCGGCCGGCTTCGACCGCCTCCAGGACGAGGACGTGTGGGGCCGCCGCTGGGCCAAGGCCTACGTGACCTGGGCTGCCGGCGGCAAGCGCGACTACCTGCGGCGACTGGGCCACCGGGTCATGCCGATGGTGGGCTGGGCCGAGCGTGGCAGCGGCTCGGCCACCGGACACGGCAACTCCGTGCCCCGGTTCCACCTGACGTGGGGCACCGGGCCGCGCCTGGTCGACACGTTCGCCGAGCCGGTGCTGAAGGCCGAGACGGGCGGACTCGTCCAGTTCGCCTTCCGCCACCAGGTCGACGACCTGATCCTCGAGAAGGGCGCCGTGGTCGGCATCCGCGGATCGGTGCTGGAGCCGGACGAGTCCGAGCGCGGGGTGAAGTCCTCGCGCACCGTGGTGGGCGAGTTCGAGCACCGTGCCGGAGCGGTCGTCGTCACGTCGGGCGGCATCGGCCACAACCACGCGCTGATGCGCGCCAACTGGCCGACCGAGCGACTCGGCGAGGCCCCGGAGCACCTGATCTCCGGCGTCCCCGCCCACGTCGACGGGCGGATGCTCGAGATCACCGAGCGCGCCGGTGGCCGCATCGTGAACCGCGACCGGCTCTGGGCGTACACCGAGGGCGTCACCAACTGGGATCCGATCTGGCCCGACCACGGCATCCGCATCCTTCCCGGCCCCTCGTCGATGTGGTTCGACGCGAACGGCCAGCGACTGACCGGCATGTCCGGGGTCCCGGGCGCGGACACCAACGGTGCGATGAAGCAGATCCTGGCGACCGGCCACGACTACTCGTGGTTCGTGCTGACGCAGTCGATCATCGAGAAGGAGTTCGCCCTGTCGGGCTCGGAGCAGAACCCCGACCTCACCGGCCGCGACATCAAGTTCCTCATCAAGAGCCGGCTGGCCAAGGGCGCCCCCGGACCGGTCGAGAAGTTCAAGCAGCACGGCGTCGACTTCGTCGTGGCCCCGTCCCTGGACGACCTCGTCGTGGGGATGAACGAGATCGCGCGCGGGCCCCAGCTCGACCCGACGATCCTCGAACGCCAGATCGTGGCGCGTGACCGCGAGTTCGACAACCCGTTCACCAAGGACGTCCAGGTGATGGCGATCCACAACGCCCGTCGCTCGCGGATGGACAAGATCGTGCGCGTCGCGAAGCCGCACCGGATCCTCGATCCGGCCCACGGTCCGCTCATCGCGGTGCGCCTCAACATCCTGTCGCGCAAGACGCTCGGCGGATTGCAGACCAACCTCGCATCGCAGGTGCTCGGTGCCGACGGCCTGCCCGTGCCGGGCCTCTACGCCGCGGGCGAGGTCGCCGGGTTCGGTGGCGGTGGCGTCCACGGCTACAACGCCCTCGAGGGCACGTTCCTGGGCGGCTGCATCTTCTCCGGCCGCGCGGCCGGGCGATCGCTCGCGCGGGCCTGAGCGGAGCACTCGCCACGCGCGGCGTCCCATGTCAATCTGTCCGGAAGAGCCGTGGTGGCGACTGGACCGGGGCGGGGACGATGACCGTACGAGCGATCTGCGAGGTGCTCGCGCTGGCAGGCCTCGCCCTGCTGGTTCTCGCGGCGTCCCTGACGCCCGCCGGGACCCCCGCCGCAGCCGACGAGCCGCAGCTGTCGAGCATCACGGCCGCCGAGTGGGACGTCGCGCCCGGAACGCACGCGTGCTTCCCCGGCGCCAATCCCGGTGAGACCGAGCTGCTGACCTGCGAATACGGGGACCGCGGCCCGCGTCTGCTGCTCATCGGCGACTCGCACATGCGGGCCCTGTCGCCCGCGTTCCGGCGACTCGCCGAGGAGGGGAAGATCCGGGTCACCCTGCTCACCCGCTCGCGCTGCGGCTGGACGACGCGCCGGCTCGACCACGACCTGCCCTGGGTGCCGACCGAGTGTGAGGTGTGGCGGGAGCAGGTCCAGCGCTACGTCCGCGAGCAGAAGGACGTGCGCGCGATCATCACGAACCATCGCGCCCGGTGGATGGAGGGCACCGAGGCGCAGCGTGGCCCGGACACCGTCAAGGCATGGCGCGGCGCCTTGGAGCGGAAGATCCCGGTGATCGCCGTGTCCGGCGCGCCGCACTGGCCCTCCACCCCTCCGGACTGCCTGCGCAAGAACCCCGAGCCACAGCAGTGGAAAGACTGCACCGCACCGGCGCGCGAGGTGATGGCGTTCGACTGGACCGTCCCTGCGGTCGATCTGGCCCGCCGGAAGTACGGGACGAACGCGGCGTTCCGCATCGACATGCGCGACGTCTACTGCCCGGGCGGGGTGTGCCGGACGGTGACGCCGCAGGGCCAGATCATGTACCGCGACGAGCAGCACCTGGCGGCCACCTACGCCCGGTCCCTCGCGCCGCTGTTCGAGAAGAAGCTCCGTGCCACCGGGGTGGTCTTCTCTCCGCCGCGCGAACCCGGGACGGCCATCCTCGCCCACCTGATCGGCGTGCTGAGCGCCATCGTCGCGCGCACGGCCGTGGTGGCCGCGGTCGTGTGAGTCGCCGCGATCTTGAGGCGTCCGCGTCTCGACAACCGGTTCGTCCGGCGGCATCTTGGTGGCACATCCGTCCTGACCCGGAGGTGCCGATGCCTGCTGCCCGACTCGTCCGTCGCGCGACCGGCGTCGCCCTGGTCGTGCTGCTGGGATCGGCCGTGCCCGCCGTCGCCGACCAGCCACGGTTGTCGAGCATCGTGGCCGCCGAGAAGGACGTCGCGCGGGGGACGAAGGCGTGCTTCAACGGCTCGCGTCCGGGCCAGACGAAGGTCCTGACCTGCCACTACGGGCGCAAGGGGCCGCGCCTGCTGGTGATCGGCGACTCACACATGCGGGCTCTGTCGCCGGCCTTCCGGCGACTGGCCGACCAGGGGAAGATCCGCGTCACGCTGATCATCCGCTCACGCTGCGGGTGGTCTTCACGGGTCGTCAAGAACGATGCGAAGTGGATCCGCGACGACTGCCAGACCTGGCGCAGGAACGTGGAGCGGTACATCCGCAAGCAGCGGAACGTGCGGGCGATCGTCACCCACCACCGCGCCTCGACGATGGCGGGCACGTATGCCCAGCGCGGTCCGGACACGGTGAGGTCGTGGCGCGTCGCACTGAAGCGCCGGATCCCCGTCATCGCGCTGGCGGGCGCGGCGAACTGGAAGTCCGCCGGCCCCTCGCCCACCCAGTGCCTGCGCAAGAACCGAGCCCCACGGCAGTGGAGGAACTGCGCGGCACCCGAGCGGGAGGTCATCACGTTCGACTGGTCCGTGCCGTCGGTGAAGCTGGCTCGGCGGCAGTACGGCTCGCGCGCCGCGTTCCGCATCAACCTGCGCGCCGCGCACTGCCCGAAGCGGGTCTGCCGGGTCGTGACGCCGAAGGGCCAGATCATGTACCGCGACCACCAGCACCTGACGGCCACCTACGCCCGGTCGCTGGCGCCGCTGATCGAGCGACGGCTGCGCGCCACCGGGGTGGTCTTCAGGGCCTCGTAGTCCGCAGAGGTCAGCGACCGAGCACGTCACCGGCGTCGACGGTGCCGTGCCGGCTCTGGATCGCCTCCGCGAGGGCGGTGACGTGGTCGTCGGACACGTCGATGCCCACCTCGGAGAAGCCCTTCTGCAGCTCCTCCTCGACCGTGCCCTCGGTGGCGCCGTCCTGCCAGGACGTGACGCGGTCGACGACGGTCTGGATGGCTTCGAGATCGATGTTCGAGTCAGTCATGCCCGGGAGGTACCCGGCCCGGGCGTTTGCAACCATGCGCGCGGCTCAGGTTGAGGGCGGGCACGGCCGAAGCCGTGCCCGCCCCTGGAGATCACCTCAGCGACGCGTGTCCATCAGCACCGGAAGCACGTTCTCCCGGGTGCCGGGCAGGGTGCCGGGCACGATCTCGCTGCGCTTCGGCAACCAGTTCCAGTTCGACGCCCACGTGGGGTGCGGCACGGCCAGGCCCGGCAGCACGAACTGCGACTTCGCGAGATCGAGCGTGTACGTCGACGATGTCGTGTCGATGTTGCGCACGCGACCGTTGGCCGCGCCCACCACGACGACTCCGAGCCGGTGACCCTTGGCGACGACGGCGTCGTCGGGGTCCAGCGTCACCGTCACATCGTGCGTCCCAGCGCCGTCGAGCCGCGCCCAACCGCGCCCCAGGACCTGAAGCGGCGTCGTGCCCACATTGCGGGTCATCGTGAAGTAGCACGCGTCATCGTTCGCGGTCGATTGCCCGACGCAGGTCTCCGTGGTCGTCGTCGACGCACCGTCGCCCGTGGCAAGGACGCGATCACCCTCGCCGTAGTCGACGAGCATCACGCCCACCTGCCCGGTCGGCACCTCGGACGTGACCCGGAGCTTCGCCACCATCGAGCCACTCATCCGGGCGTCGGTGAGCAGCGGAGAGGTCGCGTACAGGAGGCGGTTGGGGTTGTCGCCCTCAGCGACGGCGACGTTCTCACGCTGGCTGGGTGAGTTCACCCAGCTCTGCTTGGTCCTCTCGACCGACCGGGCCAAAGAGCCGTCGGCCTGAGGGCGCAGGGTCGTCGTCGTGAGCCGCGTGGGCCACGAGTAGGAGTTGACCCAGCGGTTGGGCTTGGTCTCCACCTTGACCGGCGGCTCCAGCATGATCGAGTTCTTGATGTCCATCAGCTCGTGATCGAACCACCGGTGCAACGTGCGGACCCACTCCTCACGGTCGACATCGAACGGATCGACGTGCCCGACCCGGCTCAACCACAGCTTGCGGGTGACCCCGGCCTTGCCCAGGTCCTTCCACCACTGGGAGAAGTGACGTGTCTTGACGTTGGTGTCCTGCAGGCCGTGATAGATGAAGACGCTCGCCTTGACCTTCTTGGCGTTGAGCTTGGCGGAGTCACGATAGTTGCGCTCGTCCCAGAACGCGTTGTGCTCACCGGTCTCGTCGGCGTCCTCGGCGTCCATCCGCGCGAGCGTCGCCGAGCAGTCCTGGGGCTGCGTGCGGTTGCCGGCGACGCGGCTGGCGAGGCCACTGGAGTAGTTCCAGCTGTACGGAAGACCCTGCGAACGGCTGTAGTCATACCAGGAGCTGATCGCGCTGATCGGCACGATGGTCTCCAGTCCCTTCACGCCGGTGGCGGCGACGCCGTTGGCCAGGGTGCCGTCATAGCTCTTGCCGATCATGCCGGTCTTGCCGTTGCTCCAGCCGGCCTTGACGGCCTTGCCGTCGGCGTCGACCGCCTCGGCGTTGCCGTTGAGCCACTGCACGACGGCCTTGGCCGAGCCGACGTCGGACTTGCCGCCGGTGTCGACACAACCGGTCGACCGCGAGGTGCCTGCGATGTCGGGTGCCACATAGGCGTAGCCGCGCGGGACGAAGTAGTTGTCGTAGAACAGCGGGAACTTGATGAGGTTGCCCTCGGCGTCGAACGACTTGAACTCTGACTCGTTGCCGCGTCCGACGCTCGTGTAGTACGGGCTCGCATCCATCACGACCGGCACCTTGACCCGCTTGGCGTCCAGCTCGCGCGGACGAACGATGTCGACCGCGATCCGGTCCTTCTCACCGTCACCGTCGAAGTCGGGCGCGATGACCCACACCGTCTCGCGGATCGCGTCCGCATAGCTGTACACCGGGGATGACTCACCCCCCTTCAGCACGTACGGCTTCGGCGCAGGCGCTGCGGAAGCGGTACCCGCAGTGGTCGCGAGCAACCCCGAGCCGGCGAGGGTGAAGGCGAGGAATGCACCTAGTGCTGTCCGGGATCTGCGTGCGCGCCACGCGACGTTCGTCTCTCTCATAACGGGAGTCTGGTGCACGGTCGAGGGGTCGGCAATGCTTATTTTTCGGAATCTCATGACAAACGCCCTGAACTCGGCTATTGCTCGTCCCCGCCTGCGGCATCGATCACCTCGGGGCCGGGACCCTGGTGATACCAACGTCCGGTCTCTGAAGTCCAAGTCCTCAACCGCTGAGAAGCGGGGTTCCTCGATCAGTGTCGAGATGCAACGAAGATTGCACGAGACGGCGCGGCCGACTCGGTACAGATCACGCCGATACGCGACCTGGTGCGACCTTCGTGGCGGAGTCGCGGATGCGCCAAGTGCGACGGCAGGCTCGCGCTGATGTTCGTGTGGTCGGTGGACAGATCATGATGGTCCGGACATGTAGGGGTTGTAACCCAGACGAAGGAGCACCCCGATGGGCCTCGATGACCTGCTTGCCCGTTCGGCGCCGACGGTGACGCCGCGAAGCCCAGAACTCGACGAAGACCTGCGCGCCATGGCTCGCGCCAGCGGACCTCGGTCTCGCATGCGTCGCCCCATGCGCCTGACGGTGGGCGCGGGCATCGCTGCCGGCGTCCTCGGCCTGGGTACGGTGGGCGCGGCCGCAGTGATCAACAACGGCGCGCTGTGGTTCACCAGTACGTCCTCGGGCGACTCGTGCGAGATGGAGTTCGCCGTCCATCCGGTGGGTCCGGAGGACGCTGCCAGCGGCGAGCCCGCGACGATCATGGATGGGCGGACGGCGTGGCCCAGCGCCTCCGAGCAGGAGGAGGTCGCTGAGGCAGCTCGCCAGTACCTGGCTGACTACGACTTCGACGCCATCGATCGAAAAGCCGCTATCGCGGAGACCGACGCCACGCAGCGCCGCATCATCGCTGAGACTGATCCCGAGGAGGCCCAGCCGCTCCTGGTCGGCGACGATCTCGAGATGCACGCGGTCTACAGCAAGGTCGTGCGCGACCTGACGGCACACCTGGAGGGTCTCGGGATGGATCCCCACGTGATCAACTCCGGCGTCGGCAGCTCGGCCGGGTGCGCCGAGTGAGCGCCGACTCGCTGAGCGCGGCACTGGACGCGACTTCGGCTGACCTGCTGGCCTACTTCGAGCGCCGTGTGCTGGTGCGCGAGGACGCGGCGGACCTCCTGGCCGAGGTGATGCTGCAGGCCTGGCGGCGAGTCGACTCACTCCCGCAGGCGCCTGAGCGACGCCGGATGTGGCTGTTCACCATCGCCGCTCACGTGTTGGCGAACCAGCGGCGTTCGTCACGGCGACGGGCTGCCTTGGCGGATCGCATTCGACAGCACCTGACGGAAGTGAACGAGCCAGACCACGCGGAGGCACTGACGGTCCAAGCAGCAGTACGCGACCTCGCGGTGGCGCACAGGGAGCTCATCATGCTGGTGCACTGGGACGGACTCAGCCTGGCCGAGGCCGCTGAACTCCTGGGCCTCAACCCCTCGACCGCACGCAGCCGCTACTCCGCCGCCCGCGAAGCGCTCCGTGAGGCTCTGATCGAGATTGCGGACGTTGCCCGCACGGGCTGATTGTGAGGTGGACGTCAAGCATGAGTGACTGTGCGGGGCGTGCTGTCCAGGGAGTTTCGACCCACGGCATCACACCCGCCCACGTCGCCTACGCGGCGCAAGGACGCGGCGTTCAGTAAGCGACGACGATCCCGGCTCCGTGCCTTCAGGAGAGTTGCTCGCTGTCGCAGAGCTGTCGCGTCGGTATCGAGCTGCAACGAAACTCAGCAAGAGCGGAGTCTGCCGGCTCGGCCGAGCGGAGGATCAGTTCATCCGCGACGAATGGCCAGCCGAGCGCCCCGAGCTTGTGGCTCATTCTGCGATGATCTCAGATTCGGCTTGGCAGAGAGGACGATCGAGCTGCCCCGGCCTCGCGCACGGTGCTCAGCAGGGAGGTCTCGCTGTTGAGGCGCACCCCGTGGCCGCCCAGCGCTGGCGCAGGTAGTCGTTGAACGCGATGCTGATCCGGTGCTTGCTCGACGGCCAGTTCGGCACGTTGAGGGTCTCCGTGGCGCGGCCGTTGCGCTGTTTCTGGGCCACCTTCACGGTGCCCTTGCCCTGCGGGTCGGCCTGGATGAAGAGGTCGGTGCCACCGATGAACGGGAGGCCCGCGAAGGCCGGCAGCTGGACCAGGTTGCTCTCGCCGTCCTTGCCCGCGTCGTAGGCGAAGATGCCGAGCATGCGCTTGGTGCGCGGGGCCGTGGAGGCGTTGAGCACGTTGGTGCCGTTGACGGTCAGGGAGTCGCTGCCGGCGCCCTGGTCGCCCCACCACTCCTTGTTCCGCGAGACGGTCACGCTCACGTGGTTGTCGCTCTTGTCCGTGACGGCGTCGAGACCGGTGCCGGGCTCGGACGTGAGCAGGCGGATCAGACGGTCCGTACGACGGGCGGGCTGGCTGTAGAAGTGGTGCACGTGCCCACTCGGCCGGGTGATCGCGAACTCGTAGTGCGAGATGCCGTTCGCCAGGAAGGAGAACGAGCCGTCACCGGTGAGCTTCTGGGTGCCGATGGCCTTGCCGATGCGCTGGCCAGTCCTCGGGTTCACCCGGAACAGCTCCAGCTTCGCGCCGGTCAGACCGACGTTGCTCGGGAACTGCACGGCGCGTCCGGCGAGCTGGATGAGTCCCAGCTGGAGCGGCACGTCCGTGGTCCGGGGCGCCTTGCCCCGGAAGAACGTGAAGGCCTCGGCGAAGGACTCCTTCGAGGTGACCGTCTCGGTGTGGCCCTGGCCGGGGAACTGGACGTTCTTGGCGCCCACGACCGTGCGGTCGGGCGACCCCTCGCCCCAGATGGCGAGCGTCTTCACGCCGCCCGGGAGCTCGGATGCCGGGAGGCCGTCGAGGTTCACGTAGTGCGCGACGCGCCTGGCGCGGGCCGGGTCGCTCTTCAGGTACGTCTGCGACATGTAGGTACCGAGTGAGTGGCCGAGCAGGTCGACCTTGTCGGCCCCGGTCTTCTTCAGCAGGGCGTCGATCTTGCGGTCGAGCTCGGCGAAGATCTCCGCGGACTTCTGCACCTCGAAGGTGGAGTCGTAGTCCAGGCCGTCGATGTACGTGGACGGGTAGCCGTTGGCGGCGAACCGCTTGCCCTGGGTCTGGAACTGGTTCGCGGAGCCCTGGGAGCCGTGGACGAAGACGATGGGACGCAGTGGCTCCTTCCCCGCGACCTTGGGCTTACCCGGTGCCGAAGTCGACTCTGCAGTGGCGGCGACGGCTGCCCCGGGCAGTCCCGCCGCCATCATTGCCGCGGCGCCGGCCATGGCCCACAACTTGCGCTTCAGTGTCATTGCGCCTCTTCCCCCGAGCGGCGGTCAGTGACCGTCGCGAACCTGATTCCAGGACGCTCGCACACTAATGACGCCCTTGAATTGTGGTCAAGGTCACAGTCTGGGATGGGGACGCACCTTCCGCGCACGCCGAGAGGGTGTGCACGGAAGTCGGATCCAGGTGAGTTGGGGCCGAGCTCGCACCCTCATTCACCTCGATCTGCGATCAAGGCCCGGTCATCAACCAGTGCGCGAAGTCGCAAGCGGCCGACTTGGCACAGAACGCTCTCATCTTGGGAAGTATGCGATCTTCGGAATCTGACTAGAGGGCTGACGATGCGTCCCGTCTAGCGGAAGGCATCACGCCAGAGCGTCGCCGTTGCGCCGTCGTAGAAGCGTGAGAAGTCGCAGCCTGCGGCGACGGGAACGGACGTTTTGGAAGCATCATCGGGAAGGCCTCCGCTGATCAGGAGACGATCGCCGACCGCAAACGGTTCCAACTTCGCAGTCTCAGCAAGGTCGAGATCAGGTCGGAGCACTTCAACGATTGCAGTATCGCCTTGGCCACCAGCGAACCACTCTGAAACCGCAAATGTCACAAAGGCGTACACATGGTCGTCTTCACCGCCGGCCTTCTCCGCTGGCGCTATTGAGACGACTTTGCCGTCAAACGCCATTGGGGAGACGCGTGCCACGTTTGCGGGAGAGTACGGCAGGGTGCAACGCGCGTGGAGATCGCCGGGAATCGCTCCTGCCTTCGTCGGTGGCGCCACGCTGGCTGGCGTACCGGAGTCACGGACCTGGACTTGCTGTTGATCCCCGAGGCGCATCGCCCAAGTTCCCGTGACGGCGACTGCGACTGCACTCGCTACCACGGCGAAAGTGACTGTTCGCCGCTGCAGCCTTCGTGTTCGCAGCCTGCTCTGGCCGATTTCGCCGGCTCGCCGGGCGAGATCAGCGACATCGCCACCTCCCTCAGCACGTTCCGCGTCTTCCGCGAACAACGCTCGCAGGTCATCCTCGAGTGACCGATTCATGACGTGCCCTTCCCAATCTCTGAATTCGCAGCGCCTCGAGCGCCCGGGCCGCCAACGAACGGACGGATCCGACCTTGATGCCCATGGCGTCGGCGATGGCGCGGTCATCGAGGTCGTTGTAGTAGCGCAGTACCAAGGCCTGATCTCGGTGCTCAGGCGCGGGCTGCACGTCACAAAAGCGCACTGTGCCACGCCCCACCTGGGCAGCGACAGCATCGACTCGGAACGCAGCCCTCGAAAACGCACGGGTCGCCTCGCATGGAAATGCGCTTCGAGTGTGCAATCTTCGCTGCATCTCTCGACAGATCGATCCTCCTGTCGGAATGCAACGTAGATCGCACAAGAGCTCGCGACGAACTCGGCACAAACCGCGCTGATCCCCGCTCGAGTGCAATGTAGGCGCTTAGGCTGACCGAATGACCCGCCCTCTCAGCGAGCGCGCTGCCTGTGATGCGTGAGCCAATGTTCCTTTAGCGCCAGCCGGGCTGCTGGGGTGGCGACAGTGAAGCGAGTCATCGCCCTCGAGAACCAGGTGGCCGCCCTGCGGGACAAGGTCGCCGAGCTGCAGGCGGAGCTGGCCGAGGCCCGCGCGCCCCAGAACCTGCCGCCCTCTACTCCCAGCGGTCGCTCGCCCCGTGGCGGCGTCACTGACCTGCGCCACCCCGCGACGTGCGGGACTCAGGACCTTCCGTCCGACTCACGCTGATTCCAAAGACTGGTGATCGCGACGACGGCGGTGCCGGTCGCAGGAACGATGACCGCCGCAGTGCCGATCCAGACGATCGTCAGGTCGAAGTCCTTGCCGCCCTGGGACAGCCACAGGGCGCTGCCGAGCAGGATCAGCGCGGCGATGATCGAGTCACGTGCCGCCGCCACCAGCATCGCGAGATCTGCGGCCGTGCGAGCATCGCGGATCTTGCGGTACAACCCCAGCAGCGCTGCCAGGGCCACGAGCGCGGCGGTCCCGCCGAGGACGCCGAAGGCCAAGCCGTAGCCGGCCGACCCGCTGGCGGCCACGTCGGTCAGGATCAGGCCTCCCGCCCACGCCAGCCCTGCGATCGCCGCTAGGAACAGCAGACCCAGCACGAGCAGGAGTGCTTGCGACCACACGGCGAGCCAAGACGTCATGCGGGATGCTCTCACGAAACCGGGGTTCACAGGCCTCGGACGCGTGGCTAGGAGTCCCCCAGTCAGTCACCGATTGCAAAGCCTTGGACACCGCCGCAGCGGGCGCACTCGACGGCGTCGCACCAGGCATGCTGCTGAAGGTCACCTGGTCGTCGTTGCACCCGCAGTACCAGCACCGCGGTCCGCTGGCAGGGCGATGGTCGGCATCCTCAAAATGGACCCACTCGCCAAGCCGGCCGGGCGCGCTCGAGACTGCCCGGATGGCGTGCACGGCATCCCGCAGTTCATACACCGATCAGGGCGTCGTGGTTTGCTTTCTAGGACATCCGAGCGCTTGCCCAGCGGCTGTCTAGAAGCAATGAACTTCGCACGGGATCAAGCGGCCAACTCTGCACAGATCACGCTCAATCTGGACCGCGCGCAATCTTCGAAGGGGCGCTATGCGTGCGCGTTGACGCTGCTGGGGTTCCAGTTCGCCCGTCACTGCCTACGGCTGGAATCCAACGCCGATACGACATGAAACTGCACGGGCATTGAGAGCACCCCACGACAAGCAGCACCGTCACAACCAACTCGCTCAAGGGCGACGGCCAAGCCGGAGCGGTGACGATGCCTCCAACGAGCAACGAAACCCAAACACTCGACACGGCGAGGTACCGGCGGATGATTGGCGGGCGGCCAAAGAAAAACGCCGCAACGGGGACCACGTAGGACCGCACTCCACGCCCCCCCTCTTGGCCAGCGCACGCTACAGATGCACCAGCGTTCCAGAAGGAGAAACAGTCAGCGGTGCTTTTAATGAACCAACCTCGTTTGTATGAAGTTCGCTGCAGCTCGACAGGGATCAGGCGAAGTCGGCACCCGATGCGCCGCCGCCGGCGCCTTCGGGCTCGCGCGCCATCGGGGTGAAGCGCGAGTAGTGGCCCTGGAAGGACACGGCGACCTTGTTGACCGGGCCGGAACGGTTCTTGGCCACGATGATGTCGGCCTCGCCGGGGCGCTCGGACTCGCCGGCTCCGTGGGCGTCGGGACGGTTCAGCAGCATGACGATGTCGGCGTCTTGCTCGATCGAGCCGGACTCACGCAGGTCGGAGATCTGCGGGGTCTTGTCGGTGCGCTGCTCGGAGCCACGGTTCAACTGGCTGATCGCGACCACGGGGACGCCGAGTTCCTTGGCCAGCAGCTTGATCTGGCGGGAGAACTCCGAGACCTCGACCTGACGGTTCTCGACCTTCTTGCCCGAGGTCATCAGCTGCAGGTAGTCGAGCACCACGAAGTCGAGGCCGTGCTGCTTCTTGATGCGCCGGGCCTTCGAGCGGATCTCGGGCATCGTCATGTTCGGGCTGTCGTCGATGATGATCGGCGCGGCCTGCACGGTGGCCATCGCCCGGCCGATCGCGTCCCAGTCACGGCTGGACATCGAGCCGGCGCGCATGTGGTGGATGGCGACCTTGGCCTCGGCGGACAGCAGACGCATGGCGATCTCCGAGCCGGTCATTTCCAAGCTGAAGATGGCCGAGGTGAGTCCCTGGCGGATCGAGGCGTTGCGGACGAAGTCCAGGCCGAGGGTCGACTTGCCGACGCCGGGTCGCGCCGCGACGACGATCATCTGGCCGGGCTTGAAGCCCGTGGTGAGGCGATCGAGGTCGGGGAAGCCCGACATCACGCCGTGCACCTCGCCGGAACGCGTCTCGAGCTCCTCGAGCTCGTCGATCGTGTACGACATCAGGTCGGACAGGACGTTGTAGTCCTCGCCGGACTTGGTGCCGTCGACGTCCAGGACCGCCTTCTGCGCGCGGTCGACGATGTCCTGGATCTCGCCCGTACCGGACTGGCCCAGCTGGGCGACCTGCTGGCCGACCTCGACGAGGCGCCGCAGCACGGCCTTCTCGTGGACGATTTCGGCGTAGTAGTCGACGTTGGCGGCGATCGGCACGCCCTGGACCAGGTCGTGCAGGTAGGCCGCGCCGCCGATGCGGGCGATCTCGCCCCGGCGGGTCAGCTCGGCCGCGACGGTGATCGCGTCGGCCGGCTCGCCGCGACCGGACAGGTCGCAGATGACGTCGAAGATCAGCTCGTGGGCGGGGCGGTAGAAGTCACGGCTCTCGAGCAGGTCGGTGGCCGGGTCGATCGCGTTCTTCGACAGCAGCATCGCGCCGAGAACACTCTGCTCGGCCGCCATGTCCTGGGGCGGAACGTAGCCCGATCCCGCGGAGTCCGATGGATGTTCGGACTCATACAGATCGGTAACGCTCACGGCACTCCTCGACGTGATCGGCAGCTGGGTTTGAAACTACGTGTGAGGTCCGACAGAACCGACTTCCCCTCGGTTCTGGTGTTCCCTTCCGGTGACCATACGGGGCCCCGGCACGCGGGTACAGACGGTCATGCACACGGGGTGTGCAGAAGTCACGCAAACCTGTGGAAAACGCCGGTCGCGCGTGTGCACAGCCGGTGGATCACCCTGTGGACAATCGCGTGTGGCGCAGGTCACAAGCGCCTCTGACCTGCGCAAACGTGAGTCACAAGGTGTGGAGTTGTGATAGCCGGGTGTGATTTTCGTGGATCGGGTTATCCACGGGCGTGTCGCAAGCGAGGGCCGACTTGTCGACAAATTCACCTCACTGGTCACAGCGGTATCGTCGCCCCGTGCGGATCTCCTCTCTCGACCGTCGAATCCTCGCGATCACGGTCCCGGCCTTCGCCGCGCTGATCTGCGAGCCCCTCATGCTGATGGCCGACACCGCCATCGTGGGTCACCTCGGCCGGGCCGAGCTGGCCGCGCTCGGGGCCGCCTCCACGGTCTTGTCGACCATCGTCGGGCTGTGCGTCTTCCTGGCCTACGGCAGCACCGCCACGGTCGCCCGGCACCAGGGCGCCGGGGAGCCCCGCCGGGCCCTGGAGGCGGCCCTGGGAGGCGTCTGGTTGGCCTTGCTGATCGGCCTCGTGCTCGGTGCCTTCACGTCGGTGGCCGCGCGGCCGATGGCCCGGGCACTGTCCAGCTCGCCCGCGGTCGCGGACCTCACCACCGAGTACCTGAGGATCGCCGCCGCGAGCATCCCCGCCGTGCTGCTCGTCCTGGCCGCCACCGGCGCCCTGCGCGGGGTGTTGGACCTGCGCACGCCCCTGGTCGTGATGGTCGCGGCGAACGTCCTGAACGTGGTGCTGACGGTCGCGCTGGTCTACGGGGCGGGCCTGGACCTGCGCGGCGCCGCCCTCGGCCTGGTGCTGGCCCAGTGGGCCGCCGCCCTCGCTCTCGTGGCCCAGGTCCTGCGCCGAAGCCGCGAGACCGAGGCCTCGCCCCGCCTGCGGTGGGACGACGTCGCCCGCGCCGCGCGCGAGGGCGTCCCCCTGCTGTTGCGCACGCTGAGCCTGCGCGCCGTCCTGCTGCTGGCCACCCTCGTCGCGGCCGGGTTCGGCGACGCCTCGCTCGCCGCGCACCAGATCGCCACCACCCTGGTCATGTTCCTGGCGTTCGCGCTCGACGCCTTCGCGATCGCGGCGCAGACGCTGACGGGTCACTCGCTCGGGGCCGGCGACGCCGAGGGCACCCGTCACGTCACGCGACGGGTCATCGCCTGGGGGCTCGGCTTCGGCATCGTCGCCGGCGCTCTGCTGGCGTTGACCGCGCCGTGGGTCGCGCGTGCCTTCACCCCCGACGCGGACGTGCGCGCGGCCGCGGTGCCCGCCCTCCTGCTGGTCGCGCTCATCCAGCCGATCTCGGGGGTCGTGTTCGTGCTGGACGGCGTGCTGATCGGCGCCGGGGACGGCGTGTACCTGGCATGGGCCAGTCTGATCACGCTGCTGATCTACGCGCCGGTGGCGCTGCTGATCCGGGCGACGGACGCCGGCTTCACCTGGTTGTGGGCCGCGTACGCGCTGTTCCAGGCCACGCGGTGGGTGACGCTGTGGCTGCGCCAGCGCAGTGACCGCTGGCTCGTGCTCGGCTCGACCTGAGGCGCGAGCGGCCGGGGAGCCGTCAGCGCCGCCAGTAGCCGGTGGCGTCGAGGCAGTCGCGGGGCACGCCACGCTCGTCGGCGAGGTGGCGGCGCACCTCGCGCACGGCGCCGGACTCGCCGGCGACCCAGCAGAACGTCGGCACGTCGGGCCAGGGCAGCTCGCGGATCGCGTCGATCCAGGCGTCCGCGCCGTGGACCCAGCGGATCGTCACGCCCTCGAGGGACGGGAGGTCCTGGATCCCGGCCGGCGAGGCCACCTCGATGACGATGTCGGCGCTCATCGTGCCGGTCCACTCGTCGAGCAGCCGCGCGATGGCGGGCAGGGCCGTCTCGTCGCCCCCCAGCACGAACCGGTCGACCCCGGTCGGCAGCAGCAGCGATCGGGTGGGGCCGACGATCCAGGCCGGGTCCCCCGGCTGCGTGCGACGGGCCCAACCGGCGGCGAACCCGCCCTCGTGCAGCACGAAGTCCAGGTCGAGCTCGCCATCGGCGAAGCGCCGCGGCGTGTAGTCCTTGGCCACCGGGCGACCGCCGGCGCCACCCCACTCGAGCCGGTCGGGCCCTTGCACCGGCAGCGGCGGACGATCGGTGCCCTCGAGGGGGACGAGCAGCTTCACGTGGTCGTCGAAGCCCTCGGACCGGAACGGCGCCGCGGTGCCACCGGCGACGGGGAACGCCTCAAGCTGCTCGCCGGTCAGGGTGACCCGCCGGGTCGTCTCAGAGACGTCGGCGACCCGGACGACGCGCAGCTCGCGCAGGATCGTCGGCCAACCCACCGCTTCGCGCCGGGTACGGGCCATCAGTCGCTGCCCTCCGCGAAGCCCACCCGGGTCCAGTCCAGGTCGGCCAGGGCGGTGGGTCCGTAGTTGCGCACGTCGGGATCGACGGCGAGCACCTCGGGCACCACGGCCAGCGGCATGATCGACGCCTGGGCGCGCGTGACCTTGTCGACCTTGGCGATCGCGGCCGTGCGCTTCTTCACGTCGAGCTGCGCGATCGCCGCGTCGAACGCCTTCGCCGTGGCCTTCGACGACTTGCCGGTGAAGTTCAGCGGGCTGTCGATCGGGGTGAAGAGGCGCTTGACCTCGCCCAGGCCGAACGGCTCGACCGACCAGGTGAACGTGGTCAGGTCAAAGTCGAGCGGGATCACGACCTTCTCGAAGAACGTGTCACCGGGCACCTCCTGGACCTTGACCCGGACGCCGACCTCGGCGAGATCATCGGCGATCGCCTCAGCTCGCTCGACGGCGCCGGACCGGGTGTTCGGGACCGGCAACGTCAGGGTCAGGGGACGGCCCTTGCGGCGGACCAGGCCCTTGCCGCCCTCGCGCTTCCAGCCGGCCTTCGCCAACAGCGCAGCGGCGCGGTCGACGTTGCGCGCCAGCGGCTTGGTCTTCGGGTCGCCGACCTGACCGGGCAGCAGCACGACCGAGCTCATCGGCACCGTACTGACGCCGTAACGCTTGGACGTGTCCTTCACGACGCCCTCGGCGTCGACCGCCAGCATCACGGCACGGCGCACGTCGGCGTCGGCCAGCGGCCCGGTGCCGCCGTTGATCGTCAGCTGCGACCAATCCGACCCGAGCGAGGCCCGCAGGTCCGCGTCCGCCAGCGCCTTGCGGTTGGCGGGCGTGACGGGAGCCGACTCCAGCTCGCCGGCCACGTGCGCGGCGGCCAGGACGTCGTCGGGACCGATGCGCCACACGATCGAGTCCAGCTTGGGGCGACTGCCCCACCACCGCGGGTTGCGCTCGAGGGTGATCGTGCCGGTGCGGCGCTCGATCCCCGAGACGATGTAGGGCCCGTTCGCGGAGGGCGCCTTGGCGGTGAGTCCACGGTTGAACGTCTTGACGGACTTCGTGTAGGCCTTCGGCAGCGTCGGGTAGACCGCGGCGGGCCAGTCGGCGGTCGGCTCGTCGAAGACGACCTCGTAGGCGAACGCACCGTCGGCCCGGACCTCGTCGACCGCGTCGATCGCGGGGACGCGCGCGGCGGCGTAGTCGTCGTCCTGCATCGCCTTGACGAACGACACCATGTCGGCCGCGGTGATCGGCGACCCGCCCTGCCACACGGCCTGGCGATTGAGCTCGACCCGGACGGTCAGCGGGGAGCGGTCGATGATGTCGACGTCGGTGGCGTAGTTCGGGTCGACCACCCACGAGCCGTCAGCCCGGACCCGGACGGCACTGCCGAGGGTCGGGGCGAGGATCTGCGGCGCGGTACTGGCGACACCGGCGGTGTGGACCGGGTTGAACGTGGCCGGGAACGAGCCGATGCCGAGCCGCAGGGTGCCGCCGAACCGGACGTCGTCCTCACCGGCCGGGTGCACGTCGGCCAGCGGCAGCGACGTGTCGGCGGAGGTCTTCGGGCTCTGCGAGCTCGCGGTCGTCTCGTCGGAGGAGTCATCGCCCCCACCGAAGCAGCCGGCGAGCAGCGTGCTCGCCAGCGCCACAACAGCAAACCGCCGGGCCCCGCGTGAAGCGGGACCCGGCGACTTGAGAATCACTTGGCGGCGACGACGTTCAGCTTGACCGTCGCGACGACCTCGGGGTGCACGCGGACGGAGACCGTGTGCGAGCCGAGGCTCTTGATCGGGTTGCCGACTTCGATGCGACGCTTGTCGACCTGCGCGCCGGCCTCGGCCAGCGCGTCGGCGATGTCGGTGACGGTGACGGCGCCGAAGAGGCGACCGCCCTCGCCAGCCTGCGCCGAGACGTTGATCGCGGACGACTCGAGGTTGCCCTTGATCGACTTGGCGGTCTCGAGATCGTGCACGGCGCGCGCATCGCGAGCAGCCTTGATCGACTCGACCTGGTTGGCAGCGCCCTTCGTCCAACGGATGGCGAAGTTGCGCGGCAGCAGGAAGTTACGGCCGTAGCCGTCCTTGACCTCGACGATGTCGCCGGGCTGGCCGAGGTTCGAGACCTCGTGCGTGAGGATGAGCTTCATCTGTTCGTTGCTCCTGTACTCAGCGACCGCTGGACGTGTAGGGCAGCAGCGCCATCTCGCGCGCGTTCTTGATCGCCTTGGCGATCTGACGCTGCTCCTGGACGGACACGCCGGTGACGCGACGAGCGCGGATCTTGCCGCGGTCGGAGATGAACTTCCGCAGCAGTGCGGTGTCCTTGTAATCGATGGTGGTGACGCCGGCAACCGCGAGCGGGTTGCTCTTCTTCTTCGGCTTCCGGACAACGGGCTTGGCCATGATGCTCCTGGAAAATTTCTTGCTACGTGTGATGGATCAGAAGGGGGGCTCGTCGGTCGAACCGCCGGCACTGCCGCCGCCGCCCCAGGGGTCGTTGCCCCCGGCCGGCGCCTGCGGCTGCGAGGGCTGGGCCCACGCGCTGGCGTTCGACTGCTGACCAGCAGGCTGGCCGCCACCGAAACCACCGGCGTTGCCGCCGGAGTTCCCGCCGCCGAAGCCGCCGCCCTGACCGCCTCCGCCACCCGACGTGCGGGTGACCTGGGCGGTGGCGTTGCGCAGCGACGGGCCGACCTCGTCGACCGTCATCTCGACGCTCGTGCCCCGGCCGCCGTCCTGACGCTCGTACTCGCGGACCTTCAGCGCACCGGTCACGATGACGCGGGTGCCCTTGGTCAGCGAGCCGGCGACGTTCTCGGCCAGCTGGCGCCAGGCCGAGCAGCGGATGAACAGCGTGTCGCCGTCCTTCCACTCGTTCGTCTGACGGTCGAACGTGCGCGCGGTGGACGCGACGGTGAAGTCGGCGACCGCGGCACCCGACGGCGTGAACCGCAGTTCGGGGTCACGGGTCAGGTTGCCGACGAGGGTGATGGTGGTTTCGCCTGCCATGGAATCAGCCTTCTCTCGAGGTGCTCTCGCGACGAGTGTGTCGGATTCAGGGGACGGAATGTCTCCGTCCACAGAATCACTTCACGTCGGGACGCGTGACCTTCGTACGGACGACGGACTCGTTCAGCGACAGCTGACGGTCCAGCTCCTTGACCGAGGCGGGCTCGGCGGACAGACCGATGACGGCGTAGATGCCCTCGGACTTCTTGTTGATCTCGTAGGCCAGGCGGCGCTTGCCCCACACATCGATGGCGTCGACGGAACCGCCGTCGGCGACGATCGTGTTGTTGAGGTAGGTCGAGAGGCTCTTCTCGACGGAACGCTCATCGACGTCCGCATCGAGGATGACCATGACTTCGTACTTGCGCAGTGACACTGCGGGTTCTCCTTTGGACTGGGCGGTGACGGGCTTTCCGTCACAGGAGGTGTCGCCTCGAACGGCAACCTCACGAGTCTAGCAGTGGCCCGTCGTTGCGGACCAATCCTCGATCGGACGCCCCGGGGATCACTCGCCGGTGATCGCCTTCAACACGTCGAGCTTGGCGGCACGACGTGCCGGCAGCACGGCCGCGAGGACGCCGACGAGCGCCGAGACCACCACGAACACCGCCAAGGAGCCGATCGGGATGGCCAGGTCGCTGATGCCGTCGTTCTGGAAGGAGCGTTGCAGGGCGATGCCGAACAGCAGCCCTGCTCCGATCCCCAGCACCGCACCCAGGATCGCGATCGCCACCGACTCCAGGCGCACCATGCGCCGCAACTGCGGACGGGTCAGGCCAACCGCGCGGAGCAGTCCGATCTCGCGGGTGCGCTCGATGACGCTGAGCGCCAGCGTGTTCACGATGCCCAGCACGGCGATGACGATCGCCAGACCCAGCAGCGCGTAGATCAGGTACAGCAGCGTGTTGACCTGCGAGCGCTGCGCCTCGGCGTAGCTCTCCTTGTCCTGCACGACGATCGTGGGGTTGTCGCCCACCGCCCGCTCGAGGTTGGCCCGCACGGTGCGCGTGCCGGTGCCGGGGGTGGCGTTGATCGCCAGCGAGGTGTCGCCGCGCTTGATGCCCGCCGCCGCGACGGTGGTCAGCGGCACGATGGCCTGGCCGACGACGTTGCTGTCGGCGTACACACCCGTCACGGTCGCGTCGAACTCACCGGAGCTGAACGCCAGCTTCACCACGTCGCCCGTCGAGCGGTCGATCGACTCCGCCATCGACTCGCTGAGCGCGATCATGTTCTCGCCGGTGGGCGCCGTGCCATCGGAGAACGCCAGCTCGAAGACCTCCGCGAACTGCTCGGCGTCGGTCGCCGACGCGAAGACCTGCGTGCCGTCGGCCTCGAACACGATCGACTGGGCCGGCGAGACGGCCGCGACGCCCGGGACCGCGCCGATCTTCTGCGAGATCTCGGGCGAGAACGGCTGGCCACTGACGTTCTGGACGATGAAGTCGGCCGAGAACTCGCGCTCGACGCCCTTGTCGATGGACGTGTTGATCGAGGCGCCCAGGATCGACATCGTCGTGACCAGCGCGAGACCGATCATCAGCGCCGACGCGGTCGCGGCCGTGCGCCGCGGGTTGCGCCGCGCGTTCTGCGCCGCCAACTGACCCACCGACTTGTAGACGGTCCGATAGAGGACGCCGAAGGCGGCCAGGACCGGCGACGCGATGATCGGGCTGCCCAGCGCGACCGCCATCAGCACGCCGAAGATGCCCGCACCGACCCAGACGATGGGGCGGGGAACGTCGAGCCAGGAGCCGGCCGCCATCGACCCGGCACCGGCCAAGCCGAACAGCAACGCGATCACGAGCCGCCACCGCAGCGACGACTCGGGCATCGCGACCTCGTCGCGCATCGCCGCGACCGGGGGCACCCGGGCGGCGCGACGGGCGGGGATCCACGCCGCGAGCATCGTCACCAGAACGCCGACGGCGTAGGCCAGGATGACCGTCCGCGGCTGGAACACCAGCGACGTGCCCGACAGGTCGAGGCCGAACCGGCTGAACAGGACCTTGAGCAGCATCGCCAGGCCGAAGCCCATCGCCAGGCCCAACGTCGAGCCGATGACGCCGATCACGAACGCCTCGGTCAGCACCGAGCGGCTGACCTGGGGACGCGAGGCGCCCAGGGCGCGCAGCAGGGCCAGTTCGCGACTGCGCTGGGCAACCAGGATCGAGAACGTGTTGACGATCAGGAAGGTGCCGACCACCAGGGCGATGCCGGCGAAGACCAGCAGGAAGGTGTTGAGGAACCCGAGCAGCTGGTCGAAGAGGTCCTTGGACTCCTCGGCGACCGAGTCGCCCGTGACCGACTCCGTGCCCTCGGGGATGACCTTGGCAACCTGGTCGGCCACCTCGCGCTGGGTCGCCCCGGCCTTGGCCTCGACCTGGATGACACTGAAGGCGTCCTTGCCCTCGAGGAAGTACTTCTGGGCGCTGAGATCGTCGAAGATCACGAGCGTCGCGCCGGCCAGGCCGCCGGAGCTGAAGTCGAAGATGCCCACGAGCTTCGCCTTGAGGATGGGCGGCTCGCTGGGCAGCGCGATCTTGACGGTGTCGCCCAGGCGATAGCCGGCCACCTCGGCCGAGCGCGCGTCGAGGGCGATCTCGCCGTCCTGGGTCGGAGCGCGGCCCTGCTCCCACTTCAGCATCTGGTCGCCGGCGGCGTTCGGGATCGGGTCGCCGTCGCCGGCGTTGAGGGCGATCGTGGGCGCACCGGTGCCGCCGAGCAGACGGTTGTTCTTCTTGACGACGAACAGGCCGCCGCCGTTGACCGCACCCTCCGCGCGCTCGACGCCGGGCAGGGCGGAGATCTCCTCGATGACCGAGGCCGGGATGGAGCGGGCCTCGCGGTTGACGCTCATCGCGATGGCGTCGCCGTTGCCCGTCTCGGGCCGGACCGCCACGTCGGTGACGGTGCCGTACGCGATCTGGTCGAAGCTCTCGCCGATCGTGTCGGTGAACACCAGGGAGCCCGAGAGGAACGCGATGCCCAGCACGATCGCGAAGGCGCTCAGGAACAGACGGACCTTGCGAGCTACGAGGTTGCGCCAGGTGACTCTGCGCACGTCACACGCCGATCCGGCGCTGGACGACGCTCATGCGCTCGAGGACCTTCTCGGCCGTGGGGTGACGCAGCTCGGACACCACGCGGCCGTCGGCCAGGTAGACGACCCGGTCGGTGTAGCTGGCGGCGACGGGATCGTGCGTGACCATGACGATCGTCTGGCCGAACTCGTCGACACTGCGGCGCAGGAACGACAGGACCTCGGCGCCCGACGTGGAATCGAGGTTGCCGGTGGGCTCGTCGGCGAACACGATCGACGGACGGCTGACGAGCGCGCGGGCGCACGCCACGCGCTGGGCCTGACCGCCGGACATCTCGTTGGGACGGTGCTTGAGCCGGTCGGCCAGGCCGACGGCCTCGATCACGTTGGCGTACCACTTCGGATCGGGCTTGCGGCCGGCGATCGACAGCGGCAGCAGGATGTTCTCCTCGGCCGTCAGCGTGGGCACCAGGTTGAACGCCTGGAAGACGAAGCCGATCTTCTCGCGGCGCATCACGGTGAGCGCCTTGTCGTCGAGCTTGGCCAGCGTGGTGGGACCGATCGTCACGCGACCACCGTCGGGGGTGTCCAGTGCCGCCATGCAGTGCATCAGCGTCGACTTGCCCGATCCGGAGGGGCCCATGACCGCCGTGAACTCACCCTCGTAGATCTCCAGCGAGACCCCGTCGAGCGCCCGGACCTGGGCGTCGCCCTTGCCGTACGTCTTCGTGAGCTCGTGCGCGTGCGCCGCGACGGTCTTTTCCATGGGCCAGAGCCTAGGCGACAGGACCAGATTTTCGACCGGAGTGTCACTGTGAGTTACACGATGTCAGCCGATCCGCCCCACAGGTCGACCCGCGCGTCGGCGTCGTGACCGACGAGCTCGTCGATCCGATCGAGCTCCTCGGCGGTGAAATCGGTGTTCGCCGCCGCCTGGATGTTCTCGTCGAGCTGCTCGGTGCGCGAGGCGCCGATGAGGGCCGAGGTGGCCGCGCCGGGCCGCAGCACCCAGGAGATCGCGAGCTGGGCCAGGGTCTGGCCGCGCTCGCGGGCGACGTCGGCCAGGCCACGCAGGCGATCGCGGTTGCCCTCGACCACCGAGTCGTCGAACGAGGACCGGCCGCCGGCCCGCTGCACCGGCTCGTCGCCGAGGTAGCGGTCCGTCAACAGCCCTTGCGCCAGCGGGGTGAAGGCGATCGAACCCATGCCGACGTCCTCGAGAGTGGCGAACAGCTCGTCCTCGACCCAGCGGTTGACCATCGAGTAGGCCGGCTGGTGGATGACCAGCGGCGTACCCAGGTCGGCGGCCACCTCGGCGGCGCGGCGCGTGCGCTCGGCCGAGTACGACGAGATGCCGACGTAGAGCGCCTTGCCCTGGCGCACCGCCGTGTCGAGCGCCCCCACCGTCTCCTCGACGGGCGTGTCCGGATCGGCACGGTGTGAGTAGAAGATGTCGACGTGGTCCAGACCCATCCGGGTCAGCGACGCGTCGAGGCTCGCCAGCAGGTACTTGCGCGAGCCGAGGAACCCGTACGGGCCGGGCCACATGTCCCAGCCGGCCTTGGTCGAGATGATCAGCTCGTCGCGGTAGGGCGCGAAGTCGCCGCGCATCATCCGGCCGAAGTTCTCCTCGGCCGACCCCGGCGGCGGGCCGTAGTTGTTGGCCAGGTCGAAGTGCGTGATGCCCAGGTCGAAGGCGTGGCGCAGGATCTCGCGCTGGCTGTCGAACGTGCGGTTGTCACCGAAATTCCACCACAGCCCGAGGCTGATCGGCGGCAGCAGCAGGCCCGACCGGCCCACCCGCCGGTACTCCAGGCTCTGGTAGCGGTCGGCGTCGGCCTGCCACGGGCGGTGGGTCTCGTCGACGCGGTTGCGGGTCCAGTCGGTGCTCATGCGTTCACGGTATGCCGCCGCGCCGACGGCGGCACGACGCCCTCAGAGCAGACGGGTGATCTCGACGTCGACGGTGGTGCTGACCTCGCCGTCGGTCGAGTAGATCCCCCGCAGATTCGGGTTGTCGTCGAAGTCGCGCCCACGCGAGACGATGATGTGACGCTCGCCCGGGGACTCGCCGTGCGTGACGTCCCAGCCGACCCAGCGTCCGTCCCACCACTCCAGCCACGCGTGCGGCTCGGCCTCGACCGGGACGTCGACCTGCGGCTCGGTCTCGGGGTGGACGTATCCCGCGACGAAGCGCGCCGGGATCGATGCGTGACGCAGGGCGCCGATCGCGACGTGGGTGATGTCGTGCGTGACGCCGCGGCCGGTGTCCCAGGCCTCCTCGGCGGTGGCGCTGACGTGGGTGGCCGCGACGAGTCGCTTGACCCGGTCCCGCAGCAGTTCGACGACCGCCTCCACGTACGCCCCCGGCGTCGCGGCGGTGGCGCGAATCGCGTCCAGCAAAGGGACGAGCGAGGGCGACGGGCGCACCTTGTCCTGCTGGTGCACGAACTCGCAGTACCGGTCGAGCGTGGACGGGTCGAGGTCGTCCCAGCCGATGGAGCGGCCGGGCTCGGCCGGATCGGCGGTGTCGACGACCGAGGTCGCCACGACCCGCAGCTCGTCGTGCGGGTCGGTGACCTCGAACGCCGTCACGGTGGCGCCCCAGTAGTCGCGGTACTCCTGCGACCACGCCGTCGGGGCGATCTCGAGCCGCGACCGGCGGACGTACTGGTCGGACGTGGTCTGCGGGGTCAGCCGGGCCTCGCTGTACGACGCCCGCGTGGGCACGGAGTACGTATAGGTCGTCGCGTGCCGGACGCGCATGCGCATGCTCATGCCGGAACCCCCGAGAAGAGACGACGATACGGCGGCACCGGCATGGCGTACCCCTCGTTCACTCGCTGTCGCTCGCTCACAGAGACACCCTTCCAGTCCACATGTGCCAGTTCTCCTGGGCGAAGTAGCGCGCCGTGATGGCGTCGCTGGCCGCCGAGCAGGCGCGCTGCAGGCGCTCCATCTCGAACGGCATGGTCTCGAGCAGTTCATTGAGCGGCCGGTACTCGATCTCGGTACGGGCCCGCCCGAGCAGCCGCAGCGCCTCGTCGGAGAAGCCGGCACGACGCCCGGCCACGTCCAGGCGGGTCAGCGCCCGCTCGGCCTCGCTGAGGCTGGAGACCAGCGACCGCGGGAACCAGCGGTCCAGCAGCAGGTACTCGGCAGCCGCGCTGTCGCGCTCGATCCCGCGGTACGTGCGCAGGAAGCTCTCGTAGCCACCGCAGGCGCGCAGCGTGTTCTGCCACGCGACGCCCGATCCGCCGGCACTGGCCGCCGTCGACAACAGTCGCGCGGTCATGTCGGCCCGCTCGATGTTGCGGCCCAGCACGTAGAAGTACCAGCCCTGGTCGCGCGGCATCGAGTCGTCGGCCGAGCCGGAGATCATCGCGGTGCGCCGGCGGACCCAGTTGAACATCTCGACCGGACGCATCGAGGTGGCCGCCGGCACGCCCTGCCAGGTGGTGTTGATGGCCGACCAGACATCGGTCGAGAGGGTCTCGCGCGCACTGCGGGCGGCCTCGCGCATCGAGCCGATGACCGCCGCGATGGACGTGGACGACTTCTGGTCGTACGCCAGGTTGTCGAGCATCGACCAGCGGTTCGGCACCCCCTCGAAGTCCTCGATGCCCATGACCGCGAACAGCTGCTGGCAGCTGGTGACCTCGTCGGTCGACGGGTCCTCGACCAGCATCTGCATCTGGACGTCCAACAGGCGGGCCGTGTCGTCGGCGCGCTCGAGGTAGCGGCCGATCCAGAACAGCGACTCACCGATCCGGCTGAGCATCAGGCCTCCCTGGAGGGGACGGGGACGGGGACGGGCGCCATGGTCTGCGACTGGGACTGCGACGAGGCGTGCGACTCGAGGTCGTCGTCATCGACCTCGATCGGCTCGGTCGGCCGGGCGAGCACCCAGGTGTCCTTCGAGCCGCCGCCGCGGCTGGAGTTCACGATCAGCTCGCCCTCGGGCAGGGCCACGCGGGTCAGGCCGCCGGGCAGCACCCAGACGTCGTCGCCGTCGTTGACCGCGAACGGCCGCAGGTCGACGTGCCGGGGACGGATCCCGTCCTCGACCAGGGTCGGCACCGTGGACAGCGAGACCACCGGCTGGGCGATCCAGTCGCGCGGCGCGGCGATGACCTTGGCGCGCAGCTCATCGAGCTCCTCGCGGGTGGCCGCCGGACCGATGACGATGCCCTTGCCGCCCGAGCCGTCGACCGGCTTGAGCACGAGCTCGTCGAGGCGGTCCAGGACCTCCTCGCGCTGGTCGGCGTCGCCGCAGCGCCACGTGTCGACGTTGCGCAGGATCGGCTCCTCGTGCAGGTAGTAGCGGATCAGGTCGGGGACGTACGTGTAGAGCAGCTTGTCGTCGGCCACGCCGTTGCCGACCGCGTTCGCGATCGTCACGTT
Source organism: Aeromicrobium senzhongii (assembly GCF_014334735.1). NCBI lineage: Bacteria > Bacillati > Actinomycetota > Actinomycetes > Propionibacteriales > Nocardioidaceae > Aeromicrobium > Aeromicrobium senzhongii. The sequence continues at coordinate 3,098,700 of NZ_CP060587.1, forward strand.
GCCCGCACGCGCCGCGTTGATGAGCCCGGGGACGCCCAGCGTGGAGTCGGCGCGGAACGCCAGCGGGTCGAGGAACTCGTCGTCGATCCGGCGGTAGATCACGTGCACGGGCGCCAGGCCGTCGGTCGTGCGCATCATGACGCGCCCGCCGTGGCACACCAGGTCGCGGCCCTCGACCAACTCGACGCCCATCGTGCGGGCCAGCAGGGTGTGCTCGAAGTAGGCCGAGTTGTAGACGCCGGGCGTCAGGACCACGACGGTCGGATCGCTGACACCGGCGGGCGCCGCCGCGCGCAGCGCCGAGAGCAACTGGCGCGAGTAGCGAGCGACGGGGCGGATGCGGTGGTGCGCGAAGACCTCGGGCAGGCCGCCGGACATCGCGCGGCGGTTCGTCATGACGTACGAGACGCCGGACGGGACGCGCGCGTTGTCCTCCAGCACGCGGAAGTCGCCGTGGCCGTCGCGGATCAGGTCGATGCCCGCGACGTGGATCCGGACCCCGTTCGCGGGATCGATGCCCGCGACGACGCGGTGGTAGTGGCTCGAGGTCACGACCGTCTTGCGCGGCACGACTCCGTCGCGGAACAGCTCTCCGGCGCCGTACGCGTCGGCCAGGAACGCCTCGAGCGCCTTGACGCGCTGCTTGACGCCGGCCTCGACCTCATCCCAGGCATCGGCCTCGATGATGCGCGGCACGATGTCGAGCGGGAACGGGCGTTCCTCACCGGCGACGCCGAAGGTGATGCCCTGCTCGAGGTAGGACGACGCCAGACCCTCGGCCCGCTGTCGCACCTCCTCGGGCGGCATCTTGCCGAATGCCGCGTGCACGGCGGCATAGAGGTCGCGCAGGCCCGACTCGCCGTACATCTCGTCGTAGCCCGCGACAGGTCCGTATCCCTCGAACAGTTGCGCCTGTGTCACGGGACCACCCTAGAGGCGATTTGCTTCGCGCACGTTTCGACCGTCGGCAGTGCCGAAAACGCCCTCTCCCGGCTACGATTCGTACCGGAAAGGGGCGCGCCCATGACCGCAGGTGACGTCTTGGTGCTCAACGCGAGCTACGAACCTCTGCAGCGCGTGTCCCTGCGCCACGCCATCAAGATGCTCGTACGCGAGGTGGCGGTCATCGAGGAGTCCCACGACGAGACCTTCGGGCCCTTTCCCCGGCCCAAGGTCCTGCGCCTGGTGCGGTACGTCGTCACGCGGTGGATGCACCGGCGCGCGCACCTGTGCACCAAGACCGCGATCAAGGCCCGCGACAAGGCCTGCGCCTACTGCGGCGGCTCGGCCGAGACCGTCGACCACATCGTCCCTCGCTCGCGCGGCGGTGAGCTGACCTGGGAGAACGCCGTCGCCGCGTGCCTGCGCTGCAACCACAAGAAGGGCAACCGCACCCCGACCGAGGCCGGCATGGCTCTGCTCATCACACCGGCCCGGCCGAAGACCTTCGTGGCCTGACCGCGCCTCACGCCTCCGGCGCGCGAGATGTGTGGCTTTCCGTACCCTTTTCGGGCTCAGAAGGTGCGCACCGCTACACATCTGGGGCGGGGAACCCGTCAGAGGCCGACGGACTCGTAGATGTCGTCGAGCTCGTCGAGGTACGCGCCCTCGTCCTGGCCGGCCCGCTCGTACGCGGCGAGGGCCTTGACGCGGATCATCTCGGCGACCTCCTCGTAGCGGGCGTTCCACTTCTCGGCCTCGATCTGCCAGTAGCCACAGGTGTAGAACGCCGCCTGCGGCCAGCCCAGTCCCCGCCGCAGGTGCTTGCGGACGGCGCGGCTGGCGCGGGCCTCACCGGCGAGCCAGACGTAGCGCCCCGACCAGTCGGCGGGCAGGTCGCGCCCGGTGACGGCGGCCTCGAGCGCGTTCGGGATCAGGTGCTCGTCCTCGACGACCTCCCAGTGCGCGTGCACGTCGGCGGCCGACGGCAACGGAACCTCGTCGGCCGCGTCGCTGACGACGACGTGCACCTCCGCGACGACCCCCGGGTCGAGCTCGCGCAGGATCCGGGCCAGCGCCGGGACGCCGGTGATGTCGCAGACGAGGAGCTGGTGCCGCGCGTCCGCCGCCGGGCGGTAGAGCCCGTGCGGCTCGAGGACGCCCACGCGGTCGCCGGGCTGACACGTGCGAGCCCAGTCCGAGCCGGCTCCCTGCTCGTGCAGCGCGATGTCGACGTCCACGCGCACGTCGCCGTCGACGACCCGGTGGTCCGAGATCGTGTAGACCCGCGGGACGAGCGGCTCGGCGCCCTCGGGGTAGGTGTAGGACCAGTCCTCGTTGATCGTCGGCAACGCGATCTTCGCGCCGGGGTGCGGGGGCAGCAACAGCCGCACGTACTCGTCGGGGATGCCGGTGGACTGCCAGCCCTCGAGACCACCCAACGTGATGGACACGAGGTGCGGAGTCAGCTGGCGGCGACCCAGGACGGTCGCGGCATAGGTCTTCACGGGTTCCCCTTCGTTGGACGGGCGCGCACCGGTCCGGTCGCACCCACCGGAAATCAACCCGGTTAGGTCAGGCTAACAACACCTGTTGGATAGCCTCAAGAGCGTGACCATCCGCGTTCGTCCCATCTCCTCCGAGGACCACCTGTCCTTCATCGCGTCCCGCGGGACGGCCAGCTTCCTGCAGACCCCCGCCTGGGCGGCGGTCAAGAGCGAGTGGCGTGGCGAGTCGCTGGGGTGGTTCGACGGAGATGCGCTGGTCGGCGCCGGGCTGGTCCTGTACCGCCAGGTGCCCAAGCTCAAGCGCTACCTGGCGTACCTGCCCGAGGGTCCCGACCTCGACTGGAGCGGCGACGTCGCGCCCGCGCTCGAGGCGATGCGCGACCACCTCCGGACCCAGGGCGCCTTCGGCATCCGCATGGGTCCGCCCGTCGTCACGCGCCGCTGGGAGGCCGCCACCCTGAAGGCCGCCCTCGCCGACGAGGTGCTGACCCGGCTCGGCGACGTCCCGGCCGATCACACCGACGAGGCGGCGATCGCCCTGTCCGGCACGCTGCGCTCGCTGGGCTGGAAGGAGCAGTCCGCCGAGGGCGGCTTCACCGCGGGCCAGCCGAAGTACAACTTCCAGATCCCGCTGGCCGGTCGCACCGAGGAGGACGTCCTCGCCGGCATGAACCAGCAGTGGCGCCGCAACATCCGCAAGGCCGCCAAGCAGGGCGTCGAGGTCACCGAGGGCGGCCGCGACGACCTCGTCGACTTCCACCGCGTGTACGTCGAGACCGCCGAGCGCGACCACTTCACGCCGCGACCGCTGTCGTACTTCCAGACCATGTGGGACGCCATGACGGCCGAGGACCCGCAGCGGCTGCGGCTGTACCTGGGCCGGCACGAGGGCGACCTGGTCGCCGCCACGACGCTCGTCCAGGTCGGCACCCACGCCTGGTACTCCTACGGCGCGTCGACCACGGCCAAGCGCGAGGTGCGCGGCTCGAACGCCGTCCAGTGGCAGATGATCCGCGACTCGCTGGCCGCCGGCGCGGAGGTCTACGACCTGCGCGGCATCACCGACACCATCGACTCCGACGACCCCCACGTGGGCCTGCTGCAGTTCAAGGTGGGCACCGGCGGCGAGGCCGTCGAGCACCTCGGCGAGTGGGACCTGCCCATCAACCGCCCTCTGTACACGGCGTTCACCGCGTACATGAAGCGCCGCGGCTGAGCCCCCCCGCCCACCAGCCGGACACCGCCGGAGGCGGACCACGCCCGGAGCGCGATGATGGACCCATGGCGTTCGACCTGCAGATCCGCGCCGCCGACTGGCGGAGCCACCTCGTCGCGACCCGCGACGCCCATCCCGCGATCGTGCCGGTCATCAAGGGCAACGGTTACGGCCTCGGTCGCCAGCGTCTGGCCGGCGAGGCGTTCCGTCTCGGTACCGACATGATCGCTGTCGGCACGTACGAGGAGGCCGCCGAGTTGCTCGGTGCCTTCACCGGCGACGTGCAGGTCCTGACGCCCTGGCGACCGTTCTCGCCGCGCGTCGCGGACGGCCGGCTGATCCACACGGTCAGCCGCCTCGAGGACATCGCGCCGCTGGCCGCCCAGCTGCCGGGTGCGCGGGTCGTCGTCGAGGGCCTCACCTCCATGGCGCGGCACGGACTGGACCGTCACCACATCACCGAGGCCGCGCGCCTGATCGGCGAGGCCGGCCTGGTCGTCGAGGGATTCGCGATCCACCTGCCGATGGCCGGTGCGAACCTGGCCGAGGCGCGCACCTGGTGCGCGATCCTCGAGACCTCGGCGCTGCCGGCCACCACGGTCTTCTGCTCGCACCTGACCGTCCCCGAGCTCGAGCAGCTGCGCACCGAGCGCCCGAACCTCACGATCCGGCCGCGCGTCGGGACCGCGCTGTGGCTGGGCCGCCTCGACACGCTCGAGGTCCGCTCGACCGTCCTCGACGTCCACACCGTGCAGCGCGGCGAGCGGGTCGGCTACCGCCAGGGCCGGGTGCCCCGCGACGGTCACGTCCTCGTGGTCGCTGGCGGCACCAGCCACGGGATCGGCCTGGAGGCCCCGCGCGCGGTCGCCGGCGTCGCCGGTCGCGGCAAGGCCGTCGCCAAGGGCGGGCTCGCAGCTGCCGGGCTGGCGCTGTCGCCATTCACGATCGCCGGCAAGCAGCGCTGGTTCGTGGAGCCCCCGCACATGCAGGCCAGCATGATCCTGCTGCCCGAGGGCGTGCCGGTACCCGCCGTGGGCGACCGCCTCCCGGCGGCCGTCCGCTACACGATCGCCCAGTTCGACTCGATCACCGAGGTCTGAGCGTCACCACGGCTCGCCGGTGAGCACGTCGATTTCGACCTTGAAGTGCTTCTTCCGCCACTCCGGGGCCGATTTCGGGCACCGGACCGCAGTGGTCTGCAGGTCTGCACCGTCATCGATGATCTGCAGGCAGCCGCCCACCTGCACACTGGTCGTCTCCATCCAGCCACCGCCGGTCCCGGCGTCGTGGAGGTAGAAGATCCACGTGAGCGGGTCGCGCGACGGCACGTCGACCAACTCGGGGAACGCCGTCGCCATGCCGGCCGTCGGATCCTTGTCGCCGAGGCCCCGGTCGACGAGGACGAACTCGGCCTCCTCGATGATCTCGGCGGCCCGCTCGCGCAGCGTCTCCGTGGCGTTGTCGATCGCCTTCTCGTCCGAGCTGCGGCTCTCGCAGCCGCTCAGCACCGCCACCACCACGGCGGCGGACACCCCGGCACGCAGGAACTGACGACGCATGTCGGACCCCCCGATCACGCTCGGCGACGTCGGACCGGGTCTGCACCGGTCCGCCGAGCAGGTCGGAGACTACCGCCGCGGCTCACTCGGGGCCGGGCGCGCTCCCGCTGCCGTCGCCGTTGCCACTGCCGCCGCCCGCGGCCCCCGGGGACGTGGTGGCCGGGGGCGGGGTGACCGGCGGCGTCGCGGTCGGCTCCGGCTCGGGAGCCGGGGCCGTGGGCGCGGGAGTCGTCGGCTCGGGAGCGGGCCGCGTCGGCTTCGGCGTCGGCTTGGTCTCCTTCTTCTCCGGCTTCGGCGTCTTCTTCTTCTTGTCGCCACCATTGCCGGGGTTGGTGTAGACCGCCGTGCCCTTGTCAGCCTTGATGTTCGCGCGCTTGGGGAACGTCCCGCACTCGGTGCCCTCGAGCGCCCGGTTCATGTAGGTGCCGAAGGTCGTGGCCGGGTAGGTGCCGCCGAAGAACGGGTTGAGGTAGCCCTCGAGCTCCTCGTTGCCCTTGCCGCGGTTGTACATGACGGCCGTGGCCAGCTTCGGCGTCGCGCCGACGAACCAGGAGGAGGACACCCGGTCCTCGCCGTCCTTGCCGTCGTTGGCCGTGGCGGTGCCGGTCTTGCCCACGGTGGGGCAGAACGTCCGCGCCTTGGTGCCCGAGCCTGCCCGGACCACGGCCTGCAGCGCCGCGAGCGTGTCGGCCGCGACGTCCTCGTCGATCGTCTGGGTCGTCGCGACGTTGTGCTTGAACACGCGGGCTCCGCGGGAGTCGTCGACGCGGTCGATGACGTACCACTCGGCGCGCTTGCCGTCTGCCGCCAGCGTCGCGTAGGCGTTGGCCATGTCGATCGGCGCGACCTTCTCGTAGCCCAGCGAGACGCCGAGCACCGGCTGGATCTGGTTGACCGTCGACTCGGGGATGCCGGCCTCGCGCGCAGCCTTCAGGATCTTCTCCGGTCCGTCCTCCATCTGGTCGGTCAGGTCGACGAACGCGGTGTTGACCGAGAACTGGGTCGCCGTCTCGAGGTTGATGAAGCCGTAGGACTTGCCGCCGCTGTCGCCCTGGTTCTGGATCTCGTCGTTGCCGATCTTCAGCGGAGCGTTGCCGTTGAGGCGGGTCTGCAGGCTGTAACCGTTCTCGAGCGCCGCGACCACCGCGAAGGCCTTGAAGGTCGACCCCGGCTGCGTGCCCAGCGTCGCCCAGTTCAGCTGGCTCTTGAGGTAGTCGGGACCGCCGTACATCGCGCGGACCGCGCCAGTGCCGGGCTGCACCGAGACCACGGCGGTGTTGAGCTCGTCGAGACCGTCGGGGCGGACCTGCTTGACCGCCTCGACGGCGTCCTTCTGCATGTTCTTGTCGAAGGTCGTCACGACCCGCAGGCCGCCGCCCTCGATCTCGGAGTCGAGGAAGCCCTCGGCCCGCAACTGCTTGCGGGTCAGCTCCAGCAGGTGGCCCTTCGGGCCCTCGAAGCGCTGGTTGGCGCGCTGCTTCTTGAACTTGGGGAACTTGCCCCTGTGGGCCGCGGCCTGCTCGGCCGTGATGGAGCCGCGCTTGACCATGCCGTCGAGGACGTAGTTGAACCGTGGCAGGACGCGCTCACGGGCGCCCTCGGCGTAGGGGTCGAAGTACGAGGGGTTGTTGATGACGGTCGCGAGGAACGCGGCCTGGCCGATGTTGAGCTTCGCGGCCGGCTTGCCGAAGTACGTGCGCGAGGCCACCTCGACGCCGTAGGAGCCGTTGCCGTAGTAGATCGTGTTGAGGTAGCCCTCGAGGATCTCCTGCTTGGTCAGCTGGTTGTGGATCTTGACCGAGAGGATCGCCTCCTTCACCTTGCGGGTGTAGGAGCGCTCCTGGTTCAGGTAGAGGATCTTGACGTACTGCTGGGTGATCGTGGAACCGCCGCCGGTGATCGACCCGCTCGTGGCGTTGTTGCGCGCCGCGCGGACGATGCCGCGCAGGTCGATACCGCGGTTCTCCCAGAAGGTCCGGTCCTCAGCGGCCACGACGGCGTCGCGCATGACCTCGGGGATCTCGTCGTACTCCAGCCGCTCGCGGTTCTGGGTCGCGAAGCTGCCGATCTTGGTCTTGCCGTCCGAGTAGTAGACGTTGGTCGTCTCGGTCTGGAAGTCGGCGTTCGGGTCGGGGATCTTGATCGTCGCGTAGAGCACGGCGAACACCAGGGCTCCCGCGATGAATCCCGCGACCATCAGGAACAGCAGCCAGCGCAGGACCCGCACCGGCAGCGACCCGGTGCCACCGATCCTGCGGGAGACTCGGCCGAGCACTCCCTGCTTGTTCTTCGCGCGCGTTTTCGCCACGAATCGGCCCCTTTCGGACGACGACTTCAACGATCCAGTCTGACGGGTCTTCCTGAGAACGCGCTGACCGCATGGGGCGGGGTCCCCAAAACAGCCAACCCGATGTATCGTACCGATATAGCCGTTCGTGACATCGAACGGAACGATACGGGGGGAGGCGGCAGCGATGGCCCGACGTGGCGCAGCGCTGGAGTTGGCCGTTCTCGGTCTGCTCGCCGACTCGCCGATGCACGGGTACGAACTGCGCAAGCAGGTCAACCACCTGCTCGGCTGGACCCGCCTGCTGTCCTACGGGACGCTCTACCCCTGTCTCAAGCAACTGACGCGTGCCGGCTACATCGCCGCCGACACCGAGACGACCGCGCGGGGCAAGCGCCCCCGGATCGTGTACCGGCTCACGGCCGAGGGCAAGGAGTACTTCAGCTCCCTGCTCGAGGACGGTGGCCCGTCGGCTTGGGACGACGAGAACTTCGGGGTGCGGTTCGCCTTGTTCGCGCGCACCAGCTCTCCCACCCGGGTCCGGATCCTCGAAGGACGCCGGTCCCGCCTGGAAGAGCGACTCGAAAACGTCCGATCGGCCGCGGTCAACCACCGCGAACGCATGGACGCCTACACCCGCGAGCTCCAGCGCCATGGCCTGGAGTCCGTGGAGCGCGAGATCAACTGGCTGACCGAGTTGATCGACCGTGAGCGCGCCGACGCGTTCACGGAGTACGAAGAAATCAGCACGACAGACAAGGAAAAGTGAGGGCTCCATGAGTTCCGAGAACAAGGTCCGCGTGGCCATCGTCGGCGTTGGCAACTGCGCCACGTCCCTGATCCAGGGCGTCGAGTACTACAAGGACGCCGACCCGACGGCCGACGTCCCCGGGCTCATGCACGTCGCCCTCGGCGGCTACCACGTCAACAGCGTCGAGTTCGTCGCCGCCTTCGACGTCGACGCCAAGAAGGTCGGCTTCGACCTGGCCGAGGCGACCCTGGCCAGCGAGAACAACACCATCAAGATCACCGACGTCCCGCCCACCGGCGTGACCGTCCAGCGTGGTCCGACGCTCGATGGCCTCGGCAAGTACTACCGCGAGACGATCGAGGAGTCCGACGCCGAGCCGGTCGACGTCGTCCAGGTCCTCAAGGACACCCAGGCCGACGTGCTGGTCTCGTACCTGCCCGTGGGCTCGGAGGAGGCCGACAAGTTCTACGCGCAGTGCGCGATCGACGCGAAGGTCGCCTTCGTCAACGCGCTGCCCGTCTTCATCGCCTCGGACCCCGAGTGGGCCCAGAAGTTCGAGGACGCCGGCGTCCCGATCATCGGCGACGACATCAAGAGCCAGGTCGGCGCGACCATCACGCACCGTGTCATGGCCAAGCTGTTCGAGGACCGGGGCGTCGCCCTGGACCGCACGTACCAGCTGAACGTCGGCGGCAACATGGACTTCAAGAACATGCTCGAGCGTGAGCGTCTGGAGTCCAAGAAGGTCAGCAAGACGCAGGCCGTCACGTCGAACCTGCACGGCTCGCTGTCGGGCAAGGTCCACGACAAGAACGTCCACATCGGTCCGTCGGACTACGTGGCGTGGCTCGACGACCGCAAGTGGGCCTACGTCCGCCTCGAGGGTCGCGCCTTCGGTGACGCCCCCCTGAACCTGGAGTACAAGCTCGAGGTCTGGGACTCGCCGAACTCGGCCGGCATCATCATCGACGCCATCCGCGCGGCGAAGATCGCCAAGGACCGCGGCGTCGCAGGTCCGCTGCTGTCGGCTTCGTCCTACCTGATGAAGTCCCCGCCGGAGCAGCGCCCCGACGACGAGGGCCGCGCCAGCCTCGAGGCCTTCATCGACGGCACCCTGGAGCGCTGAGCACCAGCACCCCACGAGAGACGCACCGGACCGAAAGGTCCGGTGCGTCTCTCTTTTAAGTTGACAGAGATCATCGACTCGACCGAGAGCGAGAGCGAATTTCGGTTCCAGGTCTCGGCCCCGATCTCTATTCCCCGACCGGGCCGCCGCTGAGTTCGGCGACGACATCCATATGTCCGAGGTGGCGGGCGTACTCCTGGAGGAGATGGAACAGGACCCGCTCGAGAGTGGCGGGTTCAGCGCCGTCCCAGCGAGGTCCTGGTCGACCGACACTAGCCAGGTCGTTTGCCTTGACGATGGCCCGGCTGCGAGCGCCCTGGGCATTCAGTGCGGTGATGAGATCCTCTGTGCTCTCATCCGGTGCGACGTACCAACGCTTGGCTCGTTGGTCGCCCCACGGCTCCTCGACCTCCCGGCCCTCAAAGCCCCACTCAAGCCAACGCAGCTCGACGAACGTGAGGTGCTTGACCAGTTCCAGTGGGGTCCAGCCCGACGGCAGTTGGCTGCGGCGACGCTCGCTGTCATCGAGGCTCTCCATCTTCGAGATGAGCCGGTCCCTGAAGTAGTCGAGATAGCCGAGAAAGACCTCGGCTCGCGACTCGACGGGAGTCGTAGGGCTCGGGAAAGCGTCGTTCACGCATCCAAAATTGCACAGCGACAGCTCCTGGTCGACAGTCCTGCTGCACGATTGTGTAGCGGCGCGTGGGCGTCGCGCACGTCCTGAACCAGGAGGGACCAGCTCGGCCGGCGGGCTTCTGCGTTTACCGATGCGGAGGTTGACCGAGGCCGCCGACGCCGACGCCGACGCGGATGGACCCCGGTGACGTTGTGTCCCCGTCCCGTCACGAGATCTGCTCTGATTTCTCCCTTTGAATCCCTCTCAAAGGGGGAATTGGGAGCAAATCTCGGGGCGGGGTCGGGTCAGTGGCGGCGGAGGCGCTTGACGCCGGTGACCAGAGCCACGACGACGGCGCCGACCACGAGGCCCAGCACAGCGGAGGCGGCGGTGTTGCCGACCCACTCGAAGGCGCCGTCGGCGACGGGCATGACGTCGGCGATCCAGTGCTCGAGGTCGTGCACCTTGCCGTAGAGCCAGTGCCAGCCGAGGTCGTCGGTGCCGACCAGCAGGATGTGCCCGCCGACCCAGAGCATCGCCGCGATGCCGATGACCGACAGGGCCGACAGCACCTTGGGCATCGCCTTCACCAACAGCTTGCCGGTGCGCTGGGCCAAGGTGGACGTGCGCTGGGCCAGGCCCACGCCGACGTCGTCCATCCGCACGATCAGCGCGACGACGCCGTAGACGAGCGCCGTGATGCCCAGCGCGACGACGGCCAGGATGATCGCCCGCGACCAGAACGACTCGTCGGCGACCTCGTTGAGCGAGATCACCATGATCTCGGTCGAGAGGATGAAGTCGGTCGTGATCGCGCTCTTGACGACCTGGTCCTCGGCCTCGGGGCCCTGCGCGCTCGCCGGCTCCTCGACCTTCTCGTGGTGCGGGTGCAGCACGTGCCAGATCTTCTCGGCGCCCTCGAAGCACAGATAGGCGCCACCGAGCATCAGCACCGGCGTCAGCACCCACGGCAGGAACTGGCTCAGCACCAGCAGCGCGGGCAGGATGAACAGCAGCTTGTTGCGCAGCGAGCCCTTCGCGATCCGCGCGATGATGCTCAGCTCGCGCTTCGGATCGACGCCGTGGACGTAGCGGGGCGTGACCGCCGCGTCGTCGACCACGACGCCGGCGGCCTTGATGCTCGCCTTGCCGGCGCCTGCCGCGACATCGTCGATCGACGCAGCCGCGATCCGCGCCAGTGCCGCCACGTCGTCGAGCAGTGCGACAAGTCCTCCAGCCATGCGCACAGCGTACGACCGCACGCGTCACGACACCGGGTGGGCCGGATGGACGGCACCGACCACCACGCCCGGGGCCACCGACGCGGATAGGGTGCTGCCATGGTCATGGGCTTCGGCATCGACATCGGCGGGACCGGCACGAAGGGCGCGCCGGTCGATCTCGACGCGGGCAGGCTCGTGGGCGACCGTTTCCGCATCCCCACTCCTCAGCCGGCGACCCCGCGGGCCGTCGCGGAGGTGGCTGCGCAGATCGTGGCGCACTTTCCCGACACCGAGGAGGTGCCCCGGATCGGCGTCGCCATCCCGGCGGTCGTGCAGCGCGGCGTCGCCCGGTCGGCGGCCAACATCGACGAGTCCTGGATCGACACCGACGTCGACGCGCTCTTCACCGAGGTCCTGGGTCGTGAGGTCCACGTCGTGAACGACGCCGACGCCGCGGGCGTCGCCGAGAACGACCACGGGGCGGCGCGCGAGGAGGAAGGTCTGGTCTGCGTGATCACCCTCGGCACCGGGATCGGCTCGGCGCTGATCAGCGGCGGCACCCTCGTCCCGAACACGGAGTTCGGCCACCTCGAGGTCGCCGGTCACCCCAACGCCGAGAAGTGGTGCGCCACGAGCGCCCGCGAGCGCGAGGACCTGTCGTGGCAGGAGTGGGCCGAGCGGCTGCAGGTGTACTTCAGCCACCTCGAGCGGATCCTGTCGCCCGACCTGTTCGTGGTGGGCGGCGGCGTCAGCAAGAACAGCGAGAAGTTCCTGCCGCTGCTGGACCTGCGCACCCCCATCGTGCCGGCCGAGCACCGCAACAACGCCGGGATCATCGGCGCCGCGGCCCTCGGCGCGCGCGGCTGAGGACGCGCGGGCTCAGCCCTCCAGCAGGGCCCGCACCGTCGTCTCCATGATGTGGCGGCACCGCTCGGCGGGATAGCCGTGGTCGTCGAACATCAGTGACCAGCAGTTCCAGCTGGTGGCGGCGGTGAGCGAGTCGATCAGCACCTCGGGCGCGGTCGAGGCCGCCAGCTCGGGTGCGAAGGTCTTCTGCACATCCGAGCGCACCCGGGCGATGTGCCCGTGGCGGCTCGCGCGCAACGCCTCGTAGTCGGGCTCGCCGAGCACTGCCGCGCGGGCGGCCGGCGCGATGTTGACCAGTCGGCGCTCGCGCTCGGCGCAGAACCGCACGATGCGGTCCTCCAGCGGCGCCCCGGGCTCGATCTCGGTGCGCAGCTCGTCGTCGGTGCGGAACCAGTACTCGACGGTGGCGCCCAGCAGGCTCTCCATGTCGCGGAAGTTCGACCACAGGGTCCGGCGCGACACGCCCGCCCGCTCGGCGATCAGCGCGGCCGTGGGCTTGAGAACGCCCTCGCGCAGGAGCTCGGCGTGCGCCTGCACGATCGACGCACGCGTGCGCTCGCTGCGCTGCATGCGCCCGTCGGTCTGTCGGTACTCCATCGCTCCCACCGCTCCATCGTGGCCGAGAGGAGGTCGGCTCCAACTTTCGACACACCGAGTGTAGATAGGTAGTGACTTGCCTCACAAGGTATGTGAGGATGTCGTCACCTTCGCACGAGGGGCTGCTGTCGATCAGAGGGAGTGAAGGTTGCTGACGGTCAAGAACCTGGAAGTCGTCTACAACGACGTCATCCTGGTCCTGCGCGGCGTGAGCCTGACGGTGCCGGAGGGCCAGATCGTGGCTCTCCTGGGTGCCAACGGCGCCGGCAAGACGACGTTGCTGCGAGCGCTCTCGGGCCTGCTCGACATCCACGACGGCGCGATCACCAAGGGTGAGGTGCGCCTGCGCGACACGCCCATCCAGGGATACGACGCGCCCAAGATCGTGGCTGCGGGCCTGGGCCAGGTGCTCGAGGGCCGACGGGTGTTCAGCGAGTTCACCGTCGAGGAGAACCTGCGCGTCGGTGGCCACACCCGCCGCGGCGGTCTCGCCGAGGGGATCGAGGAGGTCTACGAGCTCTTCCCCGTGCTGAAGGAACGCCGCAAGAACACCGCCGGCTACCTCTCCGGCGGCGAGCAGCAGATGCTCGCCATGGGCCGCGCCCTGGTCGCCCAGCCCGAGATCCTGCTGCTCGACGAGCCCAGCCTGGGCCTGGCCCCGCGGATCGTCGGGCAGATCAAGGACATCATCGTCCAGATCAACGAGCGCGGGACGACCGTGCTGCTGGTCGAGCAGAACGCCACGATGGCGCTCTCGATCGCCCAACACGGCTACGTCATGGAGCACGGGAAGATCGTGATGGACCGTCCCGCCGCCGAGCTGCTCGACGACGAGGACATCCGGGACTTCTACCTGGGCCGTGGTGACCTGGCCACCAGCTACCGCGACATCAAGCACTACAAGCGACGGAAGCGCTGGCTTTCGTGACCGCTTCCCCCGTCGCCCACCCACACCACCCCGCCCCGGAGGGTCCTGTGTCCGAACCAGTCGTCAGCGTGCGAGGAGTCGAGCTCGCGTTCTCGGGGGTCAAGGCCCTCCAGGGCGTCGACTTCGACGTCTTCGACAACGAGCTCTTCGCCGTCATCGGCCCGAACGGTGCCGGCAAGACGTCCATCTTCAACGTCCTGTCGGGCGTCTACCGCCCCCAGCAGGGGTCGGTCGAGTTCGCCGGCACGGACATCCGCGGCATGCGGCCGCACCAGATCGCCAATCTCGGCATGGCCCGCACGTTCCAGAACATCGAGCTGTTCGAGAACCTCGACGTCGTCGACAACCTCATGCTCGGCCGGCACGCCCACCTGGGCTACGGCTGGGCCGCCGCGGTGGCGTGGTTCGGCAAGGCCAAGCGCGCCGAGGTCGCCAACCGCCGGCGCGTCGAGGAGATCATCGACTTTCTCGAGATCGAGGGCTACCGCCAGCTGCCCGTGGGCATGCTCCCGTACGGAATCCAGAAGCGCATCGAGCTGGGCCGCGCCCTGGCGATGGAGCCGAAGCTGCTGCTGCTCGACGAGCCGGTCGCCGGCATGAACGGCGAGGAGACCGAGGACATGGCCCGGTTCATCCTCGACATCCGCAACGAGCTGCGGATCCCGATGATCCTCGTCGAACACGACATGGGACTCGTGATGGACCTGGCCGACCGCGTGATGGCGATGGACTTCGGCAAGCCCGTCGCCACCGGGACGCCGCACGAGGTCCAGTCCCACCCCGACGTGATCCGGGCCTACCTCGGACCCGTCGACGAAGCCACGCTCGCCGAGGTGCAGGGGGAACTGGCATGACGACCGCGACGAACAGCCTTCCGCTGCGCATCCGCCAGCGCGCTCAGGACGCTCCCGACCGGGTGGCCATGCGAGAGAAGAACCTCGGCCTCTGGGAAGAGGTCACCTGGGCCGACTACTGGGAACGGGCCGCACTCGTCGGCCACGCCCTGCTGGCGCTCGGTGTGGAGCCCGGCGACCGGGTCGCCGTGCACAGCGAGAACCGCTGCGAATGGCTGTACTCCGACATCGGCATCACCGCCGTGCGCGCCGGGACCGTCGGCCTCTACCCGACCAACCCGGCCCCCGAGGTGCTGCACGTGCTGCGCGACTCCGGGTCGTGCGTCCTCATCGCCGAGGACCAGGAGCAGGTCGACAAGTACCTCGAGATCGCCGACGAATTGCCCGACCTGCGCACCGTCGTCTACATCGACCCCCGCGGCATCCGCGGCCGGTACGACGACCCGCGACTGATGGCCTGGGACGACTTCATCGCGCTGGGCGAGCAGCACCGCACGGATCACCCCGACGCCGTCACCGAGCGGCTCGAGGCGGTTCAGCCCGACGACCTGGCCACCTTGGTCTACACGTCCGGCACGACCGGTCCGCCCAAGGGCGCGATGCTGTCGATCTCGAACATCGAGTTCGTCATCGAGACGCTGCAGAGCGGCGGCGCCTTCGTGGACCCGCCGGCCGGTGACCGCGACCTCGTCGTGTCGTACCTGCCGCTGTGCCATGTGGCCGAGCGCGTCTTCACGACGTGGTTCAACGCCGCCGTCGGCTCGCAGGTCAACTTCGCCGAGTCGATCGAGACCGTGCAGCAGGCGCTGCGCGAGGTGCAGCCGACGCTGTTGTTCGGCGTGCCCCGCATCTGGGAGAAGATCGCCGCCGGCGTCCACATCCGCATGAGCGGCGCCTCCTGGTTCAAGCGCAAGAACTTCGACTTCTGGATGAAGCGCGCTGCGTGGATCGGCCAGACGCTCGTGGCCAACCAGGGCAACCACACTCCCGCCACGCGTGCGGTCTACGCCCTGGGCTGGGTGTGCCTCTACCGGCCGCTGCGCGAGCGGCTCGGCCTGGCGAAGGTTCGCTACGCCGCCTCGGGCGCGGCGCCGATCGCACCGGAGGTGCTCGAGTTCTTCATGGGCATCGGTGTGCGCATGCATGAGGTCTACGGCATGACCGAGAACTCCGCGATCGCCACGGCGAACATGGCCGGGCGGGTGCGGGTCGGCACGGTCGGCGAGCCCCAGATCGGCACCGAGGTCCGGATCGACGCCGAGACCGGCGAGATCCTCACCCGCCACCGCGGCACGTTCGTCGGCTACTGGAACAACCCCGAGGCGACGGCTCGCACGATCGACCCCGACGGCTGGCTGCACACCGGCGACGTCGGTGAGTGGGTCGACGGCACGCACATCAAGATCACGGACCGGATCAAGGACATCATCATCACCGCAGGCGGCAAGAACATCAGCCCCAGCGAGATCGAGAACAGCCTCAAGGCGTCCCCCTACATCAAGGAGGCGATCGTGATCGGCGACCGTCGCAAGTACCTGACGGCCCTGATCGGGATCGAGCTCGACACGGTCGGCAACTGGGCCCAGGAGCGCAAGCTCGGGTTCACGACCTACCGCGACCTGTCCGAGAAGACCGAGGTCATCGCCCTGGTGCAGTCGATCGTCGACGAGACGAACCGCAAGTTCGCCAGCGTCGAGACGATCAAGCGCTTCGCGATGCTGCCCAAGGAGCTCGACCACGAGCAGGGCGAGCTGACGGCCACGCAGAAGATCAAGCGCTCCGCGATCAGCGAGCGGTTCGCCGAGGCGATCGAAGGCCTTTACTCCGACGCGGACCGGGTCGCCTCCAGCAAAGAGGTGTCGGCATGACCACGTTCCTGCAGTCCGTCCTCAACGGGTTCGCCCAGGGATCGATCTACGCCCTGCTGGCCCTGGGCTACGTGATGATCTACAAGGCCACGCACGTGATCAGCTTCGCCCAGCCGGCGCTGATGGTCTGTGGCGGCCTGTTCGCCTACCACGCCACGAGCGAGTGGGGCATGTCCTTCTGGCCCGCCCTGATCGTCGCGGTCCTGCTCGGTGCACTGCTGGGCATGCTCGTCGAGCGCCTGGCGCTGCGGCCGATGGTGGGCAAGCCGGTGTTCACGTTGGCGATCATCACGATCGGCGTCGACATCGTGCTGCGCATCCTCGCGAACCGGTACATGGGCCCGGACCCGCGCTCGGTGCCCTACCCCAGCGGCAGCCAGCGCCTCGAGTTCTGGGGCCTGTCGATCTCCCAGCAGCGCCTGGGCCTCATCGTCGTCACCGCGGTGACCGTGGCCGCGCTGGCCCTGTTCTTCCGGTACGCCAAGACCGGTCTGGCGATGCGGGCCACCGCGCTGAACCAGGAGACGGCGCTGGCCCAGGGCATCCGGGTCGGCACGATGTTCGCGCTGGCCTGGGCCATCGCGGGCGGGCTGGCTGCCATCGCCGGCACGTTCGTGGCCGCCACGGGCGCCGGCATGGAGCAGAACACCTGGATCATCGCGCTCAAGGCGCTGCCGGCGATCATCATCGGCGGCCTCGACAGCATCCCCGGTGCCGTGATCGGGGGCCTCGCGGTCGGGCTCGTCGAGTCGATCACCGCGGTCTTCCAGCCGGACGTCGCCCCCTGGCTGGGCAACAACTTCGCCCTGGTCGCGCCCTACGCCCTGATGTTCCTGGTGTTGCTGGTCAAACCCTATGGACTCTTCGGCACGAAGGAGGTGGAGCGGGTATGACGACCCTGCTGCGCACCACGCCCTCCACCCGAGGCAGGAAGTCGACCGGCGTCCGCGGTCGCCCGCTGCTGCGCACGAGCTACGACCAGGACCTGACGCTGGCCAACACCGGAGCCAAGCGCCGCGGTGTGGTCGCCCTGGTGATCGCCTCGTTCGTCGTGCCGTTCCTGCTCACCGACGACCTGCTGCAGGTGCTGGCGCTCGGCATGATCTCGGCCGTCGGCGCCATCGGCCTCAACCTCGTCACCGGCTACGCCGGACAGGTCTCGCTGGGCCACGCCTTCTTCATCGGCGTGGGCGCCTACACCGGCGCCGTCCTCGGCGGCGATCCCGACGGCGCGATGCTCGGCTACGGGCTGCCGATGTGGATCTGGCTGCCGGCCGCCGGCGTCGTCGCGGCCGTCGCCGGTCTGATCGTGGGCCCGCTGGCCGTGCGGCTGCGCGGGCTCTACCTCGCCATCGTCACCCTGGGCCTGGTGTTCCTGGGCGACCACATCTTCCGCGAGGCCCGCACCATCACCGGCGGTCCCGGCGTGGGTCGCCGCGGCGCCGAGCTCGAGCTGTTCGGCATCGACTTCGCCTCGATGGAGCCCATCTCGGGCCTGACCCGCGGCCAGGCGCAGTTCTTCCTGGCGCTGGCCTTCCTCATCGTCTTCGCGATCCTGGGCCGCAACATCGCCCGCTCCGGCGTGGGCCGGGCGTTCGGGGCCGTGCGCGACCGCGACGTCGCCGCGGCGGTCATCGGCGTCGACCTGACCAAGTACAAGGTCATGGCGTTCGCGATGTCCTCGTTCTTCGCCGGCGTCACCGGCGCCCTCTACTACGCCGTGATCGGCGTCTTCGAGCCCGGCGCGTTCAGCCTGCTGCTGTCGATCCAGTACCTCGCGATGGTGCTGATCGGCGGCGTGGCCACGATCAGCGGATCGATCATGGGCGCCCTGTTCATCGCGCTGTTGCCGCGGATCAGCCAGTTCATCGCGCACTACGTGCCCGAAGGTCTGCTGACCGTGTTCCAGCTCGAGGCGATCCTCTACGGCCTGCTGATCATGGGCTTCCTGATCTTCGAGCCACGAGGACTGTTCGGGATCTGGACCCGGATCCGGAACTACTGGAAGGGCTGGCCCTTCTCCTACTAGACCCCGGCCGCGAGGCCGCTGACGGTGCGACCGCATCGTCGAACCACCCCCCAGGAGGAAATGAAGATGAAGCAACACCGAAGGCTGACCCGCGTGGTCGCCGGTGCGGCGGTGGCGGCCCTCGTACTGACGGGCTGCCGCAGCGGCGGTGACGAAGAGAGCAGTGCCGGACCGGGCATCACCGAGGAGGCGTGTCCCGACGCGGTGAACAAGGACAACGGCTGCATCTACCTCGGCGTGATCTCCGACCTGACCAAGGGCCCGTTCGCGCCGCTCGCGGTGCCGATCACCGAGGCTCAGAAGGCGTTCTGGAACAAGGTCAACGAGGACGGCGGCGTGGGCGGCTACGACGTCAACATCGAGAAGTACATCGCCGATGCCGAGTACAACCCCGAGATCCACAACAAGAAGTACCAGGAGATGCGCAACGACATCCTGGCGCTCGGCCAGACGCTCGGCTCCTCGCAGACCCTGGCGATCCTGGAGGACATGAAGGCCGACAACGTCATCGGCGTTCCGGCGTCGTGGAACTCGGCCTGGGACTTCGAGGACCAGATCATGCAGTCCGGTGCCAGCTACTGCTTCGAGGCCATGAACGGCGTCGACTGGGCGGTGCAGGAGCGCGGCGTCAAGCAGAAGGTCCTGGCGATCCACTACCCGAACGACTACGGCGGAGACGCGGCCGCGGGTGTCGAGGCCGCCGCCAAGGCGAACAACCTCGACTTCGCGTCCGTCGAGACCGCCACCGGTCAGGACAACCAGGCCGGCGCGGTCGCGGCGGTGCTGAAGCAGAAGCCCGACCTGCTCTACATCACGACCGGTCCGGCCGAGATGGCCACGATCCTCGGTGGCGCGGCCGCCCAGGGCTGGAAGGGCACCGTCGTCGGCTCCAGCCCGACGTGGAACCCGGCGCTGCTGAAGACCGAGGCCGCTCCGGCGCTCCAGGCCATGTACTTCCAGGCCGGCCCGTGGGGCCCGTGGGGCACCGACTCGCCCGGTCACGACGCCATGCGCAAGGCGCTGGCCGACGTCGAGTCGCCCAGCGACGGCTACACCGCCGGTTGGGTGTGGGAGTACCCGCTGCTGGCGGCACTGAAGTCGGCGGCCGACATGGACGGCGGCGTCACGCGCGAGAACGTCGTCAAGGCGGCGTCCGAGCTCGAGAGCGTCGACTACGAGGGCATGCTGCCCGACGAGTCGTTCAACAAGAACGGCGAGCCGAACGAGGTGGCGTGGCGCCAGAGCGTCATCTCCAAGGTCGACCCGAAGGCGCCCACCGGCGTCTCGATCACCAAGGAGATGGCGGCCGGACCGACGGCCGAGGGCTACGACTACACCGAGCCCTGCTTCGCCCTGCAGGGCTGACGCACAGCTGAGGGGGGCCGGCCCGCTGGGGCCGGCCCCTTTTCGCGTGCCCGGGACCGTCACGGCACGGTGAGGGTGCGGTCGAGATCGAGGTCGGCCAGGAACGACTCGTCGTGACTGACCACCAGCAGGGCGCCTCGATAGGACTCCAGCGCCTCCGCGAGGTGGGCGATGCTGGCCAGGTCGAGGTCGTTGGTCGGCTCGTCCAGCACCAGCAGCTGCGGCGCAGGCGTGGCCAGCAGCAGGCTGGCCAAGGTCGCCCGCCAGCGCTCGCCGCCCGACAACGTCCCCGTGACCTGGTCCACCGATCCGCCACGGAACAGGAACCGGGCCAGCTGCGCGCGCACCCGCGCGGGGTCGGCACCGGGTGCCGCCCGCCGGACGTTCTCGAGCACCGAGAGTCCGGGGTCGAGCAGGTCCACGCCCTGCGGCAGGTACCGCCACGGCACGTGCACCTCGACGCGGCCCGCCCGCGGGGCCTGCAGGCCGAGCAGGGCGCGCAGCAGCGACGACTTGCCGGCGCCGTTGCGCCCGACCAGCGCGATCCGCTCGGGTCCACGCAGGTCGAGGTCGAACGGCCGGTCGGTCCCGTGGGCGGGGATCACGCCGACCGCGCGCAGCACCTCGCGCCGGGCCGGTACTCGCGTGTCGGACAGGTCGACCCGGATGCGCCGGTCGTCGCGCACCCGATCCTGCGCCGACTCCAGTGCGGAGCGCGAGGCGGCCAGGCGGTCCTCGTGCATCCCCCGCAGGCGTCCGGCGCTGACCTCGGCCCGGCGCTGGTACGCGCCGGCCACGATCTTGGGCAGGCTGCCGGCGTTCGCCCGCCCCTGCCGGTCCCGGTGGGCCTGCTTGGTCTGCTGGTCGACGAGGTCCTGGCGCTGACGTCTCACGTCGGCCCGCGCCGCCGACACGGCGCGGTGGGCCGCGTCCTGCTCGAGCTCGACGGACCGCGCCCACGCACTGAACGGACCTCCGAACCAGCGCACCTGCCTGCCGCGGACCTCGCCGATGTGCTGCATGTGCTCGAGCAGCCCGCGGTCGTGGCTGACGACGACCAGCACGCCCGTGAAGTCGTCCACGATCTGCTCCAGGCGGTGCCGCGCCGGCCGGTCGAGGTCGTTCGTGGGCTCGTCGAGCAGGAGGACCTCCGGATCGGCGAGCATCAGCCCGGCCAGGCGCAACAGCGTCGCCTCGCCGCCCGAGACCGCCTCGATCGGACGGGTGGTCTCCAGGCCCGCGAGGCCCACCCGCTCCAGCCAGCGCTCGACGCGGTCGGGCAGGTCCCAGTCGTCGCCGATCAGCTCGTAGTCGGCAGGATCGACCGAGCCCGCCTCGATCCGGCCCAGCGCGGCCAACGCCGGCGTGACGCCCAGGACGTCGGCGACCGTGGCAGCGCCGGGAGCGCGGGTCTGCTGCAGGTGCGCGAGCCGTCCGTGCACCTGGACGGTGCCGGTCGTGGGCGGCAGCGCGCCCGTCAGGAGACGCAGCAGCGTGGACTTGCCGCTGCCGTTGTCGCCGACCACGCCGTGGCGGCCGGGACCGAGCGAGAACGTGAGGTCCTCGAGCAGCGTGCGGCCCTCGGGCAGCACGAACGAGGCATGGGAGACAGTGAGGGAGCAGGACATGAGAGATCTCCGGGTCGCGGGTGGGCGTGGCGGGATCTCAGTTCTCCATGTCGCCAGCCTACGAACGCCGGATCCGTCGGCGCCACCGAACGAGGGCCGTCAGATGATGTTGAGCTCGGGTCGGCCGGCATCGGCCGCGAAGCGGGAGGCGTGCAACGGCGCAACGTCGACGAACGGTCGCTTGCCGAGGTACAGGTCGCGCATGACCTCGCCCACCGCCGGACCCATGAGGAAGCCGTGCCCCGAGAATCCCGCGGCATAGAGGAAGCCGTCGACCGTCTCGGACCGGCCGATCACCGCGTTGTGGTCGGGCGTCATCTCGTACAGCCCCGCCCAGCCGGTCCGGATCCCGACGTCGGCGAGCGACGGCACACGCCGCTGCATGCAGGTGGCGAGGTCGTCCAGCCACGCCGGGTCCCGGCTCAGGTCGAAGCTCCAGGAGTCCGTCGACTCCGGCGCGCCCATCAGCAGCCCCGGCCCCTCGGCGTGGAAGTAGAAGCCCGTGGCGAAGTCGATCGTGAACGGCGTGTCCGCTCGCGCCTCGGGCACCGGCTCGGTGACGACGATCTGGCGGCGCAAGGGCTCGATGGGCAGGTCCTCGCCGACCCACGTCCCGACCTCGCGCGACCAGGCGCCGGCCGCGCACACGACCGTGTCGGTGGTGATGGTGCCTCGTGAGGTCTGCACCGCAGTGACGGCGCCGTCCTCGACCTCGATCCCGGTGACGCGCGTCCCGGTGTGGACGGTGGCGCCGGCGCGCCGGGCCGCCCGGGCGTAACCCTGGACGACGGACTCCGGGGTGCAGTGGCCGTCGCGGGGCGAGAGCAGGCCGCCGACGAGTCCCTCCGTGCTGATCAGCGGCGAGAGTCGTGCCGCTTCGGCGACGTCCACGAGGCGGGCCTGAAGTCCCAGAGCCGTCATGAGCTCGGCGTTGCGCTCGAACGCCTCCATCGTCGCGGTGTCCTGGGCGAGCAACAGGTAGCCGACCTGGTGCAGGTCGATCTCCTGGTCGAAGTCGGCGCCGAAGCGCTCGAAGGTCTCGAGACCGCGTTGGCCGAGCCGGATGTTGATCTCGTCGGAGAACAGGGCCCGCACGCCTCCGGCCGCCTTGCAGGTCGACCCCGCGCCCAGCGCGTCCCGCTCGACCAGAACGACGCGCTCGACGCCGGCGGCCGCCAGGTGGAAGGCCGTGCTCAGTCCCATGACGCCGCCACCGACGACCACGACGTCCGCCCGGGGCGGCACGGCCATGTTGCCCATCAGACCCTCCTCGCGCCGGTGCCGGATCGGGGCGCAGCTCCATCATCGAGGCGGGGACGGCGCGGGTCGAGGGTTTGGCGCCGGGGATTCTCCTCGCGAGGCTCGCCGCGCGCGACCGGCGTCGTCGCGGTGCCCGATAGACTCGACCCTTGTGGCCGAACTGACCCCGCACGAGAGAGCGCGACTCGACGAGTTGCGCCGCACCCACCCGGTGCTGACCGAGCTGGGTGCCCGTTTCGCCGAGGCCGGACACGAGATCGCCCTCGTCGGCGGGCCCGTGCGCGACGCGCTGCTGGGCCGCCGGGTCACCGACCTGGACTTCACCACCTCGGCCACGCCCGACCAGATCGAGCAGGCGGTCAAGGGCTGGGCCGAAGCCACGTGGGACGTGGGACGCGACTTCGGCACCATCGCGCTGCGCAAGGGCCACGAGACGCTCGAGATCACCACCTACCGCGCCGATGAGTACGACCCCGACTCCCGCAAGCCGGTCGTCGCCTTCGGCGACAACCTGAACGACGACCTCGCTCGGCGCGACTTCACCGTCAACGCGATGGCCGTGCGGCTGCCGGACCTGGAGTTCGTCGACGTCCACGGCGGCATCGACGACCTCGCCGACCGCACGATCCGCACCCCGATCGGCCCTGCCATCTCGTTCGGGGACGACCCGCTGCGGATGATGCGCGCCGCCCGGTTCGTGGGCCAGCTCGGCTTCATCACGGCGCCCGATGTCGCCGAGGCGATGACGGCGATGGCCGACCGCATCGAGATCGTCTCGGCCGAGCGCGTGCGCGACGAGCTGAACAAGCTGCTGCTCTCGGACCACCCGGTCGACGGCCTGCGCGTCCTGGTCGACACCGGCCTGGCCGAGCGGGTGCTGCCCGAGCTGCCGGCCCTGCAACTCGAGCGCGACGAGCACCACCGTCACAAGGACGTCTACGAGCACTCGCTGACCGTGCTCGAGCAGGCGATCGACCTCGAGCACCGCCTCGACGAGCGCCCCGACCTGACGATCCGGCTGGCGGCCCTCCTGCACGACATCGGCAAGCCCCGCACCCGGCGCTTCCAGGACGACGGCACCGTCACGTTCCACCACCACGACGTCGTCGGTGCGAAGCTGGTGCGCAAGCGGATGCGGGCGTTGCGGTACCCCAACGACATCACCGACGACGTCGCGACGCTGGTCGAGCTCCACCTGCGGTTCCACGGCTACGGCACCGGCGAGTGGACCGACTCGGCGGTGCGCCGCTACGTGCGCGACGCCGGCGACCAGCTCGAGCGTCTGCACATCCTGACCCGCGCCGACAGCACCACGCGCAACCAGCGCAAGGCGCTGCGGCTGCAGCGCACCTACGACGATCTCGAGACCCGCATCTCCCAGCTCGCCGCCCAGGAGGAGCTGCAGTCCATCCGGCCCGACCTCGACGGCAACCGGATCATGGAGGTCCTGGGCATCGGACCGGGCCGCGAGGTGGGCGAGGCGTACCGCTTCCTGCTGGACCTGCGGATGGACCGCGGACCGCTGCCCGAGGAGCAGGCGATCGAGGCGCTGCGGTCCTGGTGGGCCGCCCGCTGAGTCGTCGGGCCCGGTTCCGCGACCGCGCCCACTACGATGACGTGGTGTCGATCCGCGCGTGGCTCACTGCCGTCGTGGTCGCGGTGTCGCTGCTCGTGGGTGCCCCGACCTCCACGGCGACCGCAGACGACGCCGGATCGCTGTCCGTCCGCATCGACGGACTGAGCCCCTCACGGCTGTCCGCGGACGCCACGATCCAGATGAGCGGCATCGTCCGCAACACCGGCTCCACGCCCTGGACCTCGGTGCAGGCGTACCTGGTGATCCCGCGCAGTCCCTTCGAATCGCGTGAGCAGATCGAGACCGCGATCGAGGACGGCCGTTCGTACACCGGCGAGCGCGTCGTCGAGGCCGGCACGTTCGCCGAGGTCGGCGACCTCGCACCGGGCGCGTGGAAGCGCTTCGAGATCAAGGTCCCCGTGTCCCGGCTGGGCCTGGCCGGCCCGGGTGGCGTGTACCCGGTCGGCGTCCAGATCCTGGCCACGGACGCGGCGGGCCAGCGGTCCAATGACGCGGTCTCGCGCGCGACGACCTTCCTGCCGTGGGTCCCCGATCCCGCCCAGCCCGTGCCGGCCGGACTCGTGTGGCCGTTCACCCCGACCTGGCGGCCCGCCGAGACCGACCTCGAGCAGATCGCGATCTCGGCCGAGTCCGGCCAGCTGCGTCACTACCTCGACGCCGCCCGGGCGACCCCCCGCGAGGGCCGCACGATCGTGCTGGATCCCTCACTGCTCGATGAGCTGAACCGGGTCACCCGCCCCCAGAACCTGCCCGAGGGTGTGGACATCCCCGAGTCGCGCGGCGCCGCCGTGAAGGCGTGGATCTCCGACCTGCGTGAGCTGGCGCTGGACTCCACCACCTGGATCGTGGGCTACGCCCGCCCCGACGAGCTGGCCCTGAGCCGCTACCCCGAGAACGCCGAGACGCTGTGGAAGCGGGTCGACGAGGCGACGTCGCAGTCGCTGGTCGACTACGCACTGACCGGCTCGCGGGCCTCGTGGCCGACGATCTCGGGCACGACACTGGAGATGCTCGAGGACATCCGCAGTCGCGGAGACGGCCCGGTCCTCGTGTCCCGCGAGAGCGTGCCCGACTGGGAGCCGCGCCTCGGTTCGGTGGTCAAGCTCGAGACGCTCAACGGCCCCTTGCCGCTGCTGGTCAACGGCACCCTCCCCGACATCCCGGGCGCCGAGACCCCCGTGACCCTGCGCCAGCGCGTCCTGGCGCACGCGGCCCTGGGCACGCTCTCGCGCGAGAGCGACGCGGCGTCCCGGGCCGACGCGCTGACCATCGTCGACCCCAGCTGGAACCCCGGCGCGGGCGGCGGCGCGGTCATCGGCCAGGCCGTCACGCAGCGGGGCAGCGGTGGACTGACGCGCCCCGTGACGG
Source organism: Aeromicrobium senzhongii (assembly GCF_014334735.1). Taxonomy (NCBI): domain Bacteria; kingdom Bacillati; phylum Actinomycetota; class Actinomycetes; order Propionibacteriales; family Nocardioidaceae; genus Aeromicrobium; species Aeromicrobium senzhongii. Next base: position 3,124,286 of record NZ_CP060587.1, read on the forward strand.
CCACCGACCTGCTGCGCACCGCGCCGACCTCGTACTCGGGCCGCGTCCCCGAGGAGGTCGACACCACGTCGCTGAGCGCCAGCGTGCTCGATCGCCTGGCGACGCTCTCGGACATCGCCGACCGCTACGACGAGGTCACCGTCCCCGCCCAGCGCTCGGACCAGGCGCGCGACATCGCGAGCCTGATGTCGGTGCGGTGGCGGTCCGAACCGGCCCTGCTGGACCGTGCCGTGCGCGGCGAGACGTCGAAGCTGACGTCCGCCCTCGACGCCATCACGATCGACAGCCCGTCCACCATCACACTCTCGAGCAGCCGCGGCGGCTTCCCGCTGACCATCTCCAACGGGACGAAGCAGCCGGTGCTCGTCGGCCTGGACCTGTCCGCGGACAACCCGGCGCTGGACCTCGACGACGTCGAGCCCGTCGAGATCGACGCCGGCGAGCGCCACACCTTCACCGTCGAGGTGGACCTGGAGGACCAGACCTCCAGCACGGTCACCGCCCGCCTGTCCACCGACTCGGGCGCCACCTTCGGCACCCCGGCCGACTTCAACATCCGGTCGAGCAACGTCGGACTCATCGTGTGGGCCGCGATGGCCGCCGCCGGCCTGCTCGTCGTGGCGACGTGGGCGCGGCGCTTCCTCGGCCGTCGTCGTCGGCGCAGCGAGGCAGCCGACACCCCCGCGACCCCCGAGGACGACGATGAGTGATCCGAACCTGGCGCGGTCCAGTGCGTGGATGGCGCTGGGGACGATCGTCTCGCGCGTGACCGGGCTGTTGCGCTCCCTCGTGCTGCTGGCCGTCCTCGGCACCGCCCTGAACGGCTCGCTCTTCAACGTCGCCAACTCGATCCCGAACGCGCTGTACATCCTGGTGGCCGGCGGCATCTTCAACGTCGTCCTGGTCCCGCAACTGGTCCGCGCGATGAAGAACGACCCCGACGGTGGCGAGGCGTACGCGAACCGGATCGTCACCCTGGGCCTCATCGTCCTCGGCGTGGCCACGATCGCGCTGATGCTCGCCGTACCGCTGCTGGTGCGGGTGCTCTTCGACGCCGACCTGTTCACCGAAGGGCTCACCCGCCAACGCGAGTCCGCGCAGCTGCTCATGGTGCTGTGCATGCCGCAGGTGTTCTTCTACGGCGCGTTCGTCCTGGTCGGGCAGATCCTCAACTCGCGCCAGCGATTCGGCCCCATGATGTGGGCGCCGATCATCAACAACCTGGTGGCGCTGGGGGTGTTGGGGTCGTACGCCGTCGTCTTCGGTGTCGCGCGTCCGGGTGCCGACGACGGCTTCAGCTCGGGCGAGGCCTGGCTGCTGGGCCTGGGCTCCACCCTCGGCATCGCGGTCCAGGCCCTGGTCCTCGTGCCGTTCCTGCGCCAGGTGGGCTTCCGGTACCGCCCGCGGTTCGACTTCCGCGGGGTCGGCCTGAGCCACACCCTCAAACTCGGTGCCTGGACGCTGGCGTTCATCATCGTCAACCAGATCTCGTACTTCGTGATCGTGCGCCTGGCCTCCGGCGCCGACCTCGAAGGGCGCCAGCGCAACGTCGACAGCGCCGGCTTCGCCGTCTACGACATCGGCTTCCTGATCAGCCAAGTGCCGCACGGGGTCATCACCGTGTCGCTGGCCACCGCGATCATCCCCACGCTCGCCGCGCGCGCCGCCGAGAGGGACTTCGGCCGGATGCGCCTCGAGCTGACCCGGACGCTGCGCCTGGCCCTGATGCTCATCGCCCCGATCGCCGTCGCCGTCGCGTGCCTGGGCCTGCCGCTGGCCTCCGTCGTGGCCGGCTTCGGTGCGGCGCGCGCCAACACCGACGCGATCGGCATGACGATCTCGGCGTTCGCGCTCGCGCTGGTGATGTTCAGCCTGCACTACGTGGTCCTGCGGGGCTTCTACGCGCTCGAGGACACGCGCACCCCGTTCTTCATCCAGGTCGCCATCGCCGCGGGCAACATCGTCCTGGCCGTCCTGCTGACCACCGGAGCGGCCCCGATCGAGGTCTCCACGCGGCTTGCGCTGGCCTACGGGCTGGCCTACACGCTCGGCCTGGCGATCTCCGCCACGGTCCTGTCGCGGCGGATCGGCACGCTCGCCGATCCCGAGACGGTCCGGTTCGTCGCGCGGCTGGCCCTCGTGTGCGCGGCCGCGGCCGCCGTCATGCTGGCCGGCCGGTGGGGCTGGGGCCACTTCGTCGACAGCGGCGCGCTCTCGCCCCTCTCGGCGATGGGCGAGCTCGTGGTCGTCGGCCTGCTCGGCGCGGCCACCACGGTTCTCATGGCACGACTGCTGCGGGTCGAGGAGCTGCGGTACGTGGTCACCAGTGTGCTCCGGCGCAACTGACCCGGCGCCGACACGACCCCCGTACGATGAGGTGGGCAGCACCGCCCGTTGCGTGCCGAGGAGGACTGAGGACCGATGAGTGACCGGAGGCCCCACGTCTCCGGCGACGTTCTCGCCTCGCGGTACGAGCTCGCCGATCTGGTCAGTGAGAGCCTCGGCGCCTCGAACTGGCGCGCCGTCGACCGCATCCTGCACCGCAACGTGCGCGTCGAGATGCTGCCCGCCGACGATCCGCGCGGCGAGAACTTCCTGCAGGCGGCCCGTCGCTCGACCAGCGTGACGGACCACCGGTTCCTGCGTGTGCTGGACCTGCTGCAGGACGAGGACGGGGTCCACGTCGTCGTTCGCGAGTGGGCGAAGGCGATGCCGCTGAGCCGCGTGCTGGCCCAGTCGCCCCTGCCGAACCGGCGTGCCGCCACGGTCGTCGCCGAGGTCGCGGAGTCGATCGCACACGCCCACGACCGTGGGCTGGTGCACCGCCGGCTGACGCCGCACCAGGTCCTGCTGAAGGAGTCCGGCGCCGTCCGCATCGTCGGCCTCGGCGTCGCCACGGCGCTCGCTCCGGTGGAGCATCAGGACTCGGCCGACGACATGGAGGCCTACCGCGCCGCGGACGTGAACGCCCTGGGCAAACTGCTCTACGCCTGCCTGGTCAGCCGCTGGCCCGGGGGCCACGTCGACGGCCTGCGGGCCGCGCCCACGGTGCACGGCCACCTCCTGCGCCCGCGTCAGGTGCGTGCCGGCGTGCTGCGTGAGCTCGACGACATCTGCGACCGGATCCTCGAGCCCGCACGCCACCCGCACGACGCCCTGACGACCGCCGACGAGATCGCCCGGGTGCTCTACCAGGCGGCGGAGGGCGACGAGGACCTCTTCGACGAGCCGCTCGGGTACGACGTGACCTCGCCCGACCTGCTGCGGATGGACCCCGTCGTCGAGCCGTCCGGGCCGCCGCCTGGGCTCGAGCCGCCGCGGCGCCGGCCCAAGGCCTTCGCCCCGAAGCCGCCCACGCGTCGCGAGCGATTCGCCACGCGCATGCAGGCGATGACCCACGGTGATCGCGCCCTGATCCTGCTGGGCCTAGTCACCGCGATCGTGCTGTCCGGCGTGCTGGCGTTCCTCGTGGGCCGTGAGTCCGGACGCGAGGGCGACCCCTATGCGCAGTCCGCGCCGGATGCGCCGGTGCGCGTCCTGCCCGTCGAGCGGGTCGTCGACTTCGATCCCCAGGGCAGCGACGGTGCCGAGAGTCCCGACCAGACCGGGGCCGCCATCGACGACGACCCGAACACCGGCTGGCGCACCAGCACGTACTACGGGCGGGCCGATCTGGGCGGCCTCAAGGACGGGGTCGGGCTCATCCTGGACCTCGGCGCCGTCCGTCAGGTCGAGCAGGTGCGGTTGCGTCTGGGCGGCAGCCCGACCGACCTGTCGATCCTGACCGCGCCGGCGACGATGACCACTCTGCCCCGTTCCCTGGACGACCTGCGTGAGGTCTCCACGCTCAACGGTGCCACCGAGGACCTCTCCATCGCGATGCCCCGCGACGACCGCACCCGGTTCGTGGTGGTGTGGCTGCGCTCGCTGCCGCAGGTCGAGCCCGGGGAGTTCCGCGGCGAGATCCGCAGCGTGATCGTGCGCGGCCGATGACTGACACCGCCGTGCGGGAACATCCAGCACCTAGAATCCGTTGCACCACGTGAACCCGATCGAAAGCGTTTCTCCATGACCGACGACGTCCGTAGTCTCATCATCATCGGCTCCGGCCCTTCCGGGTACACGGCTGCCATCTATGCCGCGCGAGCCAATCTCAACCCCCTCGTCTTCGAGGGTTCCGTGACCGCCGGTGGCGCGTTGATGAACACCACCGACGTCGAGAACTTCCCGGGCTTCCCCGACGGCATCATGGGCCCGGCCCTGATGGACAACCTGCGCGCCCAGGCCGAGCGCTTCGGCGCCGAGCTCGTGGCCGACGACGTCACGTCGTGCGACCTGACCGGCGACATCAAGACCGTGCAGCTGGCCAACGGCTCGACGTACCGCGCCCACGCGGTGATCCTCGCCATGGGTTCGGGCTACCGCAAGCTCGGCATCGAGGGTGAGGACACGCTCTCGGGCCACGGCGTCAGCTGGTGCGCCACGTGTGACGGCTTCTTCTTCCGCGGCAAGGACATCGCCGTGGTCGGCGGTGGCGACTCCGCCGTCGAGGAGGCCCTGTTCCTGACGCGCTTCGCCGACAAGGTCACGCTGATCCACCGCCGCGACGAGCTGCGCGCCAGCAAGATCATGGCCGAGCGTGCCCTGGCCAACGACAAGCTCGAGTTCGCGTGGAACAGCGCCGTCGACCAGATCCACGGCGACGGCATGCTCGAGGGCGTCACCTTGCGCGACACCGAGACCGGCGAGACCCGGCGTCTCGACATCAGCGGCCTGTTCATCGCCATCGGCCACGACCCGCGCTCCGAGCTGCTCGTGGGTCAGGTCGACCTGGACGACGAGGGCTACGTCCTCACGCAGCCGGGCTCGACCGCCACGAACCTCCGCGGCGTCTTCGCGGCCGGCGACCTGGTCGACCACACCTACCGTCAGGCGATCACCGCAGCCGGCACCGGATGCCAGGCCGCCCTCGACGCCGAGCGTTTCCTCGCCGACATCGAGGCCGCCGGGTTCCCCGAGCCCGCGGTCGCCCTGACCGACTGACCATCCGCACCCACCCAAGGAGAAACATGGCTGAGATCACCGCCGTCACGGACGCCGACTTCGAGTCCACCGTCCTGAAGGCCGAAGGGCCCGTCCTCGTCGACTTCTGGGCCTCCTGGTGCGGCCCGTGCCGCCAGCTGGCCCCGATCCTCGAGGAGATCGCCGCCGAGAAGGAAGGCGCGCTGACCGTCGTCAAGATGGACGCCGACGCCAACCCCGTCACGCCGGCGCAGTACCGGGTCACCGGCCTGCCGACGATCAACCTCTACTACCAGGGCGAGCTCGTCCGCTCCATCGTGGGCGTCCGTCCCAAGTCGGCGATCCTCACCGAGATCTCGGAGTTCGTCGCCTGACACCTGCTGTCATCAACAAAGCCACTTGTCGACTTATCGACAAGTGGCTTTGTTGTTAAGTCGCTCAGTCGATTAGTCGACTTTCTGGGCGGAGGCGGGGTCCATCAGTTCAACGATGCGCTCCAGGTCGCCGATCGTCGCGAACTCGACGACGATCTTGCCCTTGGACTTGCCGAAGTCGACCTTGACCCGCGTGTCGAAACGCTCGGAGAGCCGGTGTGCCAACTCGCCCACCCTCGCCGAGGTGGGACGCGTCGACAGCTTGCGTGCCGCAGGCGTCGCGTCCTCGTCACCGAAGCGGACGATCTCCTCGAGCTGACGCACGGAGATCCCCTCAGCGACGACCCGCGAGGCCAATCTGTCCTGCAATTCCGGGTTCGGCACCGCCAGCAGAGCCCGTGCGTGACCGGCGGACAGCACGCCCGCCGCGACGCGACGCTGGACCGCCGGAGGGAGCTTCAGCAACCGGATCGTGTTGGTGATCTGCGGTCGGGACCGCCCGATGCGCTCCGAGAGCTCCTCCTGCGTGCAGCCGAAGTCCTCCAGAAGCTGCTGGTACGCCGCTGCCTCTTCCAGCGGGTTCAGTTCCGACCGGTGCAGGTTCTCCAGCAGTGCGTCACGCAGCAGGTCCTCGTCCGTCGTCTCGCGGATGACCGCGGTGATCGTCTCGAGGCCGGCCTTCTGGGTGGCGCGCCAACGCCGCTCCCCCATGATCAGCTCGTAGCGATCCGGCCCGGTCGATCGCACGACGATCGGCTGGAGCAGTCCGATCTCCTTGATCGAGTGGACGAGCTCGGACATCGCCTCCTCGTCGAAGACCTTGCGGGGCTGACGCGGGTTGGGCGAGATCTGGCCCACCGGCAGCTCGCGCAGTCGGGCACCCGCGACCTCGGTGAGGCCCGACTCCTTGGCCTGGGCCGGCGAGGTGGGGATCAGGGCGGAGAGTCCACGGCCGAGGCCGGGGCGAGGTGTGCTCATGACGATGCTCCTTGGTCGGCCGGGGCCGCGCCGCGTTGGGTGATCTCACGGGCCGCCTCCATGTAGGACAACGCTCCCGTCGAGTTCGGATCGTACGTGATGATCGTCTGCTGGTAGCCCGGCGCCTCGCTGATCCGCACCGAGCGGGGAATTGCGGTCGAGAGAACCCGATCCCCGAAGTGACCGCGCACCTCGGCCGCCACGCTCGAACTCAGGTTGGTCCGGGCGTCGTGCATGGTCAGCAGGATCGTCGACACGTCGAGATCCTGGTTGAGGTGCTGCTGGACCAGGCCGATGTTGCCGAGCAACTGGCTCAGTCCTTCCAGGGCGTAGTACTCACACTGAATCGGGATCAGCACCTCGCGCGCTGCCACCATCGCGTTGATCGTCAGCAGTCCCAGCGACGGCGGGCAGTCGATGAAGACGTAGTCGATGTCCGCTCCCGGGCCGGCCAGGTACGTGTCGATGGCCGTGCGCAGGCGACGCTCGCGCTGCTCGAGTCCGACGAGCTCGATCTCGGCGCCCGCGAGGTCGATCGTGGCTGGAACGACGCGCAATGCCGGGATGTCCGGACTTGCCTGTACGGCGTCCTCGATGGGCAGTTCGTCGAGCAGGACCTCGTACGTGCCCGGTGTTCCGGAGGCGTGCGGGATCGCCGCTGCCGTGGAGGCGTTGCCCTGCGGGTCCAGGTCGATCAACAGGACGGACAACCCGCGCGCGGCCATCGCCGCTGCCAAGTTCACCGAGGTGGTCGTCTTGCCGACGCCACCCTTCTGGTTCGCCACGACGAACACCCGGGTGTGGGACGGGCGCTCGTACCGGCCACTGCGCGCAAGGCGCTCCATGAGTTCGACGTGCTGGCTCGCTTGATCGGCGAGGGGGGTGGAGGCGGACGCCTCCACCGGCTCCTCGGCAAAGTCCGCGGCTGTCGGAATCGTCACTACGGCTCCCTGTCATGTTTCACGTGGAACGTCAGGCCGTTCCACGGATGCTCATCTGCGCTGGACTTCGACGACAGTCGTGGGAACCTCGAGTCCCCAGTCCTGCCCGTACGTCGCCACCACGATATCGCCGGCCTTCAGACGCTTGAGGGTGGCGCGCGCGGATTCGACCTCTTCTGCGGCACTGCGTCCCTTGAGCGCGAGCAGGAATCCGCCCGGCTTCACCAAGGGCATGCACCAGCGTCCCAGCTTGTCGAGGGCCGCCACCGCACGCGCGGTGACGACGTCGTACTTCTCGGAAACCTCTTCGGCGCGCGCTCGCAGCACCGTCACGTTGTCCAGGCCCAGCTCCGCGGAGGCTTCCTCAAGGAAGGTCGCTCGACGCAGGAGGGGCTCGATCAAGGTGACGTGCAGATCAGGACGCGCGATGGCCCAGACCAGGCCGGGGAGTCCAGCGCCGGCGCCGACGTCCGCGACGGTGGCGTTCTCAGGAACGCGGACCACCGGGGCGGCGCAGTTGAGCAGATGGCGGTCCCACAGTCGGTCGACTTCGCGGGGACCGATCAGACCGCGCTCGACACCGGTCGTGGCCAGGATCTCGGCATAGCGTTCGGCGAGCGGAAGACGCTCGCCGAACGCTGCCGTTTCACGTGAAACAGTCACTCGGCCGGCAGCACGACGACGTGGCGGCTCGGGCCGGCGCCGTCCGACTCGCTGCGCAGTCCCGCATCGGCGACCGCGTCATGGATGACCTTGCGCTCGAAGGGCGACATCGGATCGAGAGCGAGCGGCTCGCCGTCCGCCTTGACCTGCTCGATCGCTCCGGCAGCGACCTCGACGAGCGCGGCCTTGCGAGCGGCCCGGTGTCCGTCGACGTCCAACATCAGACGGCTGCGGTCACCGGTCTCGCGGTAGACCGCCAGCCGGGTGAGCTCCTGGAGTGCTTCGAGGACCTCGCCGTCCGGCCCGACCAGGTGACGCAGATCGCCGCCGATGATCTCGACCGCAGCGCGATCGCCGTCAACATCGATGTCGATGTCGCCGTCGAGGTCCGCGATGTCGAGGAGCTCCTCGAGGAAGTCGGCCGCGATGTCGCCTTCGCGTTCCAGATCGCTGTCACTCATCGGGATCCTCCTGGGCAGGCTTGTTCGGCTTCGGCTTCGGCTTCGCTTGCTTCGGCTGGGGAGAGCCGCTCTTCCGGCGCTGGTCGCGCGTCTGCTTCTTCGGCTGCTGGCGCTTCAGTCGCTGAGCCTCGGTCTCGGTCTCGACGGGGAGCGCCGGATCGGGCTGAACCGTCTTGCCCTTGGCCTGGTCGCGCTCCTGCTTGGCCTTGAAGGCCGGCGTGCCGGGCGCGGGGTTGTTGCGGATGACCCAGAACTGCTGGCCCATGGTCCACAGGTTCGACGTGGTCCAGTAGACCAGCACGCCGAGGGGGAACGCCACGCCCGAGACGGCGAAGACGACCGGGAGCACGTAGAGGAGGATCTTCTGCTGCTGGGCGAACGGGCCGTTGAGCGCCGACTCCGGCATGTTCTTGGCCATCAGCTGCTTCTGCGTGAAGAACTGGGTGGCGCACATCGCGATGACCATCGTCATCGCGATGATCTTGGTCTCGAGATGCTCGCTCGACATGAAGGTGTCGGCGATGCGGCCGCCGAGCCACTCGGCGTTGGCCAGGGATTCGGCCTGCGCACCGGACAGGAAGCCGCGTGCACCTTCGGCGCCGTTGCGGGACGCCTGGTCGATGACGCGGAAGAGGGCGAAGAAGATCGGCATCTGCAGCAGCAGCGGCAGGCAGGAGGAGAACGGGTTGGTGCCCGTCTCCTGGAACAGCTTCATCTGCTCCTGGGCGAAGCGCTCACGATCGTGGCCGTACTTCTTGCGCAACTCCTGCAATTGCGGCTGGATCAACTGCATGTTCCGGCTGGAGTTGATCTGCTTGACGAACAGCGGGATCAGCATGGCGCGGATCGTCAGCGTCAGGCCGACGATCGACAGGGCCCACGTCCAGCCGCCGTCCGGGTTCATGCCGATCTGCTCGAACAGCCAGTGCCACGCGAGCACGATGCCGGACGTGAAGTAGTACAGCGGCGTCATGATGGCGCCACCGATGCTGCCTAGGAAGTCGAACATGCTTCTCCTCGTTCACGGGCGCCGGACGGCACGGGATCGTACCCGCCGGCGGCCCAGGGGTGGCACCGGCCGAGGCGACGGATCGCGAGCCAGCAACCCCGCAGGGCGCCATGCGTCTCGACCGCATCCAAGGCGTATGCCGAACAGCTCGGGTAGTAACGGCACACCTGCCCGTACATCGGGCTGATGGCGAAGCGATAGGCCCGCAGCAGACTCGCCACGATCCAACGCATCATCGTCGCACCCGCGACACGGCCGTGTGCAGTGCTTGGTCCAATTGCGGTGCCAGCGCGGCGGCCGGGCGGGAGGCCGCACCGGGGAGGGCACGCACGACGACCCGAGATCCCGCGGGAACCGCGTCGATCCGGTCGCGCATGAGGTGGCGCAGGCGTCGCTTCACGAGATTGCGCTCGTGGGCACGGCCCACCTTCTTGGACACGACGAAACCGACGGACGTGACGTCCGCCGGTTCGACAGGCCCACCCACGTGAACGACGAGGTCGGGTTGAACACCCTTGCCACCACGGCGCATCGCCTGGCGGAACTCCTCACCGTCGCGCATGCGGTGCACGCGCGCCAGCACGATGAATCAGGCCGAGAGCTTGTCGCGACCCTTGCGGCGACGGGCCGCGAGGATCGAGCGACCGGCACGCGTACGCATGCGGAGGCGGAAGCCGTGCTTCTTGGCGCGGCGACGGTTGTTCGGCTGGAAAGTGCGCTTGCTCACAGGAGGTCCTTCTTACGGATCGTGACCCAACGGGGAGGGGCCACCGCTCGCCCACGACCGGAACTGTTCATGGGCACGCGGCAGACGTCGTTCGAGACGACCCCTCAACGGTACGGGGGGCGGCCTGACGTGGTCAAACCGACCCAAAGCCGCAAGTCTTATCCTGAGTGTGGGGCAGGGTCCACACGACACGCCGAACGGCCTCCACAAATGTCCGGATCCGCTTGTGACCGGTCGGCACCGGCTGCTAGCGTCACAGGATATCCACAGGCGCCGCGTCAGGGACGGCGGCAGATCGAACCGTTTCGTACACAACGTGTGGA